>NZ_FPJP01000002.1:0-589343 GCF_900119325.1 Burkholderia sp. NFPP32 | reverse complement strand
GACGGCAACCGGCGATACGCTCGTCGTCTGGAAGCTCGATCGGCTCGGACGCTCGCTCAGCCATCTAGCGAACATCATGGCTCAGCTCGACAAGCGTAAGATCCGCGTCGTATCGCTGACGGAATATATTGATACGCGCTCGTCGAGCGGGCGCTTTACTTTCCATATGCTCGCGGCCATTGCCGAATTCGAGCGAGGCCTAATTAGTGAGCGGACGCGTGCTGGGATGGAGGCCGCTCGCGACCGGGGCAGCCAGATCGGGCGCCCAAAGGTACTGAGCGACGCCCAATGTATCGAGGCGCGCGACTTGTTGAGACACTACTCCCCGTCACAGGTTGCAAAACGCTTCAATGTGCACCGTGCGACCTTGATGCGACATATCAAATCGTATCTGGCTGAAGCCGAACATATGTATGTTCCTGATGCCGGAATTAATTCGGGCGTGGCCGAACCCCGCCATTCGGCCGAAATTTAGTTTATTTTGTATTGGAGTATATCAATTTGAAATATATTTCCAAGTCAGATAAATTGGCTGGCGCGAACATTGTTTTCTATCGCATATCGAATCAGGTCGGCATTATTGTCGATGCCAAGCTTCTGCATGAGTCTCATTTTATGTGTGCTGATGGTTTTAGCGCTGAGGGAAAACTCGGCGGCAATTTCGTTTATGGTGCAGCCTGCGGCAAGACGCTCCAGCACTTGCTGTTCGCGAGCCGATAGCAATTCCCTGCCAGCCGGTAGCGCTTGAGGCGCGTCAAAGATAAGTGTTTCGACGAGCTGCGGGTCGATGAAGCGTCCGCCGCTGGCGAGCCGGCGAATTGCTGAAATCAGTATGTGAGGCTCGCTGGTCTTTGCCAAGTAGCCAGACGCACCGGCGCGCAATGCACGAGTGACTGTCTGGCTGTCGTCATGAACGCTCAGCACCAGGATCGGCAGTGCAGGATATTCGTGACGGATCGACAGGATCAATTCGACGCCTGACGCTCCGGGCAACATCATGTCGAGTAGCAACATGTCAAATGGCTGAGTCCGCAGCAGTGCGAGCGCCTCGTCGCCATCTCCGGCTTCCGCCACCACAGCGATGTCAGGCGTCGTGGAAAGGATTTGCGTGATGCCGGCGCGGACGAGGGTATGGTCGTCGACGATAAAGGTGCGGATCATAAGGCGTACCCACTCGGAGGTAAGTGGCTGCAGACATACGTGGCGTCTCGCACCAATCGGGTGCGTTACGACGCATCTACTTCGTAATATTGAAAAATTGGCGCGATTATAATTGTTTGAGAAAAAATTGGCAGCAAGGCCTCAGGTATTGGCATGTGGCGATTTTGCCTCGGCCACGAAGGCGGGTTGCCAGTGCGGCAGCTCGTGTCGGAGCTAGTCGTTTCACGGTTCTATGAATTGGGGGCAGAGCCCCCGGTCCATCGGTATCTCCGTTGAGACGAACGGCACGCTCAGCCGGTTGGATTTCGCGGTCGCCGCGTTTCGCTGCTCAATTGCAGCGCAGCCCCGCCGCGCGGCAGCACGATCGCGACCATTGCTACCGCGATTCAGGGCAGAGGACGTAGAAGCGGTTCAGAGGAGCCTTGAATTGTTGTACGATGACGGACAAGGGGTGGTGCATCGCAGCGTCGGGAGCGTTATCTGCAACACGTCGACGCTGATCTCTTTCGGGCGCGCGGCGCACTTTTGCGAGCTGCTGTTCAATGGCCCGGCCGATTCGGATTTCGGCCTTTTTTCTGGTGCTGCGATGTTCGTCGCACCCCCGACGAGTTTGGCATCGACCGTCTACTGGACCACGTGAAGAAGTTGGCATGACGTCTTGCATCAAATGGCTGGTATACCCGCTTCGGCGGCTCGGATTGCATGGCCGGCTGATGTTGGGGCTGTTTGCGATGATGCTTGTTGTCGGCGGAATCGGTGGATACGCACTGACGCAGCACGAAGAGGAAATTCACTTTGCCGAGCTGGAAAGCAGGACGGCACGTATCAGCGATTTCCTGAGTCTGGCAATCGCCCCCTTGCTACGTAACGGCGACAAGCCGTCCATCGACGCGCTGATCAATTCTCTTGCTGGCAATCCCGAAGTCGACGAGTTCACGGTCACGACGGTCCAGGGTGGCGTCATCTCATCGGTAAAGCCACATCCGTCCACTCGTCCGATGGGCGAGATCGTCCGGGTTGCCGGGATATATCGTGCAGGTCCGGACGGCGCGGATCCTGAGCGCCTGGGCTCTATCAAAGTCGTGATGTCGACCGACATCGTGAGAGCCGAGATTCGGCACGCTCAGACGATACTGCTTACAACCTTTTTCGTCCTGCTCGCTGGGTTGCATATCGTCACACTGTATCTGCTGAAATGGATGGTGCGGAGGCCCATCGACCGATTGTCCCGCAAGGTGGACCGGATTGCATTGGGTGATTTGAGTGTCACGGGCTCCGTCGGGACAAGGGGGCAACTCGCCATGTTTGCGGCGCGTGTGGATATCATGGTTCGCAACGTAGGTGCGACGATAAACTCGTTACGTGCGAGTGAAACAAAGTATCGGCGCATTTTCGAGAACTCAAGCGAAGGGATATTCCGGCTGGATCGCGACGGCCAGCTCCTGGACGTGAATCCCGCAATGGTCCGTTTGTTCGATTACCCGTCCGCAGATCAACTGAAGCAAGCAAGCCTGGGAGGATACGCACAGAGACGCTTGTTTTCCGCGGAGCAAATTAGCGAACTTTTTGCGAATGCGAGTGCGCATAATGGCGTCGTCGCATGCGAGATGGAACTACGCAAGCTGCATGGCGAGCGGATATGGGTAGAACTGAATGCACGAGCAGTCGTGAACTCGTCGGGATCCGTCGAATTTCTGGAAGGCATGATCTCGAACATTACCGAGCGGCGACGTGCGCATCAGCGGCTGCTAATGCATCGCGAGCGCCTGGCCGGCGAAGTGTCCGAGCGACGGCGAGCCGAAGCCAACCTCCGGGCTTCGAAAAAGCGGCTGCGGGAATTGGCGGAGTACATGGAATCGATTCGGGAAGAAGAGCGCAAGCAGATTGCATTGACGATTCACGACGAGTTGGGCCAGATGCTGACCGCACTGAAAATCAACCTCGGCCTGCTCGGGAGAATTGCGCCTGTTTCGGAGCAGCAAGCACAGAAGATTGTCGAGATGGCTAGCCTCGTCGACAAGACTGTACGGATTGTGCGCGATGTTGCGAGCCATCTTCGGCCGGCAGCACTCAATTACGGTCTGGCATCCGCGCTCGAGTGGCTCGCTGCGGAGTTCTCGCGTCACGAACTGATGACGTGCCGCTTTCTGCTCATCGGCGAAGAGCCGGCGCTCGACGAGCCGCGTGCGACCGCGGTGTTTCGAGTGGCCCAGGAGGCCCTGACCAACATCATGCGCCACGCCAATGCCACCCACGTCGAACTGCGAATGGCTGATCTTGGCGCCGCATACGAACTGTCGATTGCGGACAATGGCCAAGGTTTCGAAATGAAGACCCAATCTCAGCGAACTACCTATGGTTTGCTCGGAATGCAAGAGCGAGCGAGAGCGCTTGGGGCGGAGATTGAAATCGATAGTGCCGCCGGGACGGGGACCGTCGTGCGTGTTGTTTTGCCGAAGGCGCTGAATGTGTCGCAGCGAGCGGACTTCGCATGGTAATGCGGGGATGTGCAGCAGACGTCACGCGATGCTGCGCTCAAAGCCGTTCGAGCCGAGCGAGGATCTCGTCGGCCCGGCGCCGCAATGTCTTGTTCCCCTCGGCCTTTCTCGCTGACGGGATTCAGTCTTGCAGTTCAACATCAGGATCCGGTTGCGCCAGCGGACGATGTTATCGAGATGCAGATAGCCGTGGCATGCGCGCACTAAACCGTGCGCATGCCGATCCGCACGCAGCGATACTCGCCGGGTGCCGTCTGCTGCCGATGCCGGTGCCGGTGCCCGCCGGTCCGCGCCGGCGTACCGAACGCGCGTCGCCGGCCGCGTGCGACGAGCGGCCAGACGCCCAGATACAGCGGGCCGGCGAACGGGCGATTGAGCGTGCGCTTCGCGAGCGCGCAGCGACGCCGCTGAGGGCGTCCCCGCCGAACCGCGGACGGGGCATTCCCGCTTAGCACTTCTCCCCCGACGAACTGTTGATACTTGCGTGCCCACTCGGCACCAAGTACATCGGCGGAGAACACGACGCCCGGCGTAATCTGAACACGCTGGCTCATCGGCAGATCCATCCAAGCGGACTGAACGTTGAAGTGCGCAGCAGCGTAGCGCGCGCTGCAGTTCCAGACTTCGACGCCATCACGGGTCAACGTAGCACATCCATCTTTTACGGTCACCGCTGCACGCGGAAATATGTCGCCATGCCCGTTTGCCGCGGCAACAAAGATGTCGGCTCACGACACGTCGCCCAGTATTTCCTGTGGGGAACGAGGACGGCATCGTGCTCAACCGCTTGTCGGATTCACTGTTCGATCAAAAACCTATCGCGGTTCTTTGCGTTCGCAATCCATTGAGGTGCTTTGCCGCGGCCGCTCCAGGTTGCCCCGGTCTTAGGATCTCGGTATTTCGGGGCAATCTGCGCCCGCGTGCTGGTGGCAACTGCACGACGTCGCCCAAAAATCTGCTCGGGCGTGATGCCATACTCGGCGATCTGTTCACGCATCGTCGCGATGATGCTGTCCAGTTCGGCGAGCCGGGCTTCCTCCGCTTGCTGTGCCAGAGCTTCTGCCTGCGCTTTGAGTTCGAGATAAGTAGCCATGAGTCTGAAGGTATCTCCTTGTGGAAAAATTAGTCAATCGACGACTTCATCGGGGTGCTGCCCATCGACGGGGGAACGAGAATCCGTGCGAAAGTGACGTCATCCGACCGAAATCCATCACGCAGGTTTGCAGGATAATTCTGACTGTGATTGATTTACATAACTCTCTCGTCGGACCACATGCCAGCATCGTAGCGGCCTGTAGGGCGCGTCCTGAACGCAACCGACGCCGTGAGGGCAGCTTTTGGGGCATTTTGGCGGAAAACTGCTCGGCGTCCCATTGCCATCAGGGCGTTGCGGCCGATATAGGATTGCCACCGAACCCGATATGGGTAGGATCGTAGGTAGGAGGCCATCTGCAATTGCGGGAGTCTTACCTGGCGGGTCTCCGCGGCCGATGGTTGGAGTCGGCTGCCTTCCGCCATCCCGTTTTCCTGCGAATCGGCGTGCTTGACGGCGCGCACTTGCGCCGCGGGCCGGCACTGCACAGCGGCCGTAACCGAGCAAACTTGATCGGGAAAAGCACTGAAAGTTTGCGAATTATTTCCCGGCTATAGTGGAACCACTGGAGGTAGGCGCGGCGCCTTTTGCCGATACCGGCCAGGTAATGACTGTAGACGGGTGCTGCATGAAAAATAAAATCGAAAAGACCGCCGGACCGATCTGGGGTGTGGCTGCAGGATTGCTTCTTGCCGCCGCAGGACTGAGTCTCGGCATCTTCCCGACGTCCCTGCACAGCTCGGGAACCGCAAACGACTTCATGGCGTCCGGTGCCGCGATGCTGGGCATCTTCCTCGTCGTTTATTCCACGCACGAGTTACGAAGAAAGCGCGCGCATTGAGCGGTCGTGCGGCCGCTGTGATTCGCGAAAAACGACTCGGGCCGGCGACGGCTCGGGAATGCGCTTGTCCTCTATGCGCACGAGCCGCACGGGATTCGTGCGGGCTACGACTTGCGGATTTCGTGGTTATAGACGAGTTCGACGATTCGCTTCGTCGGGATGCTCGCGCGTAGGTCGTCGACGCCGTCGACGGGAAACCACCTGCATTTCTCGATCTCGTTGTTCGCTTGCGGCGTCTGGTTCGGGCCGACTTCGGTGAAGAACACGTGATGTGCCTTCGCGAGTCCGGTGAACTGCATCGAGTAAACGAGATGCTGGCCGGTTATGCCGGTTTCTTCGCATAACTCGCGATGCGCGGCTTCGAGCGGCGTTTCCCCACGCTTGATCGTGCCGCCCGGAAGGGCCCAGCGCGACGACGCGCGCGCGACGAGCAAGACTTGGCCGTCGCGGTAGCAGACGATCGTCGCCCGTTCTTTAACGGGTACTTCGGTCGGTTGGGGAGAACTCATGGGCTCGGGTGCATGGACACTGGCGAGATTCTAGCCAGCGTTGATCACGGTGCCAAGGCGGCATCTGCCGGAACCGCTCGATCATACGGAAACCGGTTATGTCCAGAGTGACTTGTGCGAGCACCGGGAACCGGCGGGTTGAATCCGAGATGCAAAACAAACCCGAGCGATCGGCACCGAAATTGCACCGATAAGTCGAAGCTGCTCGCAGCGAGCGAATAACCCGTGAACCGGCTGGAAATGGAGCGCTTACAGGAGGATTCGCCCGGGTATAGGGGCGCATACTTGAGCCCCCAATAACCAGACCGGACACGGCGATGACTACCCTAAGCATGCAAACGATCGTTTGCGGCAAGACCATTCAGGTAGCCCTGATGACCGACACCGCGACGGCCAGTATTTTCGTGATGGACAACGATGACGGTTCTCATCAGCCGCAGATCATGAAGGTCCGCCAGTACCTTGATGCGGGTATGACGGATGAGGACGTCGTCCGTCATGTATTGAATATCGTTGTGGCCTCGATCGAGCGGCGTGGCCAGCTATGGGCGCACTGAACTTCTTCTGAACGGTCGTCTGCACAGGTCGTGCACTGCCGTGGTTTGCTCGGAAGGGATTCGGTCAGGATGGCGAAACGCACTCGATGCAGGTGTCATGCCTGCGATCGGATCGGAAGGAATCCGCGATCGCATCCGCCGTCAGGGACAAGCGCACGCCAGCGGCGATCTGGCCGGCTTCGAGGCGCGTGACGATGCGGTTGCATACGCGACAAAGCGGGTGGAAGGATGGCCGGCCGGTCCAGGTTGAAGGCAAAGCTTGCCTGGGGCGAGTCCACGGAGTTCGCTCGCTTCGACCGGGCTTTGCGCGACATCGCCCGTCTTCGGGCCCGGTGTCGATGCAGCTTGCGGCGTCAGGATCGTGCCCGACGCATTCGTTCCACCTTTTGCAAGCGGCAACGATACGGAAGGGCGACACAAAGGCGATGAAGATCAGGACGACGGCGCAGCTTCGGTTCGAGTTTCGGATCTGGAGGCGCGCTACCGCCTGGGGTGTTTCATCTCCTCGGCTTCCATTGCCGCGTTTCGTTCCTCACTCGCGGAAACAGGTTCCATGGCCTCGTCGATCGAGGCCAATGCATACTCGCAGGCCAGCTTCGTTTCCTCGACGTCGGCGTCGGGCTCCTCGTCGTCATTGACGGGAGGATCGAGCATGTCCTTGAGCATCGTCGCCAGTTCCGGGGTGTCCCATGGTTCGCCCCGTTGTTCTTTCTTCCTGATGTAGTGCCGGATTTCCGCATCCTGTTCGGGTGTCAGTGGAAGGTGCCGGAAGGTGCTGTTTGGGTTGGCGTCAGTCATGATGTTGCTCCGAAGTCCGGCATGAGCCCGGTTTGGCTGCTTCCCGGGGTGCATGCCGGAAAAACGATATGGATGACGAACCGACTCGCGAGTGAGGCCGGGTCAAGGCGACTCGCGCGACGACCGCCGCCGCGGATACTGCGTTCGCCGAGCTGTTCTGCAGCCTGCAATCCGGTATTCAAGATGTGTTGGGTCCCGAATTGATGTGCAACCGAATTCTCGGACGTGCGTGGCAAATTCTTATTTGCGGAAGTTCGGATCCCGGATTCGATCGAGGCGAGCGGAAAGCTCGGTGATCTGGTATTCAAGTACCTTATTGCGCTCAAATCGTGTCCGGAGTGTGTCGAGCTTGACTCGCCAATACGCCGGATCGCTCACTGGCGATCGGTTGGTGAAGGCGTCGTGTGTTTGCTCGAGCAGTCCGATCGCTCCCCTGATATGAGCCAGTTCGCGCTCCACATCGCAGTACCAGCTCATGTTTTTCGACTCCCGGTTATGGTTCACTTCTTGGCTTGCTGCACGGCGAGCGCGTTTGATTTCACTCGAAAAGCCGCCGTGCGGGCCAGTTTCGAGCGATGTTGTCGTCAGTGCCCGCACGTAAAATCTCGACCACTGTGACGAAGCCGGCGTCGTCATCATGCGGGCGGCCGTTCTGCGCCGGCACATGGGGACAAATGAGCGGGCAAAATTCGAACCCACGATAAAGACGCACGCTCATGACGAGCTTCTGAACGTTCGGTCGCGACGAATCGCGGGGACGAACGCGTCCGGCCAGTATCGCCAGTGTGGCGCGACGGGGTGGGGCGAAAGGCGTAACGCTGCGTGCGAACGTGAGCGCGATGCAGCAAGAGGGGAGATGGAGGGCGAGCAGTCGAACGGCTCAAGAATGCCCGGATGAGTTCATCATACGCGCGTCGCCCTTCGGGTGGCCATCTTATTTCGGGCGACGCGGATTGCCTCTGGTGCGAGGCCGCGGCTGTCTGGCGCGGTCGGGTTGAACCGGCGTGCGGGCCGGCCGACGCGGTGCCTGAAACACCGCGCGGTTGCCGCGCATTCCGTCCTTACTTCTTTTCCGGCAGGAACCAGTTCATCACGAGCGCGCAGATGCCGCCCGTTGCGACGCCCGATTCCAGCACGTTCTTCAGCGCGTGCGGCAGGCTGTTCAGAATGTCCGGCACCTGCGACACGCCGAGGCCGAGCGCCAGCGACACCGCGATGATCAGCAGCGCGCGGCGGTCGAGCTGGACGCCCGCGAGAATGTTGATGCCCGATGCGGCCACCGCGCCGAACATCACCATCGCCGCGCCGCCGAGCACGGGCTCCGGCACGGCCTGCAGCACGCCGGCGACGACCGGGAACAGGCCGAGCACCACCAACATGCCCGCGATCCAGATGCCGACATGGCGGCTCGCGACGCCGGTGATCTGGATCACGCCGTTGTTCTGCGCGAACACGGAGCTCGGGAACGTATTGAACACGCCGGCCAGCAGCGAGTTCGCGCCGTTGACGAGCACGCCGCCCTTGATTCGTTGCATCCACACCGGCCCCTCGACCGGCTCGTTCGAGATCTTGCTGGTGGCGGTGACGTCGCCGATCGCTTCGAGCGACGTGACGAGGTAGATGATCAGCATCGGCACGAACAGCGACCACGAGAAGCCGATGCCGAAGTGCAGCGGCGTCGGAACCTGGAACAGCGCGGCCTGCTGCATGCCGGTGAAGTCGAGGCGGCCGAGGAACGCAGCCGCGAGATAGCCGATCGCGAGCGCGATGACGAGCGCGGTACTGCGCACCCAGACGATCGGCACGCGGTTCAGCAGGATGATCGTGCCGAGCACGAGGCCGGACAGCGTAAGGTTCTCCGCGCTCGCGAACGTGCCCTTTGCCATCGCGCCAAAGCCGCCGCCCATGCTGACGAGGCCGACCTTGATCAGCGTGAGGCCGATCAGCAGCACGACGATGCCGGTGACGAGCGGCGTGATCAGGCGCTTCACGAACGGCAGGATGCGCGACACGCTCATCTCGACGAACGAACCGGCAATCACGACGCCGAAGATCGCGGCCATCACGGTCTCGACCGGCGTGCCCTGCTTGACCATCAGGCTGCCGCCCGCGATCAGCGGGCCGACGAAGTTGAAGCTGGTGCCCTGGACGATCAGCAGGCCGGCGCCCAGCGGGCCGAAGCGCTTGCACTGGACGAAGGTGGCGATGCCGGAAATCACCAGCGACATCGATACGATCAGGGTCGTATCGCGGCTGGATACGCCGAGCGCCTGGCAGATCAACAAGCCGGGCGTGACGATCGGCACGATGATCGCCAGCAGGTGCTGCAGCGCGGCGACGAAGGCGACCATCGGCGCCGGCCGGTCGTTCGGGCCGTAGACGAGGTCGCGGGCCGATTCTGCGGCGTCTGTGCCGTGGGAGGCGGGTTGGGCGTGGGAGGCGGGTTGCATGGCGAGCGGGCCGGACAAGGTGGAAAGTGCGGCATTTTAGCCGAAGGGCCCGCCGGCGCCGCCGGGGCGGGCGTCGGGTACGCGCTCGGCGTCAGCCGGCCGTGCGTGTTCCCGCGCCGCGTGCCGGTGTGCGTGGCGCGCGGGAATCCGGATACGCGCGCTGGCAGACCGCAATCACCGCGTTGCGCAGGCGACGATGGACGGGATCGCCGTGATTGCGCGGATGCCATAGCGCGGCGACGAGGATCGCGGGCAGGCGGACCGGGATCTCGAAGCTGCGCAGCCCGAGGGCTTCCGCGAGCCCCGGCGAGAACGCGTTGCCGAGGCTCGAGCGCGGCACCAGCGCGATCAGGTCGGTGCTGGCCGCAACACGCATCGCATCGGGGTAGCCGGGGACGACGACGTGCACGGTCTGGCCCGGGCCGGATCGGTCGGTCGAGTCGTCGGCCGGTCCGCCGAAATCGCCGAGCTGCGATGCGATCACGTGACGGCAGGCCGCATAGCGTGCGGGCGTGATCCTGGCCGACGCGAACAGCGGATGTCCGGCGCGCGCCACCGCGACGTGCCAGTCGTGACCGAGCATGCGTGTGTGCAGCTCGGGCGCGTCGTCGCCGCGCTTGCCGATTTCCAGATCGACGGTGCCGTCGCGCAGCGCTTGCGGATCGCGGTCGGGCTTGGGCACGAAGCGGATGCGCACGTGCGGCGCGACTTCGCCGATCGCGGCGACCACCGGGCCGGACAGCATTTCCATGAACGACGCCGACGCGCGAATGGTGAACGTGGATGCGAGCGTCGCCATGTCCACGTCGGCCGTCGCCGGCCGCAGCACGGCGCGCGCGTCGCTCGCGATCGCATGCACGCGGTCGCGCAATGCGGCCGCGTGCGGCGTCGGCACGAGCTTGCGCCCGGCGCGCACGAGCAACGGGTCGCCGGTGGAGAGCCGCAGCCGTGTGAGCGTGCGGCTCATGGCGGACGTGCTCAGGCCAAGCCGGCGCGCCGCGCCCGTCACGCTGCTTTCCGACAGCAGCGCGTCGAGCGCCGTAACGAGATTCAGGTCGATGTCTTCCATGCGGACAGGATACGCCACTGCGTGGTCTGGCATGGCGTTCGATGCAACTATTGATTGCATTCGGTGCGTCTGGTGCATGGTCCGGTGCGCGCCTATAGTAGGCGCATCGTGAAACCCGGCAAAGGCGGCAACCATGCAATCGACCGTATCGAACCCGAACGCACCCTCGATCCTGCTCGTCGCGGCTTCGCGCGGCCTCGGGCTTGCGATGGCGGAGCAATTCCTGAACAAGGGCTGGAACGTAACGGGCACCGTGCGTGAAGGATCGGGACGCACGAAGCTGCACGACCTGGCGGACCGCTTCGACGGCCGGCTCGGGATCGATACGCTCGACATCTGCGAGCCGGCGCAACTGGCGGCGCTGCGCGAGCGCCTGTCGGGCAGGCGCTTCGACGTGCTGTTCGTGAATGCGGGGACGACCAACGACCCGAACGAAACGATCGGCGAAGTGACGACCGACGAATTCGTGCGCGTGATGATTACGAATGCGCTTGCACCGATGCGCGTGATCGAGGCGTTGAAGGATCTCGTGACCGCCGACGGATTGATCGGCGCGATGTCGTCGGGGCAGGGCAGCGTCGCGAACAACGTCAGCGGGATGCGCGAGGTCTATCGCGGCAGCAAGGCCGCGCTGAACCAGTTCATGCGCAGCTTCGCGGCGCGCCAGGCCGACACGCCACGCGCGCTGGCGCTGATGGCGCCCGGCTGGGTCCGTACGGAGCTGGGCGGGCCCGATGCACGCCTGACCATCGACGAGAGCGTGCCGAGCCTCGTCGACATGCTGATCGCGAAGCGGGGGCGCCCCGGGCTCGAATACCTCGACTATCTGGGGCGGACGGTGCCGTGGTAGTCGCCGGCGTATCGGCGGGCGGATGGTTACGAACCGACGCTTCGTGAATATGCAGCGAGATTCGACATGTTTTTCGCAGTTCGGCCACGGCGCTGCGAAGGTATTGCCGATTCAATACAATGCGACGACGAGTCAGTGACACGGTGTCGCGCCATCGCGTTTGAATCCCTCCGGTTCGCAGCGGATTGCGTGCGCCCCCGTCGCGACGGGCGTTTGTCGAACACGGAGCCCCGCATGAATGAACCTTACCTGCAGGTCATCGCACATTTTTACGCGAAGCCGGGCAACGGCGACCGCGTGATCGAGCTGCTCGCGGAGCTCGCGCCCGCGACCCGCGCCGAGCCGAAGAATCTCGACTATGCGTATTTCCGGTCACCGGAAGATCCCGACCACATCGTGATCCTCGAGCGTTACCGCGACGCGGACGGGCTCGACGTGCATCGGGAAACGCCGCATTTCCAGCGCATCGGCGTCGGGGCGATCATTCCGTTGCTCGATCGCCGCGACGTGTCGCGCTACATGGTGCAGCCGGACACCGGCACGGCGACGCCACCGGGAGGCATTCGATGAACCCGTTTCAATTCCGTACCGTTCCGACGCAGATCGTCGAATTCGGCGCCGCGTGCCGGCTCGGCGCGTTGTTGCGCGAACGCTTTCCGGCGCTCGTGCGGCTGTGCGTCGTCACCGACGCGTTCCTGCATCGCAGCGGCGTACTTGCGCCCGCGCTGGAGAGCCTTGCCGCGCACGGCTGGCAGGTCACCGTGATCGACGACGTGATCGCCGATCCGCCCGAGCACGTGGTGCTCGAAGCGACCAGTCGGGCCGTCGCGGCCGATGCCGAGATCGTGCTTGGCCTGGGCGGCGGATCGTCGATGGACGTCGCGAAGCTGATCGCGGTGCTTGCACCGGGGCAGCAGGCGCTGGCCGACATGTACGGCGTCGACAAGGTCGCGAGCGCGCGGCTGCCGCTCGTGCAGATGCCGACGACGGCCGGCACGGGCTCCGAAGTGACGGCCGTATCGATCGTCACGGTCGGCGAGGCGCGCAAGATGGGCGTCGTGTCGCCGCACCTGTTCGCGGACGTCGCGATCCTCGATGCCGAGCTGACGCTCGGCCTGCCGCGTGCGGCGACGGCCGCGACGGGCATCGACGCGATGGTGCATGCGATCGAAGCCTATACGTCCGCGCGGCTGAAGAATCCGGTGTCCGACATGCTGGCCGTGCACGCGCTGACGCTGTTGTCGCGCAACCTGCTCGCGGCGTGCGACGACGGCCGCAACCGGCACGCGCGCGAGTCGATGCTGGTCGGCGCGATGTTCGCCGGGCAGGCGTTCGCGAATGCGCCGGTCGCGGCCGTGCATGCGCTGGCCTATCCGGTCGGCGGGATCTTCCACGTGCCGCACGGGCTGTCGAATGCGCTCGTGCTGCCGCACGTGCTGCGCTTCAACGCGCCGGCTGCCGCGCCGCTGTATGCGGAACTCGCGGCGATCGTCGCGCCGTCGGCGACGGGCAGCGACGAAGCGAGAACGCATACGCTGATCGCGGAGATCGACCGGCTGATCGTCGCGACGGGCATCCCGCGCACGCTGCGCGAAGTCGGCATCGGCGAGGGCGACCTGCCGAGGATGGCGTCGGACGCGATGCTGCAGACGCGCCTGCTCGTGAACAATCCGCGCGAGGTGACCGAGGCCGACGCGCTGGCGATCTATCGGCAGGCGTGGTGACGCGGCAAGCGGGCTGCGCGGTCAGGCCAGCGACGCGCGCGGGTGGTCGGCCACCACGTACGCCGATGCCTGCTTCGTGCCGTCCGGTTTCGTCTGCAGGTAGACGCCCTGAATCTCCGGCTCAAAACCCGGCAGCGCGTTGATCCCGGCTTCGAGCGCGCGGAAGTAGTCGAGCGCCGGGCCGCCCCACGCTTCGCCGGGCACCACGCAGAAGATGCCGGGCGGATAG
This sequence comes from Burkholderia sp. NFPP32, assembly GCF_900119325.1. NCBI lineage: Bacteria > Pseudomonadati > Pseudomonadota > Betaproteobacteria > Burkholderiales > Burkholderiaceae > Burkholderia > Burkholderia sp. NFPP32. The sequence goes on along the minus strand of NZ_FPJP01000002.1, from coordinate 575,564 downwards.
GGCAGCGCACCTTCGGTCGCGATCCGGCCTTCGATGCGATCGAGCGTGACGAGCTCGACGTTGTTGCGGATCAGCTCGGCATTCGCGGCCTGCGGCAGCATCGCCTGCTTCGGGAACTGCGCGCGCCGGAACATCTGCTTCTGCAGATGCTTCATGTCGTGGCTGCGGTAGAAATCGTGCATGCGCTGGCACAACTGCCGCAGGCGCATGCTGCCGTACAGCTCCGGATACGCTTCGCACAACGACGGGATCGCTTCGCGCAGCGGCGTGTCCTGGTCGAGATGGCGTTCGAACTGCGCGAGGTGCGCGACCAGATGCTGCAGCTTGCCGAAGCTTTCCGACGGCGTGAGCAGGAACAGGATCGTGTACAGGTCGGCCTTCTCGGGCACGACGCCGTGCTCGCGCAGGTAGCGCGCGAGGATCGGCGCCGGCGCGCCGAACGGCGCGTACTCGTGCGTGTCGCGATCGATGCCGGGCGTCGTCAGCAGCAGCTTGCACGGATCGACGAAGTACTGGTCGTTCGCATAGCCTTCGAAGCCGTGCCACGTGTCGGCCGGATGGAAGCGGAAGAAGCGCAGGTCGTCGACGATCTGCTCGGTCGGGTAGTCGGCCCACGGGCGCCCGTCGACCTGCTGCGGAACGAATGGGCGGATCTGGCGGCAGGTTTTCAGCAGCAGCTTGCGTGCATCGACGCCGTGCGCGACGCAGTCGCGCCACAGTCGTTTGCCGGCCGGGCCCGCATGCATCTGCGCGTTGACGTCGAGTGCCGCGAACATCGGGTAGAACGGGCTCGTCGACGCATGGATCATGTACGCGTTGTTGAAGCGCCGATGATCGCAGAAACGCTTCTGGCCTTCGATGTGGCTGTCCTTCTTGTGGATCTGTGACGTCTGCGAGAAGCCGGCCTGCTGCTTGTGCACCGATTGCGTGACGAAGATGCCGGGATCGTCGGGGCCGAGCGTCAGCATCAGCGGCGAGCAGTCCTGCATCATCGGGATGAACTGTTCGTAGCCGACCCACGCAGAGTCGAACAGGATGTAGTCGCACAGATGCCCGATCCGGTCGACGATCTCGCGTGCGTTGTAGATCGTGCCGTCGTAGGTGCCGAGCTGGATCACCGCGAGCCGGAACGGGCGCGGTAGGTCGGCGCGCTCGGGTGCGACGTCGCGGATCGCGTCGCGAATGCGCGCTTCGCCGAGCGCCGCGCTGTCGACGCCGCCGATGAGGCCCCACGCGTTGCGCGCGGTTTCGAGGTAGACGGGCCGCGCGCCGGACACCACGAGCGCGCCGAGGTGCACCGACTTGTGGTTGTTGCGATCGAACAGCACGAGATCGTCGGGCGCGAGCAGCGCGCTCGTGACGACCTTGTTCGACGTCGACGTGCCGTTCAGCACGAACCAGGTCTTGTCGGCGTTGTAGATTCGCGCGGCATTGCGCTGCGCTTCCAGCGCGGGGCCTTCGTGGATCAGCAGATCGCCGAGCCGGACGTCCGCGTTGCAGAGGTCGGCGCGAAACAGCGTCTCGCCGAAGAAGTCGACGAACATCCGGCCGAGCGGATGATTCGAGAAGAACTGGCCGCCCTGGTGGCCGGGGCAGTCGAACTCGACGTAGCCGCGCTGCACGTATTCGCGCATGACCTTGAAGAACGGCGGCAGCAGGTTCTCGCTGTAGATATCGGCGGCGGCTGAAATCTGCCGGCCGTAATAGTGGCGGCTGCCGCGCCCGAGCTGGATCACGCCGCTCGCGCTCGGCAGGACCGACGGCGGCACTTCCTGGTCGGGCTCGACCGCGACGAAGAACGGGATCGCGAAGCCGGTTCTTTCGACCGTTTTCAGGATTTTTTGCGCCGCATCGATTCCGACGACGATTGCCGCGATATTCGTGAAATCGGTCTGAAATACGTCGACCTGTTCGTGCGTGGTGAGAAAGGCGCCAATCAGCGCCGGCTCGACTGCGATTTTCAACAGGCTCACGCGAACTCTCCGGTAAATGTGCGGAAACGGGAGCCGAATTCGTGCCGATACGTAATTCGACACGCGCTGCAGCCGATTGAAACGCTTCCGCGAATGCTGAATGCCGATGCGCGCCGAGGAAGCAGCTTTGCGCAGCGAGGCACGGCTGCCGCCGGTCAGTGCGCGACGCAGCCGATCGTAGCAACAAAATCCGGCGAATTCAATCGACCGGAAACGGCAATTTCATTGAAAGATGAGAAGGATCAAACAAGCGGGAATTGGCGTGCTGCGGGGCACATAAAAATGATCCAATTATGAAATCCGATTTGAAAGGGATCGACGGTTTCGCCGAATCGTCGGCTTTTCATCGAAAGGCATCCATGGCATAGTCGGCATCCGAATCGGATGGCGAATCAAACCGGAATGACGAGCGTCTCATGTCGCCAACCGTGGCCTGCTGTCCGCGTGCTCGTGAGACGAACAACACCAACGAAGCATCGGAACAGCGAGGGCAACATCATGAATACATCCGCCGGCGGCATTCGTCGTCTCGGCATGCGTGCGCTGCTGGTCGACGACGAAATCACGCAGGAAACGGCGACCGGACGCGCGGTCCGCACACTGAGCGCGGAACTCGCGCAACGCGACATCGACGTGCTCACGGCGACATCCGCCGACGATGCGATCATGCTGATCCGTTCCGATCCGTCGATCCAGTGCGTGCTGCTCGACTGGGATCTCGGCGTGGACGGCCACGGGCCGTCCGAGGCGGTGGTCGAAGCGATCCGGCATCGCAACGCCAACGTGCCGATCTTCCTGCTGGCCGACCGCAGCGTCGCGTCGTCGGTGCCGTCCGCGGTCATGGGCCAGGTCGACGATTTCGTGTGGCTGCTCGAGGATACGGCCGATTTCATCGGCGGGCGCATCCACGCGGCGATCGAACGCTATCGCTCGACCGTGCTGCCGCCGATGTTCGGCGCGCTCGCGAAGTTCTCTCGCGTCTACGAATACTCGTGGCATACGCCCGGCCACACGGGCGGCACGGGCTTCCTGAAGTCGCCGGTCGGCCGCGCGTTCTTCGAATACTTCGGCGAATCGCTGTTCCGCTCCGACCTGTCGATCTCGGTCGGCGAACTCGGCTCGCTGCTCGACCACTCGGGCCCGATCGGCGAAAGCGAGCGCTACGCGGCACGCGTGTTCGGCGCGCATCGCACGTATCACGTGACGAACGGTTCGTCGACGTCGAACCGCATTATCCTGATGGCGAGCGTGAGCCGCGACCAGATCGCGCTGTGCGACCGCAACTGCCACAAGTCGGCCGAGCATGCGATGACGATGTCGGGCGCGATTCCGACTTACCTGGTACCGACGCGCAACCGCTACGGGATCATCGGGCCGATCGCGTCCGAGCGTCTCACGCAGGCGGCGATCCGCGAGGCGATCGCATCGAACCCGCTCGCGGCCGGGCTCGCCGATCGCCAGCCGAAGCACGCGATCGTCACGAACTCGACTTACGACGGCCTCTGCTACAACGTCACGCGCGTCGAAGAACTGCTCGGCGCGAGCGTCGACCGCCTGCACTTCGACGAAGCGTGGTACGGCTACGCGCGCTTCAATCCGATCTACCGCGACCGCCATGCGATGCACGGCGATCCGCGCGACCATCGTGCGGACCGGCCCACGGTGTTCGCGACGCAGTCGACGCACAAGCTGCTGACCGCGCTGTCGCAAGCGTCGTACATCCACGTGCGCGACGGCCGCAGCCCGATTCCGCATGGTCAGTTTAACGAAACGTTCATGATGCACGCGTCGACGTCGCCGAACTACGCGATCATCGCGTCGAACGACGTCGCGGCCGCGATGATGGACGGCCCCGGCGGCGAAGCGCTGACGCACGAGTCGATCGAGGAGGCCGTCGCATTCCGGCAGATGATCGCGCGGATGAACAACGAGTTCGACGCGAAGGGCGACTGGTTCTTCGAATGCTGGCAACCCGACACCGTGCTCGAGGCACGCACGGGCCGCACGCTGCCGTTCCATGAAGCGCCGCCCGAGCTGCTCGCGAGCGATCCGTCGTGCTGGGTGCTGCGCCCCGGCGCGCAATGGCACGGCTTCGGCAATATCGAGGACGGCTACTGCATGCTCGATCCGATCAAGGTATCGATCGTCACGCCGGGCGTCGCGCCGGCCGGCGGCCTGATGCCGGTCGGCATTCCGGCGAGCGTCGTCACCGCCTATCTCGATGCGCGCGGGATCGTCGTCGAGAAGACGACCGACTTCACGATCCTGTTCCTGTTCTCGATCGGCATCACGAAGGGCAAGTGGGGCTCGCTCGTCAGCGCGCTGTGCGACTTCAAGCGCGACTACGACGCGAACCTGCCGCTCGACATGGCGATTCCGTCGCTCGCGAAGGAACACGGCGCGCGCTATGCGGGCATGGGGCTGAAGGACCTGGCCGACACGATGTTCGCGGCGATGGAGCAGCTCGGCACGACGCGGCTGATGTCGGAGGCGTTTTCGATCCTGCCGAAGCCGGAGATGAGCCCGGTGCGCGCGTACGAGCATCTCGTGCAGGGCCGCGTCGAGCAGGTCACGCTCGACGAGCTGGCCGGGCGCACGGTCGCTACCGGCGTCGTGCCGTATCCGCCGGGCATTCCGCTGCTGATGCCGGGCGAGAACGCGGGGCCGGCCGGCGGCCCGGTGCTCGGCTACCTGAAGGCGCTCGAAGCGTACGACCGTCGCTTTCCGGGCTTCGCGCACGATACGCACGGCGTGGAAGTCGAGGACGGCACGTATCGCGTGTACTGCCTGACGGCCTGAACGAGAGGCCGGACGCACGAGCGACCGGCCGCGCGGCGGCATCACATCGAAGGATCGAGATCATGGAAAACGCAGCACGCATGTCCGCCGCGGCCCCGGCGGCCGCGGCGAAGAACCGGATGAACGTCTGGCAGCTCACCATCCTCACGGCGGTCAACATGATGGGCTCCGGCATCATCCTGCTGCCGTCGAAGCTCGCGCAGGTCGGCACGATCTCGCTGCTGTCGTGGATCGTCACGGCCGGCGGCTCGCTCGCGCTGGCCTATGCGTTCGCGCGCTGCGGGATGTTGAGCCGCAAGCCGGGCGGGATGGGCGGCTACGCGGAATACGCGTTCGGCAAGGCCGGCAACTACATGGCGAACTACACGTACGGGCTGTCGCTCGTGATCGCCAACGTCGCGATCGGCGTCACGGCGGTCGGCTACGGCACCGTGCTGTTCGGCGCGACGCTGTCGCCGCTGCAGACGGGCCTGTGGACGATCTTCCTGCTCGTGTTCACGACGGTCGCGAACTTCGGCGGCTCGCGCATCACCGGCCGGATCGGTGCGGTGACCGTATGGGGCGTGATCATTCCGGTCGTCATCGTGTCGCTGATCGGCTGGTTCTGGTTCAGCGGCGCGACCTGGGGCGCTGCGTGGAATCCGCACGACATGCCGTTCGGGCCGGCCGTCGGCAGTTCGATCGCGGTGACGCTGTGGGCGTTCCTCGGGCTCGAATCGGCATGCGCGAACTCGGATGCGGTGGAGAACCCGGAGCGCAACGTGCCGATCGCCGTGCTCGGCGGCACGATCGCATCGGCGATCTTCTACATCGTATCGACCAACGTGATCGCGGGGATCGTGCCGAACGCGATCCTCGCGAAGTCGAACGCGCCGTTCGGCATCGCGTTCGCGACGATGTTCACGCCGACGGTCGGTACGATCGTCACCGCGCTGATGGTGATCGCGTGCATCGGCTCGCTGCTCGGCTGGCAGTTCACGGTCGCGCAGGTGTTCAAGAGCTCGGCGGACGTCGGCTACTTCCTGCCGGTGTTCGCGCGTGCGACGCGCACCGGCACGCCGATCGTCGGCATGGTGATCCTGCTCGTCGCGCAGGTCGCGCTGGCGCTGATGACGATCAGCCCGGAGCTGAGCAGCCAGTTCCAGAAGATCGTCGATCTCGCGGTCGTCACGAACCTCGTGCCGTACGTGATGTCGATGGCCGCGCTGATCACGATCCAGAAGGTCGCGAAGGTGCCGCCGGCCAAGGCGCTGGTGACGAACGTGATCGCGATGGTCGCGACCGCGTACAGCTTCTATGCGCTGTTCAGCTCGGGCGAGCAGGCGCTGATGCTCGGCGGCCTGTGCGTGTTCCTGGGCTGGACGCTGTTCGGGTTCGTCAGCGCGCGCTTCTACCAGATGGAAGTCGACGCGCACGTGAAGGAGCCGGGGAAGTCGTTGCAGGCGTGAGGGCGGGCGCAATCCGTATCGCCGGAGGTCGGTTGCCGAAGCCGCGTGTGTTCATCGACGCGATGAGCGAAAATCGGCTTTCGCGCGACCGACAGGAGACGGCGACATGACGCAACAGGATGAAGCGGTGCGCACGCGATGCGTCGCATGGCAGATCGTGCAGACGTGGCAGGCGGCCGAATGGTGCCGGCTCGCGGAGACGCGAGCGGGAATCGATCTGTCGGGTTCGGTATCGGGCGCGATCGACGGCACGCCGTTTCGCATCGACTATGCGATCGCATGCGGTGCCGACTGGCTCACGCGCTCGGCGCGCGTGACACGCTGGCTCGGCACGTCGCCGCCGCAACGGCTGGACCTCGGATGCGACGGCGGGCGCTGGACGATCGACGGCGTCGACGCGCCGCTGCTCGCGGGCGCGACCGACATCGACCTCGGTTTCAGCCCGTCGACCAATACGCTGCCGATCCGGCGGTTGGCGCTGGCCGTCGGCGACGCCGCGACGATCCATACCGCATGGCTGCGCTTTCCGGATTTCGCCATCGTGCGCGGCGAGCAGCGTTATACGCATACGGCGCCACACGTGTATCGCTACGAGAGCGGCACCTATGCGGCCGATATCGCGATCGACGAAGCCGGCCTCGTCATCGACTACGACGAATGGCGGCGCATCGGCGCAGCGCTTGCCCCATAACGAGTCGCGTCGCGTCGTGCTTCGGCAGCGCATCAGCGCGCGTTGGCGACCGTCAGCTTGCCCGGAATCAGCTTCAGCGTGCTGAACGTGTCGGCGATGTTCTGCTGATACGCGACCGTCGCGTCGGTGATCGGTTGCACGCCGTAGCCGGCGCGCTTGAGCGCGACTTCGAGCGTCGGCGCGTCGAGGCCGACGAGCGGTGACAGTTGCGCGGCGACGTCGGGCGTGTGGTCGCGCGCCCAGCGATCGACCGCGTCGACTTCGTCGAGCAGCGCGCGCAGCACCTGCGGGTGAGCGGCTGCGTACTTGCGCGCGGCGAGGTAGTACTGCGTGTTGCGCACGAGCCCTTCGCCGTTCGCGATGACGCGCGCGCCGAGCTGCCGTTCGGCGGCCGCCAGATACGGATCCCAGATCACCCACGCATCGACGCTGCGCTGCACGAACGCGGCGCGCGCGTCGGCGGGCGTCAGGTAGATCGGCTGGATGTCCGCATACGCGAGGCCCGCGTGTTCGAGCGCCTTCACGAGCAGGTAGTGGACGTTCGAGCCCTTGTTGAACGCGACCTTCTTGCCGCGCAACTGCGCGACGCTGCGGATCGGCGAATCGGGCAGCACGACGATCGCTTCGCCCTGCGGCGCGGGCGGCTCGTTGCCGATATAGACGAAATCGACGCCGGCCGCCTGCGCGAAGATCGGCGGCGTTTCGCCGACCGTGCCGACGTCGATCGCGCCGGCGTTCAGCCCTTCGAGCAGTTGCGGGCCGGCCGGGAATTCGAGCCATTGCACCGCGACGCCCTGGCTCGCGAGGCGCTTCTCGAGCGTGCCGCGGGCCTTCAGCACGACGAAGTTGCCGTATTTCTGGAACCCGATGCGCAGCCGCGTGCCGTTGTCCTGGGCCCGTGCGGGCAGGGTCGCGAGCGGCCCGAGCGCGAGTCCGGCAAGCCCGGCGGCCGCGCCGTGCAGCCATTGGCGGCGGCGCGGGTTCGCCGGGGTCGTTTCAACGTCTGCGTGCGGTGTGTCGCTCATCGGGGTGTCCTGCGTGCGGGTTCACGGGGCGCGCGCAAAGGCGGCGCGGCCGGCGCAGGACGGGGCCGGATGCGGGCGCTGCTCGCAACGGGCCGGCCCGCGCCGGATTCAGGACGATACGGCCGCGCGGGCCGGCGGCCAACCAATGAATGCGCATATGCAAATCAGCCGCGCTCAGGCTGCGTCGGCGGCGCTTTCCTCGATCGAATCGACGCGGTCCGGATAGAACGCGAGGTGCCCGCGAATCGCTTCGACGGCCGGATACGGATGCTCGTAGGTCCACACCGCGTTGGTCGCGCGTGCGCCGCCGGCCGGGATCGAGTAGTACGTGCAGTCGCCCTTGTACGGGCAGTATGTCGCGTGGTCGGTGCGTCGCAGCAGCGACATGTCGGCGTCTTCGCGCGGGATGTAGAGCACGGCCGGATAGCTGGCCTCGCGCAGCGCCAGCGCGCGACGCGTATCGGCGACGACCTTGCCGGCCACCGAGACCACCACGCGCCACGGATGCGGCTCGATCGCGATCGGATGATCGGGGCCCGGCGACTTCACGGGACGAGAGGGCGTATCGGAGCTGATCGACATCGTGGGTCCTCCAGGAACTGGCGGCGTGGCGTCGCCGGGCGGATCCCGGCGCGCCTCTGCCGGCGTTTGCCAGCCGATACGATGCGCCAATTCCGGAGAATCTGCAGGGGGCCGGAAGGCGGTGGCGAGGCAAGGCTGCCGGGCGATGTCCCGGCGCTTGCGCGGACATATTCATGCACGGACAGCGGGATGCACCCGCGGCGATAAGCAACGCCGAATTAATTGGTAAGCGATCGGCGGGAGGCGCGCGAAGATCGGCCGTCGTCATTCGCATGACTCATTCCTTCTTTCCGCCACCATGAAGCATTCTTTCGTTTCGTCAGCCGCGCGCCGCGCACGTCGTGCACCGCATGCCGTTGTCGCACTTCGTTGCGTGGCCGCGTCGCTGCTGCTCGCCGGCGCGGCCACGCAGGCGCTCGCCGCGCCGGCCGGCAAGACGCTCGTATACTGCAGCGAAGGCAGCCCGGCCGGCTTCGATCCGGGCCAGCACACGACGAGCACCGATTTCGACGCGAGCACGTACACGATCTACAACGGGCTCGTGCAGTTCAGGCGCGGCAGGCTCGATCTCGAACCGTCACTCGCGACGAGCTGGGACGTGTCGCCCGATCAGCGCGCGATCACGTTCCACCTGCGGCATGGCGTGAAATTCCAGACGACTGCATGGTTCAAGCCGACGCGGCCGTTCCAGGCCGACGACGTCGTGTTTACGTTCCGCCGGATGCTCGATCCCGACGATCCATTCCGCAAGGCTTACCCGGTCAGCTTCCCGTACTTCAGCGATCTCGGCTTCGACCGCAACGTCGAGCGCATCGAGAAGGTCGACGACTACACGGTGCGCTTCGAGCTGAAGACGCCCGACGTCGTGTTCGTGCGCAACCTCGCGATGGCGTTCGCGTCGGTGCTGTCGGCCGAATACGCGTCGCAGCTCGCGGCGCGCCATCGCGAGGCCGACATCAACCAGTTCCCGGTCGGCACCGGGCCGTTCCTGCTGCGCACGTATCAGAAGGATGCGCTGATCCGCTACGAAGCGAACCCCGACTACTGGAAGCCGGGCGACGTGAAGCTCGCACGGCTCGTGTTCGCGATCACGCCCGATCCGGCCGCGCGCCTGCAGAAGCTGGTGGCCGGCGAATGCCAGGTATCGGCGTTCCCGCGGCCGGCCGATCTCGACACGGTGCGGCGCGACCCGAAGCTGGAGCTGTTCTCGGGAACGGGCTTCAACGTCGGTTTCGTCGCGTACAACACGCAGCATGCGCCGCTCGATCGCGTCGACGTGCGGCGCGCGCTCGACATCGCGATCGACAAGACGGCGATCGTGAAGACCGTCTTCAACGGCGACGCGAAGATCGCGACGAACCCGATGCCGCCCGCACAATGGTCGTACAACCCGCGCCTGAAGGATGCGCCGCGCGATCCGGCCGCCGCGAAGGCGCTGCTCGCGCAGGCCGGTTTCCCGAACGGCTTCGACCTGACGCTGTGGGCGATGCCGGTGCAGCGCCCGTACAACCCGAATGCGCAGCTGATGGCGCAACTGATCCAGCAGGACTGGGCGAAGATCGGCGTGCGCGCGAAGATCGTCAGCTACGAGTGGGGCGAATACAACCGCCGCGCGAAGCACGACGGGCAGCACGACGCGATCCTGTACGGCTGGTCGGGCGACAACGGCGACCCCGACAACTGGCTCGGCACGCTGCTCGGCTGCGACGCGGTGCACGGCAGCAACCTCGCGAAGTGGTGCAATCAGGATTTCGAAAAGCTGGTGAGCGCGGCGCGCTCGAATGCGGACGTCGCGAAGCGCACGGCGCTGTACGAACAGGCGCAGGTGGTGTTCAAGGACCAGGTGCCGTTCACGCCGATCGCGACGTCGATCGTGTCGCTGCCGGTGTCGAAACGTGTACACGGGCTGACGTTCTCGCCGCTCGGGGGGCACCGGTTCGACGGCGTGTGGCTGGATTGACGGAGATCGATGGACGAAGGGCCGGCGCGCTCGCGCGCGCCGGTGCCGGTTGCGATCAGTTGAGCGCGACGGCCGCCGCCGTTTCGACCGGCGAGCCTTCGAGTGCGACCGATGGCCGGCCGTCGGGGCCGACCGGCACGTCGCCGGTGAGCGTCGTACGGTAGAGCTGGCGGTCGAAGTCGAGATCGAAGATGTCGACCGGCGCGAGGTGCGCGGTCGCGCGGTTGTCCCAGAACGCGATGCTGCGCGGTTCCCATTTGAAGCGGATCGTGAATTCCGGCCGCGTCACATGTTCCCACAGCAGTTCGAGCAGCGCCTGGCTCTCGCGCGGCGTCAGCCCGACGATCGATTTCAGGAAGCTCGGGCTCACGTACAGCGCACGTTCGCCGGTCTCCGGATGCACGCGCACGAGCGGATGTTCGGTCACGAGCGGGCGGCGTTCGACCGCGTCGTCGAACGCGCCGGTGGCGCGCGCACCGGCCGGCGGCGTGAAGCGGTGGATGCCGCGCAAGCCGTCGACGAAACCGCGCAGCGGCTCGGACAGCGTTTCATACGCGCGTACGAGATTGGTCCAGTGCGTGTCGCCGCCGTACGGCGGGATCGTCACGCCGCGCAGGATCGACGCCCACGGCGGGTTCACGGCGGCCGTCACGTCGGTGTGCCAGCCCGTCCACGGCCGGCGCACCGGTTCGCCTTCGAAGCGCGTCGCCTTGCGGTGCTTCGCGATCGAATAGACGGCCGGATGGCCGTCGACATGCCCGAACACCGGATGGCCGACCGTCGGCTCGCCGAACTGCGCGGAGAACGCGACGTGCTGGTCGTGCGTGAGGAATTGTTCGCGGAAGAAAATGACGCGCCATTTCAGCAGCGCGGTGCGGATGGCCGCGATCTGCGGTGTGGTCAACGGTTGCGTGAGGTCGACGCCGCGTATTTCCGCGCCGATATGGGCGGACAGCGGGATCACGTCGACCGGCTGGGCGGCGGGTTCGGGTAGGGCGCTCATGCGACGCTCCTGGCGGAAGTGAACGGGGCGGATTGCCGACATCGTTGCGGGTGCAAGCGTCGGTCCGGCGGCGGGAGGTTCATGGTGGTGTGTCCGGTGGCGAATGGCGGGGAACGCGCGGCGGCGCGCACGGAACGGCGCCGCCGCGGTACGCGGACGTTATTGCAGCGTCGCGCCCGGCCCCTTCAGCACGACGCTCCGGCGGCCGTCGATGCCGACCGGCACGTCGCCGTGAACGGTTGCTCGGCGCACGACGCGGCGCGCAGCGCCGTAGTCGTTGATCGCGTAGTGCTGCGTCGCGCGGTTGTCCCAGATCGCGACGTCGCCTTCCTGCCAGTTCCAGCGCACGGTGTTCTCGAGGCGCGTCACGTGCTCGTGGAAGACCTGCAGCAGGTGCGCGGAGTCCTGCGCCGACAGCCCCTTGAGCCGCTGCACGAAGTGCCCGAGCACGAGCGTGCGTTCGCCGGTTTCCGGATGCACGCGCACGACCGGATGCTCGGTTTCGTAGACGGTCGACGTGAACACTTCGCGGTAGCGCTTCAGCTGCGTGTCGTCGGCATGCACGTGCGTCGACGCGTAGTCGTATGCGTTCGTATGGATCGCCCACAGCGTGTCGGCGAGCGCGCGCAGCGGGTCGGGAAGATGCGCGTACGCGGCGGCCGTGTTGGCCCATACCGTATCGCCGCCGAACGGCGGAATCACGACCGCGCGCAGGATCGAGATCTTCGGGTACGCATCGACGAACGTGACGTCGGTGTGCCACGAATTCGCCCGGGCGCCGTGCGCGGAATCGAGTTCGAGCAGATGCGCGCTGCCGTCGACGGACGGCACGGTCGGGTGCGCGACCGTGTCGCCGAAGCGGCGCGCGAACGCTTCCTGCTCGGTGTCGTCGAGATGGTGCTGGCCACGGAAGAACAGCACCTTGTGGCGCAGCAGCGCGGCCTGGATCGCGTCGAACGTCGCGTCGTCGAGCGTGGCCGACAGCCGGACGCCGGCGATCTCGGCGCCGATCCGGCCGGCAACCTGGCGAAGCTGGAGCGGGGCGGCGGCCGTGCGCGGCGCGGCGTGCGAAGCATGCGAAGACGGGTGGGCGGCGTGCTGGACTTCGGACATCGGGAGTCTCCTGGAGTCGGGTCGGTCGAGTCTCCATTCAAGCAGGGAGCGCGCCGAACCGGAACCGATGAATCGTCACAACCTTAGCGTGCGTGCTGCGATGATCGATATGTGTCGTCATGCTGAGCAATGCGGTCGCGACACGTCTCTACCACGCAAGCCGGAATTCACCGATCCGGTGCGCGTGCGGCGTGTCGATGCGCTTGCCGCCCGCGCCGTCGTCGCGCGGCGGGCCGCTATCGTCGAAATCGGCGAGCACCGTATCGCGCAACCGCGCGAATTCCGGCGAATCGCGCCGGCGCGGCCGCGGCAGCGCGACATCGACGATGCGTTCGATGCGGCCCGGGCGCGGCGCCATCGTGACGACGCGGTCGCCGAGATAGACGGCTTCGTCGACGTCGTGCGTGACGAGCATCATCGTGATGCGCTCCTGTTCCCAGATGCGCAGCAGTTCGTTCTGCATCCGCGCGCGCGTCTGCGCGTCGAGCGCGCCGAACGGCTCGTCGAGCAGCAGCACGCGCGGCCGGTTCACGAGGCCGCGCGCGATCGCGACGCGCTGCGCCATTCCGCCCGACAACTGGTTCGGAAACGCGTGCCCGAAGCCGTTCAGCCCGACGAGCGCGATGTGGTCGGCTACCGCTCGCCGCTTCGCGGCCGCGTCGAGCGGCGCGTTGCGCAGCGCGGCGCCGATGTTCTGCTCGACGGTGAGCCATGGGAACAGCCGGTGATCCTGGAACACGATCCCGCGCTGCAGCGACGTGTCGCGCACGCGTTCGTCGCCGGCGCGGATCTCGCCCGAGTAGTCGGTATCGAGCCCCGCGACCAGCCGCAGCAGCGTGGACTTGCCGCAGCCGCTCGCGCCGACGATCGTGACGAATTCGCCGGCGCGCACGTGCAGCGACACGTCGTCGAGCACGGCGAGCGCCGCGCCGCGTTGTGCGTAGTGCTTGCTTACATGGAGGATGTCGAGCGAGTCGGAGGCGAGGGTCGTCATGGCGGAGCGAAGAAGGATGCGACAGGGGAGGAGCGTCAGATCAGCGCGGCAGGTCGCCGCGCCGGGCCAGCACCTTGCGTTCGATCGCACGCGCGATCGCGTTCAGCACCCAGCCGGTCACGCCGACCACGATGATCCCGAACAGCACGAGATCCATCCGGAACTGCTCGCTGCCGTCGATCAGCGTGTTGCCGATCCCGCTGCCGGCAACGAGCAGGTATTCGGCGCCGAGCGTCGCGAGCCACGAATAGATCAGGCCGAGATACAGCCCGGTGAAGATCGACGGCAGTGCGGCCGGCAGGATCACGTAGCGGACGAGCTGGAGCCGCGAATAGCGCAGCGCGCGGGCGACGTCGACATATGCGCGCGGCACCGCGTGAATGCCGTCGCACGTGTGCGCGGCGACGGGCAACAGCGCGGCGAGCGACAGGAACACGACCTTGGCGACGTCGCCGAGGCCGAACCACACGGAGATCAGCGGAATCCACGCGAACAGCGAGATCTGCTTGAACGTGTCGAAGCTCGGGCCGACGATGCGCACGGCGATGCGCGACAGCCCGAGCGCGGTGCCGAGCAGCAGCCCGCCCGTCGCACCGATCGCGAAACCGCAGGCTTCGCGCGCGAGCGACGCGGACAGTGCGCGGCCGAGCGCGCCGCTCGTGACCTGCGACCACGCGGTGTGCAGGACGTCGGCCGGGCCGACGAGCAGCCCGCTTTTCACGACGTGCGCGGAAGCGATCGCCCACCAGAGCGCGAACGCGACGAGCGGCAGCACGAAGCCGCGCCAGTCGGGCGCATGCAGGCGGCGGGCGGCTGTGACGGGCGACGGCGTGGCAGCCGGCGCGAGCGTCGACGTGGCGGAGTGCGGCATCGGGTGGTTTCCTTCGGTTGGTGCGGGCAGGCCGGTTCAGCCGCGGAACGCGGACGGCACGCCGCGGCGCAGGCGCGCTTCGAGTGCATCGAGCAGCCGGTTGATCAGCAGGCCGACCGCGCCGACCACGACCACGGCCGCCATCACGAGATCGAGCTGGAACAGTTGCCGGCCGTACACGATCAGGTAGCCGAGCCCTTCGGAGGACGCGACGAGCTCGACGACGACGAGCGCGAGCCACGACTTCGTGAACGCGAGCCGCACGCCGGTCGCGAGCGTCGGGATCGCGGCCGGCAGCACGACGTGGACGATGCGTTGCCGGCGCGTGTAGCCGAACCCGCGCGCGACTTCGTCGAGCGCAGGCGGCGTCTGGCGAAACCCCTGCAACGTGCTCATCGTGACGGGGACGAGCGCCGCATGCGCGATCAGCAGGTACTTGAGCGGTTCGCCGACGCCGACGAGCAGCAGCAGGAACGGCAGCCAGCCGAGCACCGGGATCTGCACGAGCGCGTTGAAGCTCGGCAGCACATAGGCTTCCAGCGTGTGCGACAGGCCGAGCGCGACGCCGATCGCGAAACCGAGCAGCGAGCCGGCCGCGAAGCCGACCAGCACGCGCTGCAGGCTGACCAGCGTGTGGCGTGCGAGATCGCCGCTCGTCGCGAGATCGGCGAGCGCGTCGTACACGCGTTCGGGCGGCGGCAGGATCTGCGGTGCGATCCAGCCGCGCGCGCTGCCGACGCTCCACAGCGCGAACAGCAGCGCGGGTAGTACCCACGGCGCGAGCTGCCACGTCAGCCGCTTCACGCCCGCCGCGCGGCGCGGCGGCGCGGCGAGTGCATGCGGCTCGGACGACGGAATCGGGATCGCGGTGTCGCTCATCGGGGCGGGTCCGGGTCAGGAAAGGGGCTTGCCGGCCGCGTCGTAGCGCGGCCAGTAGTTTTCGAGCTTCAGCGTGCGCAGCGCGTTGTCGAGATACTTCGGCTCGAACCAGCCGTCGACGTCGACCGGCTGGCGGATCAGCTTCAGCTTCAGTGCATCCTGCGCGACGGCCTTGTAGCGCGCGACGAGGAACGGATCGATCAGCGGCGACAGGCGATCCTTCAGGCGCTGGTTCGCATAGTCCGCCTGCCACGACGAATACGGGACGCCGCTCTTCGCCCACAGCTTGAACAGCGCATCGCGGTTCGCCTCGTCGGACGACCATTGCGCGCCCTTGACCAGCGCGTTGACGACGCGCTGCACGATGTCCGGATGCGCGCGTTCGAAATCGTCCAGCACGAGCAGGTGGGTCTGGCGCGTGTACTGCGGGCCGTCGTTCTGCGATTCGTAGATGATCTTCGCGAGCCCCGCGTCGCGCAGCTTGTATAGCTGGTAGTCGCCCACCGACGCGTCGATGCCTTTCGACGCGAGCGCGGCGAGCGAGCTCGCGGCGTCGAGGTTGATCACGCGCAGGTCGCGTTCGCCGAGGCCGTTTTTCGCGAGCGCGTTGTCGGCGACGAGCTGCAGGTTCGTGCCGCGGAAGATCGACACGCGGCGGTCCTTCAGGTCGGTGATCGAACGGATGCCGGAGTCGGGCGGGACTGCGATCTTCACGCCCGAGCGCACACTCGCGGCAAGCAGCAGGTGCGTCTTGATCCCGTTCGAACGTGCGAGCACGGCCGGCAGGTCGCCCTGGTACGCGAAGTCGAGTGCCTTGTTGGCGATCGCCTCGTTGACGGCCGGCCCCGCGCCCTTGAAGAACAGCCACTGCACGTTGATGCCGTCGGCCGCGAATTCCTTTTCGACCAGTTGCTGCAATTGCGCGGTGGCGGCGCTCGAGCCGCCGAAGGTCGGCGGATCGCCGGCGCCCTGCTGGGCGACGCCGATGCGGATGGTGGCGGGCTTGTCGGCGTGCGCGGCGGCGGCCGCCAGCGTCATCAGCGTGGCCGCCAGCAGTGATCGCAGCAGGCGCAGCGGAAACGGGAATCGATCGGTCATGGTGCGTCGGGTAGCGTGAAAATGAAATCGGACAGGGAGGCGTCGAGCCATTCTGGTGGACGCTTCCGGCGCGGGACAAACAACGATTTGAACTATGCTTATCGCCGCCTGGCGGGTTGCGGGGCCGGGCGTGCCGTTTCCGCGAACGAAAAGCGGATTCGCATATATCGCGGAATCGTTCAGGATTCCGATCATGTTGATTGGCGTCGCCTGCTGATCAGGCAAGCGCCGGCTGGAAAATTCCTGAAATGGCTAAATCGCGGATTTGCGGATTCGCCGGCCGATCGGCGTGCGAATCAGGGCGGTGAAATCGGCATCAGTCGGTTAAAAAAACCGATCCGGACCAGTCATATTTGCCGAATTGGCCGGACGGAGCGTGAACGGATTTCCGGCCGGCATATGCGAACCACCTCGCGTGAAACGGTGCGCACGGCCCATCCGGCATACCGAAAAATCGAATGGAAACGGGTTATTCCGCCAGACGGGAAATGACGCATCGCGGCAGTTAACATGCTTACATCGACGTCTGAACCAATCTGAACCATACGGAATGCCGCGACAAAGAATTTCGATAGACCCCCTGCATGAATTTCATCATTGCAGGGTGCTATCCATAAATACATTCCGACGCCAAATTATTTGAAATCGTCTCAAAAATTGTCTATACCCTAGACGAATCAGTGCGGTCGGCGTCGTGCCGGCGAGGCTGCACAACAGATGTGCGAATGAAACGATCGATGCCGTCGTTGCATGCCGCGCGTCGCAGTGATCGAGTGGACTTCGGGGAATGCGAACGGCCTCATGCGTGGGCCGGCCGCATGAGTCGCGAATGGGCGAACGCCATATGCAGCCGCCGGACCCATGCAGCGTCTTTACGTTCAACGGTCGATCATCGACCCCGTCACACGGAGGTTGCCATGCTGCAATACGTCAAGTCCCTGCTGCGTGATGAACGTGGCGTCAGCTCGCTCGAATATGCGGTGCTGGCAGGCATCGTCGTGGTCGCGCTGGCAGCGGTCGGCGTGATCCTCAGCAGCACTTCCGGCGGCTTGCCGAGCGTGTTCACGGCGCTGATCACGAAGGTGACGGGCCTGATCTGATCCCCTGAACCCGCGCGCCGCCGACGAATACACGGATCCGCAGCGGTAGAACGTATCCAGCCGGGGGTGCGCCGATGGACGGCTCTCCCATGCTCACTCTCGTGCAGTCGGTGGCCACGGTCGTGCTGGCGTCGCTCGCGGCGCAGGACCTGCGCGACCGGCGCTTGTCCAATCGCGCGGTGCTGGCGTTCGCGATGCTGTATTTCGTCGCGGCGGCGCTCGTGCGCGAAGGGTTCGCGCCGCTGGCCGGCCACCTCGCGACCGCCGCCGCGATGCTGCTGCTGTTCGGCGGCTTGCGCCACGCGGGCTGGATCGGCGGCGGCGACGTCAAGCTGGCGGCGGCGGTATTCCTGTGGGCCGGCCCGACGCTGGCGTTCCCCGTGTTGACGATCGTCGGCGCGGGTGGCGCGTTATGCGGTCTCGCCGCGCTCGCGGCCGTCGCCTGGCAGCGGCGCGCCACGCCCGCCCGCGCGGTCGCCGCGCGCGGCGTGCCGTACGGGCTCGCGCTCGCGCTCGGCGGTGCGCTGGCCGTCTGGGCGCCGTTTCCGCACGCGGTTTCGCTTACCTAGCCGGGGGACGCGCGCCGCCATGCCCAAACCTCTGAGAATGGCCGTGCTGATCATCGCTGCCGGCATCGGCGCATTCATCCTGCGCGAACTGTACGTTGCCGCGTCGACGCCGTCGACACCCGGCGCACCGGATCAGGCGCGCGTGCGTGTCGCGGCCGCCGATCTGCCGGAAGGACTGCTGCTGCGCGACAACGATCTCGCATGGAAGCGCATGCCGCGCGCACAGGTGCCGCCGGGCACGTTCGTCGAGTCGCAGCCGGGCGCCGACCTGAAGGGCGCGCTGCTGCGCAACCGCGTCGGCGCCGGCACGCCGATTCGCACGGACAACGTGATTCCGGCCGACGCGCCGGATTTTCTCGCGGCCGCGCTGCAGCCCGGCATGCGCGCGATCTCGGTGCCGGTCGACGACGTGTCGGGCAACGCGGGGCTGATCCAGCCGGGCGACTTTGTCGACGTGGTGCTCACGCAGCAGATCGGCGGCTCGGCGACGTCGCCCGGCACCTTCGAAGCGGAGACGGTCGTGCGGCGCGCGCGCGTGCTTGCGGTCGGCTCGGAATTCCAGCGGGCGAAGACGCCCGCGAGTGCGCCGGACGCGACGGCGCGAGCGCGTACGGTCACGCTCGAGGTCGCGCCGCGCACCGCGCAGGTCGTGCTGGTCGCGACGCGCCTCGGCTCGCTGTCGCTCGCGCTGCGCAGCTTCGCGACCAGCGACCGGCGGCAACCGGCGGGCGGCGACGAGCAGGAGCCGGATACGCAGCCGGTGTGGGCGGGCGACGTGTCGCGTGCGGCCCGCGAGGCCGCGCGCGCGCCGTCCGCCGGGCCGGCGGCCGGCGGCGCACGGCCGACGGGACAGAACAACACGGTCGTGATCTATCGCGGTTCCTCGATCGACGACGGGTCGCGCGGCGGCGGCACCGGCACGCCGGGCCTGCCGCCGCTGCCGTCCGGCCTGCAGGGAATGCCGGCGCTGCCGGGCGGCGGCAATGTCGCGGCGGCGGACGGGACGGCGCAGCCGCCGCGGGCGGCGGTGCCGCAATGACGGATCGACGGAGCGGGCCGGCCGCGCGGCGGCCGGCATTTGACGGGATGACGGGAACACGCATGGTGCGCATCGTTCGTTGGATCGCTCTCTGGTGCCTGGCCGGCCTCGTCGCGCCCGGCGTCGCGTTCGCGCAGGGCGTGCGCGCGCCGGACGCCGGCGCGCCGCTGTCGATCGCGACCGGCAAGGGCGAGCTGTTGTCGCTGCCCGAGCCGGCGGTCGCGATGTTCGTTGCCGATCCGACCGTCGCCGACATTCAGGTGCCGTCGCCGCGCACCGTGTTCGTGTTCGGCAAGAAGGCCGGCACGACCACGCTGATCGCGCTCGGCGCGAACCATCGGCCGATCCTGCGCAGGACGGTGATCGTGCAGGTCGACACGGCGTCGCTGCAGACGGTGCTCGACAGCCGCTTTCCGCAGCTGAAGCTGTCGGTGTCCGGCGCGCCGGGCTCGCTGATGGTGTCGGGCAAGGTGCCGGGCGCGGCCGACGCGGACGCCGTGATGCAGTCGCTCGCGCCGTACCTGCACGACAAGGAAAGGATCGTCAACCGGCTGACGCTGTCGCGCCCGATCCAGGTGAACCTGCGCGTGCGGGTGACCGAGGTGAGCCGCAACGTCACGCAGCAGCTCGGCATCAACTGGAGCTCGCTCGGCGCCGCCGGCAACTTCGTCGGCGGGCTGTTCAACGGGCGCACGCTGTTCGACCCGACGAACGGCCTGTTCAACCTGTCGCCGACCGGCGCATTCTCGGTGCTCGGCGGCTTCCGCGCGGGGCGCTGGTCGATCGACGTCGTGCTCGACGCGCTCGATCAGGAAGGGCTGATCACGATGCTCGCGGAGCCGAATCTGACCGCGATGTCGGGCGAGACGGCGAGCTTCCTCGCGGGCGGCGAGATTCCGATCCCGGTTGCGCAGAGCGGCAACACGGGTGTGATCACGGTCGAGTACAAGCCGTTCGGCGTATCGCTCGACTTCACGCCGACCGTGCTCTCCGACAACCGCATCAGCCTGAAGGTGCGGCCGGAAGTGAGCGAGGTCGACGCGAGCAACAGCGTGACGACGGGCAGCATCAGGGTGCCGGCGCTCACCGTGCGACGCGTCGAGACGACGGTCGAGCTGTCGAGCGGGCAGAGCTTCGCGATCGGCGGGCTGCTGCAGAGCCAGACGGCCGACACCGTGTCGCAGATCCCGGGGCTCGGCCGGCTGCCGATCATCGGCCGGCTGTTTTCGTCGAAGAATTTCCAGGACAACAAGACCGAGGTGGTCGTGATCGTCACGCCGTACATCGTGCAGCCGACCGGGCCCGGCCAGCTCGAGCAGGCGATCGACACCGTCGCGCGGCCGAGCAGCGATCTGGAGTTCGCGGTGCAGCGCAACCTCGGGCTCGACCTGCTGTCGGGCGACACGCCGCGCCTCGTCGGCGCCGCGGGCTTCGTGTACTGAACCGGAGGAGCGCCCATGCGAGCTCGAACCACCGTCTCCGCACTGCTGCCGCTGGCGCTGGCGGGCTGCATGTCGGCGCCGCCGCCGCTGAACCTGCCCGACGCGCGGTCGATCGGCTTCGACGGCGTGCAGGCGGTGGCGCCCGACTGCGCGAAGCTGATGCAGCCGTCGCATCTTGTCGACGCGGGCTTCGGGCGGCCGGGCGTGCCGTTCGGCTGCGCGACCTACACGAACCTCGCGGCCATGCTCGCGCGACCGCAGGATCTCGTCGCGCCGGTGCCGTACGGCGGCGCCGACGCGGAAGTCGCGGCCGGTGCGGTGCGCCGCTACGTCGAGGATCGCGTGAAGCAGCCGACGCCCGGCAGGACGCAGACGACGACCGGCTCGCCCGGCCATTGAACCGATTCCCGAGGCCATCGCGATGCCGCCCATGAACGTCCTCGATCGCCAGAGCGCCAAGCGCGCCGCGTCCGCCGGAGCGACGGATCTCGTCGCGGTCGTGTCCGATCCGGGCAGCGAGGACGTGATCCGGCGCGTCGCGCACGATTTGTCGATCACGCGTGCTCACCTGCAGACGGGCACCTGCGACGACGCGATCCGGCTGCTGCAGCAGCACGAGCGTTCGCCGCGCCAACTGGTCGTCGACGTGTCGGATTCGGTGCTGCCGGTGTCGGACCTGATGCGGCTCGCCGACGTGTGCGATCCGTCGGTGCGGGTCGTCGCGATCGGCACGCAGAACGACGTCGGGCTGTTTCGCAACCTGCTCGGCATCGGCGTGCAGGACTACATCGTCAAGCCGCTGACCGTCGAGCTGATGCGGCGCGCGCTGACGGCGACGGAATCGGTCGTGCAGGTGCGCACCGGCAAGATCGTCAGCTTCGTCGGCGCACGCGGCGGCGTCGGCACGACGACCATCGCGGTGAGCCTCGCGCGCTGCCTGGCGGGCGAGAAGCGCCGCCGCGTCGCGTATATCGACCTGAACCTGCATGGCGGCGGCGCGAACTCGATGCTCGGACTGTCCAGCAACAACGGGCTGGTCGAATTGCTGAACATGGAGCAGCGTCCCGACGACGCGCTGTTCGACCGCATGTTCGTCACCAAGGGCGACCGCCTGCACGTGCTGTCGGCCGAGCTCGCGTACGGCGCCGACGTGCCGCTGAGCGACGGGGTGGTCGCGCGCCTGGTCGACATGCTGAAGGACCGCTTCCACTACGTGCTGTTCGACGTCGGCAGCGGCGCCGGCAAGCTGTTCGAGGATGCGCTCGAGGCGTCCGATCTCGTCTACGTCGTCGCCGACCGCTCGGTGCTCGCCGCGTACGAATCCGCGCGGCTCGCGCGCTTCGTGCAGGAACTGCCGGGCGAGCGGCTGCTGTCGATTGCGCTGAACAACCCGCTCGCGCCGGTCGCGGGCCGCGTCGAGCCGGCCGATTTCGCGGAGGCATTCGGCGGCGCGTCGCTGCGCGAGCTGCCGCACGAGCCGCAGACGCTGGCGGTCGCCGAGAACCTCGGCGAGCCGATCGAAGATGCGAAGCGCCACGGCTTCCTGGACGGGATCCGGCAACTCGCGAACGGCATCACCGGCGAGCCGATGGCCGTCGCGGAGCCGTGGTACGCGCGCTTCGTCAAATGGAGGAAAGGATCGTGACGTTCGGTAACCGCAACCGGCCGCCGCCGGACTCTGCGCCGGATCCCGCGCCGGACCCCGCACCGGCCGCCTCGCCCGCGGCGCCGCGCGCGCCGGCGCCGGCGGTCGCGTCCGCGCCCGCGCCGCCGCCAGCCCGCACGCCCGCGGCCGCCGACACCCACGAGGCGCTGATCCGCTCCGGCAAGTTCGACGCGATCCGCACCGCGGTGTTTGCGTCGATGAACATGTCGGCGGCGCTGATGAAGACGCGCGACGAAGTGCGCGCGGGCATCGAGCAGGTGGCGGCGCACACGGTCGAGCGCGAGCGCCTGAAGATCACGGCCGGCGAGCAGGTGCTGATCGTCGACGCGATCCTGAACGACATGTTCGGCGTCGGCCCGATCGAGCCGCTGCTCGCCGACGAGACGGTCACCGACATCCTCGTCAACGGGCCCGACCAGGTCTACGTCGAGCGCGCCGGCCGGCTCGAGCTCACGTCGCTGAAATTTCGCGACGACGCGCACGTGACGAGCGTCGCGCAGCGGATCGCGGCGGCGGTGGGCCGGCGCGTCGACGAGAGCAGCCCGATGGTCGACGCGCGCCTCGCCGACGGCAGCCGCGTGAACGTCGTGCTGCCGCCGATCGCGATGCGCGGCCCGTCGATCTCGATCCGCAAGTTCGCGAAGCGCGACATCACGCTCGCGCGGATGGCGCATCAGGGCAACATCTCGCATCCGATGCTGCAGGTGCTGAAGGTGGCGTGTTTGTGCCGGCTGAACATCGTGATCTCGGGCGGTACCGGCTCGGGCAAGACGACGATGCTCAACGCGTTGTCGCAGCACATCGAGCAGCACGAACGAATCGTGACGATCGAGGACGCCGCCGAGCTGCAACTGCAGCAGCCGCACGTCGTCAGCCTCGAGACGCGGCCGGAGAATACCGAGGGGCTCGGCGGAATCTCGCAGCGCGACCTCGTGCGCAACGCGCTGCGGATGCGGCCCGATCGCATCATCCTCGGCGAGATTCGCGGCCCGGAGGCGTTCGACGTGCTGCAGGCGATGAACACCGGCCACGACGGCTCGATGACGACGATCCATGCGAACTCGCCGCGCGACGCCATCAGCCGGCTCGAGAGCATGGTCATGATGGCGAACGCGAACCTGCAACTGCTGTCGATCCGGCGCCAGATCGCGAGCGCCGTGCACCTGTTCGTGCAGGTCGAGCGGATGCGCGACGGCGTGCGGCGCGTCACGCGGATTACCGAGATCGTCGGGATGGAGGGCGAGGTGGTCATCACGCAGGACCTGTTCGCGTTCCGCCAGGAAGGCGACACGACGCGCGACGCGGTCAAGGGCGTGTTCGACGCGTCGTCGCTGCGGCCGGCATTCGCGCCGCGCGCCGCGTATTACGGCGTCGAGGACGCGCTTGCCGAGGTATTCCGCCAATGAGGGCCGCCGACCTGTTCGCGGCAGGCGCGTTCGTCGTGATCCTCGCGATCGGGCTCGCGCTGTCGTCGCTGCTCGATCGCGCACACCGCACGCCGGCGCAGCGCATTCGCGAGCGGATGCGGCACCTGTCGCCGTTGCTCGCGGGCCGCGATGCGGGCGCGTCCGCCGGCTCCGGCGTCGCGCTGTTCAACCTCGAACGCCGGCAGGGCCGCGCGCGCACGTGGCTGCGGCGCCACCTGACGCGCGTGCGCGCGGTCGGCGGCGAAGGCGGCGTGCGGATCGTCGTGGCCAGCACGATCGCCGGCGCGATCGCGGCGATCGTCGCGGTGAAGCTGATCGGGCCGCCGGACTTCCTGCGTCCGCTGATCTGCGTCGGGCTGCCGCTGCTCGCGATGCGCGCCAGCTACCGGTCGCTGGTCGAGCGCTTCCGGATCCGTTTTCTCGAAGCGTTCCCGGACGCGATCGACCTGATCGTGCGGGCCGTGCGCGCGGGCATTCCGGTCACGCAGGCGATCAGCACGGTCGGCGACGGCGCGGCCGAGCCGGTGCGCTCCACGTTCCGCACGATGGGCGACAGCCTGCGGGTCGGCGCGGATCTCAAGGACGTGCTCACGCAGGCGGCGGACCGGCTGATGATCGCGGACTTCTCGTTCTTCACCGTCTACCTGCTGCTGCAGCGCGAAACCGGCGGCAGCCTCGGCGAGACGCTCGACGAATTGTCGAGCATCATCCGCACGCGCCGCGACATCCGCCTGAAGACCCGCGCGCTGACCGCCGAAGGGCGGATCACGACGAAGATCATTTCGGCGGTGCCGTTCGTGATGATCGGCGCGCTGTTCCTCGTGAACCGCCCATATGTGATGCTGCTGTTCACGACGCACGCCGGCAACACGATGCTGACGATCGCCGCCGGGCTGCTGACGGTCGGGCTGCTGGCGATCCGCAAGATCTCGAGACTGGATACCGCGCGATGACGATGTCGATGCTGGCCGCCCGCGGCCTCGAACTGCTGCTGTTGCTCGCCTGCGTCGGTGTGGCGCTCGTCACGCCCGGCGGCGGCGCGCGCCGGCGCATCGCCATGCGCGTACAGCAGGCGGCCGGGCAGCGCGCGCCGTCGCTCGCGGCGGGGCGGCTGCAGCCGGGCGAGGTCCGCCAGGGCCTGACGCGCCGGCTCGCGCAGCTCGGCGAGCGGCTGCCGGTGCTCGACCCGATGCAGCGCGTGAAGCTCGGTCTGCAATTGGCGCGCGCGGGCTTTCGCGACCGCCGCGCGGTGTCATCGATGATCGGCATCAAGCTGAGCTGCGGCGTGCTGTTCGCGGGCGTGGCGATCGTGTTCAGCCCGTACATTCCACGGCTCGGCGAATACTTCGTGATCCGCGCGCTGGCGATGATCGCTGCGTTCGTGATCGGCGTGATCGTGCCCGAGTACGTGCTCGGCGCGATGATCCGGCGGCGGCGGCGGATCATCGCCGCGTGCTTTCCGGACGCGCTCGACCTGCTCGTGATCTGCACGATGGCCGGCAACAGCCTCGCTTCGGGCATCCGGCGCGTCGCGCACGAACTGGCGCGCATCTGCCCGCCGCTCGCCGACGAGCTGACGGTGTGCGCGGACGAACTCACGCTGAGCGGCAATGTATCCGCGACGCTCACGCATTTCGCGACGCGCGTCGATTTCTCGTCGGCGCGCTCGCTCGCGACGACGCTCACGCAGTCGCAGCGGTTCGGCACGCCGATCACGCAGGCGCTGCGAACCCTGTCGCGCAGCGAGCGCACCGAGCAGATCGTCGCGCTCGAGGAAAAGGCCGCGAAGCTCGCGCCGAAGATCACGCTGCCGATGATGCTGTTCATCCTGCCGACGGTCGGCCTGATCGCGGCGGGGCCGGCGGCGATCCGCCTGCTCGAGGTATTCAAATGACACGATCCGTCGTACGCATGTTCGCGCTCGCGGCCGTGCTGCCGGTGCTGGCCGGCGGCTGCGGCGCGCCGGGCGTCCAGACGCGGCCGGTGCTGTCGCACAAGAGCGACGACCCGCAGGCCGAACTGCGCATCGCGGACAGCGCGCTCGCGGGCGGCAACGTCGATCTCGCGTCGACGCTGTACGAGAAGGTGCTCGCGAAGCATCCCGAGTCGCTCGCGGCGCGGCTGGGGCTCGGCGACGTCAACTATCGCGCCGGCGATCTGGAGCGCGCGCGGATCCTCTACGACGAAGCGCAGCGGCAGTCGCCCGCGGAGCTCGGCCCGCGGCTCGGGCTCGCGCGCGTCGCGTTGCGGCAGCGCCGGCTCGACGAAGCCGCGCAGCGCTATCGCGACCTGCTGGCCGCGCAGCCGAACCATCCGCTCGCGGCGCAAGGGCTCGGCACCGTGCTCGATCTGCAGGGGCGCCATGCGGATGCGCAAGCCGTGTATCGCGACGCGCTGCGCGCGCACCCGGACGCGCAGGGGCTGCGCATCGACCTCGGGCTGTCGCTCGTGCTGAGCAACCGGCCGCGCGAGGGCGTGAACGTGCTGCTCGACGTCGCGGGGCTGCCCGATGCGCCGTGGCAGGCGCGCCAGAACCTCGCGTTCGCGTATGGCGTGCTCGGCAACACCGATTCGGCGAAGAAGCTGCTGTCGGCGGACCTGCCCGCGTCGGCGGTGGCCGACAACCTGCGTTTCTACCAGGCGGTGCGCGCGCGGCTCGCGTCGCGCGGGGCTGCCGGCGGCGCGCCGCCGCTGTCGGGTGCGGCGCTGGAGTCGGGCGTCGCGCCGCCGGGAGCGGGGGCCGCAAAATGACACGCGGGGCGACGCTCGCCCGCCGCGCGCGCGGCGTCGTGTCCCTCGAGTTCGTGCTGATGCTGCCGTTCCTGCTGATGGTGCTGATCGGCATCATCGACACGAGCCTGATCCTGTGCGACAAGGCCGTCATCACGAACGCGAGCCGCGAGGCCGCGCGCGCCGGTGTCATGCTGCGCGTGCCGATGCTGACCACGACGCAGATCGCCAACGTCGCGCAGACCTACATGCAGAACAGCCTGATCACCGGCGGCACGCCGACGACACCGGCCGTGACCGTGACCCAGGCGAACGGCACGACGTCGGGCACCGCGCTGACGGTGACGGTGACCTACACGTATTCGGGGATGGTGCTCGGTTCCGCGTTCAGCGCGCTGACTGGCCCGGTGACGGTCTCGGCCACCTCGGTGATGCTTTATGAATGACGCGGGCGACACGCGCGCTCCCGGCCCCGCGCGGCAGCGCGGCTCGATCGCGCTGTTCTTCCTGCTGTTCCTGATTCCGCTGCTGTCGTTCGGCGCGCTGGCGATCGACGTCGCGTGGGTGGCCACGGTGCGCAACCAGTTGCAGAACGCCGCCGACGCGGCCGCGCTCGCGGGGGCCGACGCGATGATGTCGCCGAGCGGCGGCGCGCTGAACTGGTCGCAGGCCGCGCCGGCGGCAAACGGCGTGATCGCGCAGAACTCGGCGGCCGGCGCCGCGCTGTCCACCGGCACGGTGACCACCGGCTACTGGAACGTGACGCGCAGCCCCGCATCCATGCAGGCGACGACCATCACGCCCGGCTCGTACGACGTGCCGGCCGTGCAGGTCACCGTGACGCGCGCGCCGGGCGTGAACGGCGGCTCGATTCCGCTGCTGCTCGGCGGGCTGCTGGGGATTCCCGGCGCGTCCGGCAGCGCGACCGCGGTGGCGGTGCTGGCCGCGCCGGGCGGGGTGGCGGCCGGCGGACTGTTTCCGATCGCGATCGACCAGTGCGTGTACAACCAGTACTGGAACGCGGCGACCAACCAGCCGCTGATCAATCCGCTGACGGGCCAGCCGTACGAGTTCTCGATCACGAACGGCCAGACCTACGGCACGCTGTGCATGGGCGGGCAGTGGACGTCGTTCCAGTCGACGGCGACCGATACGACGACGATGGGCGGGCTGATGGTGACCGGCAACCCGACGACGCTCAATATCGGCGACAGCATCTACCTTGCGACCGGCGTGAAGGCGACGCTCTACACGTCGGTGCCGGTCGGCACGACGGTGGTGCTGCCGGTCGTCACGCAGACGTCGACCAGCACCTACGTGCCGATCGTCGCGTTCGCGGCGTTCCACATCGACGTGTCGCTCGGGGGCACGTACAAGTACATCCAGGGCCACTTCGTCGCCGGCGTGAAGATGACCGGCGTCGCGACCGGCGTCGGGCCGTACTACGGCGTGTACGTGCCGCCGCGGCTCGCGCTGTGAGCGCCGGACCGCGCGCGGCGCAGCAGCGCGAGGAGAGCGGCGAGCGTCACGGCCGGGCCGATCTGCGGCAGCTGCAGCCACGGGTTCAGGTATTCGTAGAGCGGCAGCGCCCACATCAGCGCGATCGTGGCCTGCTCGCCGCGCAGCCAGCCGTCGCGCCAGCCGGTCGCCAGCATGCAGGCGATCGCGATGCCGAGCCATGCGAGCTCGTAATGCCACACGTACGGGTTCGCCGCGAGCGTCGCAACCGCCAGCACCGCCGCGCGTACGCGGGTGTCGCGCGAGCGCGCCCACACGATGCATGCGGCCGCGATCGCGATCGCCGCGACGCAGGCGTGCGCGGCATACGCGGCGCCGAGCGGCAGGCCTGCGAGGCGAAATGCCGCGAACGGCGTCGGCGACGCGAACCAGAACATCACGCCATGCTCGAGAATGAGCGACCGCGCGAGCCCCGTACTGGCGACGAACAGGGGCAGCGACTCGACGCCGCACACCAGCACGCTCAATGCGCCTAACGCGGCGGTGGCGAGCGCGGCCCATGCGATCGTGCGCCACGCGCGCGCGGCGACCAGCACGAACGGGAACAGCAGCGCCATCTGCGGCTTGACCGACAGCAGGCCGATGCAGAGGCCGGCCCACATCGGCCGCCTGTCGGCCCAGTAGACGGCCAGCGCCGCGCACGATGCGGTCAGGAACGCGTTCTGCCCGAGCATCGCGGTGACGAACACGCACGGGGCGCCGACCAGCGCGAACGCGCCGACGCGCCGCACGCCGGGCGTCGCGCCGAGGCCCGACACGCGCCACGCGGCGAACCCGAACACGACGATGCCGAACGCGACGAACAGCGGATAACCGATCGCAAAGGGCAGCAGCGCGAACGGCGTCACGAGCAGCAGGTAGGTGGGCGGGTACAGCCAGGCGACGAAGCCTTCGCCGCGGAAATACGGGAACAACGCGGCCGATAGCCGCGAGAAGGTCGGCAAATCGTACGCCTGCCATGGCGCGCCGTGCAGCATTACGTACGACGCCGACCAGAAGACCGAGTAGTCGGCACCCGGGCTCGCGATGGTGGTGCCCGGCGTGTAGCGGATCACGTACGCCCAGATCGCCAGGAACAGCACGTGGAACACGAGCACGAACGCGCTGTACGCGACGACGCGCCGGGGCGTCAGCCATGCGCGGACGGGGCGCTCCGCCGAGCGCGTCGATTGCCGGGGAATGTCCATGCGACGCGTGCCGGTTACTTGACGGAGATTTTCCTGGCGGCGTGGCCAGCGCCCGCGACCGCGGGCGTCGCCGGCCGGCGGCGCGCCGCGTGCGCGCGCTTGAGCGGGAACTGCAGCAGTTTCGACGCCGGATGCGCGGCGGCATCCCGCTCGGCGCGGTAGCGCCCCCGCACCAGATAGACCGGGCGTTGCTTAGACTCGTGATAGATGCGGCCGAGATATTCGCCGATCACGCCGATGCCGACCAGCTGGATGCCGCCGATGAACAGCACGACGGAAATCAGCGACGCGTAGCCATGCACCGGGTTGCCGAGCAGCAGCGTGCGCACGACGATGAACGCGCCGTAGACGAGCGCGAGCATCGCGAACGTGAGGCCGACGTAGGTCCACACGCGCAGCGGCACCGTGCTGAAGCTCGTGATGCCTTCGAGCGCGAAGTTCCAGCGCTTCCATCCGGAGAACTTCGACCGGCCGCCGCTGCGCGGCGCGCGCGTGTATTCGACGATCGCGGTGCGAAAGCCGACCCATGCGAACAGGCCTTTCATGAAGCGTCTCCGCTCGGGCAGCGCGCGCAGCGCGTCGACGACCTGACGGTCCATCAGCCGGAAATCGCCGACGTTCTCCGGCATCTCGACTTCGGAGAGCCGGTTGTGCACGCGGTAGTAGAGCGCGGCGGCCAAGCGCTGCATCAACGGATCGCACATGCGGTCGGTGCGCTTCGCGGCAACGACCTCGGCGCCCGCGAGCCAGCGCTCGATCATCGCGGGGATCAACGCGGGCGGGTCCTGCAGGTCGGCATCGATCAGGATCACCGCGGCGCCGGCCGCTTCGTCGAGGCCGGCGGTGAGCGCGGCCTCCTTGCCGAAGCGGCGCGTGAGATCGACGACGCGCACGCGCGGGTCGCCGGCCATGACCTCGAGCAGCCGGTCGAGCGTGCGATCGCGACTGCCGTCGTTGATGCAGACGATCTCGAAGCGGACCGTGTCGAGCGACTCGAGGACGGGCAGCGTTTCGGCAAAGAATGCGTCGATCGTTTCGTCTTCGTCGTGAAACGGCACGACGAGCGAGACCAGCGGCTTTCTGGCGTGCGTGGGCATGCGTCCCCCGAGAGATCCGGCCTGCGCTGCACCGTATTGATCCGGTTATCGTCCGCCGCAGGCCGGACGACAGGCGTTACGATCATTGTAGGCAGAAATCGACGATTCGTAATACCGATGCGCGGGTTGCGCGGCGGGCTGTTGCGCCGTCGACGCACGGTTCGCCGACGGCCGGCGGGGCGCGCGGGCGCCGGGACGAGGATATTCGATGTCGAAGGAGGGCGCGATGCAAGTTCAGGACCTGACCGGCGCAGCGCTGGACTACTGGGTGGCGCTGGCCGAAGGCCTCGGCGCGCCGTGCGTCGCCGGCGGCGCATGCCGGGCGATCCGCGAGACGGGCGGCGCGAGCGTGTCGTTCGCGCCGTCGTCTTCGTGGACGGACGGCGGCCCGATCGTCGAACGGCTGCCGTTTGCCGCGTTCGAGCGCGACGGCGGGCACGGCGCGTGGCGGGCCGTGCTGCATCGCGCGGTGCCGGCCGCCGGCGAGCGCTGCACGCTCAACCAGTCGGGGCCGACGCTGCTGATTGCCGCGATGCGCACGCTCGTCGCGTCGACGTTCAGCGACGACGTGCCGGATCTCGACATGTCGAAACCGCGCCGAGCGTAGCCCGTCGCGTTGCAGCGCCCGGCGCTCGTTGCTTCCGGCGCCTCCTGCCTTCTATCCGGCGGACAGATTCCGGATCGCGATCGACGCGACATCGACGCGCCGCGGCAGGATCGCATCCGCCGCCGCGCGATCGGCCACGCGCTGCAGCACGTCGATGTCGGCGCCGCTGAGGCTGCGCTGCGCGAGCGCCGCCCGGCGCGCGATGTCGGTGGCCGCGTCGGGCGGCAGGCGCGTCAGCGACGCATAGACGGTCGCGTAGTCGGCCGGGTGCGCGAGCGCCCATTGGCCCGCGCGGGTCAGCCGTGCGAGCACGTCCGCGAGCGCCGCGCGCTTCGCGCGGTCGTCGAGGGTGTCGACCGGCGACGTGAGGAACGCGAGCCCCGAATTGATGCCGCTGCCGTCGCGGACGATGCGCGCGCCGCGTCGTACCGCATGGCCGTAGTACGGGTCGAAGGTCGCCCAGATGCCGATCCGCCTGGCCTCGAACGCGGCGAACGCATCGACGGGCAGCACGAAACGCACGTCGACGTCGCGCGGCGCGAGGCCGTGCTCGCGCAGCGCGCCGTACAGCTGATATTGCGAGATGCTGCCGCGCGCGGACGACACGACGACGGTTTGCCCTTTCAGGTCGGCGACGGTGCGGACCGGCGAGTCGGGCTGCACGACGATGCCGAGCGACGCCGGCGAGCCGACGCGCGTCGCGACGATCCGCAGCGAAGGATCGCCGAGCGCGGCAGTCAGCACGGGCAGGTCGCCGGCCGGCGCGAGATCGATCGCGCCCGCGCGCTGTGCCTCGAACAGCGGCGCGGCGCCCTGGAAATTGGCCCAGCGGAACCGGTACGGCGTGCCGTCGAGCACGTGCGCGGCTTCGGCCAGCGCGCGCAGGCCGCCGGCCTGGTCGCCGAGCACGAGCGTGACGCCCGACAGGTCGGCGCCGGCCGCGCGGGCGGGCAGTGCGATGCCGCCGGCGAGCGGCGCGGCGGCGAAGGCGGCAAGACGCTGCAGCACGCGGCGGCGTGCCGTGGCGGAAGAGGGGTTCATCGGCGGCATGTCCTCGGTGATCCGCGCGCGAGCGGCGCGGCTGCCGGGCAGGTTACGGAATCGGTTTCCGGCCGACAAACATCGAATCGTGAAATGCATATTCGCGCGGCGGCGGCCGGGGTGGCCGATCGCGACGCCCGACGCGCGCGGGCGGCTTATGCGGCTGGCGAAACCGTGCGCAGGAACGCCCGCACCGCCGGCGCCTTTTCGAACCGCCGATGTGCGAGCGCGAGCTCCGACATGATCGGTTTGCCGGCGATCGGCCGGTACACGACGCCCGGCAGCGACACGCAACCGGCCAGCGCATCGGGAATCACGGCGACCCAGCCGTTCACGGACACGCACGCGAGCACTGCGAGCAAGCCGCCCGGCCGCGCGGCGATCACCGGCGCGAAGCGGCCGCGGCGTGCGACTTCGAGCGTGCCGAGCTCCTGTTCCGGTACCGCGAAGCGCGCGTCGGCGAGGTCGGCTGCGCGCACGGCCGCCATCGATGCGTAGCGCGAATCGGCCGGCACGGCCGCGACGAACACGTCGCGCTGCAGCGTGACGATCCGCAGGCCGCCGGGCAGCGGCAGCGGCGGGCGCACGTACGCGAGGTCGAGCCGGCCCGCGTCGAGCTGGTTCGCGACATCGTCCATCGACACTTCGCGCAGGTTCAGCTCGATGCGCGGGTGTGCGGCGCGGAACGCACCGACCGTGCGCTGCAGCGTGCCCGAATAGACGGCGGACGATACGTAGCCGATCTCGATCCGGCCGAGTTCGCCGCGCTCGGCCAGCGCGGCGAGTTCGCGGCCGCGCTGCAGGTGCTCGAATGCGGCGCTTGCCTCGGCGAGATAGGCTTCGCCGGCCGCGCTCAGCGTGACCGCGCGGCGCGACCTGTGAAAGAGCCGCACGCCGAGCACGCGTTCGGCTTCCTGGATCTGCCGCGTGAGCGCGGGCGGCGCCATGTCCAGTGCTTCGGCCGCGCGGGCGAAATGCAGGTGCTGCGCGACGCTCAGGAATGCGCGCACGTGACGGAATTCGAGCCGGTCCATGATTGCAATTTTCGTCAATAAAACAGCATCGGAGTGTCAATGACAGGCAATACCGGGCAAGCCTAGCATACGGTTCGTTCATCCTGCTCAGGAGTTGCCGATGTCCCAGTCATCACCGGCGTCGCGCGCGACCGCCGCCCCGCACGCGGGCGCCCGCATGCCGGCCGCCGCGACGCTTGCCGTTGCGTCGGCGACCTGTTCGCTGATCGTGCTCGATACGAACGTCGTCGCCGTGTCGCTGCCGAGCATCGCGCGCGGTTTTCACGCGAGCTTCGCCGATATCGAATGGGTCGTCAGCGCGTACATGACCGCGTTCGCCGCTTGCCTGCTGCCGGCCGGCGGCCTCGCCGACCGCTTCGGGCGCAAGCGGATGCTGGGCGCGGGGCTCGCGCTTTTTTCTCTCGCGTCACTAGGCTGCGGCGTCGCGCCGTCGGCCGGCTGGCTGATCGCCGCGCGCGCGCTTAAGGGCGGCGGCGCCGCGCTGCTGCTGACGGCCGCGCTCGCGGTGATCGCGAACCGCTTTCCGGATGGCCGCGAACGGGCTCGCGCGTGGGCGATCTGGGGGATGTGCATGGGGATCGCGACGGCGATCGCGCCGCTCGTCGGCGGCGCGATCACGCAATGGATCGGCTGGCGCTGGGTGTTCCTGCTGAACCTGCCGGTGTGTGCGCTGCTGGCGATCGGCGCGCGCGCCGCGATCGACGAATCGCGCGATCCGCACGCGAAACGCGTGGACGCCGCCGGCAGCCTGCTGTTCGGCGCGGCGCTCGCGTGCGCGATCGCGGCGCTGATCGGCGCGCCGTCGCACGGCTGGCTGTCGGCCGCGACGCTCGGCCGGCTCGCGCTCGCCGCCGCGCTGTTTGCCGCGTTCATCGGCGCCGAGCGCTGGCAGGCGCGGCCGATGATCGATCTCGCGCTGTTCCGCCAGCCGCGCTTCGTCGGCGCCGTGCTCGCGATGTTCGGCTATGCGGCGTGCGCACAGGTGATGATGACGTTCCTGCCGCTCTACCTGCAAAACGCGTTCGGGATGTCGGCGATCGACGCGGGCCTCGGGATGCTGCCGTTCGCGTTCGCGATGATCGCCGGGCCGTCGCTCGGCGCGGCGCTTGCCGCGCGCACATCGTCCGGCGGCGTGCTGGCGGGCGGGCTCGCGCTGATCGGCGCGGGCAACCTCGCGACCGCGGCGCTGACCGCCAGCGGCGACTACCGGCTCGTCGCGATCGGCATGTTCGTGACGGGATGCGGCGCCGGGATCATGAACGGCGATACGCAGAAGGCGATCATGGCGTGCGTGCCGCCGCACCGCACGGGCATGGCGTCGGGCATCAGCACGACGACGCGCTTCTCCGCGATCGTGACGGCCGTCGGCGTGCTCGGCGCGGTGCTGGCGGCGAGCACGCACGCGCGGCTCGACCGGCTGCTGTCCGCCGCGCCCGGCCTGCGCGCGTTCGCCGATGCGCCGTTCATGTCGAGCCTGCTGGCAGGCGATCTGGCGCAGGCGCTCGATCGCGTGCCGCCGTCGGCGGCCGGCGCGCTCGCACAGGCGGCGCCCGTCGCGTTCGCGAGCGGGTTTGCCGATGCGCTCACGGTGAGCGGCGTGCTCGCGCTCGTTACGTCAGTCGCTGTATACAAGTTGCTTGCGCAACCGATGCGCGATGCGTAGCGGAGCGTTTTGGGCATGCTTCGCGGTCGCCGCGCAGGGGGGCGCGCCGATCGATCCGTCAGGCTCGCGCGTTCCGTCAACCCTTCAACGCATTGCGATCGGCTTCGGCATCGTGCAGGTCGCGCGTCGCTTCGCGCAGCTTGTCCTGCTTGTCCGCGAGCTTGCGCCGGGCCTTCTCGACCTTGCGCGCGTCGCCGTGCGCCTCGGCTTCGCGCACGCGCGCCTGCGCGTCCCGCACGTCGCCACGAGCCTGTTCGACGTCGCGCTGCTTGTCCTGCACGTTGCGTTCGGCACGCGAAAGCTGGCCGGCGTCCGTGCAGTTTTCCTCGACCTGCGCGAGTGCGATCTGCTGGCGCATCAGTTGTTGCGTATTGCCGAACCGCTTCGCATGGTCGATCTGCGTCTGCAGCGCGCGGATGCGCGTCGCGCAATCCTGCGTGTCGGCGAACGCGGGAGAGTAGGCCAGCAGTACGACCGGTGCGGCCACGGCAATCAGGTAGGTTTTCATCGGCATGCCCTCGAATTCCGGATGACGCATTTCGAATGCCGTCATTGTGCATAGCGCGTTCGCCGCGAGTAAATAGGACGGGGCTTACAGCGGGCGCCGCCGCGCTGCATTCAGTGCGGCTTCGTTGTCGAGCGATGCGAACGCGTCGCGCGTGCGATGGGCGCCCCGCGTGTGCCGCCGCAGTGCGTGGCGCGACGCCGCACGGGCGAGCGCGACGTATCGGACGCAGGGGCGGCGGGCGCGTCGGCCGCCTGGATGGCCGCAACCGCTGCAACCGCCGGCAGCGCGGCCTCGGTGTCGAGCCAGCCGCGCGTCGCTTCGGCGATCAGCGCGCGCAGCCAGCGCACGCCTTCGACGCACGATCCCGATTCGTTCCACGTCATCCGGTACACGATATCGGGCGGTTCGACCGGCAGCGCGACGGCGGCGAGCGGCAGCAGCTTCGCGTAGTGCCGTGCGAGCCGGTACGTGGTGGTCAGGATCATGTCGGAGCGCACGAGCGCATGCGCGGCGAGTTCGAAGTGCGGCAGCGTGACGACGATTCGCCGCTGCAGGCCCACGCGTTGGAGCTGCCGATCGATCGCGCCGGACGCTTCGAGCCACGACGGCGTCGGGCACAGCTGCGGCGCTGCCGCGAAATCGGCGGTTGTCGTCGCGCCGCGCCGCGCGAGCGGGTGCGTCGCGCGCATCAGGCATACGACGCGGTCGTCGAACAGGTCGTCCTGCCGGAACCGCGACGAGCGGGCCGGGCGATTGTCGATCACGACGTCGAGTTCGCCGTCGGCGAGTGCGCGCTCGTCGTCGAAGCCGTCGCCGAGCGGATGGAACACGAGCTGTGCGTTCGGCGCGCGCTCGCGGAACAGCGCGACGAGCTTCGGCACGAACAGCACGTTCAGATAGTCGGGGCAGCCGATCCGGTAGGTGCGCACCGACGTGCGCGCGTCGAACGTCGGCTGCTGGATGCGGATGAAGTCGATCACGCGCAGCGCGTTGCGCAGCGGTTCGATCAGCCGCGCGCCGAACTCGGTCGGCACCATCCCGTAGCGGCTGCGCACGAGCAGCGGATCGCCGAGCAGCGTGCGCAGGCGCTTGAGCGCGGCGCTCGTCGCCGGCTGCGACATGTTCAGGCGCACGGCCGCACGCGACACGGTGCGCTCGGTCAGCAGCACGAGCAGGATGCGCATCAGCCGTGCATCCAGTACGTCGAGCACGTCCGTGGCGGCGGACGCGTCGCGGGGCGGGGCGTTCGGGGCTAGCGGGTCCCGCATGCCGATACGCCTCCCGGCGACGCAGAGCCCGAGCCCAAGCGCGAGCGCGAGCGCGAGCGCGAGCGCGACGCGGCAGCCGGCCGGCAGCTCGTCATTTTGCGAAGGTTCCCGGCCAGCCGACGATCCGCTTCGGGCTCGGCGCGGGGTCGCGCGTCGCCGTGTCGATGCGATGCGTCGTCCGCGCCGGGCACGAGGCCCGGGCGGTGAGTGGCTTCCAGTCGCACGCCGTTGTCTCCTTCCATGTGCGGGGCGCGAAACCGGCAGCGTGTACACGCTGCGCCGGCCGGCCGCCGTGGACCTTATGTCCCGGATTTGTTCGCGAGTATGGGTGGCCGGCGCGATGATGGGAAATTAAATATTCGGCTGGGCGTCATTTGAAAAATGAATGGAATGGCGTCGGCAGTGGTGGCCGGGCGCGGCATGCGAATTGCTCGTCAGCGGGCTCCATCCACATCGACATCAGCGGAGGTGTCATGCAGCGATATTCATTTCGTCATGTATCGCGAGCCGTCTTCGCCGGCATCCTGATCGCGGGCCTTGCGGCAGGCGCGGGTTGCCAGAAGAAGAGCGACAGCGGCGGGGCGAGTTCCGAGTCGGGCGCAACGAGCGGCATGTCGGCCGCGCCGTCCACCGCACCGTCCGGCATGCCAGGCAGCGGAGCGGCCGGAAGCGCCGCGAGCATGCCGGGCGCGGCTTCCGCGCCGGGCGGCGCGAGCGGCGGCTGACGGGCGGCTGAACGACTGGGAGGACGGCGCGCAAGCCGCGCGCAAGTGCGCCGTTCGCGGATCGAGTGCCGTGCGTGCTTCGCACGTGCGCCGGGTGGCGCGCGTGTGTGCGGCCGTACGCATGAAAGATTTGCAAGGACCGTTGTAGCGATTCCAGGACCGGCGGCGCCGGCTCGAGCCGCCGCACGCCGGCCGGACAGGAGGTGCGATGCAGAATGTGGAATCGAACCCTGACCCGCAAAAGCAGCGGGAACAGATCGAGAAGAGCCCGGTAAAGACGCCGGCGGCCGGCGACATGCCCGACGCGGCGACCCAGGCCGCCGAGGTGGCGCGGCGCCCGCTGACGCCGGAGGCGGTCGCGGGGAAAATGCCGACCGGCCTGCCGCCGATCGACGTCGGCGCGCACGCGGTCGACAGCGGAGACCCCGTGCGGCGCGCGGCCGGCCGGATCGTCACGCTCGACAACGCGAACATGGCGACGACCGACAACACGGTCGACGTCGACGGCAAGGGCATGGAAGCGGCCGCGGGCGCATCGGAGTGGCACGACAACGTGATCTATTCGAATGCGTCGCTCGCCGACGCGGTCGATACGCCCGACGAAGGGCTCGGCGGGATCGAGAGCCGCCCGTCCGGCAACCTGCCGCAGATCGCGACGCGGCCGGGCTGGCGCGTGCGCCATGTCGGCGATGTCGATATCGCTGTCGAGCACGGCACCGGCACGCGCGCCGAGCATGTGATCCGTTTCGAGCGGGGCGACTGACGCCGAGGCTGGAGATCATCCGGCGGCCGGCGCAACCGCACCGGCCGCCGCGACCGTTTGGAGCCCTTACTGCGGGCCCAGCTCCAGTGCCGACGTATCGGCGTCGTTGCCTTGTGCAACGAGCACGTGGATGTCGTTCGGCGTCACGTCGCCGATTCCGCCCGACGGAATCGTCAAGAGCAGCCAGTCGGCGTTGTTGTTGATGGTGACCGGCGCGGTCTTGAGGATCGGTGCTTTGCTGCCGGCCGTCGTGACGATCACCTGATAACTGCCGCCATTGAGGTAGATCGAATCCTGCGTCGATGCCGGTACCGCGTTCTGGTAGGCCGCGCCCGCCAGCGTCGGGCTTTGCGTCGAGATGTCGGTGCCGGGCGGAACGACATATACGTCGACGTTCTGCGCGTTCGGCGACGCATTGAAGCTGCGCACGCGCGCTTTGTCCGACAGCAGGCCCTTGTTGTACGGATCGTCGATGACGGAAATCGCCGACGATTTGCTCGGCAGCGCGATCGTCGTGTAGTGATGGCCGTTCGCCGCGCTGAACGATTGCGCGGCGATGGTCGTCGTCGTGCCAGAGATGTCGTAGCTCGCGTTCTGCGTGCCCGAGTCGATGTCGTGATAGCGCGTCACGCCCTTGTACGCGACGCCCGACTGGTCGATCTTCGCGTTCAGGTAGTAGTCGAGGTTCGGCCCGGCCGGTACCGCGTTGATGAAGCGCGCCTGCGGCTTCGAGATGCCGAGTTCGGTGCCGACGTCGTTGCCGTCGCCGCCGCACGCCGCGAGCACGGAAATGACGGAGCACAGGGCCACCAGTGTTCGTATTGATTTCATGTCGTCCTCTCGTTCAGGGAACCTGCTGGCGATGCGGGAACGCCGCGCTGGTTCGCGCGGTGCGCAGCGCAGGTTGGGTGAAGGATGCTGTCCGCCGGGGAGGCGGGCGCGTGGATGGCGCAAGCGATGTGCCTGCGCGGCGGACGACGAATCGAGGCAGGAAGCGCGCACGGACCGGTGCACGGGCGTGAGCGCCCGAAACGACGCACCGGCAGGGCAAAACTACTCACGGGATGAAAACGGGCGCGGTGCCGGGCTGTAAATCTTGCCTGCACTTGCGATCGTTTAACCATTCGAAACAATGTGTTCACTGAAAAGGGCATGATCTCCGGCGATCGGACAGGCATACTGTCGCCTATGTCGTTCAATGCACGTCGGGCCGACGTGTGCCTGCCCTCATGTCCATGTCAGTTTCTTTTCGAACCCTGCGATGGTTGACCGTCGCGGCTGCCGCATGCTTGCTTGCCGCGTGTTCAACCGCTTCCGACGTGACCGCGACGTCGAACCCGAACGTATTCACCGTGACGACGCGCACGGTCGGCGTGTCGACGACGTGGGCCGACGCCCATGAGAAGGCCGTCAACGAAGCCACCAACTACTGCACGCAGCGCGGGATGCGCGCGAGCATGAAGCAGGAATCGCTGACCGGTGGCCGCCGCGTCGATGCACGCTCCGAACTCGCGTTCGAGTGCCATCCGACCTTCGAGACGGCATCGAACCCGCGGGGTTGAACGACACGCGGCATGGCCGCGCGACCGCCGCCTGAAGCGGCACCTGCGTTTTCCTTCCCCGCATGCAATCCGACCCGCGATACGCGCAAGCGCATCGCGGGTCGGCGCACGTCCGGCGTAACCTGCGCAGGCTACGCCGGCTGCGCCTCGTACAGCTTCACGCACGCGGAGAAGTCGAGCGCGCCGAGCCCCTGCTGGCTCATCGACTGATAAAGCTGCTGCGCGAGCGCGCCCATCCATACCGGCTGGTGCGCGCTTCGTGCGGCTTCGGTCGCGAGCCCGAGATCCTTCAGCATCAGGTTCGCCGCGAAACCGCCCGCATAACCGCGCGCGGCCGGCGCCGCGTCGTTCACGCCCGGATACGGGTTGTACGCGTCCGAGCTCCAGCAGCGGCCTGTCGACGTGTTGATGATGCCGGCCAGCACGGCCGGCTCGATGCCGAGCGCGGCACCGAGCGCCATCGCTTCCGACACGCCCATCATCGAGATCCCGAGCAGCAGGTTGTTGCAGATCTTTGCGATCTGCCCGGTGCCCGTGCCGCCGCAATGCACGACGTTCCTGCCCATGTCGAGCAGCACGGGGCGGATGCGCTCGAACAGTGCGGCGTCCGCGCCGACCATGAAGGTCAGCGTGCCGGCCTGCGCGCCGCCGGTGCCGCCCGACACGGGCGCGTCGGCGAGCGGGAAGTCGCGCTGCGCGGCGGCTTCCGCCACCGCGCGCACGGTGGCGGGGTCGATCGTGCTGCAGTCGACCAGCGTCGTGCCCGCGCGCGCGCCGGCCAGCACGCCGTCGTCGCCGAGGTAGACGGCGCGCACGTGCTGCGCGGCCGGCAGCATCGTGATCACGACCGCCCCGCGCGCGGCCGCGTCGCGCGGCGAGCCGGCCGCCGTTGCGCCCGCGCGCACCGCGGCGTCGACCGCGTTCGCGTCGAGGTCGAACACCGTCAGCGCGTGGCCGGCCTTGAGCAGGTTGGCGGCCATGGGGCCGCCCATGTTGCCGAGCCCGATGAATGCGATTTCCATGTGCGAGTCCCTCAATCAGCGCAACGCGATCGTCGTGTTCACGCCGCCGGCCGTCGCATCGTCGTCGAACCAGCGCGCGGTGACCGTCTTCGTCTGCGTGTAGAACTGCACGACCTGCTTGCCGTACGGGCCGAGATCGCCGAGCTTCGAGCCGCGCGAGCCCGTGAAGCTGAAGTAGGGCACCGGCACCGGAATCGGGATGTTGATGCCGACCTGGCCGATGTCGATCTCGCTCTGGAACTTGCGCGCGGCCGCGCCGCTCTGCGTGAACAGCCCGACGCCGTTGCCCATCGGGTTGCGGTTGACGAGCGCGATCGCTTCGTCGAGCGTGTCCGCTTCGAGCACGACCACCACCGGCCCGAAGATTTCTTCCGTATAGATCGACATGTCGGTCGTCACGCCCGAGAAGATCGTCGGGCCGACGAAGTTGCCGCGCTCGTAGCCGGGCACCTTCACGTTGCGGCCGTCGAGTTCGAGCTTCGCGCCGGCCTTCACGCCTTCGTCGATCAGCGACAGGATGCGTTCCTTCGCGGCCTTCGACACGACCGGGCCGACGTCGGTGCCGGCTTCCGCGCCCGCATTCACCTTCAGAAGCTTCGCCTTCTCGACGAGTTCGGGCAGCCAGTCGCGCGCCTGGCCGACGAGCACGACGACCGACGTCGCCATGCAGCGCTGGCCGGCCGCGCCGAAGCCCGCGCCGACGAGCGCGTTGATCGTCTGCTCGCGGTGCGCGTCGGGCAGCACCACCGCGTGGTTCTTCGCGCCCATCATCGACTGCACGCGCTTGCCGTGCTGGCTGCCGAGGTTGTACACGTGCGTGCCGACGCGGGTCGAGCCGACGAACGAGATCGCCTTGATGTCCGGGTGCGTGCACAGGCGGTCGACCACCGTCTTGCCGCCGTGCACGACGTTCAGTACACCTTTGGGCACGCCGGCCTCGATCGCGAGTTCGACGAGCTGCATCGTCGACAGCGGGTCCTGCTCCGACGGTTTCAGCACGAACGTGTTGCCGCAGACGATCGCCATCGGGAACATCCACAGCGGAATCATCCCGGGAAAGTTGAACGGCGTGATGCCCGCGCACACGCCGATCGGCTGGCGCAGCGTGTAGGTATCGACGCCACCCGCGACGTTCTCCGCGAATTCGCCTTGCTGCAGCGTGCCGATCGAGCACGCGTGCTCGACCACTTCGAGGCCGCGGAAGATGTCGCCCTGCGCGTCGGGCAGCGTCTTGCCTTGCTCGGCCGTCAGCGTGTGCGCGATCCGTTCGAGATTGCGGCGCACGAGATCCTGGAACTTCAGCATGATGCGCAGCCGGGCGCCGATCGGCGTCGTCTTCCACGTCTGGAATGCGCGCTGCGCGGACGCGATCGCGGCGTCGATCTCGTCGAGCGTCGCATACGGCACGCGGCCGATCGTTTCCTGCGTCGCGGGGTTGACGATGTCGCCCCATTCGGCGCTTTGCGATTCGACGAACGCGCCGTCGATCAGCAGCTTGGCGGTGGGCAGGGCGAGGGTGGTCTGGGGAACTGCGGCGTTCATGGAACTCTCCGGGAAGGAAGCGGTGTTGCGATGAGAAAGGGGGCCTGTATCCGCCGCACGTGCAGGCGCGGCGGACAGCAGGACGAACTGGATTCGATCGGATGCGCTGGCGTGCTCAGGTGCGCGGCGGCCGCATCAGTGCGGTACACGCGAGCGCGAACACGCCGAAGCCGACGAGGTACGCGATCACGTAATGCGGCTGGCCGCCGCCGGCCTTCAGCAGCGACGTCGCGATCATCGGCGCGAAGCCGCCGCCGATCACGCCGGCGAGCTGCACCGACAGCGAGATGCCGCTGTAGCGGATTTCCGCCGGGAACTGCTGCGCGAACAGCAGCGATTCCGGCGCATAGAGGATCGGGAACACGACGCCGAGGCCGAGCACGATCGCCCACCATGCGTACGACGTCTGCTGCGTGCCGAGCATCATGAAGAACGGCGCGGCGAACGCGCACATCAGCACGAGGCCGATCGCGAACATCCGGCGCTGGCCGATGCGGTCGCTCAGGTGGCCGCACAGCGGCATCGTGACGAGCGACAGCACGGCGCCGGCCGTGATCGCGTGCAGCATCTCGGCCTTCGGCAGGTGAAGCTGCTGCGTCGCGTATGCGAGCGCGAACGTGACGACCATGTAGAACCACGTGTTCTCGGCGGCGCGCGCGCCGACGATCGTCAGCACCTCGCGCGGATGGCGGCGCAGCGCGGCCGTCACCGGCGACTTCTCGGCCTTGCCCTGGCGCTGCATCTTCTCGAAGTCGGGCGACTCGGGCACCTTCGCGCGGATGAACCAGCCGAGGCCGACGAGCGCGATGCTCGCGAGGAACGGCACGCGCCAGCCCCACGACAGCATGTCGGCTTCCGGCAGCGCGGCCACCGCGGCCATCGCGAGCGACGACAGGATCAGGCCGAGCCCGACGCCCGTCTGCGGCAGGCTGCCGAACAGCCCCTTGCGGCCCTTCGGCGCGTGTTCGACGGCCATCAGCACCGCGCCGCCCCATTCGCCGCCGACGGCCATCCCCTGCAGGAAGCGCATCGCGATCAGCAGCGCGGCCGCCCAGTAGCCGATGCTGTCGTACGACGGGATCAGCCCGATGATCATGCTCGGCACGCCCATCAGCAGCAGCGTGATCATCAGCATCGACTTGCGGCCGATCCGGTCGCCGAAGTGGCCGAACACGATGCCGCCCATCGGCCGACCGATGA
The DNA here is from genome assembly GCF_900119325.1 of Burkholderia sp. NFPP32. NCBI lineage: Bacteria > Pseudomonadati > Pseudomonadota > Betaproteobacteria > Burkholderiales > Burkholderiaceae > Burkholderia > Burkholderia sp. NFPP32. The sequence continues at coordinate 532,418 of NZ_FPJP01000002.1, read as the reverse complement.
AGCCGACCGCGAACGTGCCGAACGCGGCGAGCGTACCGACGACGGGGTCCAGCGACGGGAAGAAGATGCGGTTGAACACGAGCGCGGCGGCCGTGCCGTAGAGGAAGAAGTCGTACCACTCGATCGTCGTGCCGGCCATGCTGGCCCAGCCGGCCAGCAGGTAGTGCTTCGCGGTGCGGGCGGGAGCCGGCGTCGCGACTGTCGCATGCTCATCGAGGGTGGATCGGGTCTGCATGGTGTCTCCGTGGTGGTTGCCGCGGCTCATGGTCCGCAGGTCACGGTCGAGTATAGTTATGCGCAGATTCATGATGTACCGATAAAGAAACCGGTTGGATATGCATTTCTGCATATCGACGGCCGGCCCGGAGACTCCAGCCCTTTTTTCCACGCCGATGCGACATGCCACCGAGCCGGTTTCCGGCAACCTGAACTGGGACGACCTGCGCTTCTTCCTCGAAGTCGCGCGCACGCAGCGCGCGAGCGGCGCCGCGAAGCGGCTCGGGGTCGACTACACGACCGTCGCGCGACGCGTCCGCGCGCTCGAGGCCGCGATGGGCACGCTGCTGTTCGACAAGTCGCGCTCCGGCGGCTTCACGCTGACGGCCGAAGGGCAGCGGCTCGTCGCGTATGCGGACGCGATGGAGACGACCGTGCAGTCCGCGTGCGACCAGGTCGCGAATACCGGCGAGGCGCTGTCGGGCCACGTGCGGATCGGGTCGACCGAGGGGTTCGGCTGTTTTTTCCTGGCGCCGCAGCTCGCGCAGTTTCGCGCCGCGCATCCGCACGTGACGGTCGATCTGCTGCCGGTCCCGCATTTCGTCAACCTGCCGAAGCGCGAGGCCGACCTGGCGATCACGCTCGAGCGGCCCGAGCGCGGGCCTTACGTGTTCACGAAGCTGTGCGACTACCAGTTGCGGCTCTACGCGACGCGCGACTATCTCGCGAACCATGCGCCGATCGCGTGCACCGACGATCTCGCGCGGCATGCGTTCATCAGCTATGTCGACGATCTCGCGTTCAGCAGCGAGCTGCTGTACCTGGACCGCGCGGTGCCGGGCGCGACGGCCGGGCTGCGCACGACGAGCGTGATCGCGCAATATTTCGCGGCGCAGCAGGGCGGCGGGCTCGCGATCCTGCCGTGCTTCATGGCGGCCACGCAGCCGGCGCTGGTGCCGGTGCTGCCGGACGACGTGGTCGTCACGCGGTGCTTCTGGCTGACCTGCCGCGAGGACTTGCGCAAGCTGCGGCGCGTGACCGCGCTGTGGGATTACCTGCGGGCGGCGGCGGAGGCGAACCGGGAATTGCTGATGGGGGAGTCGGGGCGGCTCAGGTTCGTCGGCGAGCCGGATTAGCCGGTGACGGAAGCGGCGGCGATTCGCGCGGCGCTCGCGGCGAAGGGGCGAACCGCGCAGCCGGCATTCAACCCGGGCAACCGAGCCGATCCGCGAGTTCGTTCAGGTCCCTGACGTCGAAGTCCCACGCATCGTCGGCTTCCAGGTCGGTCGTCTGGCCGGGCCCGTGTTCGGTCGGGCGCAGCACGAACGCGGTCGACAGCCCGAGCCGGCGCGCGGCGGCGAGATCGCCGTTGTGCGCCGCGACCAGGCACAGCTCGGCCGGCGCGACGCCGAGAATCTCGACCGTATCGCTGTACACCTGCGGCGACGGCTTGTACGCGCGGACGACTTCCGCGCCGAGGATCGCGTCCCACGGCAGCCCCGCGCGTTTCGCGACGTCGACCATCAGCCGGATGTTGCCGTTCGACAGCGGCGCGATGATGAAGCGCCGCTTCAGCCGGTGCAGCGCGGCGACGGCGTCGGGCCACGGGTCGAGGCTGTGCCACGCGAGGTTGAGCGCGTCGATGTCCGCGTCGGGTACGTCGACGATCCCGTAGCGGTCGAGCGTGCGCACGAGGTTCTCGCGATGCAGCACGTCGAGCCGCACGTAGCGGCGGCGCCCGCTGCGGACTTCTTCCATCGACGGCGAATATTCGGCGCGCCACGCATCGGCGAACGCGAACGGGTCGAGCGCCGGCGCGTGGCGTTCCAGAAAGGCGGCAGCGCCGCGTGCGACGCCGCTTCTCCAGTCGACGATCGTTCCGAAGACATCGAAAACGAGCGCCTTGATTTCGGCAGGGTTCGTCATGGTGATCCAGTGAAGGTCGTTCGATGAGGACACACATCGCCGTGCCGCCGGAATGCGCGACGCCGGTTCGATCGACATTGAATCACGGATACGAAAACGCGGCTTGGCCGGGCCGCGATGGCTTCCGGGGGTTGCCGGAACGGGGGCAAGGGCGCGGCCGCCGGCCGGAAAACACCGGCGGCCGCGCGTACGCCTGCTGATCGACTTCCTGGCCGAACGCATCCGGAAGGATTGACGGGCGGCGCGGCAACCGCGCGTAAGCCCTGATGCGCTCGGACGCGCGGGGTGTCACGGATTGGTGTTAAATACATTTCGGCGCGCGCTGGCTCGACGCGCAAACGGGGCGCACCGGGCTCGGCGTAAACCCGGAGCGAAAAACGGCACGAAGGATCGATAACGAATCGGGCGCATCTGCCCCGGTCGGACAGACGGCAGGATTCGACTTGAATACCGAACCGCAAAGTTCTCGTTACAGCCTCGGCCTCGCGGCGGAAGTGCTCGCGTCCGAGCAAAGCGTGCTGAGGCTGATCACGCGCAACACACCGCTGCCGGAATTGTTGATCGAAGTCTGCCGGCGCGCCGAGACTTTGCTCGGCGACGGTGCATCGTGCACGATCCTGCTGCTCGATACGGACGGCGTGCACGTGCGTGTCGGCGCGGCGCCGTCGTTGCCCGCGCAGTACAGCGCCGCGATCGACGGCGCGTCGATCGGGCCGGCGGCGGGCTCATGCGGCACGGCGATGTACGAGCGCCGGATGGTCGCCGTCGAGGACATCGAAACCGATCCGCTGTGGGCCGACTACCGTTCCGTCGCGTTGCCGCTGGGCCTGCGCGCGTGCTGGTCGGTGCCGTTCCTCGACGAGGCAGGCGTCGTGCTCGGCGCGTTCGCCGTCTATCACCGCACGCCGCGCCGGCCGAGCGACGAGGAAACCGCACTGTTGCGCGATATCGGCAACAGCGTCGGCCTCGCGGTTCACCAGGACCGGATGGTGCGGCAGCTCGCGCGCAGCGAGGAACATCACCGGCTCGTCGTCAACAGCCTGAACGAAGGAATCCTCGTCGTGTCGCGCGACGGCGTCGTGATTGCGAGCAATCCAAGCGCGAACCGGATGATGCGCGTGAAGGGCGACCTCGTCGGCCGCCGGTTGTCGACGGTGATCCTGCGCAAGCTGCGCGAGGACGGCACGTTGATCGCGCCGGACGACTGGCCGAGCCGGCTCGCGCTCGTGACGGCCACGCCGCTGCTCGGCTACACGGTCGGCTTCGGCCTCGCGGACGGCGACGTCATCTGGGTGCGCGGCAACGCGGTGCCGATCGTGAAGCCGGGCGAGACGCAGGCCGACTCGGTGCTCGTGTCGTTCAACGACATCGGCCCGGTGCGCGAAGCGCAGCAGCAGTTGCGCTACATGGCGACGCGCGATGCGCTGACGGGCCTCTACAACCGCCGCTGGCTCGGCGACCGCATGCGCGAACTGTTCGGCGAGCGCGATGCGGCGGCCGGGCCCGCGCGCGTCGCGATCCTGTTCATCGATCTCGTCGGCTTCAAGAAGGTCAACGACACGGCCGGTCACGACGCGGGCGACGCGCTGCTGCGCAGCGTCGCGGCGCGGCTCGAGGCCTGCGCGGGCGGCCGGCACGCGCTCACGCGCGTCGGCGGCGACGAGTTCGTGATCCTCGTCGAGGACTGCGACGATCCCGACCGTCTCGCGGTGCTCGCGCGCGAGGTGATCGACGCGATCGCGAAGCCGTTCGCGATCGCGAACAACGAGTATTGGCTCGGCGTGTCGATCGGGATCAGCGTCGCGCCGCGCGACGGCGACGACGCCGTCACGCTGATGCGCAATGCCGATTCGGCGATGTACGACGCGAAGCAGCACGGCCGCAACCACTTCACGTTCTTCACCGCGCAGCTCAACCTGCGGCTGCAGCGCCGCTTCGCGATCGAGCAGTCGCTGCGGCGCGCGCTCGCGTCGGACATGCTGCGCCTCGCGTATCAGCCCGTCGTCGATGCGCGCAGCGGCCGCACGGTCGGCGCCGAGGCGCTGCTGCGCTGGACGAGCCCCGAACTCGGGCCGATGTCGCCGGCGGAATTCATCCCGGTCGCCGAAGATACGGGGCTGATCGTCGCGATCGGCCAGTGGGTGCTCGAAACCGCGTGCCGGCAGATGGCCGAATGGCGCCGTACGATCGCGCCGGACCTGATGCTGGCCGTGAACCTGTCGCCGCGGCAGTTCCACGAAGGGCTTGTCGAATCGGTCGGCCGCTGTCTCGCGCAAACGCGGCTCGATCCGTCCGCGCTCGAGCTCGAGATCACGGAAGGACTGCTGATGAACGACACGGACACCGTGCTGCCGATGCTCGAGGCGCTCACGGACATGAAGGTGCGGATCTCGGTCGACGATTTCGGCACAGGTTATTCGTCGCTCGCGTACCTGAAGCGCTTTCCGCTGCACAACCTGAAGGTCGATCGTTCGTTCGTGTCGGGCGTGCCCGATCATCACGACTCGGTCGCGATCACGCAGGCCGTCGTCGCGATGGCGCATTCGCTCGGGATGAAGGTCACGGCCGAAGGCGTCGAGACGCAGGCGCAATCGAGGTTCCTGCAGCAGATCGGCTGCGACATGCAGCAGGGCTACCTGTTCAGCCGGCCGCTCGACGCGAACGACTACGCGCGCCGGCTCGGCGCCGCGTGAGCGCGGAGCGCGGAGTGCGGGCTCAGTCGTCGCGCGGCGCGCCGAAACCGCCGGCGCCTGGCGGCGGTGCCGACGCATCGATCTCGACGCGGTTCTTGCCTTCGTGCTTCGCACGGTACAGCGCGCGGTCGGCGGCCTCGATCAGCACGGTCGTCGGCAGGCCGGGCGCCGGCACGATGCTCGCGCCGCCGATGCTGATCGTCACGGTGTTGCCCGTCGACGAATGCGCGTGCCGCAGCCGCAGCGCCTCGACCGCGAGACGGATCTTCTCGCCGAGCAGCCGCGCGGCGCCCGGCGACGTGGCCGGCATCACGACCGCGAATTCCTCGCCGCCGAAGCGCGCGGCGAGATCGCCCGACTGCCCGAGACAGCGCTCGATGGTCGACGCGATCTGCTTGAGCACGCTGTCGCCCGACACGTGCCCGTACGTGTCGTTGTACAGCTTGAAATTGTCGACGTCGATCATCAGCAGCGACAGCTCGCTGCGCTCGCGCGTGCCGCGCCGCCATTCGGCGGCCAGGTATTCGTCGAGATAGCGGCGGTTGGACAGCCCGGTCAGCCCGTCCGAGTGCGTGAGGCGCCGCAGTTCGAGATTTGCCTCGAGCAGCTGCTGCTGCGATTGCCGCAGCGCGCGATAGGCTTCGTCGCGCTGCAGCAGGTTCATGTACGAGCGCGAGTGGTAGCGGATGCGCGCGACGAGTTCGATGCGATCGGGCAGCTTCACGAGGTAGTCGTTCGCCCCGGCCGCGAACGCGGCGCTCTTGATCACCGGCTCTTCCTGCGTCGACAGCACGATGATCGGCACGTCGCGCGTCGCCGGATTCGCGCGGTACGTCTTCACGAGGCTCAGCCCGTCGGTGCCGGGCATCACGAGGTCCTGCAGGATCACGGTCGGCCGCGTCTCGATCGCGGTGGCCATCGCGTCGTCCGAGCGCGGGCAGTAGTGGAAGTCGATGCCTTCCTCGTCGACGAGCGCGCGTCGCACGGCTTCCGCGACGATCGTCTGGTCGTCGACCAGCAGCACCATCGCCGGCACGTCGACGGGCGGCGTATGCGGGCCGCCCGGCGGGCGAGTCAGGTCGCTAGTCATGATCGATGCGGGTTGTTGCAAGGGCAGGCATGGGTGTTGCGCGTGTTCATCGTCGGGATCAGATTCGCGCGAGCGCCGCCAGCTCGCCCGCGATGCGGCCGAGCGGCAGGATCGCGCGCGCCGCGCCGAGCGCCGCGGCCGCCTTCGGCATGCCGTACACGGCGCTCGTCGCCTCGTCCTGCGCGATCGTATGGTAGCCCTTCATCCGCAGCGCCTTCAGGCCGATCGCGCCGTCGCGCCCCATCCCGGTGAGCAGCACGCCGATCACGCGGCCGGGCCAGTGCTCGGTCAGGCTGTTGAAGAACACGTCGACCGACGGCCGATACGGCGTGGCGGCCGGCTCGCGCGTGTATTCGAGCGTGCCGGCGCGCGTGATCCGCAGGTGATCGTCGGTCGCGGCGAGCAGCGCGACGCCAGGCTGCGGGCGGTCGCCTTCGCGCGCGACGCGCACGGCGAGCGGCGTCTGGCCGTCGAGCCATTGCGCCATGCCTTCGGCGAATGCGCGGTCGACGTGCTGCACGATCACGATCGGCGCGCTGAAATCGGCCGGCAGGGCGCCGAGGATCGACGCGAGCGCGCCGGGGCCGCCGGCCGATGCGCCGATCGCGACCAGCGGGCCGCCGCCGGCGCGGGTGGCCGTACCGGCAATGCGCGTGCCGCCGGGCGCATCGAGCAGGCGGCCGATCTGGTCGATCTTCGCAAGCAGTAACCTGGTCGTATCGCCGGCCGCGCCATCGCCGAGCCGCGGCGTGTCGACCGCGTCGAGCGCACCGGCGCCCATCGCTTCGTACACGCGCCACGCGTTCGCGCCGATGCAGCTCGTCACGATCAGGATTGCGCACGGTCGTTCGGATCGCATGATCCGCCGTGTCGCTTCGATCCCGTCGAATTTCGGCATGATCAGGTCCATCAGCACGACGTCGGGCGGCTGCGCGGCGCACAGTTCGACGGCCTGCGCACCGTCGGTCGCGACCCACAGCACGCGGTGCTCGGGCCGACGCGCGATCGCGCGGCGCATCGCCTCGACGGCAAGCGGGAGGTCGTTGACGATGCCGATGTTCACAAGCGGAATTCTCCGGTCGGTTCGTAATGTTGGATATGGGCCGGGTTCATGGAAGGGGCTGCCTGTTCGGCGCCGCCGGGCGGCATCGGTGGCCGGCGGCGCGGCATTCTTTTTCGGTTGGCGACGCCCCGAATGCTGTCATGCGGCGCGGGCGGCGGCAATCGAAAAATTTGCGCATGGCGCTGTTCCAGTACGTTTCCTCTATGACGATGGCGGTGCGGCGCTTCCGGCCGGTAACGGAACCGGGCCCGGGCCGGCGCAGTCGTTCATGCCGGGGCCATGCGATCTCGACACGGCAGGCCGCCGAAGGACGCATGTTACCGTGCCGGCTTCGACACGAAGAACGAGGAGAACCGGATGGCTGCGCCCGACACCACGCTCGTCAGCCGCGACCCATACGCGCCGGTCGTGATCGAACGCGACGGCCGGTTGCTGTACCGGATCGACATCGAGAGCGGGCACGCGTCGTTCTACCGCGAGTTTCCGGTCGAGCCCGACGCGGTGCGCGTGCTGCGCGACGACGCCGAGCGCTACTACTTCCTGTTCGCGGCGCTTCATCATCCGTACCAGTTGCGCGCGACGAACCTGTCCGACGCCGAGCGCGAACGCTACTTCAGCACGATCCTGTTTGCCGGCCGCGACGAGGTCGAAGCGTTCCTGGCGCAGCTCGATCGCGACAGCAACGGCGCCGTATCGAACCTGCTGAGGATCTTCACGCGGGCCGACCACGGGCAACTGCGCGCGGGCCGGTGGTTCGGCGCGGGCGCCGGCACGCCGGCCGCATAGCCGGTCGCAACCGGGCACCCGGCCGCGCACCGGATGCGCACCGGATGCGCGGCCGCGCCGTCAATGGCTGCGCGCGTACCCCTGGATCAGCGCGCGCATCATCCCTTCGACCGTCGCGTCGAGCAGGTCGGATTCCTGCTCGGCCTCCTCGACGAGCGCGGCATAGGCGGTCGCGAGCGTCACGCGGTCGACTTCATTGCGCTGTTCCATCAGCGTGACCATCCCGTCCTTCGCCAGATGAGCGGAGAACGCGCGGCTGCCGATGGTCTGGAATACGTCAATCATGGCGGCTCTCCCGTACGTTGCAGATGCTTTCCAGTTTAGTCGGCGCACCGGGGCTCCGCCACGCGCGGCGGCCCGTGCCGGCTGCCGCCGGCCGCGAGAATGCGGGGAAGCGCATGCCGCAACGCGTGCGGCTGCGCCGCCCGACCGACGATCGATTCCTCCGATGAAACACCGCCGACACATGGCCCGTGCACGGTGTCCGCACGCTTCAACGTTTACCCGAACCGGCAAATCGTCGACTTTTTATCGATAAAGTCTCGTGTTAGATTTCGCGGTCAGAGCCCGGTCCAAACCGTGCAGGCGGCCGCTGCAAAGGCGCCGCGCGTCCAACACAAGGAGGAGCAATGCTGGTGCTGATTGGGGTGCCGATCGTCGTGATCGGTTTCGCGCTGCGCTTCAATGCGCTGCTGGTGGTCACGATCGCGGGGCTCGCGACCGGGCTGGCGGGCGGGCTGAATCTCGTCGACATCGTCAGCGCGTTCGGCAAGGCGTTCACCGAAAACCGCTACATGGGCCTCATCTGGCTGACGCTGCCGGTGATCGCGCTGCTCGAGCGCAACGGGCTCAAGGAGCAGGCGAAGCGGATGATCTCGCGCGTGCAGGCGGCCACCACGGGCCGCGTGCTGATGCTGTACTTCGTGCTGCGCCAGGCGACGGCCGCGCTCGGCCTCACGTCGCTCGGCGGCCATGCGCAGATGGTGCGGCCGCTGATCGTGCCGATGGCCGAGGCCGCCGCCGTCGACCGGCACGGCGAACTGCCCGAGTCGGTGCGCCAGCAGATCCGCGCGCATGCGTCGGGCGTCGACAACATCGCCGTGTTCTTCGGCGAGGACATCTTCATCGCGATCCAGTCGATCCTGCTGATCAAGGGCTTTCTCGAACAGAACGGGATCGTCGTCGAGCCGCTGCATCTGTCGGTATGGGCGATCCCGACCGCGATCGCCGCGCTGCTGATCCACTGTACGCGCCTCGCGCTGCTCGACCGCCGGCTCGCGCGCGGCTGCGGCTTGCTGGCGCAGGAGGGCACGCGATGATCGGCCTCGAATCGCTGTACACGCTCGCGGGGCTGATGTTCGCCGCGTTCGCGTGCTTCAACCTGACGGACCGCACGAACCCGCGGCGCGTCGTCAATTTCGCGTTCTGGGCGATCTACGCGGTCACGTTCCTGTTCGGCGCGCTGCTGCCGCATTTCGTGACGGGCTGCCTCGCGATCGGGCTCGCGGTGATCGCCGGCTCGGGCAAGCTCGGGCGCGGCAAGTCGGACGAAGCCGGCGAAGCGGCGGCCGTGCGGCGCGAGTCGCTCGCGCAGCGCTTCGGCAACCGGCTGTTCCTGCCCGCGCTGCTGATTCCGGTGGTCACGCTGATCGGCACGTTCGCGCTGAAGCGCGTGCCGTTCGTCGACCCGAAGAGCGTGACGCTGATCTCGCTCGTGCTCGGCACGATCGTCGCGTTCGTCGTCGCGCTGGCGATGCTGCGCGATTCGCCCGTCCATGCGCTGAAGGAAGCGCGCCACACGATGGACGCGGTCGGCTGGGCCGCGATCCTGCCGCAGATGCTCGCGGCGCTCGGCGCGCTGTTCGCGCTCGCCGGTGTCGGCGGCGTGGTGTCGGGGCTCGTGAAGGACTGGGTGCCGATCGATTCGCCGTTCGCGGTGGTCGCGGCCTACACGGTCGGCATGGCGCTGTTCACGATGATCATGGGCAACGGCTTCGCCGCGTTCCCGGTGATGACGGCCGGCATCGGCCTGCCGCTGATCGTCCACCAGTTCCACGGCAACCCGGCGATCGTCGGCGCGATCGGGATGCTGAGCGGCTTCTGCGGTACGCTGATGACGCCGATGGCCGCGAACTTCAACGTCGTGCCGGCGGCGCTGCTCGAACTGAAGGACAAGAACGGCGTGATCAAGGCGCAATGGCCGACGGCCGTGCTGCTGCTGGCCGTGAACACGCTGCTGATGTATGCATTCGTATTCCGCTTCTGACTCGATGGACGAGATCCTCATGACCGATCGACTCACGCCCGAACTCGCGTCGAAATTCGCGTCGCTCGCGCTCGCGCACCTGACCCGCGAATATCCGAACAAGCTCACGCATTCGCTCGAAGGTCCGCACGACGTGCAGGGGCCGCGCGCGCTGCATCCGATCTTCTACGGCAGCTACGACTGGCACTCGTGCGTGCACGGCTACTGGCTCGTGCTGCGCGTGCTCGAACGCTATCCGGCGCTGCCGGAGGCCGAGCGCATCGTCGCGATCGTCGACGCGCACTTCACCGAAGCGAATGTCGCCGGCGAGCGCGCGTATCTCGCGATGCCGCACAACAGCGGTTTCGAACGGCCGTACGGTTGGGCGTGGCTGCTCGCGCTGTCCGCGCAACTCGAGCGGCTCGCGCTGAAGGGCGTGCTGCCGCAGGCCGCGCGCTGGGCGAAGGCGATGGCGCCGCTCACCGACCTGTTCGTGTCGCGCTTCGAGACCTTCCTGCCGAAAGCGACTTATCCGCTGCGCGTCGGCACGCACTTCAACACCGCGTTCGCGCTGGCGCTCACGCTCGACTTCGCGCGCGACACGCAGCGCGACGGGCTCGCGGCGCTGATCGTCGACACCGCGAAGCGCTGGCACCTGGACGACGTCGCGTGCCAGGCGTGGGAGCCGTCGGGCGACGAATTCCTGTCGCCCGCGCTGATGGAGGCCGAGCTGATGCGGCGCGTGCTGCCGGCAGCCGAATTCGACGGCTGGTTCGCGCGCTTTTTGCCGGATCTCGCGCGCGGCGAGCCGGCGACGCTGTTCGAGCCGGCGACGGTCAGCGACCGCAGCGACGGCAAGATCGCGCACCTCGACGGGCTGAACCTGAGCCGCGCGTGGTGCCAGCGGGCGCTTGCCGGCGCGCTGCCGGAAGGCGACGCGCGGCGCGCGAAGCTGCTCGGCGCGGCCGGCCGGCATCTCGCGAGCGCGCTCGCGCACGTGGCCGGCGATTACATGGGCGAGCACTGGCTCGCGACGTTCGCGTTGCTCGCGCTGGAAGCGTAGCGCGCGAGCGAAACCCCGCCGGCGGCAAGGTCATCGGCGCGCGGCTATACTCGCCGCTCGGTCCGCTTCGCGCCGCATTCATCGCGCGAAGCGGCCATCCGCCAGTTCGCCTCTTCGCCATGCACAAGCTCATTTCCTACATCGCCGCGATTCACGGGCTCGCAGGGCCCGTGTCGATCATGTCGCATGCGACGTCGCACGACCGCTGGACCGACGACGATGTCGAGGTCGTGCGCGACGAAACCGAATACCGTTTCGACAACGGCGCGATCGTGCGCCGCTCGGTCGAGCAGGACCGCGCGCCGTCCGACCTGCTGTGCGCCGAATGCTGGATCGATTACGACGTGCTCCGCCATCCCGATGCACAGCCGATCAGCCCGTCGCGGTTAACGTTCGACAACGCATGTCGCGAGACCTTCTGGCTGCGCTACCACCTCGCGTGAACGTGCGGACGTGTGCGGCCGCATCATCCTGGCGGCGCGCGGGCAGGTTCGCGCGTATGTCTGCGCCGTCAGGATCGGCGTGCGTCCCGGAATGGTGTGCGCAACAGAAATGAATTTGAATGATTTTGTGCTGAATCGGTCAGGTTTTGTCACAACGAGGTTGCCTTTGCGTGGCATGCAACACCGCTTTCCATTGCCCGGCGGGCGCGCGGCGGCGACGACTCGATACACTTCCGTACCGGTTGGACGGGCCCCGGCAGCCAGGCCCGAGCAAGGAGGAGGCAGGACACGATGGACATCCAACGCGCAGCGGTCGTCACGTACCGCGGCAATGCGATCGAGAACACGCACGTCGCCCATGTGGCGGTGGTGGATGCAAGCGGCAGGTTGCTGGCCCGGTTCGGCGATCCGTTCCGGATGACGCTGGCGCGCTCGGCGGCCAAGCCGGCCCAGGCGCTGTCGGTGATCGAGACGGGCGCGCCCGAGCGCTTCGGCTTCGACGACGCGGACATCGCGCTGATGTGCGCGTCGCACAGCAGCGAGGACCGGCACATCGAACGCACGCGGGCGATGCTCGCCAAGGTCGCCGCGCACGAATCGGATTTGCGGTGTGGTGGCCATCCGCCGTTGTCCGATGCGGTGTACCGGTCGTGGATCAAGCGCGACTACACGCCAACCGGCGTGTGCAGCAACTGTTCCGGCAAGCACGTCGGGATGCTGGCCGGCGCGCAGGCGATCGGCGCCGCGATGGCCGATTACCATCTGCCCGACCATCCGATGCAGGTGCGCGTGAAGCACGTCGTGGCCGATGCGTGCGGCTTGCGCGACGACGAAGTCGACTGGGCGATCGACGGGTGCAACCTGCCGACGCCTGCGTTTTCGCTGGATCGGCTGGCGCGACTTTACGCATCGCTGGCCGACGGCGCGGACACGGTGGAAGCGGGCGGCGGTGAGATCGGCGATCGCGTTCGCGCGCTGGCGCGCATTCATCGTGCGATGACGGCGCATCCCGAGCTGGTCGCCGGCGACGGGCGCTATTGCACGGTGCTGATGAATGCATTCGGCGGGCAGGTGGTCGGCAAGCTCGGCGCCGATGCGTGCTACGGGCTCGGCGTGCGTGCATCGGAGAACACGCGGCGGCTCGGCGCCGACGGTGCGCTCGGCATCTCGGTGAAGATCGAGGACGGCAATCTCGACGTGCTCTACATGGTCGTCAGCGAGATTCTCGAGCGGCTGCAGATCGGTACGTCCGCGCAGCGCGCGCAACTGGCCGGCTTCCACCGGCCGCGGATGCTCAATACGCAGGGCGTCGAGATCGGGCACGCCACGTTTCCGTTCGAATTGCAGCCTGCCTGAGCTCGTCCCTGCACCGATCACCGATGCCGCCGGCCCGCGAACCGGGCCGTGCGCATCGGCGCCCGCCCGCTAGCTGATCGACGCGAACGCGAACGCCAACGCGGGCGCTACGCGCGCGCGCCGCGAATCTTCGCCAGCTCGACGTCCGACAGTTCGCCGATCTGCGCGAGATGTTCCGCGAGAAAATCCTTCAGCACGCGCAGCTTCGCCGAACTGCGCCGGTTCGCCAGATACGCGATGTAGATGAATTCGCCCGTCAGCCGGTTCTGCAGCCGGTAGCGCGGCAGCACGGCTTCGAGTTGCCCGCTCGCGAGCAGGTCGCGCACCAGCCAGATCTCGAACTCTGCGATGCCGAGCCCCGCGCAGGTCGCTTCGAGCAGCAGTTCCGAATGGTCGGTGACGAGATTGCCGGCCGGCAGCACGCTGTGTCGCGCGTCGCCGTGCACGAAATCCCAGCGCGGATCGCCTTCCGGGTGCACGTAGCGCAGGCAGTTGTGGTGCTTCAGGTCGTCCGGCGCCGACGGGCGCCCGTAGCGATCGAGATAGCCGGGCGCTGCGCACAGGATGCTGTCGTTGCGCGACAGCCGGTGGACGACCAGGTTGTCCAGGTAGTTCTCGCCCTCGTGAATGTCGAGATCGAAGCCGCCGGCCACGAGGTCGTTGTGGTTGTCGGTGAGCCGCACGTCGAGCTGGATTGTCGGGTAGCGCGCGAGAAACGGCGCGATCAGCGGCGCGAGGTGACGGCGCCCGAACGCGACCGGCGCGGTGAGCTTCAGCGGGCCGCTCGGCTGTGCATTCAGCTCGGCGACCACACGCAGCGTGTCGTCGAGATCGGCGATCAGCGTGATGGCGCGCTCCAGATAGATGTGGCCGGCCTCGGTCAGCGTCACGCTGTGCGTCGAACGGTGCAGCAGCGCGACGCCGAGCGTTTCCTCGATCGCCGTCACCTTGCGCGCGACGGTCGACGTCGACACGTGCATCTCCTTCGCGACCGCCGAAAAACTCCCCGTTTCGACCACTCTCACGAACGCGCGCATCGCGCCGAGGTGATCGATGCCTGTCTCTCTCATGCCTTTTTTCATCCGATTCTCGTTGTTGCGTCCCACGCAAAACCGCTTTCGATAATACAGAGGCGAGCATGTTTTTGCAAAGGCATAGAATGCGAACCCGTCGCGTCGGGAAGCGGCGCACGACGAGCGGCACGAGACACCCAGGAGGGGCACGATGGCAGAAAGCGGCTTCCGCGTCGAAGCGGATCTTTTAGGTAAACGAAGCATTCCGGATGCGGCCTACTACGGCGTACACACGCTGCGCGCCAAAGAGAATTTCGACATTTCCGGCCGCAGTATCGCGACGCTGCCGTACCTCGTGATGGCGCTCGCGGCCGTGAAGGAAGCCGCGGCCGACGCCAACTGCGAGCTCGGGCTGCTGCCGAAGCCGTATCGCGATGCGATCTCCGCCGCGTGCATCGAGATCCGCGAAGGGCGCCTGCACGACCAGTTCGTCGTCGACGTCATCCAGGGCGGGGCCGGCACGTCGACCAACATGAACGCGAACGAGGTGATCTGCAACCGCGCGCTCGAAATCATGGGGCACGCGCGCGGGCAGTACGAATATCTGCATCCGAACGAGCACGTCAATCTCGCGCAGAGCACGAACGACGTCTATCCGACCGCGATCCGGGTCGCCACGTGCTTCGCGGTCGAGCACCTGCTCGACGCGATGGCGCGCCTGCGCGATGCATTCGCGGAGCGGGCCGACGCGTTCGCGGGCCTGCTGAAGCTCGGCCGCACACAGTTGCAGGACGCGGTGCCGATGACGCTCGGCCAGGAATTCTCGACGTACGCGGTGATGCTGACGGAAGACATTGCGCGCTTGCAGGAAGCCGGCTGGCTGATCCGCGAGATCAATCTCGGCGCGACCGCGATCGGCACGGGGATCACCGCGCATCCGCAGTATGCGGAGAAGGCGCTGGCGGCGCTGCGGCGCATCACCGGGCTCGACCTGAGCACCGCGCCGAACCTGATCGAGGCGACGCAGGATTGCGGCGCGTTCGTGCAGGTCTCGGGCGTGCTCAAGCGGATCGCCGTCAAGCTGTCGAAGATCTGCAACGACCTGCGGCTGCTGTCGAGCGGCCCGCGCGCGGGGTTCGGCGAGATCAACCTGCCGCCCGTGCAGGCCGGCTCGTCGATCATGCCGGGCAAGGTGAATCCGGTGATCCCGGAAGTCGTCAACCAGGTCGCGTTCGAGGTGTTCGGCAACGACCTGACCGTGACCTTCGCCGCCGAGGCCGGACAGCTTCAGCTCAACGCATTCGAGCCGGTGATCGCCAGCGCGCTGTTCCGCAGCTTCAGCCACCTGACGGCCGCATGCACGACGCTCGCGCAACGGTGCGTGAGCGGGATCACCGCGAATCCCGAGCGGCTGCGCGAAACGATGGAGCGCTCGGTCGCGCTTGCAACCGCGCTGAACCCGTACATCGGCTACAAGCGCGCGACCGCCGTGGCCGCCGAGGCGCACGAGAGCGGCAAGTCGATCCGCGAGGTCGTGCTGGATCACCAGTTGATGACCGAAGCGCAACTGGACGACGCGCTGCAACCCGAAGCGCTGATCCGGCCGCGCGTGCTTTGACACCGGCCGCGCGGCACCGGCGCCTGCCGCCGGCGGCCTGCGCGCGACCGTTCAAAAAGCGCCCCGGAGCGGGGCGCGACACATCAATAAACGGAGACTCAACATGAAACACACCAGCGAGCGGCCGGCCGATACGGCCGGCGGCGCGGATTCCCGTCATACCGATCCCGACGCGATGTTCGCGTCGCACGAAGCCGGTTATGCGAAGCATTTGAAGCCGCGGCACGTGCAGATGATCGCGATGGGCGGTGCGATCGGCACCGGCCTCTTTCTCGGCGCGGGCGGGCGCCTGCAAAGCGCGGGGCCCGCACTGGCGCTCGTGTATCTGGTCTGCGGCGTGTTCGCGTTCCTGATCATGCGCGCGCTCGGCGAGCTCGTGATGCACCGGCCGACCAGCGGCAGCTTCGTGTCGTATGCGCGGGAGTTCATGGGCGAGCGCGCGTCGTTCGTCGCGGGCTGGATGTACTACCTGAACTGGGCGACGACCGGCATCGTCGACATCACCGCGGTCGCGATCTACATGAAGTACTGGGCCGTGTTCACGGACGTGCCGCAGTGGGTGTTCGCGCTCGGCGCGCTCGGGATCGTGTCGGTGATGAACATGATCGGCGTGAAGGTGTTCGGCGAGATGGAGTTCTGGTTCTCGCTCGTCAAGGTGGGCACGCTCGCGGTGTTCCTCGCGGTCGGCGCCGTGTTCCTCGCGAGCGGCCATCCGGTCGCCGGCCAGATGCCGGGGCTTCATCTCGTCGCGGATCACGGCGGGATCTTTCCGCACGGCATCCTGCCGGCCGTGCTGATCGTGCAGGGCGTCGTGTTCGCGTATGCGAGCATCGAGCTCGTCGGCGTCGCGGCGGGCGAGACGGCCGATGCGCGCAAGGTGCTGCCGAAGGCCATCAACGGCGTGATGTGGCGCATTGCGCTGTTCTACGTCGGTTCGGTCGTGCTGTTGACGCTGCTGCTGCCGTGGACCGCATACAGCGCGCACGAAAGCCCGTTCGTGACGTTCTTCGGCAAGCTCGGCGTGCCGTACGTCGGCACGGTAATGAACGTCGTGGTGCTGACCGCCGCGCTGTCGAGCCTGAATTCGGGTCTCTATTCGACCGGGCGCGTGCTGCGCTCGCTCGCGATGGGCGGGTCGGCGCCGCGCTTCGTGTCGCGGATGAACGCGCGCGGCGTGCCGTACGGCGGGATCCTGATCACGGTCGCGATCAATGCGATCGGCGTGCCGCTGAACTACATCGTGCCGGCCCAGGCGTTCGAGATCGTGCTGAACATGGCGTCGCTCGGGATCATCACGACGTGGGGTTTCATCGTGATGAGCCAGATCCTGTTCCGCCGCGCGGTCGGTCGCGGCGAGCTGAAGGCCGTGTCGTTCCGGATGCCCGGCGCGCCGTTCACTTCGTGGCTCACGCTCGCATTCCTCGTCGGCGTGCTGGTGCTGATGGCGTTCGACTACCCGGGCGGTACGTGGACCGTCGCGACGATTCCGGTTGTCGTGCTCGCGTTGGTGATCGGCTGGAAGCTCGCGAAGCGCGGTGCCGAGCGTGAGCGGGCGGTTGCCGCACCCGCGGCCGTGCGCGTCGTCGCAGATCCTGCGCAGAACGCGTGACGGTGCGCGCCGGGGGCCGGTCCGTTCGCGGGCCGGCTTTACCGGTGCGGTCAGTTCAATCCGGTGCGTTCGCCGACCCATCGGCCGAAATCGGCGGCCATTTCCTGAGTCAGTTCGTGCCCGGCCGCATACAACCGCGTGTCGTGTGCGACATCGAGCGCCGTGAGTCTTGCATCGGCGGTATCGGCCCATGCGACGGGCAGCTTGTCGTCGAAGCGGCCGTGCACGATCAGCGCGTGCAACGGGCGAAGCGCATCGCGCGGCGCGATCAGCGGATCGATTTCCGGCAGGATGCGGCCGCACAGCACGGCGAACGCGGCGACGTCGGCCGGCGACGTGAGGCCGACGCTCGCGCTCATGATGCCGCCCTGGCTGAAGCCGGCGATCACGGCCGGCAACGCGGAGCCCGCGCCGTCCCGCGCGCGGAAGGCGCGCAGCAGCGCAATCAGCTGGAGGCGGCTGGCGTCCGCGCGGGCCGCGTCGATTTCGGGGCCGTTCGGGCCGAAGCGCACCGGAAACCACGCGTGCTGGTCGGGCCCGAAGGTCAGCGGGCCGCGCACGAACGCGATCTCGATGCGCGGATCGATCACATCGGCCACGTTCAGCAGGTTGGTTTCGTTGCCGCCGACGCCATGCAGCAGCAACAGGCGGGCGGCGGGGCGGCCGGCAGCCGGGCGCAGCCGGTACTGGAGGCCCGAATCGGGATCGGTGGTCAGCGGCAGGGCGTCGGTCATCGCGTGGGTCCGGAAAGGGAACGATGCGACAGTCTAGAGCGTGCGGACTGGGAGGTGAATCGCCGGGTGGCGATTGATTGTTTCCTGGCGGGAACGAATCCGGCCGCGGCTCATGTCGGGGACGGATTGCCGATATCGCGACGCGCGACGCGCGGCGCGGGGCGATGGCCGAAATACCCACCGACAACAGGCCGATCGGACGACTCGTCATCCTCACGCTTAGTTGATAAAATAGATACATTTTGTAGATACGTGGGGGCGTGAAGATGGATATTGCCAAGATCTTCAAGCATGGCGGATCGCAGGCCGTCCGGCTGCCGAAGGATTTCCGCTTCGAGACGACCGAGGTTCGGATTCGCCGCCACGGGGCGTCCGTCATTCTCGAGCCGGTGCCGCAAGACTGGGCATGGCTGACACCGCTGATCGGCCCGGTCGACGCCGACTTCGAGGCCGCTGCAACAACCCAGCCGGACGTTCAAGAGCGCCCGGGACTGGACGTGTTTGAATGAAGTTTCTGCTGGATACCAACGCGGTAATCGCCATTCTCAAAGGCGAGCCGGCCATGCTGGCCAAGCTGCGTGCGCATCGACCGGCAGACTTCGGAATTCCGGCGATCGTCGCGCATGAGCTCTATTACGGAGCTTACAAAAGTCAGCGAGTGGCAGCCAATCTGGCGCGCGTGGAGGGGCTTCAGTTCGAGGTCGTGTCGTTCGACGCGGAAGATGCTCAGCATGCCGGCGAAATTCGTGCGCATTTGACCGCGGCAGGAACACCGATCGGCCCATATGATGCATTGATCGCAGGGCAGGCGCGTGCGCGGCGGCTGGTGCTTGTCACGCATAACATGCGCGAGTTTGAGCGAGTCCCGGAGCTGCGGATCGAGGATTGGCTCGCAGGCGCGCATGAAAACTGACCGCATTGCAGTCATGCAGCGACCGGCACGGATTCCTCCGCGCTGAATCAGGCTCGCTACCCGCATGCGATCCTGCCTGCGAGCGCGGCGCGTTCGTCTTACGGTGTCGCGCCGCGTTGCGTTGCGTCATGCGCCGTGCTCGAACGCCCGCGAACACGTGAAGGAATCGGGGCAGGCGGTCGGTTCCGAGCGCGTGATCGTGACGGCCGGCGCGGGCCCGCACATCGCATCCGGTATTTTCCGCATGACGGGGCGGCAATGAATCGACTCGCACGATAATGCGCAAACGTTTTACCGTTATTCAATAAAATCGATTGGGCGGAACACGAATAAAACAATGAATATCCGTTACTCCGCCGATTCGGCAAACTCCGCAGCGTTGGTGGTCGGGTGTTAACGGCAAACCCGCAAAGAACTTTAGCTTTTTCCTGCCGTAATTAATCATTCCAATTTTCTCAATGATCGATTGATTAACGGTCATCGGACAGTCATACACCATCCCCGATAATTCGGCGCTCATATTCTTTCATTAGATCAATGGGCGGTCGAAGCCGGATCGCTGCGGGGAGCTGTACTCATGACCATCCGTCATCGCATTACGCTGCTAGTCGTCCTGACGTTCTTCGCGCTGTCCGCGATCGGCATCTATGCCGTGTACCAGACGCGCAAGAGCGCGTCCGAGGTGCGCCAGGTTACCCAGGGCATCGTGCCGAGCGCGCTCGCGTCGGCCGATCTCGTCGCCGATGTGAAGAACATCCAGATCGCGACGATGACGCTCGTCTATGCGCCCGACGCGAATACCGCCGCGCAGGCGCGCGACGAGCTGAAGGCGAAGCAGGCCGCGCTGCGCGCCGCACTCGACGCGCAGGCGCGATCGGCGGTCGGCCGCGCGCAGGAAGGCCTCGTCGCGCAGGCGAAGGACAGCGCCGCGAACTATTTCGCGGCGATCGACGACACGGTGAAGATGAAGGTCGACGGCAAGGCCGAGATGGCGCAGGCCTACCTGTTCGCGAACGTCGCGCAGTATCGCGACGAACTCGAAAGCATCGTCGACACGCTGCGCGTCGAGAAGAACCGCCAGAAGGACGACGCGATCAGCGCGCTGAACGGGATGCTCGCGACGACGGCAACCGCGATCGCGGGCGTCGCGGGCACGGTGATCGTGCTGCTGACCGCGCTCGGTTTCGTGCTGTATCGCCAGATCACGCGTCCGCTGATCGGGATGCAGACGATGATGAGCGAGATCGCGACGAGCCAGGATTTCACGCGCCGCGTGCCGGTGGGCCGGATGGACGAGATCGGCCATTCGATCGTCGCGTTCAACGGAATGATCGAGAAGATCCAGGAGAACGCCGCGCAGCTCAAGCAGAAGACGGCGGACATCCAGGCGATGCTGCAGAACATGCAGCAAGGGATCCTGACCGTCGTCGAAGGCGGCGTCGTGCATGCGGAGTATTCGGCGTACCTCGAAACCATCTTCGAGACGAACGACATCGCCGGCCGCGACCTGATGGCGCTCGTGTTCGACGATTCGGCGATCGGCGCCGACGCGCGCTCGCAGGTCGAGGCGGCCGTGCACGCGTGCCTCGGCGAAGACAGCATGAACTTCGAATTCAACGCGCACCTGCTCGTCAACGAAGTCGCGAAGCGGATGCCGGACGGCCGCGAGAAATGGCTCGACCTGAGCTGGTCGGCGATCACCGACGAGACCGATACGGTCGTGCGCCTGATGCTGTGCGTGCGCGACGTGACCGAGATTCGCGAGCTGACCGCGCAGGCCGGCGAGCAGCAGCGCCGCCTCGAGATGATCGGCGAGATCCTGTCGATCAGCCAGGACAAGTTCCATGACTTCGTGCACAGCGCGAAGGACTTCCTCAGCGAGAACGAACGGATGATCCGCCAGCACGAGCGCGCCGATCATTCGATCGTCGCGGCGCTGTTCCGCAACATGCATACGATCAAGGGCAATGCGCGCACGTACAGCCTGCAGCACCTGACGAACATCGTCCACGAAGCGGAACAGGCGTACGAATCGCTGCGCCGCGCGGACGGCGGCCCCGAGTGGAACCGCGACGCGCTGATGGACGACCTGATCCGCGTGCGCGAGGCCGTCGAACGCTACGCGACGATCAACGCGGTCACGCTCGGCCGCAGCGGCGAACCGGCGCACGGCGGTGCCGATTACCTGATGGTCGAACGCGCGCACATCAGCGAGAGCCTGCGCGTGCTCGACGGTGCCGATCCGGCGAACGCGAACGACTGGCAGGCGGCACGCGATGCCGTGCGCCGCATGCTGAGCCAGCTCGGCACGCAGGGCATCGGCGACGCGCTCGGCGGCGTGATCGAGTCGCTGCCGTCGCTCGCGGCCGAACTCGGCAAGCCGGCGCCCGTCGTGCATATCGACAGCCACGGCCATCGCGTGCGCAGCGAGATCGGCGCGACGCTGAAGAACGTGTTCATGCACCTGCTGCGCAATTCGATCGACCACGGGATCGAATCGTCCGAAGAGCGCCGCGCGGCCGGCAAGGCGGCGTCCGGCACGATCGACATCGCGGTCGGCGTCGGTGGCGGCGAGTTGTGGTTCGTGTTGAGCGACGACGGCCGCGGCCTCGCGCTCGACCGGATTCGCGGCATCGCGCGCGAGCGCGGGTGGATCGATGGCGGCAACGAAGCGGCGCTCACCGACGAAGCGGTGGCCGAGCTGATCTTCCGGCCGGGCTTCTCGACCGCGCACGCGGTAACCGAGGTGTCGGGGCGCGGCGTCGGCATGGACGCGGTGCGCAACTTCCTGAAGCGCGACGGCGGCGACATCGCGCTGCGCTTCACCGACGATCGCGTCGGCGCGCCGTATCGCGCGTTCGAGACGATCGTGTCGCTGCCGGCGCGCTTCGCGGCGGACGGTGCCGGTCACGGCGCCGCACACGAGCGCGCGCGCATTGCAGACGTCGGCGCAGCGGAGTGATGGCGTGATCGTGCAGGCGTGGATGATCCCGATTGCCGCCGCGCTGGCGGGCGGCTTCGTCGTCGCGGCGGCGGCGGCGGTCGTGTTTCGCGTGATGCGCAAGCGGCTTGTCGCAGCGATGGCACGTGACGCGCATGCGTTGCGCGGCGCGCTCGATGCGGCCGACGCGAAGGCGGCAGAAGCGGCGTCGGCACATGCCGAAGCCGCCGACGCATGGGCGCAACGCGAGGCGCGGCTCCAGGATGCGCTGGCGCGCGAGGCGTCCGCGGCCGGCACGCAGCGCGACGCGCTGCAGGCGCTGTCGGCGGACCGCGCCGCGCTTGCGCAGCATGCGATGAAGATCGCCGACGAAGCCGCGCGCCTGCGCGGGCTCGCCGGCACGTTCGAGCGCTGGCACGAGCAGATGATCTCGCTGACCACGCAGAACCAGGACATGCGCACGAAGAACCAGGAGCTGTCGGCGATCGTCGCGCACGTGTCGATCGTGTCGCTGAACGCGTCGATCGAGGCCGCGCGCGCGGGCACGGCCGGGCGCGGCTTCTCGATCGTCGCGAGCGAGGTGCGCGGGCTGGCCGCACGCTCGCAGCAGCTGTCGAACAGCTATCGCGACAGCCTGAACCGCAACGATCTCGTGACGGCCGCGACGTTCCAGGACATCCAGGCCGGCGGCAAGATGATCACGGCCGCGCTCGCGACCGTCGAGACGCTGGCCGGGCAACTGCACGCGCGGATCGAAGGAGAGGCGGCGTGATCGGCGCACAGGCGAAAGCCGGCTTCGAGCGGATCTTCTTTGATGCGGCGCGCACGCGGCTCGCGTCCGGCGGCGCGTGCGACATCCGGCCGTCGGCCGACGATGCGCACGATCCCGCGTGCATGAAGTCGCGATCGAAACCGAAGGTGCCCGAGTACGTCGTGGTGCTGACGATCTCGGCGCTGCATTTCCGCCTGCTGCTCGCGCTGCGCTTCAGCGACGACGATGCGACGCGCCGCCATTTCGCCGGCGCGACGGCGGGCACGAGCGGCCAGCGGCCGCTGCCCGAAGCGTTCATGGAAGTCGCGAACCTGTGCTGCGGCGCGATCAACCAGGCGCTGACCGTGCCGTTTCCCGATCTCGGGATGTCGACGCCTTCCCTGCTGAGCGGCGCGAGCATCGACTGGCTGCCCGCGCTCGCACCCGATTACGTGGCCGCCTACGACCTGACGCTCGACGGCGACGTGCGCATCGGCGCGACGCTGTGCGTATGCGCGAACGCGCCGGTCGATTTCCATGTGCCGGAAGCGGCCGCGGCGGATACCGGCGGCGAACTCGAACTGTTCTGATCGACCATGAGGAACCCTTGAGATGACCGAAGACCAACCTGTCAGCAAGGTGCTCGTGCTCGACGACAGCCGCACGCATGCCGATGCGATCAAGCGTTTCTGCGACGAGCACAACCTGGTCGGCCTGACCGTGCGGCGCAGCCGGCTGCTGAAGGTGCTGCGCTCGAATATCGATCTCGGTGCGATCCTGCTGGCCGAGGATTACGGCGGCTCGCCGGTCGAGAGCGCGATCATCGCGACGCAGATCGACGCGCTGCGGCCCGAGCTGCCGATCATCCTGCGCCGCGAATCGCTCACATCGCGCGACGGGCTGCCCGACGCGCTTGCGCGGGTGGCATGCGCAGCCTACGTCGCGGACGACATGACGCCGCTCAAGCGCGCGATCGACGAATACCTGTTCGGCCGCGACTACCCGAACGCGCTCGTGCGCGGCATCTCGGAGATCACCGAGGCGCGCATCGACAGCCTGTTTCCGTGCATGACGATCGAGCACGAAACGCCGTGCATTGTCCGCGACCAGATCATCTTCGGCGAGGTGTTCAGCCTGATCGCGCTCGAAAGCGCGTGGTGCCGCGGCTACATGCTGCTGCAGACGAGCGAGCAGCCGCTGCTCGACATGATCGGCGGCACGCGCGACGACGGCCGCGCGCCAGACTTCCGCGACGTGAACAGCCTGCTCGGCGAGCTGACCAACCTCGTGTGGGGAGCGTTCAAGAACCGCTATCTCGGCGACGCGGAGGCGCTCGCGCGCCATCCGGTGCAGGTGCCGCTCGTCGTCAATCACAAGCAGAAGTTCATTTCGTTCGGCGGCGACTGTCCGCAGCTCTGTTTCAAGTACCGGATGACCGACCCGGCATCGGGGCGGTCCGTGTGTCTCGACCAGCGTTTCGTGTTCAGCCTGAGCTGGTCGCCGGAGGATTTCCGCGAATCGGTGCCGGACGTGGGGCCGATGGTCGAATCGGGCGAACTCGAACTGTTTTGAATGTTGAAGTCCGAAATAAAGGAAGGGGAATACGACATGGCAAAGATTCTGGTGGTCGACGATTCGGGCACGGTGCGCGACGAGGTCGCGGGGTTCCTGCGCAATCACGGGCTCGACGTCGCGACGGCCGTCGACGGCAAGGACGGGCTCGCGAAGCTCAAGGCGACGCCCGGCGTGCGCCTCGTGATCAGCGACGTGAACATGCCGAACATGGATGGCCTGACGATGGTCGAGAAGATCCGCGGCGAACTGGCGAACACGGCGGTCAACGTCGTGATGCTGACGACCGAAAGCAGTCCGGCGATGAAGGAGCGCGGCAAGGCGGCCGGCGTGAAGGGCTGGATCGTGAAGCCGTTCAAGGGCGACGCGGTGCTCGACGCGCTGAGGAAGCTCGCGGGCTGATGGCGGGCCGCGCGTGCCGCGGGCAGGGGCGTTACCGGGACGACGGGCCGGCGGACGAGAATTCGTCGACGACGGCCTCGATCACGGCCTGGATGCGCGCTGTCT
Organism: Burkholderia sp. NFPP32; assembly: GCF_900119325.1. Taxonomy (NCBI): domain Bacteria; kingdom Pseudomonadati; phylum Pseudomonadota; class Betaproteobacteria; order Burkholderiales; family Burkholderiaceae; genus Burkholderia; species Burkholderia sp. NFPP32. The sequence goes on along the minus strand of NZ_FPJP01000002.1, from coordinate 507,879 downwards.
TGTAGAGATCCGCATGCGCGACGAGCCACACGTCGAAGTGGTTGCATCGGCGCGGCATGAGGCGTACCAGTTGCGGCTCGAGGTCGGCACGAAAACAGGGCAGTTCCGCCACGCCGAGCCCCGCGAGCGTGGCCTCGACCAGCATCATCGTCGACGATGTCTGGAACATCACGCGGCCGCGCGACGTCGGTTCGCCGCACAGCGCACCCCACATCGTCGGCATCACCGGCTGCTGGTACATCACGAGATCGTGTCCTTCGAACGCATGGCCCGGCGTCGGTTCGCCGCGTTCGGCCAGATAGCCGCGGGACGCATAGATGCCGCTTTCCAGATGCCCGAGCCGCCTGACGATCAGGTCCGGCGATTCCGGACGCAACGTGCGAATCGCGAGATCCGCTTCGCGCCGCGTGAGGTTGGCGATTTCCGTGGACGTCACGCACGCGACGTCGATCCCGGCGTGCTTGTGGCGCAGGCGGGCGATGGCCGGAATCACGAAACGCTTGCCGAGCGAGTCGGTCGTCGCGATCCGGACGGATCCGGACAATTGGTCGTCGAGCCCCATCACGCGCCGCTCGATCGTCAGCGACGCGCGTTCCATCGTTTCGGCGGGCTCGAGCAACGCTTCACCCGCGGTCGTCAGCACGTAGAGGGCCGGGGTGCGCAGGAACAGGCGCGCGGAGAGTTCGTCCTCCAGCGCACCGATGCGGCGTCCCACCGTTGCCTGATCGACGTTCAGTTGCGCTGCGGCGGCACGCAGCGTGCCGGTGCGCGCCAGGGCCAGAAAGAAGCGGGCGTTGTCCCAGTTCATGCGGATGGGTGGTTTCGCGAGGCAAGGCGGTGACGGAAGCGGAGATGCAATTCTGCATCATCTGGATGCGAAATTACTACTTTTCTGCATTGCGCACGGTTTCTAGACTCCCGGCATCGACCTGGAGTTTTTCATGACCGACTGTCAATCCGCCTCCGTTGCCGTACCTGTACCCGCACCCGTGGCGACGGCAGGCCGCCCGACCGCGCGCGGCCGCCACCTGACGCTTGCGCTGGTCGCGATCGGGATGTTCATGGCGGTGCTCGATACGACGATCGTCAACGTCGCGCTGCCCGCCATGCGCGCCAGCCTCGGCGCGACGGTCGCGCAACTCGCGTGGATTGTCGACGCCTATACGCTCAGCTTTGCCGCGCTGATCCTCGCGGGCGGCACGGCGTCCGACCGGTTCGGCGCCGCGAACGTTTACCTGGCCGGGCTGGCGCTTTTCGTCGGCGCGTCGGCGGCCTGCGGTCTCGCGCCGTCCGTGGCGGTTCTCGTGGCCGCGCGCTTCGTGCAAGGCGTGGGCGCGGCGCTTTTTCTCCCCGCATCGCTCGCGATCGTCCGCGGTACGTTCGAGGTGCCAGCCGAGCGGGCCAGGGCGATTGCCGTATGGGCAGGCATCGCGTCGGTCGCGGCGTCCGTGGGGCCCGTGCTGGGCGGCATTCTGGTGGAGGGCTTCGGCTGGCGCAGCGCGTTCCTCGTCAACGTGCCGACCGGCGCGGCCGCGTTCGCGGGGGCGGCGCTGCTCGTGCGTATGCCGGCTTCGCGGCACACGCGTCGTTTCGACTGGGCCGGCCAGTTCGCCAGTGCGGCCGCGCTTGGGGCGCTGTGCTTTGCCGCGATCGAGCTGCCGACGCGCGGCCTCGGTGCGCCGGCCGTCTGGGGGGCGATGCTGGCCGCCGGGCTTGCGACAGCCGTGCTGATCGTCGTCGAACGGCGCATCCGCGAGCCGATGGTGCCGCCCGCGTGGTTTCGCAATCGCGTGTTCGTCGCGATGAACCTGATGGGCGGCCTTGTCTATGTCGGTTACTTCGGCCTGCTGTTCGTGCTGAGCTTGTACTTGCACGGAAGCGTCGGCCTGAATGCGCGACAGACGGGCCTGATGCTGCTGCCGCTCGCGCTGAGCCTGTCGCTCGGCAACCTGCTGTCCGGAAAGCTGCACGGACGTGCCAGTGCGGCCCGGTTGATGTCGGGCGGCCTCGGCATGGCGACGCTCGCCGTCGTGGCGCTGGCGGGCGCGCTCGCGATGCGCGCGCCGTGGCCGGTGACCTGGGCGGCGATGGCGGTGTTCGGCACCGGAACCGCGCTGTCCGTGGCACCGATGATATCGACGGTGCTCGATCAGGTGCCGGCGGACGCGGCCGGCGTGGCGTCGGGGTTTCTCAATGCGGCGAGGCAGGCCGGAAGCCTGCTCGGGGTGGCCATCGCCGGCGCCGCGACGATGCTGCTGCCGAAGCCGGCGGCGTCACTATGGGCGGTCGCGGCGGTCAGTTCGGCGGCCTATGCGATAGCTGCGTTGGCAGCGCTGACGACGCGTGCCGGCGCGGCGAAAGGCGCCGGGCGGCGCGGCTGAAGCGCGCTGTCGTTTTCAACGCGACGCCGCGCACATCTTGCTGCGGCAGTCGATCGCGGGCGCCGGGTAGCGGCGGCTGACGCGCAATTTACAGCGCTCCGCGATGTCCGTATCCTGCCGAATGCCGAGGGCGGCGTGCCTGCGCGTCACGCGCATCACGCCCGGCATCCATAACAATCAGGAACGGGGATTCCGATGAAAACCAAAATCGATCAGGCAGTGCTTGCGCGCGGCGCATGCGCGGCACGGGTGGCTGCACCGACGGACGGCAAGCGCATCCTGTTGGCGCAGTACAAGGTCACGGGCTGCAACGGCCCGTACGAAGGCGTGACCGACGAAACGGGGCGAGGCGTGATGTACCGCTGCAAGACGCAGTCGAAGATCGACGTGTCGTTCTATCAGTCACGCCCGTAGGGCCGGTGCGATGGCGTCCGAATCCCGCCGCGCCGCGCCGCACACGGAGATGCCGATCGTGAAGGGCGTCGTGTTCACCGTCGCGGGCACGTGCCTGCTGATCGGTGTCGCCATGTACGCGCAGTCGACGCGCGAGTTCCTGCGGACGTCGGTCGTCGTGCCGGGCCGCGTCGTCAAGCTGAACGCGGGCCCGCATCATCCGCAGATCGCGTTCACGACGCTCGCGGGCGAGCATGTCGAATACCCGCAGGGCGGCGATGTCAGCGTGCCGGACGGCGCGACGGTCGAGGTGCGCTACGCGCCGGAGGCGCCCGCGATGACCGCGCGGATGAATACGTTCGGCGCGATCTGGGGCGGCGTGCTGACCTTCGGCGGCATGGGTGCCGTCTTTCTCCTCGGTGGCGTCGGGCAGTTGTGGTCGGGCGTGCGCGCGTGGCGTAGCGGGCGCAGGCACCCGTGACCGCCAGCGCCGCGCCGCGACTGGACGCCGCGCGCAATGTGGAGGACCATTTCATCGACATGCCGCGAACGCGCATGCGTCATCGCCGCCCGTTCGTGCCGCACCGAATCCTGCCGAACTCCGTCGAGCGAAACGTCATGGAACCCGATCAAGAGACTGCCGAGCCGATCCTGTTGCGCGAGGTGCGCGACGGCGTCGTCACGCTGCGGCTGAACCGGCCGCAGCAGTTCAACGCGCTGTCCGAAGCGATGCTCGCGAGCCTGCACGACGCGTTCGGTGCGCTGGCGGCCGATCCGCACGTGCGCTGCGTCGTGCTGGCCGCGCAAGGCAAGGCGTTCTGCGCCGGCCACGACCTGCGGCAGATGCGCGCCAAGCCGGAACTCGACTACTACCGCTCGCTGTTCGCGCAGTGCAGCCGCGTGATGCTCGCGATGCGCGCATTGCCGGTGCCGGTGATCGCGCGTGTGCAGGGCATCGCGACGGCCGCCGGCTGCCAGCTCGTCGCCGCGTGCGACCTGGCCATCGCGGCCGACACCGCGCGCTTCGCGGTATCGGGCATCAACGTCGGGCTGTTCTGTTCGACGCCGGCCGTCGCGTTGAGCCGCAACGTTACGGCGAAGCGCGCGTTCGACATGCTCGTGACCGGGCGCTTCGTCGATGCGGCGACGGCCGCCGCGTGGGGGCTCGTCAACGAGGCCGTGCCCGAGGACGCGCTCGACGCGGCCGTCGCGCGCAAGGTCGCGGAGATCGTCGCGAAGAGCCCGGCCGCGGTGCGCTACGGCAAGCAGATGTTCTATCGCCAGCGCGAATTGCCGCTCGACGAAGCGTATGCGTATGCGGGCGACGTGATGGCGCGCAACATGATGGAAGAGGATGCCGGCGAAGGGATCGACGCGTTCCTCGAGAAGTGGAAGCCGACGTGGCGCTCGTAGTACACCGCCGGATAGGCCGGTCGAACGGAGCGGAAGGGCTGTAACAAACGCGTATTCTCCGGCTCCGGTTTCCCGTCCGCCGGAACGTAAACGGACCGCGCGAGGCGGCCCGAAAGTGAAGCGGCACGCGCGGCGGCGCGGTAGTGCGCCGCAGCATCAACCGCGGTCAGCGCCCGTAGCTCCCGGTCCGCAGCGCCGGCTGCGCGGTCGACGCGCCGGGCGGCACGATCACGACCGGCACGCGGCGCGCGAGCGCGCACATCAGCTCGTAGCCGATCGTGCCGCTGGCTTGCGCGACATCATCCACCTTCACCTGGTCGCCCCACAGCTCGACGCTCGACCCGATGCCCGCGTTCGGGCACGGCGTCAGGTCGACGGTCAGCATGTCCATCGACACGCGGCCGACGACGCGCGTCATCACGCCGTCCACCGCGATCGGCGTGCCGGTCGGCGCATGGCGCGGATAGCCGTCCGCGTAGCCGCACGCGACGACGCCGATCCGCATCGGCCGGTCGGCCGTGAAGCGGCGGCCGTAGCCGACGGTTTCGTCCGGCGACAGCGTCTGCTCGCCGATGATCCTGCTCGTCAGTGTCATCGCGGCCACCAGCGGCGTGTCGGCGATATGCCGCGCCGCACCGGTCGGCGACGCGCCGTACAGGATCGTGCCAGGCCGCACCCAGTCGCGGTGCGCGCGCGGATGCCACAGCACGGCCGCCGAATTCGATACCGAGCGCTCGCCCGGAATCCCGGCCGTGGTCGCGTCGAATAAATCGAGCTGCCAGTCGACCTCGCCTTCGTCCGCGTTCGCGAAATGCATCATCAACGTGATCCTGCCGATCGACGGCGCGCTCGCCGCGCGTTCCCACGCGGCGCGGAACGCGGCGGGCCGGTAGCCGAGCCGGTTCATCCCGGAATTCATCTTGAGCTGGATGTCGATCGGCTGCCGCGGCTTCGCGGCGATCAGCAGGTCGAGCTGCTCGTCGCAGTGCACGGCCACCGTCAGCCGGTGGCGATCGGCCAGCTCGACGTCGTCCGGCTCGAAGATCCCTTCGAGCAGCAGCACGGGCTTGTCCCAGCCGAGCTCGCGCACGCGCACGGCTTCGTCGAGGTCGAGTAGCGCGATGCCGTCGGCGGCCGCGAGGCTCGGGTAGATCCGCTCGATGCCGTGGCCGTATGCGTTGGCCTTGATCACGGCCCACACGCGCGATTGCGCGGCGGTGCGGCGGATGAAGTCGAGGTTGTGACGGACGGCGTCGGGGCGGATATGGGCGACGATGGGACGGGGCATGGCGATGGCTCGGGTCGGATGTCGTTCGGCACGCGGCGGCGCGCCCGGGTCGGCAGGCTGGCTCGGTTACGCGTCAAGCCAGTGTCGAGCGCTATCTTATTGGTGTTCGACCAGTTTTAATTAACGTATTTGTCGACGATTTGGTGGAAATTTTGGTGGTGGACCACGCCGGCCGCGGCCGGCGGCGGCACGTGCAGCCGAGTCTCCCGTCTAGAAAACCGGTGCGCGAACAGCACGGCGCAATGCTAAGCTCCCGGCGATCTTGTCATTGAACAATGTAATCATAAAGGAGGAGACTTTGATGACGACGTCCCAGCTGTGCCTGTTCATCGTGGCGCTGTTACCGTTCCCGCTGACGTTCCTGGCCAAGGCTCGCAAGGGCTACGACAACCGCACGCCGCGCGATTACCTCGCGAAACTCGAGGGCTGGCGCGCGCGGGCGCAGGCCGCACACCAGAACGCGTGGGAAGCGCTTGCGCTGTTCACGGCCGCGCTGGTGGTCGCGTGGCACAACGGCGCGAACGCGCATCACGTCGACCAACTCGCGATGGGTTTCGTCGCGATCCGCGTCGTCTATGCGCTGATGTACCTGCTGAACTGGGCGTCGCTGCGTTCGCTCGTGTGGTTCGCCGGGATGGCGTGCGTCGTCGCGCTGTTCTTTGCCACGCCGTAACGGGCCGGGGAGCAGGCGGTGCCGGCCTCGCGTGCCGGCGCTGTTATGCGCCGCCCGCGCCCCGCGCGTGACTATCGTTGGATGCGGGCGCAACGATCTTGGCGACGAACGGCGGCGCGTCCGCTTCGCGGCGCAGGAACGCGATCAGCGGATCGAGCAGCCGGTGCCGCGTCGACGGATGGCGGCGCAGCACGAAGCGCCATGACGCATCGCGCTGGAGGCCCGGCACCAGCGGCACCAGACGTCCGCTGCGCAGTTCGGGCTCGATGAGCGGCACGCGGCCGAGCGCGATGCCCGCACCGCCGACCGCCGCGCCGATTACCTGGCTGAAACTGCTGTAGCGGACGATCTTCGTTTCGAAATCGCCCGGCAAGCCGAACTCCGATGCCCAGTTGCGCCAGTCGATCTCGGGGCTGTTTTCGTGCATCTCCTGCAGCAGCCGCGAGCGGCACACGTACCCCGATGCGTACGGATACAGCTCGGGGCTGCATACCGGAAACACGGTCTCCCGCATCAGCACGTCGTCGTCGGCCCGCAGCCGGTGCGCGGGCACGTGCACGATCGCCAGATCGATGCCGCTGCGCGCGAAATCCGGTTCATCTTCGAGCACGACGGCATGCAGCGGCGTTTCGGGATGAAGCGACGAGAATTCCGCGAGACGGCGTGCGAGCCACATCGACGAAAACGGCGCATTGGCGGAAACGGTGAGCCGTTGCGCGGTGCCGCGAATCTCGGCGCAGGCGTCGGTCAGGCGCGACAGCGCGTCGCTGACGGCCGGCAGCAGGCGTGCGCCGGCCGGCGTGAGGCCGATGCCGCCGAGCCCCGTGCTGCGTTCGAGCAGCCGCGCGCCGAGCGATTCCTCGAGCGCGCGGATCTGGTGGCTGACCGCGCTGGTCGATACGTTCAGCTCGGCCGCCGCGCGCGCGAACCCGCCGAGGCGGACAGCCGCCTCGAAAGCCCGCAGTGCGCTAAGGGGAGGAAGGTGCGACATGCGGGGTATTGTAGTTGACTCAACACCCGTTGAAAAATCATCTTTTGCCGCGCGCGGGCCGCGCGGGTAGCCTCGATCCGGTCAAGAAAAACCGCACCAAAACACCGACTGGAGGGCTTCATGTATTTCGACCGACGACTATGGGCAATGATGGCGGGACTACGCTGGCGGGTGGCCGCGGCCGTCGCGCTCGGGCTGCTCGCGATGGGTGTCGGCATCCTCCGTTTCGTGTTCCTCGGCCGCGTGCTGGCGCGGGTCTTTTCCGCCGCGCCGGTGCGCAGCATCGCCGAAGCCGTCGTCGCAACGGCGGCCTGCGTGCTGCTGCGCGCATGGCTCGACCATCGCCGCACGGTGCTCGCGCAGCATACGGCCGGGCGCGTGCAGGCCACGCTGCGCGCGCGGCTGTTCGACCGGATCGCCGCGCTCGGGCCCGCATGGTTCAGCGGCGAACGCACGGGCGGCGTGATGCTGGCCGTCGTCGACGGCGTCGAGCAACTGCAGACCTTCTTCGGCGCCTACCTGCCGCAACTCGTGATCGCCGCGTGCGCGCCGGTGATGATCTTCGCGGTGCTCGCGTGGTGGGACGTGCCGACGGCCGCGATCCTGCTGGTCGCGGCGCTCGTCACGCTCGCGCTGCCGCAACTCGTGCATCGCGCCGACCGGCGCGCGGCGCTCGCACGCTCGGCCGCCTTCAAGGCGTTCGGCGAAGAGTTTCTCGATGCGGTGCAGGGCCTGCCGACATTGAAGGCGTTCGGGCAGAGCACCGCGTTCGGCGCGAAGCTGGCCGCGAAGGCGCGCGCGTTGTCCGACAGCACGTTCTGGGTGCTCGCGCTCGGCCTGCTGACGCGGCTCTTCACCGATCTCGGCACCGGCCTCGGCGCGGCCGCGGCGATCGCGGTCGGCGCGTGGCGCGTGCGGCACGGCGACATGAGCCTCGAGGCGCTGCTGATCGTGCTGATGGCCGGCAGCGAGATCTTCCGGCCGCTGCGCGACCTGCGCGCGGTGCTGCATCAGGGAATGATCGGCCAGTCGGCGGCGAATGCGATCCACGCGCTGCTCGACGCGGGCAGCCATGCGCCGGCCGCCGACGCGCCGCGCGTGACGGGCTTGCGGCCGGAGATCGTGTTCGACGGCGTCAGCTTCGCGTATCCGGGGCGCCGCGCCGGCGCGCATGCGGCACTGAGCTTCTCGGTTCGCGAAGGCGAGACGGTGGCGATCGTCGGCCCGAGCGGCGCGGGCAAGTCGACCATCGTGCGCCTGCTGCTGCGCCAGCACGATGCGCAGGGCGGCGCGATCCGCATCGGCGGTCACGACGTGCGCGCGCTCGACGCCGACCAGGTGCGCGAGATGATCGCGGTCGTCGCGCAGGATGCGACGCTGTTCGACGGCAGCGTCGCCGACAACCTGCGGCTCGGCCGCCCCGACGCGAGCGACGCGGACATGATCGCGGCCGCGCGCGCCGCCAACGCGCACGATTTCATCTCGGCGCTGCCCGACGGTTACGCGACGCGCATCGGCGAACGCGGGCTGATGCTGTCGGGCGGCCAGCGCCAGCGCATCGCGATTGCCCGCGCGCTGCTGCGCGATGCGCCGATCCTGCTGCTCGACGAGGCGCTGTCGTCGGTCGACGCGGAGAACGAAGCGCTGATCCAGCAGGCGCTCGACCGGCTCACGCGCGGGCGGACGACGCTCGTGCTCGCGCACCGGCTGTCCAGCGTGATCGGCGCCGACCGCATCCTGGTGCTCGACCAGGGGCAGGTGGTCGACGAAGGGACGCACGCGGCGCTGATCGCGCGCGACGGTCCGTATCGCCGGCTGATGGGGCCGCAACTGGAGGCGGTCGCCGAATCGATCGGCGCGGCGGCGACGGCCGGCGCCACCGCGCGTGCGTCGTCGGGCCCGCAGGTGCGGCCGCTGAACGACGACGCGGCGACGATCGGCTGGCCGGAAACGTTGCGGGCGCTGCTGCGCTTCGTGCGTCCGTGGAAGGGCAAGGTCGCGCTGACCGTGCTGTTCGGGATCGGCCGCGTACTCGCGTTCATCGGCGTCGGCGTGATCGGCGCGCTGGTGGTCGGCGCCGTGTCGGCCGGTCACGCGAGCATGGCGCTCGTCGCGGCGCTGCTCGCGATCGCGCCGGTCGCGGCCGTGCTGCACTGGCTCGAATCGTGGCTCGCGCACGACATGGCGTACCGGCTGCTCGCGGAAATGCGCATCGCGCTGTTCGCGACGCTCGAACGCCTCGCGCCGGCCGGGCTGCTGCGCCGCCGTTCCGGCGATCTCGTCGCGCTCGCGACGCAGGACGTGGAGACGGTCGAGTATTTCTATGCGCACACGCTGGCGCCCGCGTTCGTCGCGGTGCTCGTGCCGGCCGGCGTGCTGATGCTGCTCGCGTCGGTCGCGTGGCCGCTTGCGCTCGTGCTGCTGCCGTTCCTGCTGTGGGCCGGGCTGGCGCCCGTGCTGGCCCGCCGCGATGTAGACCGGCTCGGCACCGGCGCGCGCGAAGCGCTCGGCCAGCTCGGCGCGCACCTGACCGAAACGATCCAGGGGCTCGCGGAGCTGACCGCGTTCCAGGCGATCGCGCGTCGGCGCGAAGCGTTCGTGGCCGAGGTCGATGCGTATCGGAAGCAGCGCGCGAAGCTGCTCGACGACCTGTCGACGCAAAGCGCCGCGCTGGAAATCGCGAGCGGGCTCGGCGGGCTGGCCGTCGCGGCGCTCGGTGCGCTGCTGTGCGCGCGCGGCTGGTTTCCGCGCGAGTCCTTGCCGCTGCTGGTGCTGGTCGCGGTGGCCGCGTTCATGCCGGTTGCCGAAATCGGCCAGGTCGCGCGCCAGCTCGCCGACACGATCGCGTCGACGCGACGGTTGCGCGCGCTCGAGAAGGAGCCCGTGACCGTAACGGACGGCACGCAGCCGATGCCCGGCAACCCGGCGGTGCGCTTCGAGGAAACGTGCTTCACGTATCCGGGCCGCGGCGTGCCCGCGATCGACCGCGTGAGCTTCGAGGTGCCGGCCGGCAGCACGGTTGCGCTGGTCGGCGCGTCGGGCGCGGGCAAGTCGACGGTCGCGAGCCTGCTGCTGCGCTTCTGGGATCCGCAGCACGGCCGCGTGACGCTCGGCGGCGTCGACCTGCGCGACCTGCGGCTCGACGACCTGCGGCAGCACATCGCGCTCGTTGCGCAGGATACCTATCTTTTCAACGACACGCTCGAAGCGAACATCCGGCTCGCCGCGAACGACGCGTCCGACGCGGACGTGCAGCGCGCGATCGATCATGCTGCGCTCGGCGAATTCGTCGCGCGGCTGCCGGACGGGCTCGCGACGCGCGTCGGCGAGCGCGGCGTGCAGCTGTCGGGCGGCCAGCGCCAGCGTGTCGCGATCGCGCGCGCGTTCCTGAAGGATGCGCCTGTGCTGATCCTCGACGAGGCGACGTCCCATCTGGACACGATCAGCGAGCAGCAGATCCGCGCGGCGCTGGACGACCTGATGACGCAGCGCACGTCGATCATCATTGCGCACCGGTTGTCGACCGTGCGCAATGCCGACACGATTCTCGTGATCGAGCAGGGCAGCGTCATCGAGGCCGGGCGTCATGCGGAACTGATGGCGCGGCAGGGTGCCTATGCGCGGCTCGTGTCGCATCAGGCGAGCGGGGTGGCGGCGTGATCGAAGCCGTATCGGTGTGCCGCCGACCGGCGTTCATGCGCGAATCCCGCAACGCTCGTTGAGGCGCGCCGGCGGTTGCCGGCTTCGCGGGCACGACCACCCCGGCACGACGCCGTGTTGAATCGCTGACCCCCTGCGCGAACGGCGGGCGGATCGTGGCGAATGCGCTCGCGGTTTCGCCGTCGTCATCCCGCCGCACGTGTTGCACGGGATGGCAAACCCGCGGGCCCGCACCAAACGCGACCATCCTCTCTCACGTTCCGCCATCTGCCCGCGCGGCGCGACCCGGCCCGGGCGCTCCGCCCCGGCCATCTCCCCATTCCTCCGATGTATCCGGCCCGCGCGGCCCGGGTTTGTCTCGATGCAATTCCCCGTTGCGCACTTTTTTGTTGTCGTAGTATCGCCGTTGACAACACATGTTGCACTACGGTCTAATTCGACATCGCATGTTGCGGTGCGGCTTGATGTCGTCGTTCCCGCCGGCCGGCTGGCCGGCTACATCGCTCAATCATGCGGAGAGAAACCATGAGTCGCCGTTCCTTCCTGAAAGCCGTCGCGGTCGCCGCCGCGCTCGGCGCGAGCCTCGCGCACGCGGATACCAGGACGCTCGTCGTCGGCACCGATACGTCGTTCATGCCGTTCGAGTTCAAGCAGGGCGACAAGTACGTCGGCTTCGATCTCGACCTGTGGGCCGAGATCGCGAAGGACCAGGGCTGGAAATACACGATCCAGCCGATGGATTTCGCGGGCCTGATCCCGGCGCTGCAGACGCAGAACATCGACGTCGCGCTGTCGGGGATGACGATCAAGGAGGAGCGCAAGAAGGCGATCGACTTCTCCGCGCCTTACTACGACAGCGGCCTCGCGGCGATGGTGCAGACCGGCAACACGACGATCAAGTCGATCGACGACCTGAACGGCAAGGTGATCGCCGCGAAGACGGGCACCGCGACGATCGACTGGATCAAGGCACACCTGAAGCCGAAGGAGATCCGCCAGTTCCCGAACATCGACCAGGCCTACCTCGCGCTTGAAGCCGGCCGTGTCGACGCGGCGATGCACGACACGCCGAACGTGCTGTTCTTCGTGAACAACGAAGGCAAGGGCAAGGTGCAGGTCGCGGGCCAGCCGGTCAGCGGCGACAAGTACGGGATGGGTTTCCCGAAGGGCAGCGCGCTCGTGCCGAAGGTCAACGCGTCGCTCGTGAAGATCAGGGCCGACGGCCGCTACGCGCAGATCTACAGGAAGTGGTTCGGCGCCGAGCCGCCGAAGATGTGAGCGTGACGGCGCAACAGCGCGCGGCCGTGCGGCCGCGCCGGTCTTGAATCGAACGGGGAGCGACAAGTGAATTTCGATTGGTCGGCGATCTGGGCGGCGTTGCCGGACCTGATGGACGGGGTCCGGTTGACGGTGTTCATCGCACTTTTCGGGCTGGTGGGCGGCTTCATCGTCGGGATGATCGCGGGCATGTTCCGCGCATACGGACCGAAGGCGATGAACGTGCTCGCACAGGTCTACATTGAACTGATTCGCGGCACGCCGATCGTCGTGCAGGTGATGTTCCTGTATTTCGCGCTGCCGTTGCTCGCGCACATCCGGATCGACGGCCTGACGGCCGCGATCATCGCGATCACGGTGAATTCCGGTGCGTATCTCGCGGAAGTGGTGCGCGGCGCGCTGCTGTCGATCCCGAAGGGGCTGACGGAAGCGGGGCTCGCGATGGGCTTGTCGATGCCGCGCGTGCTGCTGAAGGTGGTTGGGCCGCTGGCGTTCCGGCGGCTGATTCCGCCGCTCGGCAACCAGTGCATCGTGAGCCTGAAGGACACGTCGCTGTTCATCGTGATCGGCGTCGGCGAACTGACGCGCAAGGGGCAGGAAATCATCGCGGGCAATTTCCAGGCGGTCGAGATCTGGAGCGCGGTGGCTGTCATCTACCTGATGCTGACCGGTGCGATGACGCTGACGCTGCGGCTCGTCGAAAGGAGGATGAGAATTCTATGAGCATGATCGAATTCCAGAACGTGTCGAAGAGCTTCGGCCACGTGCCGGTGCTGAAGCATATCGACCTGAAGATCGACGCGGGCGAGGTGGTCGTCGTGATCGGCCCGTCGGGGTCGGGCAAATCGACGATGTTGCGCTGTATCAACGCGCTCGAGAAAATCACCGGCGGCGAACTGCTCGTCGACGGCCAGAGCGTGCGCGGCAACGCGACCACGATCCGCAACATCCGGCTCGAAGCCGGCATGGTGTTCCAGCAATTCAACCTGTTTCCGCAAATGACCGCGCTCGAGAACGTGATGTTCGGGCCGACCCAGGTGCGCGGCGCATCGCGCGCCGACGCGCGCGACCAGGCGATGGCGCTGCTCGACAAGGTCGGCCTCGAATCGCGCGCGAATCATTACCCGTCCGAGCTGTCGGGCGGCCAGCAGCAGCGCGTCGCGATCGCGCGCGCGCTCGCGATCCGGCCGCGGCTGATGCTGTTCGACGAGCCGACGTCGGCGCTCGATCCGGAATTGCGCCACGAAGTGCTGAAAGTGATGCAGGATCTTGCAACCGAAGGGATGACGATGATCGTCGTCACGCACGAGATCGGCTTCGCGAAGCGGGTCGGCACGCGCCTGCTGTTCATGGATCAGGGCGGGATTGCCGAGGACGGCCATCCGGTCGACCTGATCGACCGGCCGCCGACGCCGCGCCTGAAGGAGTTCCTGAAACACGTGTCCTGAACGAAACCGATACATTCGACATGCCGCTTTCCCTTTCCCCCGTCATCGCCGGCGCGCCGTTCGATATCGGCGTGCGCCTCGGCGAACTCGCCCGTCCCGTGTTCGATGCGTACATGCAGCAGAGCGGCGCGTGGCAGGCCGTGAGCTGCTGGCGCGGCCATCCGTTCGTCGATGCGCTGCGGCAGGCGGCGCTGGCCGCGTACCCCGATCTCGTCGCGGAACTGGACGGGATCGCGGCGGGCATCGGCTGGCCGGCCGAGGACATCTTCCTCTGGAACTGCCGCGGCGAGCTGATCCACAACGCGCCGGACGGCTGCACGACGCTCGCCGGGCGCGACGCGGACGGCACGCGCTGGATCGCGCACAACGAGGACGGCGATCCGTTCCTGCGCGAGCGCTGCCTGCTCGTCGACGTGCAGCCTGCAGGCAAGCCGGGCTTCATCAGTTTCTACTACCCCGGTTCGCTGCCGGGCCATACGTTTGCCGCGAACCGCGCGGGTATCGCGCAGGCGATCAACAACCTGCGGATTCGCACGCCGGCACCGGGCGTGCCGCGGATGATCCTCGCGCGTGCCGTGCTCGACGCGACGTCGCTCGACGCGGCGGCCGACGTGCTGCGCCTGCATGCCCGCGCGAGCGGTTTTCATCACACGCTCGGCGCGACCGGCGATGCGCGGCTGCTGAGCATCGAAGCGAGTGCCGCGCGTTGTTCGGTGATCGACGTCGCACGGCTCGCGGGCCACGCGAACCATCTCGTGCATCCCGGCTGCGCAACGGACGCTCAGGAAGCGCAGATCGTCACGCAATCGTCGGCCGACCGCCAGCGGCGCGTCGACGCGCTGACGCCCGGCATCGACGCGATCGACGAAGCCGCGCTGCTGCGCGTGCTCGGCGATCGCGCGCCGGAAGGACTGCCGATCTACCGCGACGACCCGGCCGACCCCGACGACGAGAACACCCTCGCGACCGCGGTGTTCGCGATCGGCGCGGCGGCGATCGATTTCACCATTCACCAGCACGGCACGCAGCGCTTCGCGACGCGCATCGTGCCGTCCGGGCGCGCGCACGGCGCGTCCTGACCTATGAGGCAACGCATGACGACCGTTTTCCATCGCGCCCCGCGCGCGACCTTGCCCGTCGCCGTCGCAGGCGACGGCATCGAGATCATCGACTCGACCGGCAAACGCTATATCGACGCATGCGGCGGCGCGGCCGTCTCGTGTCTCGGCCACAGCAACCAGCGCGTGATCGACGCGATCAAGCGCCAAGCGCAGCAACTGCCGTACGCGCATACGTCGTTCTTCACGACCGACGTGGCCGAGGAACTGGCCGACCGGCTCGTCGACGCCGCACCGGCCGGCCTCGAACACGTGTATTTCGTATCGGGCGGCTCCGAGGCGATCGAGGCCGCGCTGAAGCTCGCGCGCCAGTATTTCGTCGAGAAGGGCGAGCCGCAGCGCCGCCATTTCATCGCACGGCGCCAGAGCTATCACGGCAACACACTCGGCGCGCTCGCGATCGGCGGCAACGCGTGGCGACGCGAGCCGTTCCTGCCGCTGCTGATCGAAGCGCATCACGTGAGCCCGTGTTATGCGTATCGCGACCAGCAGGCGGGCGAAACCGACGAAGCGTATGCGCAGCGCCTGGCGGACGAGCTCGAGCAGAAGATCGTCGAACTCGGCGCGGAAAACGTCGCGGCATTCGTCGCGGAAACGGTGGTGGGCGCAACGGCCGGCGCGGTGCCGCCGGTGCGCACGTACCTGAAGAAGATTCGCGCGGTGTGCGACAAGTACGGTGTACTGTTGATTCTCGACGAGATCATGTCGGGGATGGGGCGCACGGGCTACCTGTACGCGTGCGATGAAGACGGCGTCGCGCCCGATCTGCTGACGATCGCGAAAGGGCTCGGCGCGGGCTACCAGCCGATCGGTGCGACGCTCGTCAGCGACCGCATCTACCGGACGATCGTCGACGGGTCGGGTTTCTTCCAGCACGGCCACACGTACCTCGGCCACGCGACCGCATGCGCGGCCGCGCTCGAAGTGCAGCGCGTGATCGCCGAAGAGAAGCTGCTCGACAACGTGAAGGCGCGCGGCGAGCAGTTGCGCGCATCTTTGCGCAAGTATTACGGCGCACATCCGCATATCGGCGACGTGCGCGGCCGCGGGCTGTTCGTCGGCGTCGAGCTCGTGCGCGACCGCGACAGCAAGGCGACGTTCGATCCCGCGCTGAAGCTGCACGCGGTAGTCAAGCGCGAAGCGATGCAGCGCGGCTTGATGGTGTATCCGATGGGCGGGACGATCGACGGCGTCCACGGCGATCACATCCTGATCGCGCCGCCGTTCATCTGCACCGCGCAGCAGATCGATACGATCGTCGAGCGGCTGTCGGGCGCGATTGCCGCGGCGCTTGCTGCGGCCGGCGCGTGACGGCATCGATGCACTGAACCCTTACCGGAATCACCATGACAGACAGACTGCCACCCTTCGACCCTGCGTCGGCCACCGACGCACAGAAAGCCGTGCTGGCCGACATTCTCAGCGGCCCGCGCGGCAACCTGAACGGGCCGTTTCTCGGCTGGATCGCCAGCCCCGAGCTGGCCCAGCACGCGCAGAAGCTCGGCGCGTTCTGCCGCTATCGCACGGGCCTGCCGCTGCGGCTGTCGGAACTCGCGATTCTCGTGACGGCCGCGCGCTGGCGCTCGCAGGCCGAGTGGCACATCCACCATCCGATCGCGCTCGACGCGGGTGTACCGGCCGCGACGGCCGATGCGATCCGGCGCGGCGTCGAACCTGCATTCGAGTCGGACGACGACGCGCTGATCCATGCGTTCGCGAGCGAGCTGTACGATACGCGGCGCGTCAGCGACGCGACGTTCGCGCGTGCGGAAGCGCGCTTCGGCCACGAAACCGTCGTGAATCTCGTTGCGCTGCTCGGCTACTACGCGCTCGTCGCGATGACGCTGAACACGTTCGGCATGCGTGCGGACGGGCAAACCGATTTGCCGTTTCCGGAGTAATGGCCGCGCATTGATCGTGCCGGAACAGCGGATCCGAAACGTCTGACGATCGCGCCGCCGGCATCAATGCAACCAAATGTATTCATGCGGGATCAACGGCCGAGGGCCGCGTATCATGACTTGTTCACGTCGATATGATCGGTGAGCAAGCATGACGAGTACCCGCAAGACCTTGATGATTGCCGGAGGGCTCCTGGTAGCCGCTGCCGGCACTGGATACGTGATGCTCCTGCGTGCGGACCACCGTGCGATCGAAGACGCCGGCATCGGCGATTCGGCCGCGCCGGTTGCCGCGGCGCCCGCGAACAACGATCACGCGGTGCAGGGCGCCATCGCGCCGCCGGCACCGGCTGCCGCGACGGCAGCCCATCCCGATACGACACCGAAACAGGCGGCTGTTCCGCCGCCGCCATCCGCACCAGTGACCGCGCCGGCGCCTGCACCGGCAGCACCCGCGCGCGTCAGCGCCGCGCCTACATCTGTCCCCGCCGTTCCGGTTGTCAGCGAGAAAGCGCAGCCGGTGACGAAACCGAGCGCGCCGCCGCCGAAGGTCAACGTCGTGACGGTCGATGCGCAGGATTCGACCCCGCCGGCCGCGCAACCGGCACAGCCGGCCGCGCCGGCGCAGGTCACGCAACGCGCACCGCGCAAGCGCGACGGCCTCGAACGCCACGCGGCCGCAGCGCCTGCCGCAACGAAATCCGCAACCAAATCCGAAACGCCGGAGACGGCCGCGCTCGTCAGGGAATCGGCGAAGCTCGACCCGTCGTTGCCGCCACCACCGGTGTCGTCGATGTCGGCGAGTTCCGGTTCGACTCGGCAGGGCGGTTCGTCGTCGGGCGCGAACCCGGTGGCCGCCGCGATGACCGAGCAACTGGTCAGGCAGTCGAGCAGTCTCAATTCGCCGACCGGCAACCCGGCCGCCAACGCGAAGTGATGTCGGCGGCGGTGTGGAAAGGGGGCGGGACGACGGGCCGTCGCGCGAGCGGTCCCGCGCGGCTGCCATGGATCGTTCATGCGACGGGTAGATATCGTTCCACCAGTCTGGCCCAGAAAGCGGAACCGACTACCAGGTTTTCGTCGTTGAAGTCGTAGGTCGCGCTATGCAGCGTGTTCCCGCCGTCGGTCGGTCCATTGCCGATCCGCAGGAATGCGCCGGGGCAGGCCTGTAACATGTAGGCAAAGTCCTCGCTGCCCATCAACGGAGCCATCTGTTCCGTCACGCGCGCCTCGCCAACCAGCTCTTTCGCGACTTCGATCGCAAGCTCGGTTTCGGCTTCGGCGTTCGTCACTACCGGGTAGCCTTCCACATAATCGACGACGGCACGGAGGCCGTAACTGTCGGCCTGCGCGTGCACGAGCGCGGTGATTCTTTCCTTCAGCATCCGGCGGACATCCGCGTCGAACGACCGGACGCTGATGCTCAACTCGACTTCGCCCGGAATCACGTTCGGGGCCGATCCTCCGGCGATCTTGCCGATCGTCACGACCGCGGACTGCGTCGGATCGACGTTGCGCGAAACGACGGTCTGCAATGCCATCACGATACTGCCAGCCGCGACGATCGGATCGTTGGCCAGGTGCGGGCGGGCAGCGTGCCCGCCCTTGCCGATGACCTTCACGAAGACGCGGTCGCCCGCGGCCATGAAATGCCCCTTGCGGAACATGAACGTGCCCGCCGGCGCGCCCGGATGGTTGTGCATGGCGAACACCGCGTCGCAGGGAAAGCGCGTGAAGAGCCCTTGCTCGACCATGCGCTTGGCCCCGCTGTCGAATCCGCGTTCCTCGGCCGGCTGGAAGATCAGATGCACGGTGCCGTCGAATTGTCCGCGTTGTGCGAGGTGTCGGGCCGCGCCGAGCAACATCGCGGTATGACCGTCGTGGCCGCACGCATGCATTCGTCCCGGGTGGAGGCTCTTGTGACCGAACGTATTGCGTTCGTCGATCGGCAGCGCGTCCATGTCGGCGCGGATTCCGATACGACGTTCGCTCGAACCCCGCCGCAGCGTGCCGACCACGCCGGTGCCGGCAATCCCTGTCGCGACCGAATAGCCATATTCCTTCAGGCGACTTGCGACGATTTCAGCCGTCTGCACTTCCTCGAATGCCAGTTCGGGGCAGCAATGCAGCGTATAGCGCAGCCTGCGCATGTCGTCGGCAAGCGGCTGCAGATCGTGGATGGAACTGAGGTCGGGTAATAGCATGTGCGGTCCAGGAAAAATGCGGCTGACTAGAAGGGGCCCCAATGCATCGCGACGCCGGTCGCGATGGCGACGATGCAGATGGCGAACCAGGCAATCAGCAGCGGCATGACGAAACGTACCCACTTGAAGTACGGGATGCCGGACGTTGCGAGGACAGCCATCAGGACACCGGAAGTCGGGTTGAAGCAGTTGATGAAGCCTTCGCCGAGCAGCACGGCCTGCACCGTGACCTGTCGGGTCAGGTGCAACGTGTCGCCAAGCGGCGCGAAGATCGGGACGAGCACCGCCGATTCGCCGGACCCGGACGAGATGCCGACATGTATCAGCGCGGCGCTCAGGAACATGCAGATCGCGGCCAGTGTGGAATCGAGGGGTGCGAGCATGCCGGCGAGCGTGTTGACGATCGGGTCCATGATTCTGCCGTCGCCGAGCACGATCGAGATGGCCCGCGCCATGCCGACCACGAGCGCGCCCTTGACGAGCCCGCCGCAGCCGTGGAGGAACGTGTCCGCGATCGAGCCCGGGCGCATGCCGCTCACGATCCCGGCGGCGATCGCCATGACGAGAAACATCGCGATCATTTCGATCTCTGCCCAGTTGCGCGTGGACGAACCGTAGACGAAAACCGCCAGGCAGACGAGCACGATGCCGACGACGGCGAGTTGCCGGGCGTCGAACCGTCGCGTGGACAGGGGCGACGGGGCACCGGCCGCCCGGATCGCCGGGTCGGAAACCGTCGCGTCGTTCATTCGACAGGCACGGATGCGTGCGACGAGGAAAATGACGGTGGCCGCCAGAAACGCGACATAGATGCACACCCGGAACGTCATGCCGGAAAACATCGGCAGGCCGGCCAGGCGCTGCGACAATCCGGTCGTTACCGGATTGAGGATGCCCGTGTTGAAACCGGCATACGTGCCGAGATAGATCATGCCGGCGCCGGTTTCTTTCGGCAATTGCATCGACTCCGCGAGCAGGAGTCCGAGCGGGACGAACGCGACGACCGAATTCGTCACCACGCCGAGTGTGCCGAGCAGCGAGAAAATGCAGCAAACGACGACGACGGCGACGTACGATCGTGCGCGCTCCCCCGGTGCGACCAGCGCGAGTGCGCTGCGGACGGCGCCCGTCGATTCGAGTACGGCCAGTGCGCCGCCGGTGAACAGGATGAGGAAGATGATGGGCGCGGAAGTCGTCATCCCCTTGGCCAGCGCGACGAACATCTCGCCCGGCATCACGCCGTGCCGGGCAACCGGTTTCAGGCTGTTCGGAACGACGAAGCTGATACCGTTGCTGACCGTTCGCGCAAACTCGCCTGACGGCACGACCCAGGTCGCGATGGCGGCCGCCACCAGCATGACGAACAGCAGCACATAGGGGCTGATCGGCTCCTTGCCCTCGCGCGCGCGGGTGGGCTGGCGCGGTTGCCGCGTGCCGTCGATCGGCCGGCTGGCGTCGTTCATGTTGCTCCTCCGTTGATGTGCTCGAGTGGTAAGCCACCCTGTTTTCGGTCCGGCGCGGCTGTCTGCTTGCCCGGGCCGGCTCCGGGGCGGAGTATCGGCGAAATTCCGTCTGGAAAGTTGCTTCCATCGCTGCGAAAATGTTGCATTGAAGGCAACACTGGAGCCGGCATTGGATACGGTAGAACGGAGTCTTTCGGAGCGCACGCTGCAATATCTGGTCGCGATCGCAACGTACGGCGGAATGCGTCAGGCAGCGCTCGGTCTGGACGTGAACGTGTCGACGATCAGTCGGCAGGTTGCCCTTGCCGAGCGCGAGCTCAGGCTGTCGCTGGTGACCCGTCGCGGGCGAAAAATGGAGTTGACGGAAGCGGGGCAGATGGCGGTCGATTATTTCCGCGACTGCGAACGCAGCGCCCGCCGGTTTCGTGCGCAGCTCGACGAATATCGCGGCCTCAAACGGGGGCAGGTCACGATCGCCGCCGGCGAAGGGGCGGTTGCGAGCCTGGTCTCGATGGTCCTCAAGCCTTTCCTGGAAAAATATCCGGGTATCACCGTGGCGTTGCGCACCGGTTCGCTTCCGCAGCTCTTGTCGATGACCCGGGAGGATCAGGTCGATATCTGCGTATCGATCGGTGCCACGACGGATCCGACATTGAACGCGCGCCTGTTCCAGAGCGAGCCCATCTGCGCGATCTTCTCGGTAGATCATCCGATGGCGTCGCGCAAATCGGTGAAGATGGAAGCGCTCGCCAACGAGCGCCTGGTCTTCATGCCCGCCGAGTTCGGGCTGCAGGCCCATGTCGATGCGATCCTCGCCGATATCGGGCGCACGTATGTGCCTGCATTCCGCTGCGACCGGTTTTCGACGGCAGTCGCGATTGCGGCGCAGAATCTCGCCGTTGCATTCATGACACGCGGGGCGGCCCAGGAGAGGATCGCGGCGGGCCAGGTCGCCGCGGTGCCGCTCGATCATCCGATCGCGCGCTCGTTCGATCGCTATGTGGTCACGCGTGCGGGGCGGCGACTCGGTCCGGCCGCGAACTATCTGCGGCGGGAAATCGTGAGGTTGATGTCGACCGTGTAGCGACGAAAGGGGGCTTTGACCTGCGTTCCACCGCCACTCGACGAAGATGCAAAAAAAGGACCCCGCATGCCGACCAAGGCATGCGGGGCCAAGAGAGACAAACCGTTGCGACGATGCGCTGACGTCCGTTACGCGGCGACCGCTTCTTCGGCCTGCGGCTGAGCGGCTGCCGCCGGCGTCACGTCCTGCCGGATCAGGTGGTCGAACGCGCCGAGCGATGCTTTCGCGCCTTCGCCGACCGCGATCACGATCTGCTTGAACGGCACCGTCGTCACGTCGCCGGCCGCGAACACGCCCGGCACCGACGTCGCGCCGCGGGCATCGACGACGATCTCGCCGTGCTTCGACAGTTCGACCGTGCCCTTCAGCCATTCGGTGTTCGGCACGAGACCGATCTGCACGAACACGCCTTCGAGATCGATGCGTTGCGTTTCGCCCGAGCGCAGATCCTTGTAGACGAGCCCGTTCAGCTTGCTGCCGTCGCCGGTCAGCTCGGTCGTCTGCGCCTGCGTGACGATCGTCACGTTCGGCAGGCTGCGCAGCTTGCGCTGCAGCACTTCGTCCGCGCGCAGTTGCGCGCCGTATTCGATCAGCGTGACTTCCTTCACGATGCCGGCGAGGTCGATCGCGGCCTCGACGCCCGAGTTGCCGCCGCCGACCACCGCGACGCGCTTGCCCTTGAACAGCGGGCCGTCGCAGTGCGGGCAGTACGCGACACCGCGATTGCGGTATTCGCGCTCGCCCGGCACGTTGATTTCGCGCCAGCGCGCGCCGGTGGCGAGCACGATCGTCTTCGCCTTCAGCACCGCGCCGTTCGCGAGGCGGATCTGGTGTACGTCGCCGGGGATCAGCGCGTCGGCGCGCTGCACGTCCATGATGTCGACGTCGTATTGCTTCACGTGCTGCTCGAGCGCGGTCGCGAATTTCGGCCCTTCGGTTTCCTGCACCGACACGAAGTTCTCGATCGCCATCGTGTCGAGCACCTGGCCGCCGAAACGCTCGGCGACGACGCCCGTCGCGATGCCCTTGCGCGCCGAGTAGATGGCCGCGGCCGCGCCTGCCGGGCCGCCGCCGACGATCAGCGTATCGAACACCGGCTTGTTCTCGAGCGACTTCGCGGCACGCTCGCTCGCGCCCGTATCGAGTTTCGCGAGGATTTCCTTCACGCTGCTGCGGCCCTGGCCGAACGATGCGCCGTTCAGGAACATCGTCGGTACGGCCATGATCTGGCGCGACTCGACTTCATTCTGGAACAGCGCGCCGTCGATCGCGACGTGGCGGATGCGCGGGTTGATCAGCGACATCACGTTCAGCGCCTGCACGACTTCCGGGCAGTTCTGGCACGACAGCGAGAAATACGTCTCGAACGCGTAGTCGCCGTCGAGCGCGCGGATCTGTTCGATCACGTCGTCGTCAAGCTTGATCGGGTGGCCGCCGGTCTGCAGCAGCGCAAGCACGAGCGACGTGAATTCATGGCCCATCGGGATGCCGGCGAAGCGGATGCCGGCCGGCTTGCCGGGCTCGCCGATCGAGAACGACGGCTTGCGCTCGGCGTCGTCGCGGCGTTCGGCCACGGTCACGCGATCCGTCAGCGACGCAATCTCGTTCAGCAGCGCCAGCAGTTCCTGCGATTTCGCGCTGTCGTCGAGCGAGGCGACGAGTTCGATCGGGCGCGTGATTTTTTCGAGGTACGCTTTCAGTTGGTTCTTGAGATTGGCGTCGAGCATGGCGTTTCGGATTCCGTATTAATGATTATGGTCGGGCACGTCGTGCCGGAGGAGGGCGCGGGCCGCGCGATGCGGCGGCCCGCTGTCGCACGCCTCGTGCGAGGCGCGCGGCGCGATCGTCAGATCTTGCCGATCAGGTCGAGCGACGGGGTCAGCGTTTCCGCACCCGGCGTCCACTTGGCCGGGCACACTTCACCCGGGTGCGCCGCGATGTATTGCGCAGCCTGCACCTTGCGCAGCAGCTCGCCCGCGTCGCGGCCGATGCCGTTGTCGTGGATCTCGCACAGCTTGATCTCGCCTTCCGGGTTGATCACGAACGTACCGCGCAGCGCCATCCCTTCTTCCTCGATCAGCACGTCGAAGTTGCGCGACAGCGTGAGCGTCGGGTCGCCGATCATCGGGTACTTGATCTTGCCGATCGTGTCCGACGTGTCGTGCCATGCCTTGTGTGTGAAGTGCGTGTCGGTCGACACGCCGTAGATTTCGACACCCAGTTTCTGGAATTCCGCGTAGCGGTCGGCGAGGTCGCCCAGCTCGGTCGGGCAGACGAACGTGAAGTCGGCCGGGTAGAACACGACGACGGACCACTTGCCCTTGAAGTTCTCTTCGGAAACGGGCACGAACTCGCCGTTGTGGTATGCGGTTGCCTTGAACGGCTTGATTTGGGTGTTGATGATCGGCATGGGGTGGTTTCCTTTTGCGTCAGTGGTGAGTGGAGTGTTGCCAGTATCCGGGTTCACCCTGACTTTGTGAAATTGCTTGTTTCAATCCGGGGCATCGGGAATTTCTATCTGCTTCCGGCCCTTGATTGGGTGGGGTGGGCGCGGGTCGGGTGCCCGCCCGGTGAGAACGTGGGGGAATGTGTCCTTCGGATTGAATCGGCATGTTTGCCGTGGCGGTGCGGGCGGGAAGGCATCAAACGACGCATGCGATGGCGGATCGAGTCCAGGCCCGCAGATCGCCGATCGGACAGTCGGCGCCTCTTTACCACTCGGCGCGCAAGCTCTCTTGACTGGCGACCGGACGGCCCTTCCATAGACCGAACACGTCGTCGACAGATGTCCTCGCGTGCTGCGCGATACAGGCATCGATTGCGTCGCGAATGATCTCGGCTTGGGAACCGCCTTTGATCGCCGCGATGGTGGTCAACGCGGCATGTTGGTCATCCGACAGATCGACCGGAATTCTGCTCATTGCAACCTCCGTTACGTGACTCGCGCATCATGACTATCCGGTCGGGCAAGCGCAAGGTTGCGGCATAGCCGATGCGCGTGCAGCCTCCCTGATCAGTCGACCGACGGCGCAGCGGCGGCCGGGCCCGCTCAAATCCCCGCCATCTTCCTCAACCACTCCGCCAGCCGCCGTGCCCCGTCCGGCATGTCCGCGTCCTCACGCGTGCACAGGTAGTAGTCGCGCCCGTCGTCGAGCGCGTGATCGAACAGCTTCACGAGTTCGCCGTTCGCCAGTTCGCGCTCGACCAGCGGCGCGCGCAGCAGCGCGGCGCCGAGATCCGCCCGCGCGGCGCTCAGCGTCAATTGGCCATCTTCGAACATCGGCCCCACCGCATGCGACACATGCCGCACGCCGGCGCCCTGCAGCCAGTTGACCCACGTGCTGCGGTCCTCGTCGTGCACGAGCGGCGCATGCGCGAGATCGGCCGGCGTGCGGAACGGCCCGTGGCGCTTCAGGAACGACGGGCTGCACATCGGCACCATCGCGCCCGGCAGCAGCCGCTCGCAGCGGTAGCCGGGCCAGTCGCCGGTGCCGAAGCGGATCGACAGGTCCGACGCATCGCTTCGGTAATTGCGGTGATGCGCGTACAGCACGGTCACGTCGACATCCGTGTTGTCGGCCAGGAACGAATGCAAGCGCGGAATGAACCAGCCGATGCCGAGCAGCGGAATCAGGCTGACGGTGATCTGCCGCAGCGACGAGCGGTCGCGCACGAAGCGCGTCGCGCTGCGCAGCACCGAGAACGCGGCGCTGATCGAGCGGTAGTAGTCGCGCCCTTCGTCGGTGAGTGCGAGCAGCCGGCCCTCGCGCACCGTCAGCGGCGTCTGGATGAACGCTTCGAGCAGTTGCAGTTGATGGCTGACCGCCGACGGCGTGATGTCGAGTTCGCCCGCCGCCGCGGTGACCGACCCGAGGCGTGCAAACGCTTCGAACGCACGCACTGCGCGCAACGGCGGATCGTGCGGCAATTGTTCGATATTTTTCATGTATCGAATTTTATCGAAAAATCAGGGTAAGCGACAACAATAAAATGTCTTGTATTTACAATGCGTTGAGTTAATGTGTCGAGAACGGCATAAGCATCCAACAATTGGGTATTTGGGGTTTGGGTGCTGAATATTTAATATTTTTCATGTTTTGACCCGAGTCACCGATCCCCCGCACATGAAAATCGCCTTCCTTCACGCCAGCCTCGTTTTCTCGGCGGCCGCCCTGGTCGCTTCCGTTCCCGCGTTCGCGCAGTCCGCGCCGCAGACGGTCCTGATCGGTCTCGCCGCGCCGCTCACCGGCCCGTCCGCACGTATCGGCAAGGACTTGCAGAACGGCGCGCAACTCGCGATCGACGACGCGAATGCCAAGCATCCGACCATCGGCGGCAAGCCGGTGGTCTACAAGCTCGTCGCGGCCGACGACCAGTCCGATCCGCGCACGGCCGTCGCGGTCGCGCAGCAGCTCGTCGACCAGCACGTGATCGGCGTCGTCGGTCACTGGAACACCGGCTGCAGCGTGCCGGCGTCGCGCGTCTACCGCGACGCGGGCATCCCGCAGATCGCGCCGGCTTCCACCGGCCATCAATACACGCAGCAGGGCTACGCGACGGCCTTCCGCATCATGGGTCACGACGATGCGGGCGGCAACTTCACCGGCGCGTATGCGGTGAAGACGCTGAAGGCGAAGCGCATCGCGGTGATCGACGATCGCACGTCGTTCGGCGCGGGACTGGCCGACCAGTTCATCAAGGGCGTGCAGGCGAACGGCGGCGCGATCGTCGATCGCCAGTACGTGAACGACAAGACGACCGACTTCAGCGGCGTGCTGACCGCGATCAAGGGCAAGCGCGCGGATCTCGTGTTCTTCGGCGGCCTCGATGCGCAGGCCGCGCCGATCGCGCGCCGGATGCGCCAGCTCGGCGTGAACGCGCCGCTGCTCGGCGCGGGCGGCTTCGTGAGCCAGACCTTCCTGTCGCTCGCGGGCAAGGACGGCGACGGCGTCACGGCGCTCGAACCGGGCCTGCCGCTCGACCGGATGCCGGGCGGCAACGCGTTCGACACGCAGTACCAGGCGCGCTTCCGCGCACCGATCGAACTGCATGCACCGTTCGCGTACGACGCGGCGGCCACGCTGATCGCGGCCGCGCAGAAGGCCGGCACGACGCAACCGGCGAAGCTGGTCGCGGCGGTCCGCGCGATCGACCGGCCCGGCGTGACGGGCCGGATCGCGTTCGACGGCGAAGGCAACCTGAAGGACCCGGCCTTCACGATCTACCAGGTGCGTGGCGGCAAGTGGAGCGTCGTGGACGTGCTCGGCGGCTCGCGCACCGCAACGAAATAAACGACGCAAGGAGACGACCCCATGACCGACCCGACCCAGGCATCCGCCGCCGCACCCGAGGACACGCGCCTCGGAATCCTCGCGCGGCGCCGCATCGAAGCGGAAATCATCAAGCCGATCTACGAGATCATGAAGCGTGAGTTCGGCGCCGAGCGCGCGCAGGCCGTGATCGCGGAAGCCGTGCGCGGCGCGGCCGTCGACGCGGGCCGCACGTTCGCCGCGCAGGAGCCTGGCGGCACGAGCGTGAAGTCGTTCATCGCGCTGCAGGTGCTTTGGGAGAAGGACGATGCGCTCGATGTCGAGGTGCGGCGCGCGGACGACGCGCACTACGACTACGACGTGCATCGCTGCAGCTACGCGGAGATGTATCACGCGATGGGGCTCGGCGAAATCGGCCACCTGCTGAGCTGCGCGCGTGACAGCTATTTCATCCAGGGCTATGCGCCGAACATCGCGCTGACGCGCACGAGCACGATCATGCAGGGCGGCAAGCGCTGCGATTTCCGCTACGCACTGCAGAGCGCGCCGGAGAACGGCGATGCGTGACGACAACGTGAATGCGCCGCGCGTCGACAGCGATCGCCTGTGGGCGTCGCTCGAGCGGATGGCGCAGATCGGCGCGACGCCGAAGGGCGGCGTCTGCCGTCTCGCGCTGACCGATCTCGATCGCGAGTCGCGCGACCTGTTCGTGCAGTGGGCGCGCGACGCCGGCTGCACGGTGCGCGTGGACCGGATGGGCAACGTGTTTGCGCGCCGCGCGGGCCGCAATCCCGATGCCGCGCCGGTGCTGACGGGCTCGCATGCCGATTCGCAGCCGACGGGCGGCCGCTACGACGGCATTTACGGCGTGCTCGGCGGGCTCGAGGTCGTGCGCGCGCTGAACGACGCGGGCATCGAAACCGAACGCCCGATCGACGTCGTGATCTGGACCAACGAGGAAGGTTCGCGCTTCGCGCCGGCGATGATCTCGGCCGGCGTGTTCGCGGGCGTCTATACGCTCGACTACGGGCTGTCGCGCACCGACAGCGCGGGCAGGACGATCGGCGAGGAACTGGAGCGGATCGGCTACGCGGGCGCCGAGCCCGTCGGCGGTTATCCGGTGCACGCCGCGTACGAACTGCATATCGAACAGGGCGCGATTCTCGAACGGGCCGGCAAGACGATCGGCGTCGTGACGGCCGGGCAGGGGCAGCGCTGGTACGAGGTGACGCTCACCGGTGTCGATGCGCACGCGGGCACGACGCCGATGGAATTCCGTCGCGATGCGCTGGTCGGCGCCGCGAGGATGATCTCGTTCATCGACGTGCTCGGCCGCCGTTACGCACCGTACGCGCGCGCGACGGTCGGGATGATCGAAGCGCGGCCGAATTCGCGCAACACGGTGCCGGGCGGCTGCTTCTTCACGGTCGAGTTTCGGCACCCCGACGATGCGGTGCTCGACGAGCTGGACGCGGCGCTGCGCGCGGAGCTCTCCGGCGTGGTGGACGAGACCGGCCTCGGCGCGCAGATCGAGCAGATCTTCAAGTACCCGCCGATCCCGTTCGCGCCGCGCTGCATCGACGCGGTGCGCGACGCAGCGGTAGCGCTCGGGCTGTCGCACATGGATATCGTGTCCGGTGCGGGGCATGACGCGTGCTACGTCGCGCGCGTCGCGCCGACCGGGATGATCTTCGTGCCGTGCGTCGACGGGCTGAGCCACAACGAGGCCGAAGCGATTACGCCCGAATGGGCGGCGGCGGGTGCCGACGTGTTGTTGCGCGCGGTGCTGCGGAGCGCGCAGGAAGCGTGAGCGTGACGAAGGCGGTTCGGCGGGCGGGTGTTCGCCGGGCCGCGCCGATTCTCGCCTGATGATGGAAGCGCGCGGTCCGCTTCAGGCAGGCGGCGAGTGCCGATCGATGTATCGCCGCATTACATGGAACGCGGTATCGGTGCGCCCCGGCATCGTCACCGGCGCGCCGTCGGCCGCAAAGCCGAGCTTCTCGTAGAACCGGTACGCCGTTTCGCGTGCCGTACACCACACGAGTGCGGCACCACGTTCGTCCGCGTGCCGCACACAGACCTGTACCAGCACGCGCCCGAAACCCATGCCGCGAACGGCAGGGTGGACAGCCATCCCGCGAAGTCGCCACGCTGGCCGCGCATGATCGTCGTCGCGCGGTTCCTCGCAAAGCGACGCGACGGCGACGACGCCCGTGCGGTCGAGTACGCCGACGTGCAGTGTCGTCGGCGCATGATCGCCGGGCAGTTCGCACGCGTTCAGATCGCCGTTCAGCAGGACCATTGCCCTGAGCGGATGCGTCTGCGCGGCCCCGATCGATGCGATGGTGAACAGCGTGTCGCCTGACGTCATCAACGTTCCTTTGGTTGCCTGTTACTTGCCCGCCTTGCGCCGCGCCATATACGCGAGATACGCGACGATCTGGTCGAGTTCCCGATCGCTCAACTGATCGGGCGGAAACGCCGGCATGCTCCGGCCTGGCCAGTCGCGCACCGACGCCGGGTTGCGGATGTAGCGGCGCAGCGCGGCGGGCTGGAAGTAGTCGACCGGATTCATCGGTGCGTTCAGGTCGGGGCCGGCATGGCTGCTGCCCGCACCGTCGACGCGGTGGCACGCGAGGCATTGCGTGACGAACAGGTGTTGGCCCGCGCGGGCCGGATCGCTTGCTGGCAACGCCGGATCGACGGCGAGCGACGGCCAGCGCGCAACCGGCGACGATTCGATCGTGACGCGCACGATCTGGTAAGGCCACTGCTCGCCGCGCACCGACGACGCGTCCGGCCCGAGCCACACGAGATAGAACGGCCCCGCGCTGACCTGCTTGCCGGGCAGCTTCGGCCACGGATGGGCCGAATCCTCGATCGCGAGCCATGCGACGGCGCCGGCCGGCGCGCGGCGGCGCACGAGATCGAGCGGCAGTTGCGCGGCGAAGCCGTCGGCCGCGCGCGTTTCGAGCACGCCGTCGGCCGGCAGCGGCGTGTCGCCGAGCAGCGCGGCGAACGGCACGGCGCGGAACGTCATCGGCCGGCCGTACGCGATGTCGCGCGGCACATGGATCTCCGTCGCATCGGGGCGCGCGAGCAGCGTCTGCCGCGTCAGGGCGCGGGCTGTGCCGTCGGTGTCGAGTTGGAGCGTGGACTGGGCCGACGCGCGTTGTCCGATCAGGCAAACCGTCAGCAGCACAAGCGAAAACCACTGGCGCTTCAGCATTCGTTCTCCGGGAAGGGGCGTTCCGGCGGCGGCAGGACGCGCAAGCCGCGGCCGATGGAAGGAATCGGGCGACAGTCTATCCGGTACGCGCGGCGCTGGCGACTTCGGCGCGGGAAAGGTTGGGCGGCCACGGTCGGGCAGGCCCGCAACAGCGTGTCCGGCTACCAGGCGGCCTGGCGTTGTCGCAGCGCGGTTTGGGCAGGGGGAAACGAAGGGCAGGGTGGCGGACATGCGCACTGCCAGCGTTCACGACATTGCCGTTACCGGACCACCGTCAATGATTCGCGCACGGCACTTCGTTCTTCGACAACGGCGTGTCCCGCTGCGGTTCGAAATCGGTTTCGCGCGCGCCCGACGGTGTCAGCGACACGAAATGCATCGCCGCGCCTTGCGCCGGGAAACCGGCAATGCCCGTCGTGCCCCACGGAATCGGCGAGCGCTGCGCGCCGCTCACCGAAATGTCCGCCGGCGCAAGTGCCAGCGTCAGCAGCCGCCCGTCGCGGGTCGGCACGTACGCACGCGTGCCGGAGACACCGATGCCGGATTCGCGCACCGACGCCGGCAGGCAGTCGAGCGTCGCCGTGCGGCGGCCGTTCGGGTCGATCAGCATCGCGACGCCGCGATCGTCCGCCGTCGTCGTGACGACGATGAAGCGGTCGATCGCCGGCACGTAGGCCGACGAGTACACGTAGTACCGGATCGCACCGTTCAGCGCCCCGAGCTTGTCGAGCTTCGCCGTGACCGGATCGAACATTGCGTATTCGAGCGTCGCGTCCGTGCTGCCTTCGATGAATTTCTGCCAGACGAGCAGCGCGTTGCGCGGCGAACCGGCGACCACGGGCCACCACTCGCGGCGGTGCGGCGCGACCGCGACATGGTTCAGCTCGCGCCCGGCCGCATCGTAGGTCTTCAGGTAGACGCCGTTGCCGGTGCCGAGGTTGTCGACGCCGCCGCCGTCGATCCAGTCGGCGGAATAGAACACGACGAAGCGTTCGCCCGCCGTTGCGACATGCCCCGAGTGGCCGCCCGGCTCGACGTCGTTCGGGTAGGGCTTGACGGGCTTCAGGTCGCGGCGGTAGACGCCGTAGCGCTGGCTGACTTCCTGCGGCGCGTTCCAGCCGTCCTCGAACGTGACGAAGATGTCGCCGCGCGCGTTCTGCGCGATCGACACGGGCTCCTGCGCCTCGGGGCGGCTGATGAACGGTCGGACGTGCAGCAGGTGCGGCTTGCCGGGCAGCCACTCGCCGACGTACACGTCGTGCGGCCAGTTGCCGTTGCGCATCGCGCCGCGCGGCACGATGCCCGAACTGCTGAAGAACACCCAGCGTTTGCCGTTGCCCGCATCGGCCACGCCGATGCCGTGCATGAAGCGCCGCGAGTCGCCGGTCTCCTGCGGCGCTGCCGGGCCCTGCACGGTGACCGTATGCACGACGGGCGCGGCGGTCAGCGCCGACGGCAGTGTCGCGACGACGCAGCACGCGCCGCAGAACGCAGCCGCGACGCGGCGAGCCGCGCTCGGCTGCGTGCCCGCCTGCGCCGCGCG
This sequence comes from Burkholderia sp. NFPP32, assembly GCF_900119325.1. Classification (NCBI taxonomy): domain Bacteria; kingdom Pseudomonadati; phylum Pseudomonadota; class Betaproteobacteria; order Burkholderiales; family Burkholderiaceae; genus Burkholderia; species Burkholderia sp. NFPP32. Next base: position 476,542 of record NZ_FPJP01000002.1, on the reverse strand, counting down.
CGTTCGCCCCGTCATTCGACGGTCACCGATTTCGCGAGATTGCGCGGCTTGTCGACGTCGGCGCCGCGCGTGCAGCCGACGTGATACGCGAGCAACTGCAGCGGGATCACGTTGACGATTGGCGACAGCAGGTCGCCCGAATCGCGCACGCGGATCAGGTGCGTATCGCGATCCGCGTCGATCGCGAGCTGGTTGCCGGCGAGCACGTAGAGCCGCCCGCCGCGCGCGCGCACCTCGGCCATGTTGGACTTCAGCTTCTGGAACAGGCGGTCGTCCGGCGCGATCGTGACGACCGGCATCGCGCTCGTGACGAGCGCGAGCGGGCCGTGCTTCAGTTCGCCGGCCGGATAGCCTTCCGCGTGGATGTATGACACCTCCTTGAGCTTCAGCGCGCCTTCCATCGCGATCGGAAAATGGATGCCGCGCCCGAGGAACAGCGCGTTCTCGGTGCGCGCGAACTTCGCGGCCCAGCCCATGATCTGCGTTTCCAGCGCGAGCGCGTGGCCGATGCGCTCGGGCAGCGCGTGCAACTGCTTCAGGTGCATCGCGACCTGCGCGGCGTCGAGCCGGCCGCGCAATTGCGCGAGCGTCAGCGTCAGCACGAACAGCGCGACGAGCTGCGTCGTGAACGCCTTGGTCGATGCGACGCCCAGCTCGATCCCGGCCCGCGTCAGGAACCGCAGCGGCGCGTTGCGCGCGATCGTGCTGGTCGCCACGTTGCAGATCGCCATCGACAGATCCTGGCCCATCTCGCGCGCACGCGCGATCGCGCCGATCGTGTCGGCCGTCTCGCCCGACTGCGAAATGCCGACGACGAGCGTGCGCGGATCGGCCACGGTGTCGCGGTAGCGGAATTCGCTGGCGATCTCGACCTGCGCGGGCACGCCCGCGATGCTTTCGAGCCAGTACTTCGCGGTCAGGCCCGCATAGTAGCTGGTGCCACAGCCGAGCAGCAGCACGCTCCGAACGCGCGACAGCAGCGCGCGCGTGCTTTCGCTCTCGTCGAACAGCGCCGGCGAGATCGTGTCGATGCCGTCGAGCGTGCTGGCGATCGCCTTCGGCTGCTCGAAGATCTCCTTCTGCATGAAGTGCTGGTACGGGCCGAGCGCGGCGTCGCCGTCGCGCGCCTTCACCTGGCACAGCGGGCGCTGCGCTTCGTGCCCGCCCGAGTCGACCACGGCGATGCGCTCCGGCGTGATCAGCGCGACGTCGCCGTCTTCCAGGTAGACGAAGCGGTCGGTCAGGTCGCCGAGCGCCGCGCAGTCCGACGCGAGGTAGTTTTGTTCGGCGCCGATGCCGATCACGAGCGGCGAGCCGGCGCGCGCGGCGACGAGGCGCTGCGGCTCGCGCGCGCTCAGCACCGCGATCGCGTACGCGCCGTGCAGCCGCTTGACGGCGCGCATGACGGCGTCGAACAGGTCGTCGCGATAGAGGCTGTGGATCAGGTGCGCGATCACCTCGGTGTCGGTTTCGCCGCGAAACGCGTAGCCGCGCTGCCGCAACTCGGCGCGCAGCGCGTCGTGGTTCTCGATGATGCCGTTGTGCACGACCGCGATGGTGTCGCCCGACATGATCGGATGCGCGTTCATTTCCGACGGCGCGCCGTGCGTCGCCCAGCGCGTATGCGCGATGCAGGTCTGCGCTTCGAGACCGAGCGTCAGCACGCGATCCTGCAGGTCCGTCACGCGCCGCAGCGTGCGTTCGCTGAGCAGGCGTCCGTTGCCTTGCACGGCGATGCCGCACGAATCGTAGCCGCGATACTCGAGCCGGCTCAGCGCATTGACCAGTTGCGGCACCTGATTGCCGATGCCGCTTGCTCCGACGATTCCGCACATGATTCACCTCGTCCACAAGAAGTTGCCGGCCTGCCGGCGATGCACGGCAGCGCGGCGTCAGGAGCGGCGCCGCGCTGCACGGATGCCGTCCCGTGCGCGGCGGCGCGTCTCCGCTGACCTACTCGCGGGGCGGCGGCCCCGCATGGGCTACCCATTCGATGCCGGAAATCGACCCGTTCGCGTCGTGCGACGCGACGAGAATGCGCGTCGTGCGCCGCGCGCCGCGCCGGCGGGCGCCGGCCAGCGCGGTCGGCGGCACCGCGCGCACCTTCGCGCTGGCCGAGCGCCGCAGCATCTTCGACACGCGCAGCCGGTACGCGAGCGGATGCACGACGCGCCCCGCGATCAGCCACGTGACGGTCGTGCCCGCGATGATCGCGATGCAGGTCGCGTAGAACACGATCTGTTCGATCGGCATCTCGGCCTCGTTGAACGGCAGCAGGTAGCGGTACGTGTAGATGCAGATCGATGCCCACACAGCGCCCACCAGCGCGGGTCGCACGAGGCGGAACCAGCCGACCAGCACGAGCCCGATGATGCGGCCGCGCTCGGCGATCATTTCGCGCGGCGTGCGCAGGGAAAGGTCAATAATCGGTGCGTTCTTCATGTTGAATGCCTCGGTCGGGGCTGACCCATACGGCCCGCTTGCCGCGGCCCCGCAATACGACGGCGGGCAGGGCGACGACGGTGGTGATCATGCTGATCAGCCAGAAGGCCACGGGATACCAGACGGTGTCCAGGAAATACATCAGGAGTTTTTCGTCGTAACGACGGTCGATCATGCTACCGATGATCAACTGCAGGATGCAGGTGGCGACCAGCAGCATCCCGTGCCAGTGCGGCACGACCGATACGTGCCAGTCCAGCGGCAACGGATGGAAGACATCGACGAGCGCGAGCAGCAGGATGAACGACATCGAGTAGGCCCACGCGATGCCGATCAGGTATTCGACGAACAGCGGCCACATCATCATCTGCGTCGGCCGTGCGAGCGTGCCCGCATACTTCATCAGCACCTGGATGCCGCCTTTCGCCCAGCGCAGCCGCTGCCGGTACAGCCCCTTCACCGTTTCGGGCATCAGGATCCAGCTCAGCGCGTGCGGTTCGTATACAACGCGCCAGTCGCGGCACTGCAGCTTCCAGCTGATGTCGATGTCCTCGGTCAGCATGTCCGAGCTCCAGTAGCCGACGTCGGCGAGCGCGGTCTTGCGGAACATCGTGATGACGCCCGACACCGTGAAGATGCGGCCGTACACCTGCTGCGTGCGCTTGATCAGCCCGACGATCGACGAGAATTCGCCGACCTGCATGCGGCCGAGCAGCGACGTGCGCGTGCGGATGCGCGGGTTGCCGGTCACGGCGCCGACGCCGGGGTCGGTCAGGAAGTGCTCGAGCATCCAGCCGATCGCGTCGTGCGCGAGCAGCGAATCGCCGTCGATGCACAGCAGGTATTCCGCGTTCGATACGGCCGCCGCGGTCGTGAGCCCGACCGCCTTGCCTTCGTTGCGCGCATGATGGATCACGAGCAGCCGCGGGATCTCCACGGCCAGCTCGTTGAGGATCTCGCCGGTGCGATCCTTGCTGCCGTCGTTGACCGCGATGATGTCGTAGTTCGGGTACTGCATCGCGTTCAGGTGGCCGATCACGGCGCGCGCGTTCGCGGCTTCGTTGAAGCAGGGCACGACGATCGAGATCTTCGGGATGCCGCTCGACGCGATCGTCCGCGTCGACAGCACGCGGCCCTCTTCGAGCAGGAAGTAGTGCACGACGCCGCCGATCATCCACAGATACGACATGAAGAACGGGTAGTAGAAGACGAAATCCTGCAGGTGCTGGATGATGCCGTGGGTCGTCATGGTGTCTTCGTTCCTTGCGGACGCTGCATCTGCATCAGCGCGTTGATCGACGTCGGATCGAGACGCGACTTCAGCGACATCACGTCGCGCATCGTGTCGAGATCCGGCTGGTTGTTCAGGAACTTGTCCGGGTAGTAGCCGAAGTTCACCGCGCCCTTGCTGCGCAGCCGCCGCATCTGCGCGATCAGCGCGCTGCCGGAAATGTCCTTGCGCTCGCGCCAGTCGTACGACTGCAGTTCGAACACTGTGCGCGCGAGGCCGCGCTGTTTCGCGCGGACGGCGCCGACGAGCTGGTCCATCCAGCGCTGGGGGTCCGGTGCCTGTTCCATGTACGGCATCGCCATCAGCGCGACGAAGTCGTAGGTGGCGAGGAAATCGTCGTAGTTCTGCGCGTACCATGCTTCGGACTCGGGCTTCAGCACCGGCAGCGCGAAGATGTTGCGCGCGGTCAGCACGTCGCCCGCGTTCTGGTTCGCGAGCACGATCTGCTCGAGCTGGCGCGTCAGCTCGATCAGGTAGCGCGTCTTCTGCCGCGTCCAGCGGCTCATCAGGTCCGGCGTCGCGCGGATCTTGCCGATGTCGGCCGGCAGCCCCCACTGCGCATACGTGCTCAGCGCGTGCCGGCCCGCATCCTCGTAATCGTCGAGCACGGCGTCGTCGCTGAACAGGATGCCGTTGAACGACGCGTACTTGCCGAGATCCTCGTAGATCTGCTCGATCATCAGCCGCGCTTGCGGATCGAACGGGCTCAGCCGGTACACGCGCGAGCCGTTTTCGCGCGTAGGCGCGCCGCCGTACGCGCTGACGGCCTCGAGCCCGCGATGCTTGTCGGGCGGCGGGCGGAACGCCAGCACCGGCATCCATGCGTACACCTGCACGTTGGCGCGCGTGTTGAGCTGCCACGCGGCGCGCGAGAACAGGTCGCCACGCATCGGCAGGTGCCGGTTCGGGAAGTACAGCGATTCCGCGACGCCCGTGCCCTTCGGATCGGCGAACGCCTGCAGGTACACCGATTTCGGCTGCATCCGGTAGATGCGCTCGATGAGCTTGCCGAGATTCGTTTCCTGCCGCCCCGGATCCGGATCGTAGACCTGGTCGAGATCGACCTGCACGACGCGCTCGGGGATATCGACGTCGCCGCGGTTGGTCGCCGGCTCGCGCATCGACCGCTCGAACCCGCCGATGTCGACGTCGTACATCATCAGGATCCGCCGCAGCCGGTCGAGCGGCACGTCCGGCGTATTCGGGCCGGCGTCGAGGCTGAACTGGATGTCCATGCCGAGCGACGTCGAAATCTTGCGCACGGGCTGGTTTTCCGCGCCGTATGGCCAGACCATCGAGCGTGCGACGATGCCGGTGCGTTCGCGAATCTGCCGCACGCATGTCTGAAGGTCGTCATGCACGCGGGCTTCGAACTCCGCATCGGTTTCATAGCGCTTCTCGTTCTGGAGGTACAGGTGCGACGTGGTGGCCGGCAACTCGTTGCCCTGCGGATTCGCGACCGCGCCGTGATGGAGGTTGTGCGTGTGGCACGCGAGCTCGACGAGATTCGACTTGCCGACCTTCTGCACCTCGTCCCACGACATGAAGTAGTCGCGCGGCATCTGGATCCGGTCGCTGATGCGGATCGGCGTATCCGGCGGCGCGTCGATCCACGCGGTGACGATGCCCATCACGGCCGGATACTTGAAGCGCTCGAGCAGCGGCAGGACTTTCGTGTAGTGGCTGCGGTAGCCGTCGTCGAACGTGAGCAGCACCGCGCGCGGCGGCAGCGGCTTGCCGCCGTGCCGCGACGCCTCGATCTGCTTGACCGTGACGGTGTGATAGTTGTTGGTCTGCAGCCACGAGAAGATGGCGGTGAGCGTACCGGTATCGACCGCGTACGGATCGACCATCGTCGACGTGGCGAACGTCGACAGCAGGTTGTCGCGCACGTCGTGCAGGCAGATCACGCGGAACGTCTTGCCGTCGACGGGATCGGACGGCGGCAGCAGGTCGATCATCCGCGCATTCGTCACGCCCGGGAACAACGAACAGGCTGCAAACGTGCCGAGGCATCCGCACATGAAGAACCGTCTGGATTGCATCGTTCGAGCTCCTTTCTAAAACGGCAGGTTGAGCGACAGGAAGCCGGTTTCGGAACGCTCGCGCTGGCCGTCGTATGCGTGGCTGCTGACCTCGACGCCGTAGGTCAGCGTGATGTCGTGCTTGAACGTCCACGTGTGCGCGAGGCGGGCGCTCCACAGCGGACTGGTGCCGAAGCCGCGCTCGTTGTACACGCCGCCGGACGCCGACAGACGCTGCTGCAACGACATGTCGCCCTTCTTCCACAGCGTCAGCTGATGCATGACGGTCGCCGCGGCCGCGTAGTCGCGGCCCGGGCTGAAGTAGGGCGCGTCCCGCCGCGTGTTGCTGTCGGTGCCGAGATTCAGCGATACGTTGACGAGCTGGTTCGCGGACGTGTACACGCGCTGCGTACCCGTCGCTGAAATCTCCTGGTGCAGGTTCGAATCGCTGTAGCGGCTCACGCCGTAGCTCAGCTGGACTTCGCGGCGGTCGTTCTGGCGATACACGACCTCGACGTGCGCCGAGCGGCCCCAGATGTGCGCGAGATACGCCTTCCACGGCAGCGAGTTGTCGTTGGAATCGAGCGCGCCGCTGACCGTCCAGTAATCGTTGAGGTTGTACGTGATGGAGCCGCGGCCGCCCGTGCGCCCGTCGCTGCCGAACGAGCGCGTGACTTCGCCCAGGATCGTGAGCGGCCCGTGCCGGTAGTCGCCGCCGACACCCGTGCGCGTGCGGCTGACGCTGCCGGCGTCGGTTTGCGCATGGCCGAAGAACGTGTGGGAAAACACGCGCCAGTTGTCGCCGAACGGTTGCGAATACACATAGCTGTCCGACGAGAAGCTGTTGTCGGCCAGTGCGCTGTTGCCGTGCTCGAAGCTCAGGTCGGTCGTGAACAGGGGGCTGCGGTACGCGTTGTAGTCGCGCTTGAACGCGCGCACGGAGCCGCTGTCCGGGAACGTGTTGCCGAAGGTCTGGTCGACGCTCTTCGCGGTCGCGTAGTCGTCGGCCGTCAGCGATGCGCGGCCGAGCCCCGCGAGCATTTCCACGTTGTCCGGGTGGTCGGTCAGCGACGCGCGATACATCGCGATCGCCTGGCGCGGATGCGACTGGCCCGATACGGCGTCGGCGTGCGCGGCGCGGACCTCGGCATTGAACGGCACTTCCTTCTCGAGCTTTTCCAGCGCGGCGATCCCTTCTTCAACCCGGCCCGTGTAGATCAGGTATTGCGCCTGCAGCCGGTAGTAGCGCAGGTAGTCGTCGTTTTCCGGCCCCCAGGTCCGCACCTGGTTGGCCGGCGGCAGCGATTTGCCCATGTCGTCGAGCACCCGGCTCGCGTCCGCCGCGCGTGCCTGGTCGACGTACGACCAGAACAGTCCCTCGCGCAATTCGATCGGGCGCGTGCGCGCGCCGTACAGGAAGCCGCGCGTCGCACGGTCCGTCGGCGATGCGGTCGCCTGCGACAGCGCGCGCTGGTACACGGCGTTGGCCTTGCCCGGTTCGCTCAGGTACAGGTACGCGTCGCCGACGGCCGCCAGCGCGTCGATCGAGATTTCCGCATCCGGCGGAATCGTCTCGAACGTCGCGACGGCCGTCTTCATTTCGCCGCGCGCGGCGTAGGCGATCGTCCGGTCGCCGGCGAGCGCCGTCCTGACCTGCGAATACTCGGGCGTGGCCGGCATCCGCTTGTCGAGGTCGTCCGCGGCGCGCAATGCGCTGTCGAGCCCGTCGAAGCGGTCGGCGCTCGTCATCGAGCGCGACTTGTCGCGTCCGCCGCGCACCTGCTGGCGAATCGACAGTTCCTCGAGCTGCGCGAGATCGACGGCGGAGAAGACGTCGGGGCGGGCTTTCGCTTCCTCCAGCGCCATGACCGCGCCGCCGCTCGACGCGAGCCCGAACACGTCGTTGCGGACGGTGGACGGATCGGCGGTGCGGAGGTCGGGCATCTGCGCGTTCGGGGTTTCCGCGTCGGGGATCTGGGCGCCTGGCGGTTGGGTACCCGATGGTTGGGCACCCGGCGCCTGCGCATTCGGCATCGGCGCGCCGGGTGTCTGCGGTGTCGGCGTCTGGGCAGCGGGCGCCTGGGCATTCGGCATCTGGGCACTCGCGGCCTGCGCGATCGGGGTCGGCGCATTCGGCGGTGGCGCGTCCGGCGCGAGCGTGCCCGGTGTCGGCGCGCCCGGCGGCTTCGGATCCGGCGCACCGCTGGTCCCGGCGATTTCGCCGACGCTGCCCGGTTCCGTGTCGCCTTCGGCGGAGAAGCAGGGGCCGGACGCGACGAGCAGCAACACGAGCGGCGCATGCAGGAGGATCCGCCGGCTGGACGGGGCGACGGTGGTGCATTGTTGTTTACGATTGTTGGCCACGGTATGTCCTCACTTCGAAACGATCACATCGGTTGCCCCCGACGATGCACGCCGCCGCTCGCCGTGCGGCCGGGCAGCGAGGGCCCGGCCATGCGGAACCGGCTCACAGACGGTTGCGGATCGCCTGCCCGAGCAGCGAGCGCGATTCGCTGTTGGTCGGGTCGATCGCGAGCGCCCGGCTCGCGTTTTGTTCCACACAGTTCCATTCGTCGATCTGCGCGCACCAGCGCGCCTTTGCCAGCGCGCGGGCGCCTTCCAGTTCCGCGTGCGTGACGCTTGCCGGCTGCATCCGTGCCGTGTCGGTGCTGTACGACTGCGGTTTCGGCGCGAAGTCCATGCGCTTTCTCGTGCCCGCCAGCGTCTCGGTTCGCGGTGCGCGATGCGCATCGCCGAGCCGTGCGTTGGCGCGGTCGTGGGCCGGCGCGGCATGCGTATTCGCCGCGAGTTTCACGGGCGGCGCGTGCGACGGTTGGCGGTGTTTCGCGGCGGTGCGGGACGCTGCCCGCGGCGCGGCTTCCGGTTCGGCCGCGAGCTTGACGGGCGGCGCTGCAGCAGCGGACGGCGCCGGTGGCGCGGGCGGAGTGGCCGGTGCGATCGTCGGCGCCGGCCCGGGGGCGGCCGATGTTCCGGACACGCCTGACGCACCGGTTGCGCGGGACGTCGCGGCCACGATCGCGTTGCGGTATTTCCCGACGGCGGTTGCGATCACGCCGGAGAGGTCGTGCGTCACGCTCGCATGGCCGAGCGCCGTGTCCCGCTCGGCATACGCGAAGATGCCGAAGATCGTGGCAAACGCGACGAAGCTGAGTGCGGCGTTCTTGCCGGGACCCCAGGATGGTTTCGACTGGCGGGCCGGCGGGTCGTCCGGTCGTTCTGCGCGAGCCATTCAATGCTCCTAGATTCGATACGCTGCGGTGAATGACATTGTCGGAGCGGGTTCAGGCGGCGTTCACCATCGCAATTGCGTGGTGAGTACGCCCGTTTCGACGATCGCGAACTGCGTGGCGCCCTGATAGGTCCCTTCGACCCGGTAGCTCGCCTCGGGCACGCTGAACAGGCAGCGCGATCCCGATGCGTTGAATTCGACGAGCACGCGGCCGTGTCGCCTCAGGCGCACCTGTACGTTGGCAAGCGGTTGCCCGGTCCGGGCTGACGCGAACGACACGCCGAGGTTGTACGGACGGCCGTCGGGGGGGAGCGGCGCCGTACCGTCGATTTGTGCATCGCCGCAGATATACGAAATCACATAGCGGCCTGAGCCGGAACCGGACGCGGGTGTCTGGGCCGTGGCATTCAGGCAGAGCGCGGATACGACGACGCTCAGGAAAGGGCGAGCATGTTGTCGAAACGAGGAAGACATTGCAACCTCCCGTCCGGAATCAATGGCAGCGCATTCATTCCGAGTCTCCGAGTCAAATTTGCCAGCGTTCTTTTTGCGACATGCTATTGATACACGATGGATTTTGAATCAACAACCGCGTGTGGCTTGAATGGAACGGCGCTGAAAGATATTATCTAAACAGGATTTCGACAGATTTGTATGACCTGCTTGCCACTGAAGAAAGTCGATATTGCCAGATATGAATATTGCTTTCGGTACGGATGATCGAGCACACATTGAATCAAGTCGGAGGTATCGAAATTCGTACCGAAAAATAACGACTGATAAAAGAAAGTTTTGCGCCTGTGTTCGAGGCGAATCAGTGAATTTCAGACACAGGTTACGCGATTTTAAATGGGGCGAGACGTCTTTTTTGATATTCGTTTCGTTACATGCAAATAGAAACTTTTTATTTGTTCTGTAACAGGGTATTTCTGATATTAAAATAAGAGGAGATATTCGGGATCGGTGCGATGGGCTTAAAAAATACTATTTTGAATCGCAAACGTTTGCATTTTCTTTGATATCGATTCCGGGCCTGAAAAAATGATTTCGCGAGTTGCGGCGGGATTGCCGATTGCTGCAGGAAAGGAGGCGCGTTCGATATGAAGCGGCGCGACCCACAGGCACGCGGACACCGCATTGCCCGGGATCGCACCCGCGCTCGCGCCGTTGACGCGCACGGCGCGGACGCGAATGTCAGCGGCTGCCGCCCGCGCTTCGCCGCGCGATGCGCATCGCCGGCGCGGCCGCTTGCTCGGCACCGCTCGCGCCTTCGGCCGCCGTGCGCGGCCGGTTCATGATGTAGGTCCACAGCTGCTCGGCCGCGAGCCCGCGCTTGCGCGCGGATCGATACAGGCGGATTTCGAGTTCGGTGATCCAGTCCCCGGAGCCCGCGCACACGAGCGTGCCCTCCGCGAGTTCCTTCTCGACGCAGCTTTCGGGCAGCCAGCCGATCCCGTGCCCGGCCACGACCATGCCCTTCAATGCCTCGGACATATGCGTCTCGAAGCACCGGTGCAGCACATACGGCTCGGTCGCATTCAGCAGCAGCATCTCGACGATGTTCCCGAGAAACGCGCCCGACGAATACGCGAGCAGCGGCAGCGGGGCATCGGGCGTGCCCGGCAGCTGGAACACGGGCTTGCCGCGCGCGTCGGGCGTCGACACCGGCAGGATCCGCTCGACGCCGAGGCTGACGAACGGGAAGTGGTTCGGGTCGAGCACGATCGGCAACTGCGGATGGTGATAGCCGAGCAGCAGGTCGCATTCGCCTTCGACGAGCTGCTGCACGCCTTCCGGCACGTTCACCGCGTTCACGCGCGCGGTCACGTGGCCGACCTCGCCGTTGAGCTGCTTGAGCCATTCGGGAAACAGCGTGAAGACGAGCGTATGCGCGACGGCAAAACGCACGACCTGGTCGCTGGCCGCGAACTGGTCATAGCCGTTCACGAGATTGCGCGCCGCATACATGCTGCGCAGGATGTCCGCGGCGAGCCCGCGGAACATCTGTCCGGCCGGCGTCAGCGTGATCGGGTTGATGCTCCGGTCGACCAGCTTCGCGTCCATCCAGGTTTCGAGTGCGGCGATTCGTCTGCTGAATGCAGACTGCGTCAGGTGCCGGTTACGCGCGGCACGGGAAAAGCTCTTGGTATCCGCAAGGCTCAGGAAATCTTCCAGCCACTTTGCTTCCATTTCGATCTTCGCTTTTTATAGTCGGGCGCCGGGAGGGCGGCGGCGGCGCCGCTTCGCTGCAACAATTTTCTAGCGTACCGCGCCTCGCGCCGGTCGTCCCGATGTTTTTTTTCGATGGGTGTCAGTCGAAATATGCATGGGCGTTGTCGGCGGGATTACGGCTGCATAGCGTTGAGGTGCCGGACCCGGCTAACCGGTTAGTTCATCGCGTCGAACTGCCGGTGCGGCCGCAGACGGTACTTCCCCGGGCCGGCCGCGCGGTGCGCGTGCCGGCCCGCCTTCCCGCCCTTAGGTTCAGGCGGCCGGCGATCCGGCGGCCGGCGCTTCGGCGCTCCGGGTGGCTGTCTTTTTGTGCAGTGCAGATTGCACATTCGTGACACGCGGGAGAACTATGTTCGGCAGACGCGGCGCAGCATCGGCCGTGCGCGATCGCGGCGCATCGATGCCGCCATCGGCGTCGCGCGCTGCACCGTAATGGTGCGGCAGGCCGCGCGGGCATGCCCGGCTCGGCGCAAAAGGGGGGATATCGCAAGGCACGGTCCTTGCAGAGTAGTCATTACGCCGGTCCGGCATGCGCAATGCCGGGGAAAACGATCGATGGAGAAAAGATCGATGAAGCCATTCGATGAAATGCTGCAATCCGGCGACATGGTAAGGGCGCCTTACGCGCGCCTGAAGCAATGGCTCGACACGCAGAATCCCGCGAGCCTCGCCCAGAAAGCCCACGACGCGGAGGGCGTGTTCCGCAGGACGGGCATCACGTTCGCCGTCTACGGCGACGCGGAGGCCGCCGAGCGGCTGATTCCGTTCGATATCGTCCCGCGCATCATCTCGGGTTCGGAATGGAGCCGGCTGTCGCTCGGCATCGAGCAGCGCGTGATGGCGCTCAACGCATTCCTCGACGACATCTACCACCGCCAGGAGATCGTCCGCGCGGGCATCGTGCCGAAGCACCTGATCGCGCACAACGAAGCGTTCATTCCGGAGATGATCGACTTCCGGCCGCCCGGCAACGTTTACACGCACATCATCGGCGTCGACATCGTGCGCACCGGCGAGAACGAGTTCTACGTGCTCGAGGACAACGCGCGCACGCCGTCCGGCGTGTCGTACATGCTGGAAAACCGCGAGACGATGATGCAGCTCTTCCCGGAGCTGTTCCAGCAGGTGAAGGTGCGCCCGGTCGAGACCTATCCGCAGATGCTGCGCCAGTCGCTCGCGGCCGTGTGCCCGCCGGGCGGCAACGCCGACAACCCGACCATCGCCGTGCTGACGCCCGGCATCCACAATTCCGCGTACTACGAACATTCGTTCCTCGCCGACCAGATGGGCGTGCACCTCGTCGAGGGCAGCGACCTGCAGGTGATCGACGGCCGCGTCGCGATGCGCACGACCGAAGGCTTCCAGCCGATCGACGTGCTGTACCGGCGCGTCGACGACGCGTTCCTCGATCCGCTCACGTTCCGCCCCGATTCGGTGCTCGGCGTCGCGGGGATCATGGACGTCTACCGCGCGGGCAACATCACGATCGCGAACGCGCCCGGCACCGGCATCGCCGACGACAAGGCGATCTACTCGTACATGCCGGAGATCGTCGAGTTCTACACGGGCCGCAAGGCGCTGCTGGAGAACGTGCCGACCTGGCGCTGCGGCGATGCGGACAGCCTGAAATACGTGCTCGAGCATCTGGACGAACTGGTCGTGAAGGAAGTGCACGGCTCGGGCGGCTACGGGATGCTCGTCGGGCCGTGCGCGTCGAAGGCCGAGATCGAGGCGTTTTCCGCGAAGCTGCGCGCGCGGCCCGCGAACTACATCGCGCAACCGACGCTGGCGTTGTCCACGACGCCGATCCTGACCGAAGCCGGCCTCGCGCCGCGCCACGTCGATCTGCGGCCGTTCGTGCTGGTGTCGGACCGGATCCGCATCACGCCGGGCGGGCTTACACGCGTCGCGCTGAAGGAGGGCTCGCTCGTCGTCAACTCGAGCCAGGGCGGCGGCACCAAGGACACCTGGGTGCTGGCCGACTGAGCCGGACACGACCGCGCGCGCCGGAGCCGGCGCGCCAACCGAACGAAGACGGAGTGGACACGAGATGCTTCTGGGACGTACTGCAAGCGGTCTCTACTGGATGTACCGCTATATCGAGCGCGCGGAGAACATCGCGCGCATCGTCGATGCCGGGCTGCGGATGGCGCTCACGCGCACGTCCGACGCGCCGGCCGAATGGTCGTCGGTGCTCGTCAGCTCGGGCGCCGACGACGGCTACCGGCAGAAATACGATGCGTATGCGGCCGATACCGTGACCGACTACCTGCTGCGCGACCGCGACAACCCGTCGAGCGTGCTGTCGTGCATCGAGGCCGCGCGCTCGAACGCGCGGATGGTGCGCACGGCGCTCACGCGCGAGGCGTGGGAGAGCGTGAACGGCGCGTGGCTCGCGCTGCGTCGCGCATTCGAGCGGCCGGTGCCGGAAAGCGAGCTGCCGGCGGTGCTTGACGCGGTGAAGCGCGAAACCGCGCTGATCCTCGGCAGCTTCTACAGCACGATGCTGCGCAACGAGATCTTCGATTTCGCGCAGATCGGCGCGTTCGTCGAGCGCGCGGACAACACCGCGCGGATCATCGACGTGAAGTACCACCTGCTGCTGCCGTCGGTGTCGCACGTGGGCACGATCCTCGACAACTACCAGTGGGAAACGATCCTGCGCTGCGTGGCCGCGCACCGTTCGTACCGCTGGGTGTACGACGTGCAGTACAAGCCGATGAACATCGCCGACTACCTGATCCTGAACGGCCGCATGCCGCGTTCGCTGCGTTATTGCTACGGGCGCGTCGTGTCGAGCCTGAACCTGCTCGCGAAGGATTACGGCGTGACACACCCGTGTCACGACACGGCCGCGAAGATCCTGCAGATGCTGTCCGATACCTCGGTCGAGCGGATCTTCAAGAGCGGCCTGCACGAGTTCCTGACCGACTTCATCGGCCGCAACAACAGCCTCGGGCTCGAAATCGCCCAGGCCTACAACTTCGACTGAGGCTTGCCATGCGACTCGCCATCCGACACATTTCGCGTTATCAGTTCGACGATCAAGCCACCCATGCGCTGCAACGGCTGAGGCTGCGCCCGCAGTCCGGGCCCGGGCAGACGGTGCGCGCGTGGCAGGTCACGATCGACGGCGTCGAGCCGACGCTGTCGTACGCCGACGGGCTCGGCAACCGGATCGACCTCGTGCGTCACGACCGCGGCGCGAAGGCCGAGATCGTCGTCGTCGCGGCAGGCGTCGTCGAGACGCAGGACCGCGCGGGCATTCTCGGCAATCCAGAAGGTTATGCGCCGCCGTGGATCTTCGAGCGCGAGACTGCGCTCACGAAGGCGGGCGACACCGTGCGCGCGCTCGCGCAGGCGCTGCCGATCGAGCCGTACGGCCTCGACGCATTGCACTGGCTGATGACGGAAGTGCACGGCCGCATCGCGTACGCGCCGAACCTGGCCGCCGACGCGCCCGTCGATGCGGAAACCGCGCTGCAAAGCGGCGAGGGCACGAGCCGCGACCATGCGCACGCGTTCATCGCGGCCGCGCGCGCGCTGAAGATTCCCGCCCGCTATATCTCGGGCTACGTGCTCGCCGACAGCGCGATGCAGCGCATCGCCGACGCGAAGCAGAACGCGGGCGACGACGAAGACGAGGAAGCGCTCGCGTTGCAGAGCGGCGAGGGCATGCAGCAGGTGCTCGGGGCGTCGCATGCCGCGCAGTCGCAGTCGCAATCGCAGGGCCAGTCGCAGGCGGCGCTCGGCGCGCAGCCGCAAGCCGCCGCGCTGATGCAGCAGCCGGCCGGCCATGCATGGGCCGAGGCCTATGTCGAAGGGCTCGGCTGGGTCGGGTTCGATCCGTTCATGAACCGCTGCCCGGACGAGCGCTACGTGCGCATCGCGGTCGGCCTCGACTATCGCGACGCGCAGCCGGTGACGGGGCTCGGCGCGACGGCCGTCGGCGTCGAGATCAGCGTCGTGCAGACGCCCGAACTCGTCTGACCGGACGCGCGCTTTCGCCGCATCCGCCATGCCGGGCCGCCGCGTCGACAGCGACGCGGCGCGCGCGGCCGATCCAACCCGAATCGAGCTCCCATGTCCATCCACGTCGCGCTGCATCACACCACCCGCTACCGTTACGACCGGCTCGTCAACCTCGGCCCGCAGGTCGTGCGGCTGCGGCCCGCGCCGCACTGCCGGACGCCGATCCTCGCGTATTCGATGACGGTCGAGCCCGCGCAGCACTTCATCAACTGGCAGCAGGACCCGTTCTCGAACTATCTCGCGCGGCTCGTGTTTCCGGAGCGCACCGAGTCCTTCGAGATCACGATCGATCTCGTCGCCGAGATGTCGGTGTACAACCCGTTCGACTTCTTCCTGGAAGCGAGCGCGGAGCAATATCCGTTCAACTATGACGACGCGCTGAAGACCGAGCTCGCGCCGTATCTCGCATGCGATCCGCAGACGAGTGCGTCGCCGCTGTTCCGCGCGTATGTCGACAGCGTCGACCGCACGCCGGCCGGCACCGTGAACTTCCTCGTCGCGCTGAACCAGCAGCTTCAGCACGACATCGGCTACCTCGTCCGGATGGAGCCGGGCGTACAGACGCCCGAACAGACGCTGAAACTCGCATCCGGCTCGTGCCGCGACAGCGCGTGGCTGCTCGTGCAGCTTTGCCGCCATCTCGGCATCGCCGCGCGCTTCGTGTCGGGCTACCTGATCCAGCTCACGCCCGACGTGAAATCGCTCGACGGCCCGAGCGGCACGTCGGTCGACTTCACCGACCTGCACGCGTGGTGCGAGGTCTACCTGCCCGGTGCCGGCTGGATCGGCTTCGATCCGACGTCGGGCCTGCTTGCCGGCGAAGGGCATATCCCGCTCGCGTGCACGCCGCAGCCGACCAGCGCGGCGCCGGTCGAAGGGCTGATCGACGAATGCGAGGTGTCGTTCGAGCACGAGATGGCCGTGACGCGCGTGTACGAATCGCCGCGCGTGACGAAGCCGTATACGGAGTCGCAGTGGGATGCCGTGCGCACGCTCGGCACGCAGGTCGACGGCGCGCTGGCGGCCGGCGACGTGCGGCTCACGCAGGGCGGCGAGCCGACCTTCGTGTCGATCGACGATCGCGACGGCGCCGAATGGAACACCGATGCGCTCGGCCCGACCAAGCGAGGCTACGCGACCGAGCTCGTGCAGCGGCTGCGCGCCGAATACGGCGACGGCGGCTTCCTGCATTTCGGGCAGGGCAAGTGGTACCCGGGCGAGCAACTGCCGCGCTGGGCGCTGTCGATCTTCTGGCGCGCGGACGGCCAGCCGGTATGGCACGATCCGTCGCTGTTCGCCGACGAGCGCGAGCCGTCCGCGTATACGACCGACGACGCGAAGCGCTTCATCGACGCGCTGGCCGCGCGGCTGAACCTGACCGACGAATTCATCCGCCCCGGCTACGAGGACGTCTGGTATTACCTGTGGCGCGAACGCCGGCTGCCCGTCAACGTCGATCCGTTCGACTCGCGCCTCGACGACGAGCTCGAACGCGCGCGGCTGCGCAAGGTGTTCGAGCAGCAGCTCGACAGCGTGGTCGGCTACGTGCTGCCGGTCAAGCGTACGGACGACGAGCGGGGCCGCCATCGGCCGGGCCTCGACGGGCCGCGCTGGCAGACGGGCCCGTGGTTTTTCCGCGACGAGCGGATGTACCTCGTGCCCGGCGATTCGCCGATGGGCTATCGGCTGCCGCTCGATTCGCTGCCGTGGGCCGCCCGCGCCGACCATCCGTACCTGGTCGAGCGCGATCCGTTCGCGCCGCGCGCCGCGCTGCCGGAAGCCGCCGCCATCCGCGCGCGCTACGCCGGCCCGGCCGACGCGCCGCGCTACCTGTCCGGCGTGCATCGCGAAGCGTCCGCGCAGACCGTGATGCAATGGCGCGGCGACGACACGGCCAGCGGGCGGCATGCCGCGCATGCGCACGACCCGCAGCGCCGGCCCGAGCGCTTCGAATCGGCCGCGTGGATCACGCGCACCGCGCTGTGCGTCGAAGTGCGCAAAGGCATCCTGTACCTGTTCATGCCGCCGCTCGCCGCGCTCGAGGATTATCTCGAACTGCTCGGCGCGATCGAGCTGACCGCGCACGCACTCGGCGTGAAGCTCGTGCTCGAAGGTTATCCGCCGCCGCGCGACGCACGGCTGAAGCTGCTGCAGGTGACGCCCGATCCCGGCGTGATCGAGGTGAACATCCATCCGGCCGCGAGCTTCGACGAGCTCGTCGACCATACCGAATTCCTGTACGACGCCGCATGGCAGTCGCGGCTCAGCAGCGAGAAGTTCATGGTCGACGGCCGTCACGTCGGCACGGGCGGCGGCAACCACTTCGTGCTCGGCGGTGCGACGCCGGCCGACAGCCCGTTCCTGCGCCGCCCGGACCTGCTTGCGAGCCTGATCTCGTACTGGCACAACCATCCGTCGCTGTCGTACCTGTTCTCCGGGCTTTTCATCGGGCCGACGAGCCAGGCGCCGCGCGTCGACGAGGCCCGCAACGACCAGCTCTACGAACTGGACATCGCGTTCGCCGAGATCCAGCGCAACAAGCTGCTCTACGGGCAGGACATGCCGCCGTGGCTCGTCGACCGCGTGCTGCGCAACCTGCTGATCGACGTGACGGGCAACACGCACCGCAGCGAGTTCTGCATCGACAAGCTGTATTCGCCCGATTCGTCGACCGGGCGGCTCGGCCTGCTCGAACTGCGTGCGTTCGAGATGCCGCCGCATGCGCGGATGAGCATCGTGCAGCAATTGCTGCTGCGCGCGCTGGTCGCGCGCTTCTGGGCCGCGCCGTACACGACGCCGCTTACGCGCTGGGGCACCGCGCTGCACGATCGCTTCATGCTGCCCGCATTCCTTCAGATGGATTTCGACGACGTGCTGGCCGAACTGCGCGACGCCGGTTTCGCGTTCGATCCGGCGTGGTTCGCGCCGCACTTCGAATTCCGCTTCCCGCTGTTCGGCCGGATCGCGGTGAACGGGATGCAGCTGTCGCTGCGCGGCGCGCTGGAGCCGTGGCACGTGATGGGCGAGGAGGGCGCGCCCGGCGGCACGGTGCGCTACGTCGATTCGTCGGTCGAACGGCTCGAAGTGCGCGTGACGGGGCTGAACGACAACCGGCACGTCGTGACGGTCAACGGCCGCGCGCTGCCGCTGCAGCCGACCGGCACCGTCGGCGAATACGTCGCGGGCGTGCGTTACAAGGCGTGGTCGCCGCCGTCGGCGCTGCACCCGACCATCGGCGTGCACGCGCCGCTCACGTTCGACATCGTCGATACGTGGCTGCAGCGCTCGCTCGGCGGCTGTCGTTATCACGTCGCGCATCCGGGCGGGCGCAACTACGCGACGTTCCCCGTCAATGCGTACGAGGCCGAGAGCCGCCGGCTCGCGCGCTTCGTCGAGATGGGGCACACGCCGGGGCGGATGAGCGCGTCGGCTGCCGCGCCGAGCCGCGAATTCCCGTTCACGCTCGACCTGCGGCGGCCGTGACCGGCCGATGACGGGGCTGACGACGATGCGCGGTTCGCGACTTTCCGGCGCGCCGGCCGATCGCGGCCGCGCCGGAATGCTAGGATGCGGGCAGATTGCGGCCGCGCGCCGCGGCCCGCCGCCCGTGCGGCGGCGTGCATGCGCGGCCGCGCCCTGACGACGAAACGACACCGTGCAGCCCATTCACTCCGACCATCTCGCCGACCCCGACGCGATGCCCACGCTATTCGATACCGGCGCGCAGCCGGACGCCGCCGAACTGGCCGCCGCGCTCGCGGCGCCGGCGGCCGCCGGCCGTTACGACGAACTGCGCGGCAGCGCGGCCGGCCTGAACGCGCCTGCGCTCGCGCCCGCATGGCGCAGTTTCTTCACATTGATCGGCAGCGACGGCGTGGCCGACCTCGATCGCCGTGCCGACGCGCTGCACCGGCGCATGCGCGAGAACGGCCTGTTCTACCAGTTGCACGAGCAGCGCGCCGGCGACGGCGCGGCCGGCCCGTGGTCGCTCGACCTGCTGCCGCTGATCGTCACGCCCGAGGACTGGGTCGCGATCGAGCGCGGCGTGCTGCAGCGCGTGCGGCTGCTCAACGCGACGATGGCCGACCTGTACGGGCCGCAGACGATCCTGCAGCGCGGGCTGCTGCCGCCCGCGCTCGTGACCGGCCATCCGGGCTACCTGCGCGCGATGCGCGGTGCGCGCGTGCCGGGCGATACATGGCTGCACGTCGT
This sequence comes from Burkholderia sp. NFPP32, assembly GCF_900119325.1. Lineage (NCBI taxonomy): Bacteria > Pseudomonadati > Pseudomonadota > Betaproteobacteria > Burkholderiales > Burkholderiaceae > Burkholderia > Burkholderia sp. NFPP32. Next base: position 457,059 of record NZ_FPJP01000002.1, on the reverse strand, counting down.
CGCGTTCGATCTTGCACGCGGCCCGGACGGGCAGTGGCGGATCGTCGCGCAGCACACGCAGGGCGCGGCCGGGCTCGGCTATCTGCTCGAAAACCGGCTGATCGTGTCGCGGCTCTTTCCGCGCGGGTTTCGCGGGCTGCGCGTGCAGCGGCTCGCGTCCGCGTACCGCGCGCTGCTGCAGAGCATGCAGGCGCTCAGCCCGGCCGCCAGGAATTCGCGGATCGTGCTGCTGACGCCGGGGCCGCACAGCGCGACGTATTTCGAGCATGCGTATCTCGCGCGCTACCTCGGCCTCACGCTCGTCGAGGGCGGCGACCTGACCGCGCGCGACAACCGCGTATTCCTGAAGACGCTGCGCGGGCTCGAACCCGTGCACGGCATCCTGCGGCGCGTCGACGACGCGTGGCTCGATCCGCTCGAACTGCGGCCCGATTCGATGCTCGGCGTGCCGGGGCTGCTGCAGGCCGTGCGCGCGGGCAACGTGCTGCTCGCGAACGCGCCGGGCTCGGGTTTCCTCGAATCGCCGGCCATGCTCGGCTTCATGCCGCGTCTCGCGGAAGGCCTGCTCGGCGAAACGCTGACGCTGCCGGCCGTGCATTCGTGGTGGTGCGGCGAGGCGGCCGCGTGCGACGACGCGCTGCCGCAGCTCGCGCGCTGCATCGTGAGGGCGTCGTATCCGGCCGACGTGCAGGCGGGCGGCCCGTTCGACCCGGTGATCGGCGCGCGGCTCACGCAGGCGCAGCTTGCCGACTGGCGCGCGCGGATACTCGCGCGGCCCGAACACTACACGGTGCAGGCCGACCTGCCGCTGTCGCAGGCGCCGACCTGGCCGGGGCACGGCACGCCCGACGGCAACGGCGGCGCGCGCATCGTGCCGAAGCCGCTGCTGCTGCGCGTGTTCGCGCTCGCCGACGGCGCGCAGCGCTGGCGGCTCCTGCCGGGCGGGCTGTCGCGGGTCGGCACGCGCGACACGCTGTTCAACGCGCCGATGCCGCACGGCGGCAGCACCGTCGATACGTGGGTGATGACCGAAGGCATCGTCGATTCGACGACGCTGCTGCAAACGCATCTCGGCCCGGACGACCTCGTCGAGCGGCCGCGCGCGATCGCGAGCCGCGCGGCCGAGAACCTGTTCTGGCTCGGCCGCTACACCGAGCGCGCGACCAACCTGATGCGCCTCGCGCGCGCCGCGCTCGAACGGCTGCGCGGCGAGGACGACGTCGACAGCCCCGCGCACCTGGAACTGCTCGACACGCTGTGCCGCGACACGGGCCTGATCGCGGCCGACGCGCCGAACGCCGTCGATGCGCCGCGCGGGTTCCTGCACGCGCTCGCGACGTCGCTGACGCGCGGCGCGGATCGCACCTCGGGAATCGCATCATGCCTGTTCGGGATGCGCGGCGCCGCCGCCGCGATTCGCGAACGGCTGTCGAGCGATCAGTGGCGGTTGATCGACGACGCGACGCAACTGTTCGCGGACAGCGCCGACCATCCGGAAGCCGACGAGCAGATCGGCAACGAGGCACTGCAGCTGCTGGAGCGCCTCGGCCTGCTGCTCGGCGCGATCACGGGCGCGCAGACCGACCACATGACGCGCGACGACGGCTGGCGGCTGCTGTCGATCGGCCGGCAGATCGACCGGCTGGACTTTCTGTGCAGCGTGCTGAAGTTCGCGTTCGACGAAGGCGCCGTGTACCGGCAGGACGGCTTCGAGCTCGTGCTGGAGCTGTTCGACAGCACGATCACGTTCCGCTCGCGGTTCCAGCGCGGCTTCGACGTCGCGCCGCTGCTGTCGCTCGTCGTGCTCGATACCGACAACCCGCGCTCGCTCGGCTGGGTCGTGCAGGCGCTGCGCGGCCGGCTGGCCAAGGTCGAGCGCAGCGAAGGTTATGCGCTGTCCGAGCTGGCCGAGACGATTCCGGACGTGCCCGCATGGTCGCTGCACGAGCTGTGCGAAACCGCCGACGGCGGCCGGCATGACAAGCTGCTCGGCATGCTCGACGCGACGGCGAAGGCGGTCTGGGAACTGTCGAACCGGATCGGCGAGCGTTATTTCAGCCACGTGCGCGAGGCGGGCAGGACGCTATGGTGACGACGAAAGGCACGACGAAAACGCCGCCGGGTTCCGGAAACGGGCGACAGGCAGCGGTGCCGGCCGCGCCTGCCGCACCGGCCGCACCGGCCGCCATTGCGCCCGGCCGGTTGCTGCGCGTCACGCACGATACCGAATACCGGTACGCGGCGCGCGTCGAATCGGCGCAGCACCAGGCGCGCCTGCAACCGCTCGCGACGCCGCGCCAGCAGGTGCTGTCGTTCTCGCTCGACATCAACCCCGCGCCGGAATCGATCTGCACGGAGATCGACGCATTCGGCAACGCGCGCGCATCGTTCGCGCTGAACCAGCCGCACGACGCGCTGCTCGTGCGCAGCCGCAGCACGGTGCGCGTGACGCCGCCCGTGTGGTCGCTCGGTGCGCGCGGCGAGCCGCCGCCCGCGATCGCTCGTCCCGACGGAAAACACGCGACTGCATGGGAAGCCGTGCGCGACCGCTTGCGGTTCCGCGCGGGGCAGCCTTACGACGCGGCGAGCGAATTCGTGTTTGCTTCGCCGCACGTCGCGTGCGACGCCGAACTCGCCGCGTATGCGGCCGCGAGCTTCACGCCGCAGCGGCCGCTCGTGCAGGCCGCATGGGACCTGATGCGGCGCGTGCACGCCGACTTTGCGTACACGCCGAACAGCACCGACATCACGACGTCGGCACTCGATGCGCTGCGATTGCGCAAGGGGGTCTGCCAGGACTTCGCGCACGTGATGATCGGCGCACTGCGCTCGCTCGGGCTGGCCGCGCGTTACGTGAGCGGCTATCTGCTCACGCAGCCGCCGCCCGGGCAGCCGCGGCTGATCGGCGCCGACGCGTCGCATGCGTGGGTCGAGGTGTACGACCCGGCGTGGCCCGAGGACAACGGCTGGCTGCAGCTCGATCCGACCAACGACCGCGCGCCGGGCGACGACTACGTGATGCTGTCGATCGGCCGCGACTATGCGGACGTGACGCCGCTGCGCGGCGTGATTCGCGGCGGCGGCGCGGATCAGGAGCTGAAGGTCGGCGTGACGGTCGAGCCGCTCGACGCGCCGTGATGTCGCGCGATGCCGCCCGCCCGGGCGATTCGCCGTTTAAGTCTTCGTTAATTCTGCACGCCTAGCATGATCCTGCCGGCGAACGGATCGAGCCTCGGTCCGGCACCGGCGGCACGCGCGGGTGCGTCGACGTCACGGCGCCGCGCCGTCGCGCCTCGCCATTCCCCAGCAACGGCGGCAGACCATGATCAAGAACTTCGACTACACGCTCGGCAGCGAGACGATTGCGCTCTGCGCGAGCTTCGGCGCGGGGCCGGCGTTGCGCCGCGTGCTCGTGAGCCGCGCGGATTCGATGGAGACGCTGGTGGTGCTCGACGCGCGGGGCCTGTCGGGCCTGTTGAAGGTGGCGACCGAAGAACCGGAAGGGCTGCTCGACGACGCGATCCGCAAGGTCGGCGACGAACAGCTCGTCGAGCGGGCGATCAGCGGCAGGACGATCGTCGAAACCGTCCTTTGATCGGGCGGCGCGGCGCGTGCCGGCAGGCATGGCCGCACGCGCCGCGTTGCGTGTGTCGTGTTGATTAATCGGCGAACCGGTCCGTTGCCGCGAGCAGCGCCTGCAGGATCCCCGGCTCGCTGTACGCGTGCCCGGCGCCGGGCACGATCTCGAACGTCGCGTCCGGCCACGCCTTCGACAGGTCCCATGCGGTGCGTGCGGGCGTCGCGATGTCGTAGCGGCCTTGTACGATCACGCCCGGGATACCGGCGAGGCGATGCGCGTCGCGCAGCAACTGGCCTTCTTCGACGAAGCCCTTGTTGACGAAGTAGTGGTTTTCGATCCGCGCGAACGCGAGCGCGTAGTGGCCGTCCGCGAAGTGCGCGGCGAGCGCGGGATCGGGCAGCAGCGTGATCGTGCGGCCTTCCCAGCTGCTCCATGCGCGCGCGGCTTCGAGTTTCGCGGCTTCGTCGCCGCCGGTCAGCCGGCGATGGTAGGCGGCCATCAGGTCGCCGCGCTCGGTTTCCGGAATCGGTGCAAGGAACGCTTCCCACAGGTCGGGGAACAGCCACGACGCGCCTTCCTGGTAGTACCACAGCAATTCCGCGCGACGCATCGTGAAGATGCCGCGCACGATCAGCGCGCTCACGCGTTCGGGATGCGTTTCCGCGTACGCGAGCGACAGCGCGCTGCCCCACGAGCCGCCGAATACGAGCCATTGCTCGGCGCCGACCATCTCGCGCAGGCGTTCGATGTCGGCGACCAGATGCCACGTCGTGTTGTTCTCGAGGCTCGCATGCGGCGTCGAGCGCCCGCAGCCGCGCTGGTCGAACAGCAGGATGTCGTAGCGCTCCGGGTCGAACAGGCGGCGATGGTCAGGGCTGCAGCCCGCGCCGGGGCCGCCGTGCAGGAACACGGCGGGCTTGCCGGCTGGGTTGCCGCAGCGCTCCCAGTAGATGCGATGGCCGTCGCCGGTGTCGAGGTGGCCGTGGGCGTAGGGTTCGATCGGTGGGTACACAGGCAGGCTCCGGGTGAGGGTCGACAGGAGGCGGACGAGGCGCGGGCCGGTGTGCGGGCGGGGCACGGCACGGTGGATATTGCGGCGCCGCAAAAAACTCGTTGCGTGGGCATCGGACCGGCCGCCGCCGGACAAGGCTTGTCATTATGCCCATTCGCCGCCGCGGACGTCGGCTCGCCGGGGTGCGCGCCGTCGCCGGTGTCCGCCCCGGGATTTTTGAAGCAATTTCATTCCGATATTTTTCATACAAAATCCCGGCGGCATATCGGTGCCGCCGAATCGGGGCACCGGCCTATCTCCTGCTCCTTTACCGTGCCAACGGGAACCAGCCGATGAACCATCGCGTCACGCAGTTGACCGGGTTGCGCGCCGTCGCGGTGACGATGGTTGTCGTCGGCCATGCCGAGCACATGCTGCCGGGCGGCTACACGGGCTGGTACGCGCCGTTGCGGCTGATCGCCGACGGCCGGCTCGGCGTGCTGATCTTCTTCGTCCTCAGCGGCTTCCTGATCACCAACGTGCTGCGCGCCGAGTTCGCGCGCACGGGCGGCATCGCGCTGACGTCGTTCTACGTGCGCCGCGCGCTGCGGATCTGGCCGGCCTGCTATGTCTATCTCGCGGCGGTCGCGATCGTGGCCTTCGCCGGCTGGTTCGACGTCGATCGCCGGCAGTGGCTGTATGCCGCGCTGCACCTGTGGAATTACTCGGCGTGGTTCGGGCTGACCGGCGACAACGCGTTGCATCCGGACGGCGCGTGGTATCTCGGCCATTTCTGGTCGCTCGCGCTCGAGGAGCAGTTCTACTGGTTCTGGCCGCTGCTGTTCGTGTACGGCGCCCGCCGCGGCGGCACGCGCTGGCTGGCCGCGCTGATCCTGATCGTGCCGCTGGTGCGCACCGTCACGTATTTCGCTGCACCGACGCTGCGCGGGCAACTCGCGATGATGCTCCACACGGGCGTCGATTCGATCCTGATCGGCTGCTATGCGGCGCTCAACCGCGAACGGCTCGAAGCGTGGATCCGCACGTGGCGCGGCGAGACTCGGATCGTGACGGCGATTGTCTTCATCGTGCTGCTCGGCATGCCGCTCGCCGAACATCGGCTCGGCGGCTTCTGGAACGCGACGTACGGCGTGACGCTCGAAGCCGCGCTGATCGCGATCGTGATCGTCGTGCTGAATTTCCGCGGCGAGTTCTGGTGTGCGCGCTGGCTGCGCGCGCGGCCGGTCGTGTTCGTCGGCACGATCTCGTTCAGCCTTTATCTGTGGCAGCAGCCGTTCGCGAACCCGGCCCTGCCGGTCGCGCATGCGTTTCCGCTTGGCATCGTATGGGCGCTGCTGGCCGCGACGGCCAGTTATTTTCTCGTCGAAAAGCCGTTCCTGAGGTTGAAGGATCGGTATACGGCGCGCGAGGCGCGACGTGTGCGCGACGACGCGTTGCTCGGGCCGGTGGCGACGGACACGATCGGGCCGAAGGTGGTGGAGTAGGTCGACGGCGAGCAAGCGTGCAGGGCAGTGCGACGCGGCCGCCGCGTCACTTCATCGCCGAAGGCGGATACCAGAAGGTTCGGAACATGTCGATGCCATACGACTTGCCGTCGTAACGCACGACCGTGCGCGCCGTTCGCTTGCCCGTGTCCGAATATTCGCCGTCCTTGCGCTGCGTCTTCGTGATGCGGGCCGTGATCGACAAGTCCGCGAAGCCGTGGCTTGACGTTTTCTCGACGGCGATCGTCATGCGTGCGTCCTCGCTGCGCGCATCGCCGACGCCGGCGCCGCAGGCCGTGCCTTCGCTGCTGACCCAGCCGTAGAGGTTGGTGCCGAACACCGGGCGGATGCGGGTGCCTTCACGTACCCACAGCGTCAGTTCCTCGCTCGCGCTGGCATCGGGGCAACTCGCCCCGCGCGCGCTGCTCGTGAACACGACACCGAACGCGCGCACGTCGGGCGACAGCCGGTAGGGCGCGGTGTCGATGCGATAGCTGTTCTCGTCGATCTCCGTTGCCGCATCTTCCTGGACCACTGCCCGCTCGGCCGCCACGACCTTGCCGCCCTCGACCAGCGCGACGACCTGCAGCTTGGTGCTGTCGTCCGGGTTCTTGCTTTTCGGAAGCGAATCGAACGCGACGGCCGCGATAGTCGTGCCCGGCGCGTTCGGCATGGCCTTGCACGCCGACGCGACGACGAGCCGGTTCGTGTCGCGCGTGGCGATGCGTGCGCTGGCGATGCCGGCCCAGCGGGCGATGGCCGTGACGGTATCGTCGCCGCAAGGCTGGCTGTCGGTGGCGTGAGCGGTGGGAGCGGCGGCGAGCGCCAGCAAAGGAACGAAGCGACGGATTTTCATGGTCTCGATGGGAAAACGGGTTCTTCGCAGATTTCCTGGGAGCGCGGGGTAGGGAGTCGGTTTTCGGCCAACTCCGGTCATCCGCCTGAAATCAACCGTAGACAATCGAACGGCCGCTCCGAAAGCGGCCGTTCGAGCCTACCGCAGCCGTATTTATACATCTGAGTCGCGAAAGGCAGGCCGAATCGTGGCGGGCCAGGACGCCGTCAAACAAAAGAGCGCTGGAGAAAGCCGCACCAACGCCATTTCATGCTGATCCCGACTCTGGTTCGGAGCCAGATTGCCGATTGCTTCACTTGTGTTTGCTCTGAGCAACTGCGGCTCGCAAGGCGAGCAGATAGCTCTCGACCCCAAAGCCGCAGATTTGCCCATCGACGATCTCGGCGAATACCGAGTGATGTCGGAACGGTTCCCGGGCGTGAATGTTGGACATGTGCAATTCCACAACCGGGCAGACGAGAATAGCCAGCGCATCGCGTATGCCGTAGCTGTAGTGTGTCCACGCCCCGGCGTTGATCAGCACGGCGTCACAGCGCTCCTCGAAGGCTCGGTGAATGCGCTCGCACATTGCCCCTTCACTGTTCGTCTGGAATGATTCCACCTGCACGCCAAGCTCGGCGCCGAGAGCCTGCAGCCGGGCATCGATTTCGGCCAGAGTGATCGTTCCGTACTGCACCGGGTCGCGCTTGCCAAACATATTGTGGTTGATACCGTGAAGCATCAGAACCTTTTTCATTCGCCACTCCGTTGCACGTTCAATCCAGCGGCACCGTGAGCCGGTCGATCACGGCACGGGTCTGGGGCCGCACGCCTCGCCACCAGTCGAATGCTTCCGCCGCCTGCTCCACCAGCATGCCGACACCGTCCGCGACACCCAGCACGCCCGCATTGCGCGCGAGTCTCAGGAAGGGCGTCAATCGCTTGCCATAGGCGAGTTCGTAAGCCGCGCCTGAAGGACTGAAAACGCTCGGTGGGACAGGAGGCAGATCGCCGGTAAGGCTGGCCGACGTCGCGTTGACCACCAGGTCGAACTGTCCCATCGCCTCGAGGTCGCCGTACCCGCAAGCGGCCAGCGGACCGCTCGTGGCGACTTGTCCGACCAGCGCCCGAACCTTGGCAATGTCCCGGTTAGCGACGACCAGTTCAGCCGGTCGCGCGGCAAGGAATGGCAGCAATGCACCACGCACCGCCCCACCGGCGCCGAGGATCAGCACGCGCCTGCCGGCCATCGGCAGGTTCAGGTTGACCTCGATGTCGCGCACCAGACCAACACCGTCAAAATTCTCAGCGACGATCCGGCCGTCGCTGAAGCTCAGCGCATTGGCGGCACCGGCCAGTGCCGCGCGTTCGCCGCGTTCGTCGGCCATCGCGAACGCCTTCAGCTTGAACGGCGCGGTCACGTTCATGCCTTTGCCGCCCGCTGCGATGAACGCGCGCACGGTCGCGGCGAACGCGTCCTGCGGCTCCAACGGTCCTTCAATTGCCGTATAAGACATGTCCTGCCGTGTCTCCTGCGCGAAGAGACCGTGGATCAGCGGAGATTTCGTATGGCCGATCGGGTTGCCGATCACCGCGTACTGGTCAGTCATCATGGCCTCGCTTTTGAATACAGCACACCTTCAGTCTGCATCGCGTCGATCTCGGCAGCGCCGAAACCCAGCGATTGCGCCACTTCGACGTTGTGCTGACCGAGATCGGGAGCGACCTCGCGGATCGTCGTGTCGCAGTCGGAGAAACGGAACGGCAGGTTCGGCAGGCGCAACTTGCCGTAGCGCGGGTGCTCCTGCTCGACCACCATGCCGCGCGCCACGATCTGCGGATCGACAAGCACTTCGTCAATGCGCTGCACCTTCGCACAAGGCACATCGATGCCATCCAACAGCTCAAGCACCTGCGCGACCGGTCGGCTTGCCACCCAGGGCTTCACGACGGACAGAATGTCCAAGCGGTTCGCGTTGCGTCCCGCGAGGGTGTGATAGCGCGTGTCAGTGCCGAAACCGGCCGGTCCTTCATGCGACTCGATCAGGGCGGCGAAGCGCTTCCACGCGTCGTCCACCTGGGCCGCGATTACGAGGTCGCCGTCGGCGGCACGAAACACGCCATAGAGTGTCGACGTGGGCATGTCGTGACCGGTCTGCTCGGGCACGGTGCCTTGCATCGTGTAGCACTGCACGGCGTACTCGTGCATCGACACCAGCGTGTCGTACAGCGCCATGTCGATGTGCTGGCCGCGGCCGCTCTTTACGCGACCGAGCAGCGCGGCATTGATCGCCGCCACCGCGTGAATACCGGTGTACATGTCGCCGAGCGAAATGCGCATCAGCGGGGGCGGCTCGCCGGGAGTGCCGATCATCTGCATGATGCCGCTCTTCGCTTCGGCAATCAGACCGAAACCGGCGCGATGCGCGTCAGGTCCCGTATGGCCGTAGGCCGAAATTGAGCAGTAGACCAGTTTCGGATTGCGCGCGGACAGTTCGTCATAACCAAGCCCGAGTTTGTTCAGCGCACCCGGCCGATAGTTCTCGATGAACACATCCGCCGAATCGCACAGCCGCTGCATGAACTCCTTCCCACGCGGGTCGCGCATGTTGACGCTGACACCACGCTTGCCCATGTTGAGCTGCAGAAAATAGCCGCTCTGTTCGTCGTCGAGCACCGTGGCGTGCTGACGACCCGCATCGCCGCTACCGGGACGCTCGACCTTGATGACTTCGGCGCCGAGCGCCGCGAGACAACGCCCGACATACGGACCGGCCAGAAAATGGCTGTAGTCGACGACGCGAATACCTTCGAGAGGACGTGCTTGCATCAGAATGCTCCCGGTCGGCGCGGCACCATCAGACGATGCTCGCCATGCTGGACGACGTGGCCGTCCTGATTGATCAGCTCCGACGGCAGCACGACGATGCCCCAGTCAGGACGGCTCTTGCTCGCGCGCATCGTGCCGACGCGGAACCTGACGTGCAGCACGTCGTTGACCTTGATGGGCAAGTTGAAGTCCCACGTCCAGCCGAGCGACATACCCGGCAGGAAGCGGTAGTCGCTCTGGGTCTTGAGCCCATCGGCGATCGACAGGCCAAACAGACCGTGTGCAACGATCGAACCGAAGTGGCTCGCGTTCGCGTATTCCTCGTCCACATGAACCGGTGTGTGATCGCCTGTCAGGTCTGCATAGGCCAGAATGCGTTCCTTCGTTACCGTGTAGTTCGGGCTCACGCACTCGTCGCCCTCGCGGGCATCGTCCCAATATTTATCGACGATCGTCATCTCAAACCTCCGAGCGTGGATCGATGTCCAGTGCCCGCGCCACGCACGATGCGGGCTTTGCCTGGATCAGTTCGACGGCGAGGCCGTCCGGGAGGCGCAACCAGTTGCGTCCCTGCGGCATTTCGCTGACGTCATACTTTTGCGCGGCAGCCAGCGCGGCCTCCAGGTCTTCACACATCACGCCCAGGTGCCCGAGGCGACCTTCAGGCGCGTCATGCTGGGGGTTATGGATGAACTGCAAACCGCCGAGCGTCCAGTACTGTCGCGGTTCATCGACGGTGCCGTCGACCTCGCGCATCGTCATTCCGAGAACGTCTTCGAAAAAGCGGATGTGCCAGTGGATGTCCTTCACCCAGATGGCGACATGCTCCAGATAAGCCTTGCTGCCGTTCATGCGGTTGTCTCCCCGTGTTGTCGGTCGACCATGGCGCGCTCGATGCCCTTGATGCACGCGACCAGCGTCGCGTTGACGGGCGTCGGCACGCCGTGCCGTTGTCCCCAGCGCACGATCGCGCCGTTGATAAAGTCGATTTCGGTGATGGAGCCTTTTTCGAGGCTTTGCAGCATCGAGGTCTTGAAGGCTGACGAAAGTCCTTCGCCTGCCAGGTTCCACGGGCGTTCAGGATCGGTTGTCGAGAGCGTTACACCAGCGGCGTGGGCGACCGCGATCGCTTCGGCAACCGCCGCGAGCGCGGCCGCTTTCAGAAGCGGTTCGTCGTAAAGCTGGCCGTAGGTCAGGCCCGTGGTGCCCGTCAGCGCGCCGGTTGCGACGTTGACCAGCAGCTTGTCCCACATCGTGCCGACGATGTTGTCGCTGACGGTGGTGGCCAGTCCGGCGGCATTGAAGGTTTCGGCGATCGCCGTCACGCGGGAGGTTATCCGGCCATCGAGTTCGCCGATATAGGTCGTCTTGCCAGCGACGCCTGACTCGATGTGCCCGGGATTGCGCATCACGCCGCCGACGTACGTCTTGCCGGCCAGTACGCGCTCGCGCCCGACGATGTCGGCGAGCACGTCTTCGTGCCCAAGGCCATTCTGCAGCGACAGGACCAGCGTGTCGGGTCCGATCAGGTCCAGCGCGCCGCGCATCGCTGCGTCGGTATGAAATGACTTGACCAGCACGACCACCAGATCGGCGGCGCCGGCTTCGTCGGCACGCGTCGTCGCGTTTACCTTCACACGACGCGAGCCATTCGCGTCGTCCACGCACAGACCATCGCGCCGCATGGCCTCCACATGTGCCACCGAGCGGTTCAGCAACCAGACTTCGTTACCGCCTTCGGTCAGCGCCGCGCCGATGGCACAGCCCAGAGCACCCGCACCTAAAATCGCAATCTTCACTGCCGTCTCCTTGATCTGGAGACCAAGATACGATTCGGCAATCATGTCCGCAATGCAATGGATACAATGACGTCATTGCACCAGGCAATATTGCTATGAACTCGGCAGAACTCCCCGATCTGAAGCTGCTGCAGCTCTTCGATCTTCTCTACGATGTCCGCAGCGTCACGCGCGTCGCGGAGCAGCTCGGACAGAGTCAGCCGACGGTCAGCATCTGGCTCGGGCGTTTGCGGGAGCATCTGCAAGACCCGCTGTTCATACGTACGCCTGGCGGCATGGCGCCGACGCCGCAAGCCGATGCGCTGATCGGTCCGTGCCGGGAGATTCTCGAATCGCTGCGGCGCTTCGCTGCGTGGGAGATCGCATTCGATCCCACCACCGCAAAGCGGCGGTTCCGCATCTGCATGACCGACGCGAGCCACATCACGCTTCTTCCGCGCATGCTGGCGCACGTGCGCGCGCAGGCGCCGGGGATCCGCCTCGAAGTGGCCGGAATCGACGGCAATACCGAACGCGCGCTGGAATCGGGTGAGGCAGACCTTGCGATCGGTCACGTGCCCTGGCTCGGCGGCGGCATTTACCAGCAGCAGTTGTACACCCAGGACTGGGTATGTCTGATGAATAAGCATCATCCGCGCGGGCGCGGAAAGCTCGGGCTCAAGCAGTACCGCGCGGAAGGCCACGTCGCCATCTCGGCAGGGACCGGGGCGCAACTGCTGGAGCAGGCGCTTGTGCGCGAACACGTTGAGCGGGACGTCGTACTCGAGCTACCGGGTTTTCTCGGGCTCGGGGCCATCATCAAGAGCACCGACCTGATTGCCACGCTGCCGCGGCATATCGGCGAGACGCTGGCGAAGGTGAATGACCTGTCGGTGCATCCGTGTCCGATACCGGTGGCGGGATTTGCGGTGCGGCAGCACTGGCACGCCCGCTATCACCACGAAGCGGGAAATCGCTGGCTGCGCGATCTGGTCGCTCAGCTTTTCAGCAGTCTGCGCTGACGTTTCACGCGACGTCGACCATCTGATCGTCAGTTCTATCCCCGGGAACAACCGTTCAGTTGACGCAGCATCGAATGGCCGCGGAGGGCGGCCAAGCGACATCCACGGAAAGCTGCGAACAAAAAAAGGCCCTCACGGGCCTCTCGTCGACGAAGCGGCAGCCGCTTACCGCGTCAACTCGGTAAAACCATCCAGCAACCGGTCGACATCGGCCGCTTCGATCGCGCCCATCGTCGAGATGCGGAACAGCTCCTTCGACAGCCCGCCTTGCCCCGCATAAATCACGAAGCCGCGAGCCTTCAGGCCGTCGTGCAGCGTCTCGTACGTGACGCCCTGCGGCAGCCGGTACGCGCGCAGCACGACCGACGACGCACCTTCCGGCAGCACCAGCGGCATTCCGCGCGCGGCGAGGCCGGCCTGTGCCCGGTCGGCGAGCGCCTTGTAACGCGCATGGCGCGCGCGCCAGCCGCCGGCTTCGTCGAACTCGCGCAGCGCCTCGACGAGCGCGTAGTACGCATGCACGGACGGCGTGAACGGCGTGTTGCGCTGGTCCTGCAGCTTCGCGAGACGGCCGAGGTCGAGGTAGTACGTGCGGCTCGCCGCCTTCGCGAGCGCGCTGCGGCGCACGATCACGAATGCCGCGCCCGGCACGCCGTGCAGGCACTTGTTCGCGGTCGCGGCAACCGCGTCGATGTCGCCGCCGGCGAAGTCGATCGCTTCCGCGCCGAAGCTGCTGACGCCGTCGACGAGCAGCCTCACGCCGCGCGAACGGCAGACTTCGGCGATCGCGCCGAGGTCGTTCAGGCGGCCCGTCGTCGTTTCGTGATGGATCACCGCGACGTGCGAGTAGCCGCCCGCGTCGAGGCGCGCGGCGATCTGCGCGAGATCGGGCGCCTGCATCCATTCATGCTTCAGCACGTCGTGCGCGATCCCGTACTGCGTCGCGATCTGCGCGATCCGCTCGCCGTACACGCCGTTCTCGATCACGAGCAGCTTGCCGTCCTGCGGCACGAGCGCCGCGATCATGCTCTCGACGGCGGCCGTGCCCGAGCCCGTCATCAGCACGGCCGCCCATTCGGCCGGATCGAGTTCGTAGGCGGCGACGAGGCGCGCGCGCGCTTCGTCCTGCAGATCGAAGAATTCGCTTTCGCGATGGCACAGGTCGGGTTGCAGCAGGCTGCGGCGCACGCGTTCGCTCAGCGTTACCGGGCCGGGGTTCAGCAGCAGCATCAAAGGGCTCCTTCAGCGTGGGCTTCGGCCTGCGCGGCGCCGATGTGCCGCATCAGACGGGTCTTGACCTCGACCGGCGTGACGGTCGGGCGGGGCAGGCCGTCGGGCACGCCGGTGCGGATCGCAACGCGCACGAACTGTGCTCCGTCGCCCGGCGCAGCCAGCGTCGCATCGAGCACGTCGAGCGTGTCGCCTTCGACCGCCGACGCATAGCCGCATGCGGCCGCGACGCCCGCGAACGACACATGCCGCGACACGGTCGCCTGGCCGCCCGTCGATTCGTGCGCGCCGTTGTCGAGCAGCACGTGCGTGAGGTTGGACGGGCCGTAGGTGCCGAGCGTCGCGAACACGCCCATCCTCATCAGCGCGGCGCCGTCGCCGTCGACGGCTACCACGCGCAGGTCGGGGCGCGCGAGCGCGAGGCCGAGCGCGAGCGGCGTCACGCAGCCCATCGAGCCGACCATGTACAGCTGGTTCGGGCGATCGTCGATCGCGTAGAGTTCGCGGCCGCAGAAACCGGTCGACGCGAGCACGACGGTCGAATCGACCGGCGTGTGCGCGATCACGCGCTGCAACGCGTCGTGACGGGTCGGCCATGCGTCGGCCGACACGGCGCGCGACGCCGGCTGCGCGGCGACATGCGCGCGCGGCTGTGCCGCCGGGTTCGCCTTCAGTTCATACGGCGCGACGCTGCCTTTCTGCATCACGAGCGCGTACGGGCGGCCCGTCGCGTCCATGTGCGCGATCGCGCGGTCGAGCGCCGGGCCGACCTGTTCGGGGTCGGTCGGGAACGTCTCCCACGGGATCTCCATCGTGTCGAGCATCGCGGGCGTGATCGGGCCCATCAGCGCGTGCTGCGGCTCGTCGGCGACGCCCGGCTGGCCGCGCCACGTGACGATCAGCAGTTGCGGCAGGCGGAACGTCCAGGTCAGCGACGTCAGCGGGCTCACCGCGTTGCCGAGCCCCGAGTTCTGCATCATCGAGATTCCGCGCTTGCCGCCGAGCGTCGCGCCCGCGATCAGCGCGACCGCGTCGCCTTCGTTCGCGGCCGACACGTAGTGCAGCGTCGGGTCCTGCAGCACGTAGTTGATGAACGGCGTCAGGTACGAGCAGGGCACGCCCGCGTACCAGTCGAAGCCGCGTTCGCGCGCGGCCTCGACGAACTGGGCCGCTTCGATCATTGCGCGCCCCCGTTGCCGGCGCCCGGTTCGGACAGCGGCGTCTGGCCGTGCGCGAAGTCGCCCGCGCGGCGGAAGTCTTCGAGATCGTTGACGCCGCGCCAGTGGCCGTGCACGTACTGCACCTCGATCTTCTCGCCGGCGGCGATCAGTTCGTTGAGGAGCATCGGGATGTCGAGCGTGTCGAAATCGTCGCGCGCCTGCAGCGTCGCGAGCATTGCCTTCAGGCGATCGACGCCGGCGCCGCGCACGTTCAGCAGGCCGATCCAGCGGCCGTGCGGCGTGCCTGTGGCGACGTCGCTCGATACACGTTGCAGATACGTCTTCTGGCCGAACAGGCCGCGATCGTCCGCAGCCGAGCAGAGCGCGAAGTCGCGCACGCTCTGGTTGGTCGACTCCGTCAGCGACGAATCGACGACGACGCTGAATTCGGCCTCGCTCTCCGCGAGGTCGCGCAGGATGTAGCTGCGGAACAGCAGGTCGCCGTACGAGATCACGGTGTCGCCCGTCAGGCGTTCCGCCGCGCATGCGAGCGACGCGAGTTCGCCCGTCTGCGCATGGCGCTCGTTGACGACGAGCTTGATGCCCGACGTGTCGATCGCGTCGGCGCGATAGCCGCCGACCACGGTGATGTCGTTCACGCCTTGCTTCTTGAAGCCGTCGACGAGCCAGCGCAGCAGCGGCTTGCCGGCGACCGGCAGCATGACCTTGGGTTTGTCTTCGGTGACGGCTTCGAGCCCCTTGCCGCGGCTCGCGGCGAGCACGACCGCCGCATTCGACGCGCGCGACGACGACGACAGGTAGATGCGCTCGGCCGCCGAATATTCGTCGGCGTCCTGCAGGCGGAAGATCTCGTTGACCGACGCGACGCGATCCTCGACGTTGATCAGCGTTTCGTTCTCGTGGATCTCGCGCGCGACGGCCTGCATCGCGGAAGCCGATGCGCGGATCAGGTGGTTCGCCCAGATCACGGTGCTGATGCCGGCCTGGCGGAACACGTCGGTCGGCGTGCTGTAGTACTTGGTCGGCACGATCACGAGCGGCGCCTTGCCGCTCCATTCGCGTGCGAACTGCAGGATCTCGTCCGGGCGCGACAGCTTGCTGTGGATCAGGATCGCGTCGGCGCCGGCTTCCGCATACGCGTTCGCGCGGCGCAGCGCCTCGTCCATCCCCCAGCCCGCGATCAGGGCCTCGACGCGCGCGACGATCGAGAAGTCCGGATCGGTCTGCGAATCCTTGCCGGCCTTGATCTTGCCGCAGAACTCATCGATCTCGGCGAGCGGCTGGCGCTCGCCGTCGATGAAGCTGTTCGTTTTCGGGAACTGCTTGTCCTCGATGCAGACGCCGGCGATGCCGCGCTGTTCGAGCTTTCTCACGAGGCGGCGCACGTTGTTGAAGTTGCCGTAGCCGGTATCGCCGTCGAGCAGGATCGGCAGGTCGCTCGCGTCGGCCATGAATTCGAGCACGTCGACGACCTGCGTCCAGCTGGCCTCGTTGTTGTCGCGCACGCCGAACTGCGCGGAGATCGCGAGGCCCGATGCCCAGATCCCCTTGAAGCCGGCCTCGCGGACGATCCGCGCGGACAGGCCGTTGTGCGCTTCCATCAGGAATTCGAGGTCGCTGCTGACGAGCATGCGGCGCAGGCGCGCGCTGCGCGATTCGGTGAAGTTGGGTTCGCGTGCGTTCATCGTGCGGCTCCTGCGGTGGTGCGTTGAATCAGGGGAAGGATTTCTTGGGTGGCGCGTGCGACGTCGTTCGGGAAGTCGATCTCGATCCACGGCGAGCCGGTGACGTCGGCGACGTCGAACGAATGGCCGCCTTCGAGCAGCAGGTCGCGCACGGCTTCCTCGTGCGGCATGTTCGAGCGGCCGCTGTTGACGTAACCCGCGACGATCGTCGCGAGGCGGCGCGCGGTGCTTTCGGTGAAGCGGAAGAAGCCGACCGATTCGCCGATCGTGTCGTAGTCGAGGTCGACCGCGAGCTGCTTGCGCAGCTCGACCGGCACGCCGTTCTTCACGCACAGCTTGACGGGTTCGTCGCCGGCCTCGAAGTCGCGATCGATCAGCAGGCGATCGACCGCCTTGTCGGGATCGGCCACCAGCGCGTGCAGGATGTTCTCGTCATACAGCACGTCGGCGTCCATCAGCAGCACGTCGCCGCCGCGCGTCATCACATCGGCGACGGTATGCACGGTCAGCACGCTGCCGAGGTCGTAGCGCTCGTTCAGCACGATCTCGGCCTGGCGGCCGAGGCGCTTCAATTCCTGCTCGACCTTCCCGGCCTGGAAGCCGAGCCCGAGCACGATCTCGTCGATGCCCGCGGCATCGAGCACACGCAGATGGCGCTCGAGCAGCGAAACGTCGTCGAAGCGCAGCAGGCACTTCGGGAACTGCGCCTCGGGCGGTTGTTGCAGGCGCAAGCCGAGGCCTGCCGCAAGAATGATGGCTCGCATGGGTTCTCCAACCAAAAAGCCGGCGGATCTGAACGATCAGTCGGCGAGCGGCTGCGGCGCACGGCGCCGCTGCCAGTTTCTTTCACTGAAATGCAGATAGAGCAGGCCGGGCAGGCCGAGCGCGAGTTCGCGCGCGCGCTTTGCGAGCGACAGCGCGAGCGCCGCGTCGGGCGGCAGTCCGACCAGCGGCGCGAGCAGCAGGTAACCGCCTTCCTGCGCGCCGAGCGAGCCCGGGATCGCGAAGGCCGCGCCGCGGATCGCCTGGCCGACGCTTTCGAGCAGCAGCGCGTCGAGCCAGCTCACCGGGTGCCCGAGGAAGTGCAGCGCGAGCCACACTTCCGCGGTGCCGGCGATCCAGCCGACGAGGCTCAATGCGAAGGTTTTCGCGACCCTCGCACGATCGCGGTACAGCGCACCGACCGCGTCGTCGATCGCGTCGGCGCGGGTCGCGAGCGACGACCAGTCGCGCGGGCCCAGCAGCTTCGACGCGAGGCGCAGGCCGCGGCCGAACAGCCCGCGCCGCTGCGCCACGTAGAACAGCGCGGCGAGCGCGCCGAGCACGCCGGTGGCGATCAGCGCGGGCGTGCGCAGGTGCGCGACCGACTCGTGAGTCGCATACAGGCTGAACGCGGCGATGCCGATCAGCGCGAACGCCATCTGCGCGAGCGCCTGCATCGTCGTGCCGACGGTGACGGCGGCCGCCGCGTCGGCCATCCGCGTGCCGCGCTGCGCGAGGTGGCGCACCATCAGCACGGGGCCGCCGATCTGCCCGGCGGGCAGCAGGCTGTTGACCGATTCGCCGACCCAGCGCGCGCGCAGCGCGTTGCCGAGCTCGGCGCCCGGCTGGCCGCGGCGGAACATCACGGAGATCGCGATCGCGTCGATCACGAGCGGCACGACGTGGAACGCCGCGACGAGCGCGAGGCCCCAGCCGGCCGCGAGGAACGTCGACGCGACCGCGCCGACGCCCTGCCATGCAAGGAGTGCGACGAAGAGTGCGGTCCCGAGGGACAGCAGGATCAGGCCGGCGCGTGTCATGACCCGGCCGTGCGCCGCGTGGCCAGTTGCTTGAACACCTGGCGGAAACCGAAATACGCGATCGCGTCCTTCATGTTCGAGATGAAGCGCTTCCACGGCCGCATGCCGGGGTTCGTCACGTATTCGAAAGTCAGCGACACGCGCATCTCGTTCTGGCCGAGCGGCGTGATGCGGTGGCGCAGCTTGTCGCCGTCGAACAGCACGATGCCGCCGTCGGCGATCTGCACGGAGCCCGGTTCGTCGGGCACGTCCGGGTTGCGCGTGTGCAGTTCGTAGTCGAGCCGGCACGACGATTCGTCGATCACGCCGATCAGCAGCGTGTAGCGGCGGCCGTCGTAATACGACGTGTCGTAGTGCCAGCCGATGTGGTCGCCGGGCTTCGTGTAGTAATACAGCGCGTATGCGTGCGGATCGTCGTCCGGCGACAGCATCAGCTTGTCGCCCGTGAGCTTCTCGAGGAAGCCGATCAGCGCCTTCGAACGATATAGCTCGGCGATGTACGGCGCCTGCTCGTCGATCGTGTGGCGGCTCACGCTGCCGCCCTGCTTGTGGCCGGGCAGGTAATTGCGGTTCAGGCCGGCCTGCATCGCGCGGGCGGCGGCCGCGAGCTTCGCGTGCGCGTCGGCCGGCAGGAAGGCGTCGAGGTACAGGAACGAACCCTGGCGCGTGTAGTCGCCGCGCAGGCGGTCGAGGTCGAGACGGCCGACGCAATCGGCCACGGTGCGATCGGGGTCGGACGCGGCCGCGCGCGCAGGCGCGGGGCGTGCCGGGCTCAGCACGGAGTCGTCGCGCGTGCTCGGAGTCATTTGGAAGCCTGGATTTCGGTTGAATTCTGCGGGAGGTTGCCGCGCCGGACGATGCGCCACCAGTCGATCACGACCCATGCGGCAAACAGCGGGGCGCCGATCGACGCCGCGAGCAGGAACGGCTCGACGCCGTCGACGAGCGTCACGATCGGCAGCAGGTACAGCACGTCTTCGGTTTCGAAGCCGCCGGCGAATGCCTGTTTGGTGCCGGCCTTGCCGGCGATCGATTCGATCCGCATGCGCAGGAAGAAGATCAGCGCGACGGCCGCGCCGGCCACCGCGCCGAGCAGCACCGGCGGCGCGGCCATCTGGCCGCCCTGGGCGACGATGCCGAGGCCCATGCTGACGAACAGCGCGATCGTCACGAGCGCATCGGCCGCGAGGTCGTAAAAGTGACCGATCTTGCTGGACTTGCCGCTGATGCGCGCGAGCTCGCCGTCGGTGTGGTCGACGAAGTTCGACAGCACGATCAGGAACGCGCCTGCGTTGCTCCAGCCGAAGCCGCCGTGCGCGAGGCACCAGGCGCCGGCGAGGCCGATCAGCAGACGAAGGGTGGTGAGGTGATTCGGGGTGACCGGCGTATCGACAAGCGGTCGGACGAGCGAGCGCGCGAGCCGCGCATCCCAGGTGCGTGGCAGGGGGGGCTCGGATCGTGTGGCGGTTTTTCTTTGGTCCATCGGCGAAATATATACGGAATTGTAATTTGTTGCTTTTTATTCGATCAATGTCCTGACATACGCGAGTGTTACCGCGTCTTGCGGGGCGCGGTCGGTCGAAAACCGGGCGTGCGAAACGGCGCGCAAACACGGCGGCCGGGCCCGTATTCCAGTGTGGTTCGCATCGCGCGGCTGTCAAGGACGGACGGGCCTCGAAGGCCGTTGCGGCGGCGCTTTTCGCGCATGCCGGCGGATGGCGCGCAACGCGTGCGACCTTGACATGCGTCAGGCTCGGAAAAGGTGCATCGGGCGACAATTGGCCGCGCCGCCGCATACGTATCGACAATTGCCGATCGACGGGCGGCAAATTGCAATGGAAATCCGCCGATTGATTCGCAAAGGTTGGGCGATCGGCGACCGGTCATTCGTCCCGATGCTTTCGTGCACCTTTCGCGTGCATCCGGTTCATTGGGGGCGCCTGTCACAGAACGGTCGTTCGATACCCGGCAAATCCGGCAAGGATCTTTTGCATCCGGCGGACATTTCGCGGCGGTCGCCTCTGCGATACTCCGACCGTGCCTGTGGTGCCGGCCGCTCCTTGCGGCCCCAAGGGCTTCATGTCGCTCAGGAGACACCCCCCCGCGACGTCAACGACAGACCAAAGCGTCAGAAACCAGCCATGTCTTCATCACGCATCCTCGCTCCCGCCCTGCGTTCGCTCGTCCGCACCGCCGACGAAGCCGCCGCGCTGATCCGTCCCGGCATGACCGTCGCCATGAGCGGCTTCACCGGGTCGGGCTATCCGAAGGCCGTGCCGGCCGCGCTTGCCGCCCACATCGACGCGGCGCACGCGCGCGGCGAGGACTTCCGGATCAACGTGCTGACGGGCGCATCCACCGCGCCGGAACTCGACGGCGCGCTCGCCCGCACCAACGGCATCTCGATGCGGCTGCCGTACCAGTCCGACCCGACGCTGCGCGACAAGATCAACAGCGGCGAAGTCGACTACCAGGACGTCCACCTGAGCCACGTCGCGCAATACGCATGGTTCGGGCTGTACGGCGATCTCGACGTCGCGATCGTCGAAGTCGCGGGCATCCGCGAGGACGGGCTGCTGATTCCGTCCGCATCGATCGGCAACAACAAGACGTGGCTCGAGCGCGCGAAGCACGTGATCCTCGAGGTCAACTCGCGCCAGCCGCTCGGCCTCGACGGGATGCACGACATCTATTACGGCACTGCGCTGCCGCCGCATCGCAAGCCGATTCCGCTGACGAAGAGCGACGACCGGATCGGCGAGCCGTACCTGCGCTGCCCGGCCGACAAGATCGTCGCGATCGTCGAGACCGACGCGCCCGATCGCAGCAACGCGTTCTCCGCGCCGGACGAGACGTCGAAGCAGATCGCGCTGCAGCTGATCGACTTCCTGCGCCACGAAGTCAAGCGCGGCCGCCTGCCGGAGAACCTGCTGCCGCTGCAGTCGGGCGTCGGCAACATCACGAACGCGGTGCTCGCGGAACTCAGCTCGGCCGGCTTCTCGAACCTGACCGCGTACACCGAAGTGATTCAGGACGCCATGCTCGACCTGCTCGACGACGGCACGCTGGGCTTCGCGTCGGCTACCGCGCTGTCGTTGAGCCCGGCCGCCGTGCAGCGTTTCGCAGACGAGATCGCGACGTTCCGCGAAAAGATCGTGCTGCGCCCGCAGGAGATCAGCAACCATCCGGAACTCGTGCGCCGCCTCGGCTGCATCGCGATGAACGGGATGATCGAGGCCGACATCTACGGCAACGTGAACTCGACGCACGTGATGGGCACGAAGATCCAGAACGGCATCGGCGGCTCGGGCGACTTCGCGCGCAACGGCTACCTGTCGTGCTTCATGTCGGCGAGTACCGCGAAGGGCGGCGCGATCTCGCGGATCGTGCCGATGGCGAGCCACGTCGACCATACCGAGCACGACGTCGCGGTGGTCGTCACCGAGCAGGGCCTCGCGGACCTGCGCGGCCTGTCGCCGAAGCAGCGCGCGCGCAAGATCATCGCGACCTGCGCCCACCCCGATTACCGGCCGATGCTCGAGGACTACTTCGAGCGTGCGTCGCGCGAAAGCTTCGGCAAGCACACGCCGCACCTGCTCGCCGAAGCGCTGTCGTGGCACGAGCGCTACGTGCGGACCGGGACGATGAAGGCCTGACGCGGCGCGAAGCCGAGCGCCGCGACGAGCGCCTCGATGCGGATTTCAAGGCGGTCCGCGCTTGTCTTTACGGAGTCGGACGACTATCTTGCAGCTTCAAGTTCACTTGAGGTCAGGCATGAGCCGTCTGGACATTGCGGACGTCGCGCGGCGCACGGGGTTGCCCGCGTCGACGCTGCGCTACTACGAGGAAAAGGGGCTGATCGTCCCGACCGGCCGGCACGGGCTGCGGCGGCAATACGACGAGTCGGTGCTGGAGCGCCTGGCGCTGATCGCGCTCGGCCGCGAGGCCGGTTTTTCGCTCGACGACATCCTCGCGATGGTCGGCGCGGACGGCCGGCCCGCGATCGATCGCGCGAAGCTCGACGGCAAGGCCGACGAACTCGATCGCACGATTCGCCGTCTCGGCGCCGTGCGCGATGCGTTGCGGCATGCGGCCGTGTGTCCGGCGCAGAACCATCTCGAATGCCCGTCGTTCCGGAAGCTGCTGCGCATCGCCGCGCATCGTCATCCGGCGCGCCGCACGAAGGCGGAACGCGCGTAAGCGGTCGGCCTGCGCGATGCGGCATTCGACGTCAGCGAAGCTGCCGACGCATGACTCATCCCGCGTAATACACGCGGCACTCCATCTCGCGCCCGCGCACGATGCGCTTGCCGACGAGCGAGCCGAACGTTTCGGTGAAGACGGTGCGCTGGTGTTCGCGCTGCACGGCATCGTAGAAGTAGAGCGAAACCCAATCCATCGTGTGGCCGGATTCCGGCGTGCGCGCGGCGGCGTGCTGGCACAGCGCCGTGAAATGCCAACCGCCTTTCGTCATGTGCATCACGGGCGGCGGCACATAGTCGTCCGCGTTCAGGCGTCGGTGCACGAGCATCGGCAACACGCCGGCGGCGGCTTTGTGGCGGTACTGGCGATCGATGTAGAGCAGCAGCTCGACGGGCGGCTCCGTGCCGGGGCCGGCGTCCTGGACGTGCCCCTGCCAGCGCCGGCGGCGGCTCAGCACGTCGTCGAGCGCGGTGCGGATGCCGACCGCTCGCCGCGGGCCGACGCCCGCGATCGTTTCGAGCTGGCCGTTGCGGGCCGCGCGTTCGAGCTCCTCGAGCGTGTCGATGTGCAGCGCGTCGTGAATGCGCAGCGCGAGCGCGTGGCCGATGCCCGGCACGGCCTCGAATGCGGATATCCGCTCGGTATCGCCGCGCAGCCGGTCGAGCTGGCGCCAGTGTCCCGTCACCAGCAGTTCGGCGATCGCCTGCGCGACACCCGTGCCGATGTCGGGCAGCGCGCCCAGCGCGTCGACGCCACCGGCTTCGAACAAGGTGCGGATGTCGCGGTCGAGCGCATCGATCGTAGCGGCCGACGCGCGGTACGCAGCGACCCGGTACGGGTTCGCGCCCTGATCGGCGAGCCACTGCGCGGCCTCGCGCAGGCATGCCGCGATGTGCCGGTTTTCCTCGTACGTTTGGCTGGCGGTCGACTGCATGGCGAGGGACCCGGGGAAGCGCAAACGGAATGGACGCGGCGAGCGATGCGCCGGTCGGCTCTTGACCATTGTCGCGACGCGCGACGAACAACACTTGACGCACGTCAATGGCAAACGTAGCACAGGCGCGAAGCGCACGGTCGTGCCGCATGTGGGCACGACCGCGCGTCGCGCTTACGCGTCGAGAAACGACTGCGCGTTCTCGGCCTCGGCGGCCGTGCGCAGCGCGGCGAGCGCACGTTTCTCGATCTGCCGCACGCGTTCGCGCGACATGCCGGCGTCCTGCGCGATCGCGTCGTACGTATCGGGCTCGGTGCCGCCGAGGCCGAACCGCCGGCGCAGCACGTCGGCCTCGGCCGGCGTGACCGACCGCAGCAGCGACGTCACGCATTCGCGCATGCGCGTGTCGGCAAGTTGCTCGAACGGGCTGGCCGACGCCTGGTCCTCGATCAGGTCCACGAGGCCGGTGTCCGCGTCGGGCAGCGGCGTGTCGAGCGAGACGGGCTCGGCGGGCAGCGCGAGCACCGCGCGCACCTTGTCCTCGTCGAACCCGGTTTCGGCCGCGAGCTCGGCAGGCGTCGCCTGGCGGCCCGTGCGCTGGCGAAAGCGCAGCGCATGCCGCCGTACACGCTGGTACTGGTCGCCGACGTGCACCGGCACGCGGATCGTACGCGAGCGATCCGCGACCGCGCGCGCGATCGCCTGACGGATCCACCAGGTCGCATACGTCGAGAACTTGAACCCGCGCCGGTATTCGAATTTCTCGATCGCGCGCATCAGGCCGAGGCAGCCGTCCTGCACGAGATCGGACAGGTCAATGCCGCGGTTCATATATTTGCGCGCGATCGACAGCACGAGCCGCAGGTTCGCCTCGAGCATCGCGCGGGTCGCGTCGTGCACTTTCTGCTGGCCGTCGGTCAGCGCCGCCGCGAGGGCACGCCGGGCGACCGCGTCGAAGCGGGCGGCTTCGCCCGCTGCGGCGTCGTGCGGGGCTGACGCGAGCGCGCGCACGACGCGGCTTGCGTCGTCGACGGCCGGCGCGACCCACGCGATCGTGCCGAGCAGCGCGGCCACGCGGTTGCGCGCGTCGCGGTATTCGGCCGAACGGCAGCCATGCGCAAGCAATGCGCCGCGCAGCGCCGACACGGCTTCCTGCAGCGCGTCGTAGCTGGCGGGCATGGGCGTGTCGCCGTCGTCGTCATCGGGCGATCCGGCCGCGCCGGCGGCACCCGATGCACGGTGACGCGCAAGCAGTGCGTCGACCGCCGCCGGACAGCCGGCGAGCGCGTGCAGCACCTGGTGGCGGCCCGTCTCGATTTCGCGGGCGAGCACGATTTCGCCTTCGCGCGTCAGCAGCGGTACCGCCTGCATGCGCCGCATGTAGAGCGCGAGCGGATCGGTCGATGCGCTCGTGCCGCGTGCGAGGTCGCCGAGCACGGCCCGGCCTTCGTCGAGCGTGTCGCGATCGACTTCGACAGGCGCCGTGCCGGCGAACGGCGCAGGCGCGGCCGGTTCGTCGAGCACGGCGATGCCGATGTCGGCGAGCGCGGCGCGCACGACGTCCAGCGCGTCGGGGCTGTCGCTTTCGGGCGGCAGCGCGTCGACGAGGTCGGCGTGCGTCAGATAACCCTGTTCGCCGGCGAGCGCCAGCAACTGGATGATCGGATCGAGCGGCGTGTCCGCCCGGGGAGTGGGGCGTGGCGTAGTCATGTCGATGGCGGCGTGAGCCGCGCTCCTGTCGGGGCGGGCCGAAGTCCGCCGGTTCTCGGCTGCCGGATGTCCGCGAACGCCCGTCCGCGCCGGTCAGCCTGACATCGTTCAAGTTGAGGGCATTTGCGCCAACTTCAACGCGGGCGCGGCAGACGGGCAGCATGCGGCATGCCCGCACGACCGGCCGGCGCAGGAAACAAAAAGTAACCGATCATACCCGCGGAAATCTGCAGGGGACGTAAGCTAGAGTCAGGCGCGCGCCCGGCGGCGGCGCGCGGATTATGCCGGAGCACGAGATGAACCCGATTCCCGCCGCGAGGCCCGCCGTCATCGCGCTGGCCGCGCTGACGCTCGGCGGCTGCTACTACACGAGCCCGTACGGGTATGCGCCTTATTACGCGCCGGCGCCCGCCACGGTAACACAGCGCGAGATCCCGGTTGCACCTGCCGCGCCCGGCGCGGCCCTTTCGCCGGCTCCCGACACGCCGGCCGACGTCGTTGCGCCGGTGCCGGTGTATGTCGCGCCGGCCTATGTGCCGCCGCCGTATCCGTACTACTACCCCGCGTACTATCCGGGCTGGTACGGGCCGCCCGTCACGATCGGCTTCTGGGGCCGTTGGGGCGGCGGATACTGGGGCGGGCGCGGCGGGTACTGGCATCGTCCGTGGGGCGGCGGGCATTGGGGCGGCGGCCACTGGGGCGGCGGCCATCGGCACTGACGGGCGCGCGGCGGGGCCGCGCGGGAGAGCATCATGAGCAACACGATTGTCCGAAGTCTGTGCGTCGTCCTGCTTGGCCTCGCGGCCGCGCCGGGCGTCGCCGATGCGCAGAGCAGCGCCTACACGAACTCGCCGGCCGAGCTGTACGCCGGGCCGGCGCCCGATTATCCGGTGGTCGCGCAGATCCCGCCCGACACGGCGCTGGACGTATTCGGCTGCCTGAGCGACTACTCGTGGTGCGACGTCGCGCTGCCGGGCGTGCGCGGCTGGATCGATGCGCAGTTGCTCGAGTATCCGTACCAGGGCAACTACGTGCCGTTGCTCGAATACGGCGCGATCATCGGGGTCCCGGTGACCGGATTCGCGATCGGCGCGTACTGGGATCGTTACTATCGGCACCGCCCGTGGTACCACGACCGCGATCGCTGGGCGCATCGCGCGGAACCGCGGCTAGGCCCCGGCGGATTCCCGCCGGGGCAGGGTCGTCCGCGGCCGGGTGGGCCGATACAGGCCGAGCCGGGCGGTCCGGCGCCGGGGCCGCATGATGCGCGGCCGTCGGCCACGCGCGGCGGCTGGAACGGAGCGAACCGCATGCCGGCGCCGGCGGCACCTGCACCTGCGCCGATGCAGGCCGCGCCGGGCGGCCCGGCGCCGGGGCTGCATGATGCGCAGCCGTCGGCCACGCGCGGCGGTTGGAACGGAGCGAACCGCACGCCGGCGCCGGCGGCACCTGCGCCTGCGCCGATGCAGGCCGCGCCGGGCAATGCCCGGCCGGCGGGCCCGCCGCCGGCCGTATTGCGCCCGCCTCCCGCGCCGGGCGGTGAAGCCCGTCCGATGCCGCCCGTGCATCAGGGAGGCGGCGGCGGTGGCGGTGGTTACGCGCGGCCGCAAGGCGGCGGAAACGGCGGCGGTAACCGCGGTGGTGGCGGAGGCGGCGGTACCGACGAATACCGTCATTGACCGCACCGGCCCCGCGATTTCTCCGTGCGCAGGACGAAAAAAAGCCGCTCCGGAGAGCGGCTTCTGGATCAGGCGAGCGGGCGCCGGGCGGTTGTGTGGCGCCGCAGCCCGAGCGGACTGTCCGTCGCCGGTTACCCGTCGTCGGTAGGCCGCCCCGTCAGTCGTCGAGCAGCGACACGTCGCGCACCGCGCCCTTGTCGGCCGACATGACCAGCTTCGCGTACGCCTTCAGCGCCGCGGACACCTTGCGCGGACGCGGCTGCGCCGGCTTCCAGCCCTTCGCGTTCTGCTCTTCGCGGCGGCGCGCCAGTTCCTCGTCCGACACCAGCACGTCGATCGTGCGGTTCGGGATGTCGATGCGGATCCTGTCGCCGTCGCGCACGAGGCCGATCGCGCCGCCCGCTGCCGCTTCCGGCGAGCAGTGACCGATCGACAGGCCCGACGTGCCGCCCGAGAAGCGGCCGTCCGTCAGCAGCGCGCATGCCTTGCCGAGCCCCTTCGACTTGATGTAGCTGGTCGGGTAGAGCATTTCCTGCATGCCGGGGCCGCCCTTCGGGCCTTCATAGCGCACGATCACCACGTCGCCCGCCTTGACCTTGTCGTTCAGGATGTTCTCGACCGCTTCGTCCTGCGATTCGGTCACGTGAGCCGAGCCTTCGAACACGAGGATGCTTTCGTCGACGCCGGCCGTCTTCACCACGCAGCCGTCGAGCGCGATGTTGCCCGTCAGCACGGCGAGGCCGCCTTCCTTCGAGAACGCATGCTCGTACGAGCGGATGCAGCCTTCGGCGCGGTCGAGGTCGAGGCTCGGCCAGCGCGTGTCCTGGCTGAAAGCGACCTGCGTCGGGATGCCGGCCGGACCGGCCAGGTAGAACGTGCGGACCGCGTCGTCCTGCGTGCGCACGATGTCCCACTGGTCCAGCGCATCCTTCAGCGTCGGTGCGTGGATGGTCGGCACGTCGGTGTGCAGCTTGCCGGCGCGCTCGAGCTCGCCGAGGATCGCCATGATGCCGCCCGCGCGGTGCACGTCCTCGATGTGGTACTTGTTCGTGTTCGGCGCGACCTTGCACAGCTGCGGCACGGTGCGCGACAGGCGGTCGATGTCCTTCATCGTGAAGTCGATGCCGGCTTCCTGCGCGATCGCCAGCAGGTGCAGGATCGTGTTGGTCGAGCCGCCCATCGCGATGTCGAGCGTCATCGCGTTCTCGAACGCCTTGAAGCCGACCGAGCTCGGCAGCACGCGTTCGTCGTCCTGCTCGTAGTGCTGGCGCGTCAGTTCGACGATGCGGCGGCCGGCGCGCTTGAACAGCTGCTCGCGATCGGCGTGCGTGGCGACCACCGTGCCGTTGCCGGGCAGCGACAGGCCGAGCGCTTCGGTCAGGCAGTTCATCGAGTTCGCGGTGAACATGCCCGAGCACGAGCCGCAGGTCGGGCAGGCCGAGCGTTCGACTTCGGCGACGTCGGCGTCCGAATACGACTGGTCGGCCGCGATCACCATCGCGTCGACGAGGTCGAGCTTCTTCAGTTCGACGGTCTTGGTGACCGGGTTCGCGAGGCGCGTCTTGCCGGCTTCCATCGGGCCGCCCGACACGAAGATCACCGGAATGTTCAGGCGCATCGCGGCCATCAGCATCCCCGGCGTGATCTTGTCGCAGTTCGAGATGCACACCATCGCGTCCGCGCAGTGCGCGTTCACCATGTATTCGACCGAGTCGGCGATGATGTCGCGGCTCGGCAGCGAATAGAGCATGCCGTCGTGGCCCATCGCGATGCCGTCGTCGACCGCGATCGTGTTGAATTCCTTCGCGACGCCGCCGGCAGCCTCGATCTCGCGCGCGACGAGCTGGCCGAGATCCTTCAGGTGCACGTGCCCGGGCACGAACTGGGTGAACGAGTTGACGACCGCAATGATCGGCTTCGAGAAATCGTCGTCTTTCATGCCGGTGGCGCGCCACAGCGAGCGCGCACCTGCCATGTTGCGGCCGGCGGTGGAGGTTTTGGAACGGTAAGTGGGCATTGTGGTTGCTGAAGAAATATCGCGGAAAAGGGTGGAGGCACGGGAATAAAGGCCTCTCTCGCGCCCGTGCGAACAACCTCTTGAGCTGCGCCCTGGGCAAACCGGGCGATTATCCCACAGCCGCCGGGGGCGTGGCGCCCGCGGGGCAGGCAACCGGCGCGGGCGGCGGGCGCGGCGCGGAATGCGCGGGAGGCTGCGGCACGCCCGCGCGCCGGTTCGGGAGGCGGCCGGATCCCGCATTTATCGACGATGCCTGCGCGCCGCCTCCGCGTTCCGGCGTCAGTCGAGCAGCGTCAGGATCTCGTCGTAAAGCGCCTGCGGAATCCGCACGCCGTTCGCGATGCTGCGCGCGCGGGCGTCGAAGCGCCGTTGCGACGGCAGCCGCGCGCCCTGCGCGACGATCGACCCGAACATCCGCTCGCCGCGCGCGAGCCCCGCGTCGAGATCGTCGCCGAGGAACACCTTCGGATCGAACGCGATCACGAGCTCGCCGTGGCACGGCGTCGCGCCGACGCCTTCGTCGAAATCCATCGATTCCCGGCTCGTCATGTCGCCGATCAGCGCGCCGCCGAGCAATTCGACCATCGCCGCGAGCGCCGAGCCCTTGTGGCCGCCGAACGTGCGCATCGCGCCCTGCAGCGCGGCCTTCGGATCGGTGGTCGGCTGGCCGTCGGCGTCGATCGCCCAGTGCGGCGGAATCGCCTTGCCTTGCTTCGCGTGCAGTTCGATGTCGCCGCGCGCGATCGCGCTCGTCGCGAAATCGAACACGAACGGCTCGCCGCCCGGGCGCGGCCATGCGAACGCGATCGGGTTCGTGCCGAACACCGGCTCGCGGCCGCCTTCCGGCGCGACCCAGCTGTGGCTCGGGTTCAGCGCGATGCCGACCAGCCCCTCGGCCGCGATCGCCTCGACCTCGGGCCACAGCGCGGAGAAGTGGTAGCAGTGGTTGATCGCCATGGCGGCGATCCCGTGCTGCTTTGCCATCTCGACGAGCACGGGCAGCCCGGTTTCGAAGCTCAGCAGCGAGAAGCCGCGATGCGCGTCGACCGCGACGATCGACGACGACAGCCGGCGCAGCGTCGGCACGGCTTGCGGATCGACCTTGCCCTTCTTCAGCGAACGCACGCACACGAGCAGCCGGTACACGCCGTGCGAATGGCATTCGTCGCGCTGGCCCTGCGTGATGACCTTGGCGATCGCCCGCGCATGCGCATCGGACATCCCGTTGTGCGTCAGTACGCGCAGCGCGAGCGCATGGACTTCGTCGAGCGACAGGACGACTTCGGCGGTTTGCTCAGACATGGTTCACCTCGCGCGGCGCGGGCACGCCGTCGATACGCTGCGGCACGTTCAGCGGATTGCCGTTGCGGATCGCTTCCGGCAACAGCGCGTCCGGCAGGTCCTGGTACGACACGGGGCGCAGGAAGCGTTCGATCGCGCGTGCGCCGACCGACGTCGTGCGCGTGTCGGACGTCGCCGGGAACGGGCCGCCGTGCACCATCGCGTGGCCGACCTCGACGCCGGTGCCGAAGCCGTTGACGAGAATGCGGCCGGCCTTGCGCTCGAGCGTCGGGCGCAGCGCGGCGAACAGCGCTGCGTCGCCGTCGGCGAGATGCGCGGCGATCGTCAACTGGCCTTCGAGCGACTTCAGCACGCGATGCAGCGTGTCGGCGTCCGGGCAGCGCACGATCAGCGAAGCGGGGCCGAACACTTCTTCGCGCAACTCGGGGCGCGAGATGAACGCGTCGGCCGACGTTGCGAACAGCGCCGCGCGGGCCTGATGGCGGCCGCCTTCGGCGCCTTCCGCCAGCAGCTCGACCGCATCGTGCCCGCGCAGCGCCGCGACACCTTGTGCGTAGCTCGCGTGGATGTGCGGCGTCAGCATCGTCTGCGCGGCCGCCGCGCGCACGACATCGGCCGCCGCAGCTTCGAACGCGCGCAGCGCGGGGCCGTCGACCGCGAGCAGGAGGCCCGGGTTCGTGCAGAACTGGCCGGCGCCGAGCGTGAGCGACGCGACGAACTGCGGCGCGATGGTGTCGTGACGCGCGTCGAGCGCGGCGGGAAGCAGCAGCACCGGATTGATCGAGCTCATTTCCGCATAGACGGGAATCGGTTCGGGGCGCGCGGCCGCGATATGCATCAGCGCGACGCCGCCGCGGCGGGAGCCGGTGAAGCCGACGGCCTTGATGCGCGGATCGGCGACGAGCGCCTGGCCGATCTCGCGCGACGCGTCGAACAGCAGCGAGAACACGCCGGCCGGCATCCCGCATTCGCGTGCGGCCTGCTGGATCGCGCGGCCGACGAGTTCCGACGTGCCAGGATGCGCGGAATGCGCCTTGACGATCACCGGGCAGCCGGCCGCGAGCGCCGATGCCGTATCGCCGCCGGCGACCGAGAACGCGAGCGGGAAATTCGACGCGCCGAATACGGCGACGGGCCCGACCGCGACGTTGCGCAGGCGCAGGTCGACGCGCGGCAGCGGCTTGCGCTCGGGGCGCGCCGGATCGATCCGCGCATCCAGAAAACCGCCGTCGCGCACGAGCGACGCGAACAGCGCGAGCTGGCCGACCGTGCGGCCGCGTTCGCCTTCGACGCGTGCGCGCGGCAGGCCCGTTTCGGCGACGCAGCGTTCGATCAGGTCGTCGCCGAGCGCCATGATGTGCCGGCCGATCGCGTCGAGAAACGCGGCGCGCGCGTCGAGCGTCGTTTCGCGATACGTGTCGAACGCGTCGTCGGCGAGCGCGCAGGCCGTCTCCAGGTCGTGCAGGCTCGCGCCGCCGAAAGCGGGTTCGAGTGGCTCGCCGGTCGCGGCGGCGATCGCGTGGAGGGTGCCGTTCTGTCCGGCGACGGCGGACTGGCCGATCAGGAGCTGACCTGTGAGTTGCATGGTTTTCCTCGAAAAAAACAGGGGCCGGGTGTGGTGCACCCGGCCGGAGCGATGGTGAGAAGGCGGGCGGGTGCGTCAATCCTCGTCGTCGTCGAGCTGCAGCTTGTCGGAACGGACGCCGGAATGCGCGCCCCAGTAGTAGATGACGAGCGCGACAGCCGCGACGACGACCGTGTCGTACGGATGCGCGAGCCGGCCCGTGCCGCCGAAGCCGCCGAGATACGACAGCACGATCATCGCCGCATAAAACGCGATCAGCCACGCGGACGAGCGCACCTGTTCGGCGAGGCTCAGGTGCGCGGTCGGCACCCAGCGGCGGCACGCGAGATAGATGACGAACATCGCGATCTGCAGGCCGAGCAGCCAGGACACCGTGCTCCAGCCCGACCAGTAGACGATCAGCGCGGCGATCACGAACGACGCGGGGCCGGTGATGCCGAACGCGCTCGCGCGGAACGGCCGCGGCAGGTCGGGCGCGGTGCGACGCAGTGCGGCGACCGACACGGGCGCGACCGCATAGCTCAGCACCAGCGCGGCCGACACGATGTTGATCAGCGCTTCCCACGACGGGAACGGCATCGTCCAGAAGATCGCGAGGCCGAACGTGAGCCACAGGCCCGCGCGCGGGATGCCCGACGCTTCGTCGACGCGCGTGAACACCTTGAAGAACGTGCCCGTCTTCGCCCAGCCGTAGACCACGCGCGGCGTCGCGTTCATGTAGATGTTGCCGCAGCCGCTCGGCGAGATCATCGCGTCGGCGACGACCATCACCGCGAGCCAGCCGACGCCGAGCGCGAGCGCGATGTCGCGGTACGGCAGCGTGAACGCCTTGCTGATGTCGTGCCAGCCGCCGGCGAGCATGGCAGTCGGGATGCTGCCGATGAACGCGAGCTGCAGCAGCACGTAGATCAGCGTCGACAGCAGGATCGACAGGATCAGCGCGATCGGGATCGTGCGCTGCGGATTGCGCACCTCGCTCGCGACCGACACGATCGGCGTGAGCCCGAGGTACGCGAAGATGATGCCGCCCGCGGACACGGCCATCTCGATGCCCGGCATGCCGAACGGCGCGAAGCCGTGCACGGTCAGGTTCGCGGGCTTGAAGAACGTGAACAGCACGCCGATCACCGCGAGCGGCACGATGAACTTGAAGATGCTGATGATGTTGTTCGCCTTCGCGAACGTCTTCACGCTCGAATAGTTCAGGTAAAAGAAGAAGCAGAGCAGCGCGGCCTGCACGAGCCAGCCGATCGTCGTCGGGTCGCTCGATCCTTCTACGGTCAGGCCGGGAAACCACGCGGCCGCGTACTGGCGCGCGGCGACGACTTCGATCGCGATCAGGCTCGAGAACGCGATCAGCGTGATGAAGCCCATCAGGTAGCCGAGCAGCGGGCCGTGCGAGAACACCGGGTAGCGGACCACGCCGCCCGCGCGCGGTAGCGCGGCGCCGAGTTCGCAGTAGACGATGCCGAGCAGCAGCACCGCGAAGCCGCCGAGCAGCCACGAGAAGATGCCGGCCGGGCCCGCGATCGTCGACACGTGACTCGCGGCGAACAGCCACCCCGAACCGAAAATGGCGCCGAGACCGATGAACGTGAGATCGGTCAGCGACAACTGTTTCTTGAACTTGCCGTGACCCGCGTCGGGGTGCACGGCACGGGAAAGCGGGACGGACGGGTGAGCGTTGCCTTGGCCTGGCATGGGCTTGTCTCCTGAGGGAATGGCGGTGCAGGCGTCGAGTGCGCCGCGCTCCGACGGAGCCGCGCGCACGCCTGCCGGCCGGCGTCGCCCGGTTCGAACGACCGGGGCGGGCCGCGGGCCGTTCACGAGCGGCGCACGCTGGCGCCGGGGCGAACGGGCCCGCAGGCCATGCCGGACCGGAGACGGCGGCGCGCAGGGCGGAAGGCCCGCGCGCCGCCGCAGGGGAAGTCGATCAGAGACCGACGTCGGGCAGCGCCGGGCGCGTTTCGAGCGCCTTCGCGACGATTGCCTTCACTTCCGCGAGCGTGTCGCCCTGCAGCGCGAGGCGCGGCGGACGCGTGATCGCGCTGCCGCGGCCGACCAGCTCTTCGCACAGCTTGATGCACTGCACGAGGTCGGGGCGCGCGTCGAGGTGCAGCAGCGGCATGAACCAGCGGTACAGCGCGAGGGCTTCGTCGAAGCGCTTTTGCTTGGCGAGGCGGAACAGCGTCTCGCCTTCCTTCGGGAACGCGTTCGACATGCCCGACACCCAGCCTTCGGCGCCGACCGCGATGCTCTCGACCACGACGTCGTCGAGGCCCGCGAACAGCACGAAGCGATCGCCGACCGCATTGCGCAGGTCGATGAAGCGGCGCGTGTCGCCCGACGAATCCTTGAAGCAGACGATGTTCTCGCAGTCCTGCAGCGCGATCAGCACGTCGGGCGTCACGTCGTTCTTGTAGATCGGCGGGTTGTTGTAGACCATCACCGGCAGGTCGGTGCTCGTCGCGACCGCGCGGAAGTGTGCGGCGGTTTCATGCGGCTTCGCCGAGTAGACCAGCGCGGGCATCACCATCACGCCGTCGACGCCGACGCGCTGCGCTTCGCGCACCGTGTTGCGCGCGAATTCGGTCGTGAATTCGGCGATGCCGGCGATCACCGGAATCTTGCCGCCGGCCGCGTCGCGCGCGGCCTCGATCACCTGCAGCTTCTCGCTCGTCGACAGCGACGTGTTTTCGCCGACCGTGCCGCAGACCACGAGGCCCGACACGCCGTCGTTCACCAGGTTCTTCACCACGCGGTGGGTGGCGTCGATGTCGAGGGAAAAGTCCGGCTTGAACTGGGTGCTGACGGCCGGGAAAACCCCGGTCCACTGAATGGCTTTGCGGCTCACTGAAATCTCCTACGTTCGTATCGGTCGGCCGACGGGTGTGTCGGTGTGGCAACCAGTATCGCCGCGCAAATGCCCATCACGCTTGAGTCGTATCGCGGAGCAAAATGACGAAATCGGCACAGCGGCCGCCCGGCGCGCGAAGGGCGCCTCGCACTATGCCGATTTCGTCGTCGTCCTCATCGAAAAGCCACAAGCGGACGGACGCGCGACAGAGGAAGCTATGCTCCTTTCCCCACTTCGGACGGCTCATGATGAAGCGCATCCAGATCATCGATTCGCACACGGGCGGCGAACCCACTCGGCTCGTCGTGTCCGGTTTTCCGTCGCTCGGCAGCGGCACGATGGCCGAGCGACGCGACGTGCTCGCGCGCGAGCACGATTGTTATCGCACCGCGTGCATCCTCGAACCGCGCGGCAGCGACGTGCTGGTCGGCGCGCTGCTGTGCGAGCCGGTATCGCCCGACGCGGCGGCCGGCGTGATCTTCTTCAACAATAGCGGCTATCTCGGCATGTGCGGGCACGGCACGATCGGCGTCGTGCGCACGCTGCATCACATGGGGCGCATCCGGCCTGGCATTCATCTGATCGAGACGCCCGTCGGCACCGTCGAGGCGACGCTGCACGACGATCTGTCGGTCAGCGTGCGCAACGTGCCCGCGTATCGTCACGCGAAGGGTGTCGCGGTCGACGTGCCGGGTTACGGCCCCGTGAAGGGCGACATCGCATGGGGCGGCAACTGGTTCTTCCTGATCAGCGACCACGGGCAGCGCGTCGCCGGCGACAACGTCGCGGCGCTTACCGCGTATGCGTCGGCCGTGCGCGAAGGGCTCGAACGCGCGGGCATCACCGGTGCGAACGGCGGCGAGATCGACCATATCGAACTGTTCGCCGACGATTCCGAGCACGACAGCCGCAGCTTCGTGCTGTGCCCGGGCCTCGCATACGACCGTTCGCCGTGCGGCACCGGCACGAGCGCGAAGCTCGCGTGCCTCGCGGCCGACGGCAAGCTCGCGCCGGGCGCCGTGTGGCGGCAGGTAAGCGTGATCGGCAGTGTGTTCCAGGCCAGCTACGAGCAGGCCGACGGCGGCATCGTGCCGACGATTCGCGGCAGCGCGCACCTGAGCGCTGAAGCGACGCTGCTGATCGAGGAAGACGATCCGTTCGGCTGGGGCATCGTGTCGTGAGCAACGCAAGTACCGACGTCGTCGTGATCGGTGCCGGCATCGTCGGCGCGGCGTGCGCGCACGAACTCGCGCAGCGCGGGCTGCGCGTGCTCGTCGTCGACGACGCGAGCGGCGGTGCGACCGGCGCGGGGATGGGCCACCTCGTCGCGATGGACGACAACACGGCCGAGCTCGCGCTGAGCCATTACTCGATCGAGCTGTGGCGCGCGTTGAGCGGCGAGATGCCGGAAGGCTGCGCGTACCGCAACTGCGGCACGCTGTGGCTCGCGGCCGACGCGCACGAAATGGATCTCGCGCGCGCGAAGCAGGCGACGCTTGCCGCGCACGGCGTGGCCGGCGAGCTGATCGACGCGGCGACGCTCGCGCAACTGGAGCCGATGCTGCGCGCGGGCCTGGGCGGCGCGCTGAAGATTCCGGGCGACGCGATCCTCTATGCGCCCGTTACCGCGAACTGGCTGCTGCAGCGTGTCCCGCGCATCACGTTGCGCCGCGACCGGGCCGTTGCGGTCGATGGACCAAGCGTGACGCTCGCGAGCGGCGACACATTGCGCGCGGAACGCGTGGTCGTCGCGAACGGCGTCGCGGCACGCACGCTGCTGCCCGAACTGCCGCTGCGCCCGAAAAAGGGCCACCTGCTGATCACCGACCGCTATCCGGGCCGCGTGTCGCACCAGCTCGTCGAGCTTGGTTATGCGGCGAGCGCGCATGCGAGCGACGGCACGTCGGTCGCGTTCAACGTGCAGCCGAGGCCGACCGGCCAGCTGCTGATCGGCTCGTCGCGCCAGTTCGACACCGAGGACGCGCGCGTCGAGCCGCCGGTGCTCGCGCGGATGCTGCGCCGCGCGGTCGGCTACCTGCCGGATCTGGCCGACCTGAACGGGATCCGCTCATGGACAGGGTTCCGTTCCGCGAGCCCCGACGGCCTGCCGCTGCTCGGCGAGCACCCGGCGCGGCCGGGCGTGTGGCTCGCGGTCGGGCACGAAGGGCTCGGCGTGACGACCGCGCCGGGCAGCGCGCGGCTCGTCGCCGCGCAGATGGCCGGCGAACGGCCGCCCATCGATATCGAACCGTATTTGCCGGGACGCTTCCTGACCGCGTCCCCCGTAGCCGGAGCGCTGACATGATCATTCATCTGGACGGCCGCGCGCTGACGGTGGCCGACGGCGCGACCGTCGCGGCCGCCGTCGCGGCGAGCGGCGACGACACGACGCGCGTGTCGTGCACGGGTGCGGCGCGTGCGCCGTTTTGCGGAATGGGGATTTGCCAGGAGTGCCGGATGACGATCGACGGCCGCCGCCGGCTGGCTTGCCAGACGCTGTGCCGCGACGGGATGCAGGTGGAGCGCGTCAGATGAAACAGGAACGACTGAGTGTCGACGTCGCGATCGTCGGGGCGGGCCCGGCCGGGCTGTCGGCCGCGCGGGCCGCCGCGCAAAGCGGTGCAACGGTTGCGATCGTCGACGACAACCCGCGCGCGGGCGGGCAGATCTGGCGGCAAGGCGCAGCGGCCACGCCGGTTTCGGCCGCCGCCGAACGCCTTGCCGTACTGAGGCAGCCGAACGTCACGCACCTTGCAGCGACGCGCATCGTCGCCGAAACGCAATCGGGCACGCTGCTGCTCGAGGACGACGAGCGCGGGCTGCTGCTCGATTTCCGGACGCTGATTCTGTGCTGCGGCGCACGCGAGCTGCTGCTGCCGTTCCCGGGCTGGACGCTGCCGGGCGTCACCGGCGCGGGCGGGTTGCAGGCGCTGGTCAAGTACGGCCTCGACGTGCGCGGGCAGCGCACGGTGATCGCGGGCAGCGGGCCGCTGCTGCTGGCGAGCGCGGCGACGGCACGTCAGGCCGGCGCGCGCGTGTCGCATGTGCTGGAACAGGCCGCGTGGGGCGACGTGGCAGGCTTCGGCGCGGGGCTGTGGCGCTGGCCGTCGAAGCTTGCGCAGGCCGCGAAGCTCGTCACGGCCGCCTATCGGCCGGACGCGCACGTCGTCGAAGCGTTCGGCGACAAGCGACTCGAACGCGTGCGGATTCGCCACGGCGATCGCGAGTTCGACGTCGACTGCGACCGGCTCGCGTGCGGCTTCGGCCTCGTGCCGAACACCGTGCTGCCGAGCCATCTCGGCTGCCGGATAGAGAACGGCGCGGTGGCGGTCGACACGCACCAGCGTACGAGCCGCGACGGGTACTTCGCGGCCGGCGAGTGTACGGGCGTCGGCGGCAGCGAGCTGGCGATGGTCGAAGGCGAAATCGCCGGTTATGCGGCGACCGGGCAGACGGCGCCATTGGCCGCGCTCGTCGCGCGGCGCGCGCACTGGCAGGCTTTCGCAGATGCCGTACGCGAGCGTTTCGCGATCCGCGAGCCGATCCGCCGGCTTGCGCGGCCCGATACGCTGCTGTGCCGCTGCGAGGATGTGCGCTTCGATGCGGTTGCGCAGGAGCCGGGCTGGACGGCTGCGAAGCTGCAGTCGCGTTGCGGGATGGGCGCATGCCAGGGCCGTGTTTGCGGCGCGGCCGCACAGGTGCTGTTCGGCTGGACGCCGCCGGTGCCGCGCACACCGCTCGTGCCCGCGCGGGTCGGCACGCTGATGCTCGACGGCACGGCGTCCTGCGACGGCGCGTGACGCGCTACGGCGAAGCGGCCCGGTTGGCGCCGGGCCGCGTCATTCACTCCACCTTCACTTTCTCCCATCCCTCCACCTGAGGCGCCGCACAGGCACTCGATCGTCGCGGCCACGGCCGCGTGATTCGCGTTGTCGAGGTGCCAGTACATCGAAACCGCGCTCTGGCTCTCGAGTTCCATCGGCACGAGGCCGGCGCGCGGCATGGTTCGCGCCGATGTGATGCGTGCGTCGGCCGTGAGTGTGATCGCGGGCGAGCAAGCCTGAGCGAAGGGCGCAAGGTCGCCGATGGGTAAATAGCAGAAAGCGACATTATATGAATTGATATACTATTTATTCTTTAATTGTCTTCCCGCCTCGATGAACAACGATCTTCCCGCCGGGCTGCCCGAGCCCGACCAGATGCGTGCAGCCGCCGAATCGGCCTGCGCGCTCCTCAAGGTGCTGTCGAATCCCGACCGGCTGCTGCTGCTATGCGAACTGTCGCAGGGCGAGCGCTGCGTGAGCGATCTCGAGACGACGCTGGACATCCGCCAGCCGACGCTGTCGCAGCAACTCGGCGTATTGCGGGACAACGCGCTGGTCCGCACGCGCCGCGAAGGCAAGAACATCCACTATTCGCTCGACAGTCCGGCCGCGATCGCGGTAATGGGCGTGCTGTATGAACAGTTCTGCGGCCCGGCCGCGAAGGGGACACGCGATGCAGCTTGATGCGCTTCATTTCACGCCGTGGCTGTCGCTGGCCGGCGGCGTGCTGATCGGGCTCGCGGCCGCATGGCTTGTCGCGTTCAACGGCCGGATTGCCGGCATCAGCGGCATCGTCGGCGGCCTGTTCGCGGCGGGTCCAGGAGAGCGCGACTGGCGCGTCGCATTCGTCGCCGGTCTGATCGCCGCACCGCTCGCGATGCGCGTCGCCGAAGCCGGCCTGACGCCGCAGATCGACGCAAGCTGGCCCGAGTTGATGGCGGCCGGCCTGCTGGTCGGGATCGGCACGCGATATACGGGCGGCTGCACGAGCGGCCACGGCGTGTGCGGGATGTCGCGCGGCGCGCTGCGTTCGGTGGTCGCGACCGCGACTTTCATGATCGCGGGCTTCGTGACCGTATTCGTGCGGCGGCACGTGCTGGGAGGCTGACATGCAGGCAGGATTCGCGTTTCTGGCGGGGCTGCTGTTCGGCGTCGGCCTCATCGTGTCGGGCATGGCCAATCCGCAGAAGGTGCTCGGCTTTCTTGACCTGGCGGGCCGCTGGGATCCGTCGCTCGCGTTCGTGATGGCCGGTGCGACGGGCGTTGCCGTGTTCGCGTTCGCATGGGCGAAGCGCCGGACGCGGTCGTGGCTCGGCTTGCCGATGCAGTTGCCGGCCTTGCGGGCGATCACCGTGCGCCTGGTCGCCGGAAGCGCCGTGTTCGGCATCGGCTGGGGGATGGCCGGGTTCTGCCCGGGGCCCGCGATCGTGTCGATCGGCTTCGGGTCGGCCAAGGGGATCGGGTTCGTCGTCGCGATGCTGGCCGGGATGGCGATATTCGAGTGGGTCGAGCGTCGCAGGAACTTGCGGTGATTCGATGGCCGTCGCGTGCCGGGCAGGCTGCGGCGGACGACGCGGTTTCTTCGGATGAGGTGGCTGGAGCGCAGTGCGTTCGCTCGTTGCCGCGATGGTGTGGTGGCTGCGTGGCCGTCTCCGCGAGTGGGTGAATCGGCAAGCCGGCAAGTTGCGACGTCAGGAATGCTCTCGCACATGATGGCCGCCGCGCACCCGCCCGGACAGCCGGCGCAGGATCGCGCGCCACGCCGCGAGCATGCCTCGGCGGCCGGCAGGCTCCACGACTGCCGTGCTGACCGCACCGGCGCCGCCGGCCGACAACGCCACGTGACCGGCCGTCTCGAGCATCAGGCATTCGCCTTCGTCGAGCACGCGGCGAATGTACTGCGGCGCGTCGGGCAGCCAGTCGAGCCCGCCGTGACGCAGCGTGACCGCGAGCGCACCGTCCAGCACGATCACCTGGCTGCCCTTGTCGAACCACGCAAAGTGGCTTTGCCCGGCGTCGAGCCGGATATGTTGCGTCCGCATGGCGATCCCTTTTCCCGGTTGCGCGGCCTCGCGACGGCGAGGCGACAGCGTGCAGTCAGGTTAGGGAAACAGGCGCGGGCACGACAGATTCAGGGGACGGGAATCTGTTGCGGTGCAGGCGCCGATTTTGCGTCGCTGTATCGGTGGTTTTTCCCGGAATCTGTATCTGGCGTGCACCCGGACGCGCGGGCACGATGGCCCGCATGACGCCTTTCGCCGACGCATCCCGCACGCCTTTGCCGATGGACGGCGAGCCACTTTACGAACGGCTCGCCGAACATTACCGCCGCATCATCGCGGCCGGCACGCTGTCGCCCGGCGACCGGATGCCGTCGGTGCGCGCATTCATGGCGCAGCACGGCGTCAGCCTGTCGACCGCGATCCAGGCATTCCGGCGGCTCGAGGATACGGGCTGGTGCGAGGCGAAGCCGCGCTCGGGCTACTTCGTGCGGCGCCGCGCGTCGGCCGTGCTCGAAACGCTGCCGGAAAGCGACGGGCCGCCGCTAAGCGTCGAGCCGCCGTTCGCGGGCCTGCACGAACGTGTGTCGCGCGTGATCGACCGCGCGAATACGGCAACCGATGCGTTGAATCTCGGCGGCGCGTCCGCGCTGGCCGCGCTGTATCCGACCGAGCGCCTGCAGGCGCTTGCGATCCGGCTGCTGCGGCGCAAGCCGACGCTGCTGACCGACGCGGGGCCCGTCGGCGGTTCGCCCGAATTCCGGCAGACGATGGCCAAACGCGCGCTGTCGTACGGCGTGACCGTGTCGCCGGACGACGTGATGTCGACGAGCGGCGGCGTCGATGCGGTGAATCTCGCGCTGCGTGCGGTGGCACGCCCAGGCGACACGATCGCGATCGAATCGCCGGCCTTCTTCGGCTTGATCCAGTTGCTCGAAAGTCTCGGTTTGCGCGCGCTCGAAATCCCGGCCAGCCCGACGACCGGCCTGTCGATCGAGGCGCTCGAAGTGGCGCTGACCGCGTATCCGGACATTCGGGCCGTGGTCGTCGTACCGAACCTGCAGAACCCGCTCGGCTGCGTGATGCCCGACGAACGCAAGGCCGCGCTCGTCGCGCTGTGCTCGCGCCACGGCGTGGCCGTGATCGAGGACGAGCCGTATCGCGAGCTCGTCGAGGCGCCGCAGGCGGTCAAGCCGGCCAAGGCATGGGACCGCGACGGCACGGTGATCTACTGCCCGTCGTTCAACAAGGTGCTGGCCCCCGGGATGCGGCTCGGCTGGATGAGTGCGGGGCGCTGGCATGCGCGCGTGAAGATGCTGAAGTTCGCGCACAGCCGGCACAATGCCGCGTTGCTGCAGGCCGTTGCCGCCGAATTCGTCGGCTCGGGTGCGTTCGATCGCCATCTGCGCCGGTTTCGCGAACAGTTGCGCGTGCAGCGCGATGCGACGATCGACGCGATTGCACGGCATTTTCCGGCCGGAACCCGGATGAACCAGCCGCCGGGCGGGATGCTGCTGTGGATCGCGTTGCCGGAAGGCGTGCGTTCCGACGCGCTGTTCGATGCCGCGCTGGCGCATGGAGTAAAGATCGCGCCCGGTTCGATCTTCTCGAATTCCGACCGCTTCGACGCTTATATCCGGCTTGCGTGCACGCGCGTGTTCGATGCGGCGCACGAGGCGGCTTTTGAAACGCTCGGCCGCCTGATACGCGATGCCGCGGCGGCCGCATAAGCACGGCGGCTGCCGGCCGTGCTCGCGCACGCGGGATCGCTCCGGCAGGCCGCTGCCGTGTCAGCGGCCTGCCGAATGCGAAGCGAGGTGCTGGCGGATCAACGACAGGTAACGATCGCCGACCGAGAAATCGCGTGCGACGCGCGGCCGTTCGGCCTGGCGCAGCGTGGCCGGCGCGCTCATGCCCAGATACCGGCAGACGGCCGACGGAAACGGCTTGCGCGTATGCCCGAGCTGGCGCGCCGCGCGCTCGACGCGGGCGTCGCCGACCTGGGCACGAAGCCACGCCAGCACTTGGCGATCGGTGTCGTTGACGATACGGACCAGATGTTCCATCGCGCACCTCACTGTTCATAAATACAGTACTGTAAATATAACCAGTGTTTGCGGCGGCCGCAAGCGGGCGCGCTTGCGGCTGGCCGTTCGGCCAGGGTCAGCGCGCCGGCGGGGTGGTTCGGCGGTCCGGCGATCCGGCAATCCGGGCGGCAGGGGGAGCAGCCGCGGCGATGCCCGTATAGCGCGCGTCGGTCAGCGTGCCGAGGAACGCGACGATGTCGTCGATTTCCGCGTCGGTCAGCGCGGGCGGCGTGCCGGGCCGGCGGTTCATCGGCGTCGAGTTGACGTTGATGTTGCCGCGATAGGCGGCCGGCACGTCGTCGAACGTCCCGGCGCCGTGATACCAGAAGCCGGGGTCGGTCGAGCGCGTGTTGTAGAACGCGACCGCGTCGCGCAGCGTCGTGAACACGCCGTTGTGCATGAACGTCTGCTTGACCGCGACGTTGCGCAGCCCCGGCGTGCGCAGGTAGCCGCACCATTGCGTCGGCTCGGGCCAGCGCAGCCGCCGTGCGGTGTCGCACAGCCCGTTGTCGAAATGGCGCGGATCGCGGTTCGCAGGCAGCGCGCGGTTGCGCGGCACGGCGATCGCGTCATAACCGAAATCGGTGAACAGCGAGCGCTCCGG
Source organism: Burkholderia sp. NFPP32 (assembly GCF_900119325.1). Taxonomy (NCBI): domain Bacteria; kingdom Pseudomonadati; phylum Pseudomonadota; class Betaproteobacteria; order Burkholderiales; family Burkholderiaceae; genus Burkholderia; species Burkholderia sp. NFPP32. The sequence goes on along the minus strand of NZ_FPJP01000002.1, from coordinate 413,818 downwards.
GCGGCTCGACGTGTCCGACAGCGTATGGCAGGTCATGCAGTTGCCCTTGTCCGGATTCCGGAACAGCGCGAGGCCGCGCATCTCGGCCGGTGCGAGCGGTTTGCGCGTGCGCAGGAACGCGTCGAAGCGCGACGTGAACGGCGCCATCTCGTCGCTCTGCAGATAGGCTTCGACGGCCGAACCCAGCGCGCGCACGAGTTGTTCGGGATCGCGTCGCACCGGCGCGCCGAAGCGCGCGGCGAGATCGGGCGCGAGTTCGGTCGCATTGACCTTGCGCAGCAGCGCGGCCGGCGATCGGTTGTTCATCTCGTTCGGATCGAACAGCGGCCCGCGGATCTGCTCGGCGAGCGTATCCGCGCGGCCATCGCTGAACAGTCCGCCGAACGGCGACGGCGCGGGCGCATCGTCGTCCTGGTAGAAGTGGCGGCGCGGCACGTAGCGAACATAAAGCAGCGACGGCGCATTGCGCCGGCTGAAGCGCCCGGGCCGGCTGCCTTCCGGCACGCCGGGCCCCGCGAGCGAAGCCGCCGACAGCGTCGGTGCGAACGCACGGCCCGGATCGTGGCAGCCCGCACACGACATGCCGCGCGGCTCGGACAGCCGCGGGTCGAAGAAGATCCGGCGGCCGAGCGCGACGAGCGACGGATCGGGCGCGAAGCGTGCGGTGGCCGCGTCGATCTTGCCCGTCACCTGCGGCGTGCCGTTGCCGATCGTGTCGACGACGCGCGACGGCGGCGCGCCGGGGAGCAGGACCGTTTCGGACGGAGCGGCGTGCGCCGCCAGCGCCAGGCCGGCGAGCACGGCCGCGGCAAGCGTGTGCAGCGTTTGCCGGCCGCGCGCAACGCGGCCGGCATCTCGAACCTCTTCACTCACGGCGCAATGAACCCCGTCTTGTCGCAGGCGAGCGTCGTGCCCGACTGGTTGCACGACGCGAGCAGCTTGCCTGCCGCCGAATACGCACGGAACACCCAGCCCGTCGCGGGTGCCGCACGGCGTTCCATGATCAGGAAGCCGAAGCTGTTGTTGTGCGACAGCCGCTCGATCACGGCGCCCGGTGCCGGCGTCAGGCCGGCCGGGAACGGGTCGGGCAGTGCGACGTCGAGGTTGTCACCGCCGTTGCCGGACACGATCGTCGCCGGGTGCCCGGACGAAAAGTTGATCGCCTGGAAGTCGTGCACGTGACCGTGCAGCGCGACGTGTACGCCCGGCGGGTAGTACGCCTGCGCGTTGAGGCTCGCCATCACCGACTGCAGCGCGAGGTTGCCCGGCGCGGGCGTGCTGCCGGCGATCGGCGCGAATGCGAGGATCGGATGATGGTTCGTGAAGATCGTCGTCGTCATGCCGGCCTTCGACGCGAGCGCGGCCACCGTCTGGAACTGCTTCTGGTAGATGCCGAATTGCGCGTCGGTCGTCTTGAGCGGCGTGCGGCCGACCTTCGCGGTGTCGAACACGATCACCTGCGAGCCGCCGCCGAGCGACACCGCATAGGGTTCCGAATAGTTCGCGTTGGTGTCGTTGGCCGGATCGTCGCACGAACGGGCGGCCGAATACGGGCGCGGATCGAGGAAGCGGTACCAGCCCTGGCCTGCGCGCGCGCATTCCTCGTGGTTGCCGCGCACGACGACCCACGGCGCCTTCGCGAGCAGCGGTGCGGCCGGGCGGAACAGGTCGGCCTGCCACGTATCCCAGCCATAGCCCCATGGGCTGTCCTTGCAGCCGGCGATGTCCGGCGGGCATGCGTTCTCGCGATAGTGGTAGTCGCCGACGTGCAGCACCAGGTCGGGCGACAGCTTCGCGACGCTGGCCGCGATCGTGTCGAACGGCCAGACCGTCGCGTCGTTGCACGCCTGCCATGCGTTGTCGGCCTTCTTCATTCGGCAGCCGGTGTCGGCGATGATCGCGATGCGCTGCGGCTGTGCCTTCGGCAGCGGCAGCGTGCGGCCCGCGACGCTCGCCGCCTGTGCATCGGCCGGCAACGTCGTTTCGCAGACGGAGACCGGGAAGCTCGACGGCTTCGAATCGGCCGGGTCGCTGGCGGTCGGCCGCTGGGCCGGGGTCGCGGCGCCGGCGCGCAGCGTCATGCGCGACAGCTTGCCGTCGACGGTCAGTTGCGGACACAGCGGATCGCCGGCCGACGCGGGGGTGTAGTTCGTGATGATGCGCGCGATTGCCTGGTTCGCGTCGCCGATCTCGACCCACGCGGCCTGGACGTTGACCGACGCACTGGCCGGGTCGGCCGGCGTATCGATGTGATTCGAGCACGCGGACAGCGCGGCGAGGGCAACAAGGGGGGCGCAGCGCGCGAGCAGTGCGCGCGGGAGGAGTCGTCGCATGGGAGGCACCGTAGGAAAGTCGTCAACGATACGCAGCACGAATGTAAGAAATGTGAAAAACGGGGCGCGGTGGGGGGCTCGTCTACGCGCCGGGTTTCGCGGCCGGGGCCTTGACCTCAAGCCGGCTTGAAGCAGCACAGTGTGCTTTATGACCAATGAACCAGAAAGGGAATCGACAATGGAAACCAACCGGCCCAACGACGAGCAATCCGCGCTGTGGAATGGCCCGTCGGGGCGTGCATGGGTCGATGCGCAGGCGCCGATCGACCGGATGTTCGAGCCGTTCGAGGCGCTGCTTGCCGATGCGGCGGCTGCGTCGTCGGCGCGCAGCGTGCTCGACGTCGGCTGCGGCACGGGCGCGGTCACGCTTGCGATCGCGCGCCGGCTCGGCACGGACGCGCAATGCATGGGTATCGACATCTCGGCCCGGATGATCGATGCCGCGCAGGCGCGCGCCGAACGCAGCGGCATTCATGCCCGCTTCGTGTGCGCGGACGTGCAGACGCATGCATTCGAGCCCGCGAGCGTCGACCTGATCGTGTCGCGCCTCGGCGTGATGTTCTTCGACGACCCGGTCCGGGCCTTCGCGAATCTGCGGCACGCGGCGCGGCCGGACGCGCAGATGCGGTTCGTCGCATGGCGCAGCGCGGCCGACAACCCGTTCATGACGACGGCCGAGCAGGCCGCCGCGCCGTTGCTGCCGAACCTGCCCGCGCGCCGGCCCGGCGCGCCGGGGCAGTTCGCGTTCGGCGACCGGCAGCGGATCGCGTCGGTGCTGTCGGACAGCGGCTGGGCCGACATTGCGATCGAGCCGGTCGACAGGGCGTGCGTGCTGCCCGAGCCGGCGCTGGACGACTACATCGCGCGGCTGGGTCCGGTAGGGCTCGCGCTGCTGGAGACGGACGACGCGACGCGGCGGCGCGTGGTCGAGAAGGTGCGTGTCGCGTTCGAGCGTTACGTGCACGGCACGGACGTGCGTTTCGACGCGGCGTGCTGGCTCGTGACGGCGCGCGCGCCGTCCGCGTAACGCGTTGCGATAAAGCGGATCAGGGCAGGCACGTCGCCGCCTGCTGACCCCGCGTGTCGCCGTTCGCGCTTGACTGACGAAGCCGCGCCGCGCGACATGCACGCGTCAGCGTTTCCGCGCGCGCAGCATCAGCCACGCGCAACCTCCGGCAACCAGCGCGAGGCCGAGCAGGACGGCTTCGACGCCGAGCGCGAAGCCGGGCGGCATTTCACCGCTGTTCGGCACGGGCGACAGGTTGCCGCCCATCGCGATGGCGCCGCCGGCCAGCAGCGCGATGCAGACGATCCAGTAGGCCTTGCCGCGCGGCGCCGCGGCCCGGATCCGCCACAGCGCGATGCCGGCTCCGCCGAGATAAAGCACGGCGAGCGTGCCAAGCGCGACGAGGTCGGCGGCGCGGCTTTGCAGGAGCCCGCTCATCGTGCGGCTCCGCCGAACGCGCCCGGCCAGCGGGGTGCAGCGAGGGTTGCGGCGTGCGTGCTCATTCGGCCTCCGTCGCGTGTCCCGGCGCGCGGCTCAGCAGATGCGTACGCTTGTCGGCCGCGAGCGACACGTAGCGTTCGTACTGGCGCAGCACGTCGGCGATCACTTCGTCGCCGCGCAGGTATTCGACGTCGTAGCCGAGCCGCCCGTCCTCGAAGAACGTGACGATCCCGTACACGTGCGCACGGGCCGCTTCCGGCTCGGCCGCCTCGCGCACCAGGTACGCGGCCGCGGATTTCACCGTCACGCGCACGCCGTACACGAAATCGCGGTGCTCGGCGGTCGGCACGGTGAGCCGCACGGCGTCGTCGCTGTCGCGCTGCACGTGCGCATCGACGCCGCTCGCGCGCAGTTCGTCGGCGACCTTGCGCAGCGCGGGCTCGACCATCTCGGCGACGAACTGGCGCGCCTCGGCCTCGGTCGTCTGCCGCAGGATGTGCGTCAGCCGGTGGCGCCAGTGCTGGCCGGTCCAGTAGCTCGCCGCAGGCGCGATCTCCTGCGAATAGTGCGCGCGGTCGGCCGCGAGCCCGCGCCACAGCCCGTAGCAGAGCGCGAGCATGATGATGGCGACCGGCAGCGCGGCGATCAGCGTCATCGCCTGCAATGCGCCGAGCCCGCCGGCGACCAGCAGCACCGCGGCCGTCACGCCGAGCAGCGCGGCCCAGAACAGCCGTTGCCAGACGGGCGAATGCGCGTTGCCGCGCGTCGCGATCTGGTCGATCACGAACGCGCCCGAATCGGCGGACGTGACGAAGAACACCGCGATCAGCACGATCGCGGCGATCGACAGCAGTTGCGACAGCGGCAGGAAATCGAAGAAGCGGAACAGCAGCGCATCGACGTTGGTGGCCGTCTGCGCGAGTGCGCCGGCCGCGCCGTGCGTGTCGAGCCAGATCGCGCTGTTGCCGAACACGGTCATCCACACGAGGTTGAACGCGGTCGGCACGAGCAGCACGCCGATCACGAACTGGCGGATCGTGCGGCCGCGCGAGATGCGCGCGATGAACATGCCGACGAACGGCGACCACGAGATCCACCACGCCCAGTAGAGGATCGTCCAGCCGCCGAACCAGCCTTCCTCGCGCGGCGACGCATACGCATAGGTGCGAAACGACAGGTCGACGAGATTCGACAGGTACTGGCCGATGTTGTCGCCGAGCGCGCGGAACAGGAATGCCGTCGGGCCCGCGACGACCACGAACGCGAGCAGCAGGAACGCGAGCAGCAGGTTCAGCTCGGACAGCCGGCGCACGCCCTTGTCGAGACCGCTGGCGGCCGACAGGCCCGCGAGCAACACCACGATCGCGACGAGCCCGACGCGAAACAGATTGCTGCCGGTGTCCCAGCCGACGACCGTATGCAGGCCCGCGCTCATCTGCATCACGCCATAGCCGAGCGTGGTCGCGATGCCGGCGACCGTGCCGACCAGCGCGAATGCATCCACGGTATGGCCGATCCAGCCGTTCACGCGTTCGCGCAGCACCGGATACAGGCCCGAGCGCAGCGTCAGCGGCAAGTTGTAGCGGAACCCGAAATATGCGAGCACGAGCCCCATCAGCCCGTAGATCGCCCACGCATGGAAGCCCCAGTGGAAGAAGGTCATCAGCATCGCCTCGCGCGCGGCGGCGGGCGTGCCGGGGTCGACGGTCGGCGGCTTCAGGAAGTGCTGCATCGGCTCGCCGACGCCGAAATACATGAGGCCGATGCCCATGCCGGCCGCGAACAGCATGGCCGTCCACGACACGAAGCTGAACTCGGGTTCGGCGTCGTCGGGGCCGAGCCGGATGTTGCCGAAATCGCTCGCGGCGATCAGCACGAGAAACACGAGGAACGTGGTGACGGCCAGGACGTAGAACCAGTCGAAGCGCATGACGACCCATTGCTGGCCGGCGGAGAACAGCGTGCCGGCTTCGCTCGGGAGCAGCGCACAGACGGCCAGCAGCGCACCGATGACCGCGAGCGCGGGCAGGACGACCTGCGGCTTGAATGTCGTGCGCGGGGAGGGACGGGAATCTGGCATGTCGGGCATCCAGTTGTGGGCGCAACGAGGCGCGACGCCGTCCGGCGCGCACGTTGCGCGGCGGACCCTGTTACGGCGTGCGTCGAGTGTACCGTGGTGTCAGGACTGCAAGAAGGGGTATGCAGAAGGGAAAAGACTGACGAATTGTAAGGTATTGCGGCGATCGAGAACATCCGCGCGATTTGCGCGCCGGTCGAACGGGACGTGGAAAGCCGGTGGGCGCCGGGCCTCGGGCGCCCGGACGGCGCGTGCAATGTGCATCGTCCGGGGTGCGGGCAGCGCGCTGAAGGCGCTGCGGTGCGGGTTCAGAACGTGACGGCGATCCCGGCCATGCCGACGAACTGGCCGTGCGTCGTCGACGGCGTGAGCTGCTGCGAATCGCCGACGATCGGCGCCGCATCGATGACGTGGCCGGCACCTTGCGCGCCGAGCGTCTGCCCGCTCGAATGCGTGTACGCCTGCAGCGCATAGAGTGTCGTGCGCTTCGACAGGCTGTACGACTCCTTCAGCGAATACTGCTGGTAGCGGGCCGCGCTCGCGACGCCGTTCGCCTTCGATGCCAACGTGTACGCGAACGCTCCGGCCACCGAGAACGCCGGCGTGAAGCGGTACGCGGCAAGCGCGCCGTAGGTGTTGAACACGGCCGTGTCGGTGAACGCGGAACCGTTGCCGGGCAGGTACTTCACGTTCGAATAGTTGATGCCCATCGTCAGGTCGCCGAGCGTGTAGTTGCCTGCCGCCGCGACCTGCTCGACGGCCTTCGCGGTCAGGTAGCCCTGGTTCAGCACGGACACGGCGAAGCTGCCCGACGACGCGGTGGCCGGGTTCAGGAAGCCCGCCGACGAGCCCGAACTGTTGATGCGCAGGTAGCCGGCCGCGATCCCGATCGGCCCGTTCGCATAGCGCAGCGCGGCACTGAACGTGTTGCCCTTGCCGGTCGCACCGGCAATGCCGCCGAATGCGTACATCGCGCTCGCGCTCAGCCCGGCGAAGGTCGGCGACGTATAGGTAACCGAATTGTTCACGCGGATCGTCGTATCGAGGCCGTCGATGTCACCCGGATGCGCACCCGTCGCGCCGGTCAGCCAGCTGCTCGACGCGTACGGGCCGACGAACAGGAAGTAGGGCGTGTACTGGCGGCCGGCCGTCAGCGTGCCGTAGCGAGCGTTGCGCAGGCCGACGAACGCCTGGCGATTGAATATCGTGCCGGCGGCGGCCTGCGCGCCGTTGTTCAGGTTGAAGCCGGACTGCAGGTCGAAGATCGCGTGCGTGCCGCCGCCGAGATCCTCGTCGCCGCGCAGCCCGAACTTCGACGCATAAAGGTTGCCGTCGCGCATGTAGATGTTCGAGTGGCCCTGCTGGTTGTTCACGTACGCGATCGAGTCGTCGACGACGCCGTACAGCGTCACACTGCTCTGCGCGCGGACGGCGGTCGTGCCGAGCGATGCGGCCGATAAAATCAGGATTGCATATCGATTGACGGGTGCTTTCATCATTGATCTCCAGACTCTTTCTTCAAAGGGGGCGGGAGGTTCGGAGACCTCCTCTGTGGCGGGGGGGCGGGCCGCGCGAACGGCCCGCCCGATCGGTGCTGCGTGCGCGGTCAGTGATCGAACGCGACGACGATGCGGCGCCATGCGCCGTCCTGCGCGTCCTGCTCGACGCGCGCGCCGCGGACGGCGAGCGGGCCTTGCACCGATACGGGCAGCAGGATCTCGACGCGGTCGGCCGGGCGGGCCGGGCGGCCGTCCCAGCGGACCGATACGCCGAGCGAGCCCGACGCCTCGCGGCCGGTCTCGATTCGCCACAGTCCGTATTCGCCGTCGCGCCACGCTTCCGTCTCGCCGTCGTCCTCGACGCATTCGCCGTACGCGACGCCGTCCTCGATGCGCGGCGCGACGAGGAAGCCGCGCGTGTCGGCGCGCGCGCCGAAATGCTGGTCCGCGACGTTCAGCGGCAGCACGCGGCCTTCACGCAGCAGCATCACCGGCGTATCGAGCGGCGCGGGCAGCGTCACGTTCGCGCCGCCGTCGAACGACTGCGCGCTCGCGGAGCACATCCAGCGCGCACCCGACGGCAGGTAGACCGTGCGTTCCGTGCGGCCGGGATCGACGACCGGCGCGACCAGCAGCCCATCGCCGAGCATCATGTCGTCGCACTCGTCGTAGCAGCGCGCATCGCCGGGGAAATCGGCGAAGGTCGGCCGCAGCACGGGCTCATAGCGCGTCGTCGACAGCCACAGCAGGTGATAGAGGTACGGCAGCAGCCGGTAGCGCTGCTTGATCAGCGACGCGACCTGCGCGGCGATCTCCGGATACATCCACGGTTCGTTGACGGTGCCGTCGTCGTTCCACGAATGGATGCTGAAGCGCGGCATGAAGATGCCGAACTGCACCCAGCGCAGCAGGAGTTCGGGCGACGGCGCCGGCCCGGAGAAGCCGCCGATATCGTGACCGATGTTCGACACGCCCGACAGCGCGAGCCCGAGGCCCATCTTCAGGTTGTAGCGCAGCGTTTCCCACGATGTGGTGTTGTCGCCGGACCAGGTCTGCACATAGCGCTGCATGCCGGCGCCGCCGGAGCGCGACACCAGGAACGGCCGCTGCGCCGGCGCATGCGCGCGCTGCGCGTCGCGCGACGCGCGCATCATCAGCATCGTCTGCAGCACCTTCGCCTCGCGCGCGGGGAACGGCTGGCCGAAGCCGTGCGCGATCGCGTCGGGCGACCAGATCTCGTATTCGTTGTTGTCGTTCCAGGTCGACTCGATCCCGTATTCGAGCAGCGCCGACGTGACCTGCTCGCGCCACCAGCGGTACGTGTCCGGCTGCGTGAAGTCGAGATACGCGCCGACCTCGTCCCAGAACTGCACCCATGCAGGCTCGCCGGACGCCGAGCGGATCAGCAGCCCGCGCTTGGCGGCTTCGTCGAATGCGGGATGGTCGCGCAGCAGGCACGGCTTGATGTTTGCGCACAGGCGGATGCCGTGGTCGCGGTAGTGCTTCACGAAACCCTTCGCGTCGGGAAACTTGTCGCGGTTCCAGTTGAACACGTAGCGCTTCGCGCCGATCGACGTATAGCCCGACGACAGGTGGAAGGAATCGCACAGGATGTCGTGCGCGTCGCACTGCTCGACGAACTGGTTCATCTGCTGCTGTGCGTCCGGCGCATCGGTGTAGCTCATCGTCGAGCCCGAATAGCCGAGGCCCCATTTCGGCGTGCGCGCGGGGCGCCCGGTGAGCCACGTGAAGCGCCGCGCGGCCGCGAGCGGCGTATCGGGCGATGCGATGAAATAGTAGTCGAGGTCGCCGTGCTCGGCGACGAAATAGCGGTACGGGCCGTGATAATTGTCGAGCTCGCGGCCCATGTCGAACGAGCAATCCGACAGCGTGTCGTAGAACAGCCCGAACCCCTGGCATGCAGCGGGCGACCACGTGATGTAGAACGGGATGTGCTTGTACAGCGGGTCGGTGTGCTTCGCGCTGTAGCCCATCGCGTCGATGTTGCGCATCTCGAAGCGCGCGCCCGTGCGGTCGAGGTCGCCCGCGCGTTCGCCGAGGCCGAACACCTTGTCGCCGCGCTCGCGGGCGACGTAGTGATACGCGCGCTCGTCCCACCAGCCGAAGTTGTACGCCTGCGTCGCGCGGTCGGCGAGCGCGACGCGCCATGCGCCGTCCGCGCCGCGCATCGACCACGTGCAATGGCCGCCTTGCCAGCGCACCGCGAGCCGGATCTGCGCGGTTTCGATGCGCAGGCCGTCGTCGTCTTCGGCGAGGCTCCAGGCAGGCAGCGCGAAGCCGTCCAGGTCGAGACGGTCGCGTCCGTCGAGCGGCACGTCGTCGAGGCCCGGCGCGATCGACCACGTGCGCGGATTGCGTGTCGTCGCGTCCGGCAGCACGCGCACACGCACGATGTCGTCCTCGAGCACGAAGATCTCGAGGGTCGCGCCCGCGTCGGACGCGAGCAGCAGGCGGTTCGCGTGCCGGGCGGCGATCCGGAACACGGGCGGATGAAGAAGCGAAGTCATGAATGCGATTCCTGGTGAGAGCGAATGTCAGGCGTGCCGTGCGAGCAGGCGTTCCTGCTTCGACTGCCCGCGGATCAGCACCGCGAGCAGCGTGACGCCGATGAGGTCGAACAGGCCGAGGCACGCGAACAGCGGCGCATAGCCGATCTTGTCGGCGAGCGCGCCGACCAGCAGCGAGAAGCCGAGCCCGCCGATCCACGCGGCCATCCCGGCGAAGCCGCTCGCGGTGCCGACTTCCTCGGAATCGAACACGTCGGCCGACAGCGTGTTGACGAGCGCGGAGATCATCTGGTGCGCGAAGCCGCCGACGCAGAACAGCGCGATGGCCGTATACGGCGACGATACAAGACCGATCATCGCGGGCCCGAGCATCAGCACCGCGCCGAGCGCAACGCCGGCGACGCGCGACCACACGAGCGGCAGCTTGAAGCGGTTGGCGAGATACGGCGACAGATAGCCGCCCGCGATGCCGCCGGCGTCGGCCGCGAGAAACGGCATCCACGCGAAGATCGCGATCTGCGTGAGCGGCATGTGGCGCTCGGTCGCGAGGTACAGCGGAATCCAGAAGCTGAAGGTCTGCCACGCGGGTTCGGCGAAGAAGCGCGGCAGCGCGATGGCCCAGAAGCGCCGCGCGGTGACGACGTCGCGGATGCGGCGCTTCGACACCGGCGGCATCGTGGCCTGGCCGTCGCGGATCAGCGCGCGCTCCTGCGGCGTGATGCGCGGATGATCGGCGGGCGACCGGTACTGCGTGTACCAGAGCGCGGCCCACACGAAGCCGAGCGCGCCGGTGACCATGAACGCCGATTGCCAGCCGAACCGCATCGAGATGAACACGACGAGCGGCGGCGCGATCGCGGCGCCGAGCGACGTGCCCGCATTGAAGTAGCCGACCGCGACGGATTTCTCGCGATCGGGAAACCATTCGGCGACGGCCTTCATCCCCGACGGAATCGCGGCGGCCTCGAACAGCCCGAGAAAGCCGCGCAGGATGCCGAGCGACAGCCAGCCCGACGCGAAGCCGTGCGCGACGCCGACCACCGACCACAGCATCGCGAACAGCGCGAACCCGAGCCGCAGCCCGATCAGGTCGACGATGAACCCGCACACGGGCTGCATGATCGTGTAGCCGATCTGGAACGCGCCGACGATGTACGAATACTGCTGCGTCGAGATCGCGAATACCTGCTTCAGCTCGGGGGCGAGCACCGCGAGGGAGTTCCGTGCGAGGTAGTTGAGGATCGTGCCGAGACACACGAGCACGATGATCCACCAGCGCAACGCCTTGACTGTTTTCACTGCTGTCTCCTGTTGGGCAGGGCGGGCATGCGGCACCTGCCTGATCCATGCAAGCCGTCCGGTCGGGAAGGCTTTTTCAGCTTATTTGTACGATGTCCGATCTTGATGGGCGCCGATTTTGCCGGTTTTCATCGAAATGACGCTGTTCGAGCGAACATTTTGTCGTCGCTGGATACGGATGTTATCTGACGACTGATCATTTTCGAACATCCTATGTTCGAATGCGAATCCGGTCAACGTGAATTTGCATTCGAATGAACTTGCTCGGGGTTTTCCCGATGAGAAGGGGGCGGCGTGAGAGGGAGAGCATGGCGGTTGCGTGCCAAAGCCCGTGCGGCGGGGCTGTGCGATGGTCTGGCGATCGGCGGGCGCAGGACGGGGCGTGACAACCCTGATGAAAATTTATTTTTTTCTTGGCTGCGGATTGTGTAAATTGATTTTCACCTTCCTTGCAACAACCATTCGCATGACGCCTCTCGTTTCGCACGACGCCAGTCACGACGAACCCGCGATCGCCGAGCGGATCGCGTCGGCGATGCCGTTGATGACACCGATCCACCGGCGCATGGGCGAATTCGTGCTCGCGAATCCGTTTCGCGCGGCGACGATGCGGATCGACGAACTCGCACAGGCCGTGAATGCGTCGATCGCGACCGCGAACCGCTTCGCGAAGGCGCTCGGCTTCGACGGCTATCCGGCGATGCGCGCGGCCCTCGTGCGCGGCTTCGAAGCGACGCTCGGGCCGGTCGAGCGGTTGCGCTCGGCGCAGGAGCAGGAATCCGGCGTGCGCGGCGCGGCATGGATCGACGCGGTGTTCGACCAGGCCGTCGCGAACATCGAGAACACGCGCGCGCAACTGGACGCGGCCGATGTCGAGGCTGCGGTCGAGGCGATCGTCGGCGCGCGGCGCGTGCTGATCCTCGGCGCGGGGTCGAGCGCGTTTCTCACCGGGCTGATGGAGCACGGGCTGTCCGTGTGTCACGACAGCGTGCAGTCGCTCGCGCTGCTCGGCGGCCCGTCGCACGCGGCGCGGCGACTGTATACGGTCGACTCGCGCGATCTCGTGATCGCGCTCGCGTTTCCGCGCTACGTGAAGGACACGATCGAGCTGGCGCGCCGCGCGGCGGCACGCGGCGCGCGCGTGCTCGGCATCTCCGACGGCCCGCAATCGCCGCTCGCGCCGATCGCGTCGCTGAACCTGTACGTCAAGGCCGAACGGCGCTTCGCGGCCACGTCGGAAGCGGCCGTGCTCACGATGATCGAGGCGCTGATCGACGCGGTCGCGCTGCGCACGCACCGGTCCGCGAAGTCCGCGGCCGAGATGACCGAATTCCTGCTGCCGTGGCTCGTGCAGCCGCAAGCGGCGCTGTCGGCCGCCAACCCTTCTTCCCCCCGTCCGAAAAAATCATGACTTCTCCCGCGATCGTCGCGATTCACGGTGGCGCAGGCACGATTCTGCGCGATGCGATGGATACCGAAACCGAACGCCGGTACCGTGCCGAACTGACCGCGATCCTGCAGGCCGCGCAGCAGGTGCTGGCCGACGGTGGCAGCGCGCTCGACGCCGTCACCGTCGCGGTGCGGATGCTCGAGGACTGCCCGCTGTTCAACGCCGGGCGCGGCGCCGTGTATACGGCCGAAGGCAAGCACGAGCTCGACGCGGCGGTCATGGACGGCGCGACGCTCGGCGCCGGCGCGATCTGCTGCGCGACGCGCGTGCGCAATCCCGTGCTGGCCGCGCGGCGCGTGATGGAGGCGAGCGAGCACGTGCTGTTCGCCGGCGCGGGCGCCGATGCGTTCGCGGCCGCGCAGGGGCTCGAACTCGCGGAACCCGGCTATTTCGACACCGAAGCGCGGCACGCGCAGTGGCTCAAGGCGCGCGCGGCGGCCGGCATGATGCTCGATCACGACGCGGCGACGTTCGCGTTCGGCAAATCGCAATCGCAGCCGCAGCCGGCCGAACCGCTCGATCCGGACCGCAAGCACGGCACGGTCGGTGCGGTCGCGTGCGACCTGCACGGCCACATCGCGGCGGCGACGTCGACGGGCGGCATCACGAACAAGCAGCCGGGGCGTGTCGGCGATTCGCCGATCATCGGCGCGGGCTGCTATGCGGACGATGCAACCTGCGCGGTGTCGTCGACGGGCACCGGCGAGACGTTCATCCGGCTCGCGACCGCGCACGACGTTGCCGCGCAGATCGCGTATCGCGGCGCGTCGCTGGCTGACGCCGCGCACGACGTCGTGATGAACAAGCTGCCGCGCCTGGCGGGCCGCGGCGGGATCATCGCGGTCGACGCGCACGGCAACGTCGCGATGCCGTTCAACACCGAAGGGATGTACCGCGGCTACGCGCGCGTCGGCGAAGCGCCTATCGTCGGCATCTACCGCGACGACGCAGCCTGATTCCGGATCGCACGAGGAGAGACGCATGACTTCGAGCCGTAACCCGTCCGGCCTGGTGCTGCCCGAGCAGCGCGTGGTTGCCGTGGACGACCTGTCGGTCACGTTCCGCCGCGAAAGCGCGACGTTCGACGCGGTGCGCAACGTGTCGTTTCACGTCGATCGCGGCGAGACGCTCGCGATCGTCGGCGAATCGGGTTCCGGCAAGTCGGTCACGTCGCTCGCGCTGATGCGGCTTGTCGAGCACGGCGGCGGCGAGATCACGAGCGGGCGCATCGCGTTCCGGCGCCGCGGCGGCGCGCTGGTCGATCTGGCGCAGGCGAGCGCCGCGACGATGCGCGGCATCCGCGGCTCGGACATCGCGATGATCTTCCAGGAGCCGATGACGTCGCTGAACCCGGTGTTTACGGTCGGCGACCAGATCAGCGAGGCGATCGCGCTGCACCAGTCGAAGAGCGCGGCCGAAGCGCGCGCGGAAGCGCTGCGGCTGCTCGATCTCGTGCGCATCCCGGAAGCGCGCCGGGTATTCGTGCGCTATCCGCACCAGTTGTCGGGCGGGATGCGGCAGCGCGTGATGATCGCGATGGCGCTGTCGTGCCGGCCGGCGCTGCTGATCGCCGACGAGCCGACGACCGCGCTCGACGTGACGATCCAGGCGCAGATCCTGCAATTGATCCGCGGGCTGCAGGACGAGATGAACATGGGCGTGATCTTCATCACGCACGACATGGGCGTGGTGGCCGAAGTGGCCGACCGCGTGCTCGTGATGTATCGCGGCGAGAAGGTCGAGGAGGGCGAATCGGAGCGCATCTTCGCGACGCCCGCGCATCGCTACACGCGTGCGCTGCTCGCGGCCGTGCCGCGGCTCGGCTCGATGCAGGGCACCGACATACCCGAGAAATTCCCGCTGCTGAAGGTGGACGGCACAAGCGCCGCGCCTGCGGCGAACGACGATGTGCAGCCGCCCGTCGACTCGGCTTCGACGCCGATCCTGCGCGTACGCGATCTCGTCACGCGCTTTCCGGTGAAGAGCGGCGTGTTCGGCCGCGTGTCGCAGTACGTGCATGCGGTCGAGCGCGTGAGCTTCGAGCTGCGCGCGGGCGAGACGCTCGCGCTGGTCGGCGAGTCGGGCTGCGGCAAGTCGACCACCGGCCGCTCGCTGCTGCGCCTCGTCGAATCGCAAAGCGGCTCGATCGAATTCGACGGCCGCGACATCAGCGCGCTGAAGGGCCCGGACCTGCAGGCGCTGCGCCGGAACATCCAGTTCATCTTCCAGGATCCGTTCGCGTCGCTGAATCCGCGCCTCACGGTCGGTTTCTCGATCATGGAGCCGCTGCTCGTGCACGGCGTCGCGAGCGGCCGCGAAGCGCAGGCGCGCGTCGACTGGCTGCTCGACAAGGTCGGCCTGCCGCCCGAGGCCGCACGCCGTTATCCGCACGAGTTCTCGGGCGGCCAGCGCCAGCGGATCGCGATCGCGCGTGCGCTCGCGCTGAACCCGAAGGTCGTGATCGCCGACGAATCGGTGTCGGCGCTCGACGTGTCGGTGCAGGCGCAGATCGTCAACCTGATGCTCGACCTGCAGCGCGAGCTCGGCGTCGCATACCTGTTCATCTCGCACGACATGGCCGTCGTCGAGCGCGTCAGCCATCGCGTCGCGGTGATGTATCTCGGCCAGATCGTCGAGATCGGCCCGCGCCGCGCGGTGTTCGAAGCGCCGCAGCATCCGTACACGAAGAAGCTGATGAGTGCGGTGCCCGTGGCCGACCCCGCGCGCAGGCATGCGCCGCGCCAGCTCGCGGCGGACGAAATTCCGAGCCCGATCCGCGCGGTCGGCGACGAGCCGGTGGTTGCGCCGCTCGTCGCGGTCGGTCCCGATCATTACGTCGCGACGCATCGCGTCGGCGGCGCGTACTGAACGCGCGGCAGGCTGCATATGGACCGCAGCTGCGCACGAGCAAGGCAACGGCGTCTTTTTCCCGAGCGGGTGCAGTCACGCCGCGATTTCCACCACGCGTTACCGAATCATCCACAGGAGCCAAACAAGATGAACAAGCCGCATTCGTTCCCGATGTTCCGTCCGCGCGCGCTGATCGTCGCGGGCGCCAGCGCGTTCGCGCTGTCGGCCGCGCTGCCCGCATTCGCGCAGCAAACCGCGGTGATCGCGGTCGGCGAGACGTTCACGACGATGGATCCGTACGATTCGAACGACACGGTGTCGCAGGCCGCCGCGAAGTCGTTCTACGAGGGATTGTTCGGCTTCGACAAGGACATGAAGCTCGTCAACGTGCTCGCGACGAGTTATACGGCGTCGCCGGACGCGAAGGTCTATACCGTCAAGCTGCGCCAGGGCGTGAAGTTCCAGGACGGCACCGATTTCAACGCGGAGGCCGTGAAGGTGGTGTTCGACCGCGTGACCGATCCGGCGAACAAGCTCAAGCGCTACAACCTGTTCCGCGTGATCGAGAAGACCGAGGTCGTCGATCCCTATACGGTGCGGTTCACGCTGCGCGAGCCGTTCTCGGCGTTCGTCAACACGCTCGCGCATCCGTCCGCGGTGATGATCTCGCCGACGGCGCTGAAGAAATGGGGCCGCGAGATCGGCCTGCATCCGGTCGGCACTGGGCCCTTCGAGTTCGTCGAGTGGAAGCAGACCGACGACATGAAAGTGAAGAAATACGCCGGCTACTGGAAGAAGGGCTATCCGAAGATCGACATGATCGACTGGAAGCCCGTGATCGACAACAACACGCGCGCGGCGCTGATGAAGGCCGGCCAGGCGGATCTGGCGTTCCGGATTCCGTACGAGCAGGTCGCCGACCTGAGGAGCAATCCTAAGCTCGACGTGGTCGAGCGGCCGTCGATCGTCGTGCGCTACATCTCGCTGAACACGCTGCAGAAGCCGTTCGACAATCCGAAGGTGCGCCAGGCGCTCAACTACGCGATCAACAAGGATGCGCTCGCGAAGGTCGCGTTCTCGGGCTTCGCGACGCCGTCGCCCGGCGTCGTGCCGCCGGGCGTCGAGTATGCGACGAAGACCGGCCCCTGGCCGTACGACCCGGCGAAGGCGCGCACGCTGCTGAAGGAGGCCGGCTATCCGAACGGCTTCGAATCGACGCTCTGGTCCGGCTACAACAACACGACGTCGCAGAAGGTGATCCAGTTCGTCCAGCAGCAGCTCGCGCAGGTCGGCGTGAAGGTGCAGGTGCAGGCGCTCGAATCGGGCGAGCGCGTCGCGAAGGTCGAGAGCGCGCAGGACCCGGCGAGCGCACCGGTGCGGATGTTCTACATCGGCTGGTCGTCGTCGACCGGCGAGGCGAACTGGGCGCTGACGCCGCTGCTCGCGTCGGCGTCGAAGCCGCCGAAGTTGTTCAATACCGCGTACTACCAGAACGGCATCTTCGACGACGCGCTGGAGAAGGCGCTGGCAACCACCGACCGCGCGAAGAAGGCCGAGTACTACGCCACCGCGCAGAAGCAGATCTGGGCCGATGCGCCGTGGATCTTCCTCGTGCAGGAGAAGATCGTCTACGCGCGCAGCAAGCGCCTGCAGGGCATGTACGTGATGCCGGACGGTTCGTTCAACTTCGACGAAATCTCGCTGAAATAAGCGCGTTCGCGCGCGTCACGGCGCGCCGGCTCCGCGATGCCGGCGCGCCGCACTGGTTCGGTGCCCTATGCTGAATTTCATCATCAAACGCCTGTTCGGCCTGCTGCCCACGCTCGCGATCGTCGCGGTGCTGGTGTTCCTGTTCGTGCACCTGCTGCCGGGCGATCCCGCGCGGCTCGCGGCCGGCGCCGAAGCCGACGACGCGACGGTCGCGCTCGTGCGCGCCGATCTCGGGCTCGACAAGCCGATGCCCACCCAGTTCGCGAACTTCTTCGTGAAGATCGCGCACGGCGACTTCGGTGTGTCGACGCGCAGCAAGCGGCCGGTATCGACCGAGATCGGCGAGCGCTTCATGCCGACGCTGCTGCTGACGCTCGTCAGCATGGCGTGGGCGACGCTGTTCGGCATGGCGATCGGGATCGCGTCGGCGGTGTGGCGTAATCGCTGGCCCGACCGCATCGGCATGACGATCGCGGTGTCGGGCATCTCGTTTCCCGCGTTCGCGCTCGGCATGCTGCTGATGGAGATCTTCTCGGTGAAGCTCGGCTGGCTGCCGGTCGTGCCGGACGGCACGTGGAAGAGCTACGTGCTGCCGTCGCTGACGCTCGGCGCCGCGGTCGCGGCCGTGATGGCGCGCTTCACGCGCGCGTCGTTCGTCGAGGTGCTCAACGAGGATTTCGTGCGCACCGCGCGCGCGAAGGGCGTGCACGAGCCGATGGTCGTGCTCAAGCACTGCCTGCGCAACGCGATGATCCCGGTCGTCACGATGATGGGGCTGCAGTTCGGCTTCCTGCTCGGCGGCTCGATCGTCGTCGAGGCCGTGTTCAACTGGCCGGGGCTCGGGCGCCTGCTCGTCGATTCGGTGACGATGCGCGACTACCCGGTGATCCAGGCGATCGTGCTGCTGTTCTCGCTCGAATTCATCCTGATCAACCTGACCGTCGACGTGCTGTACGCGGTCATCAACCCGACCATCCGGTTCAAGTGAGGCGCACATGAACGCGACTGTCCAGACCGCGGCGCCGGCCGCATCGACCGCGATTCGCACGCCGTGGCGCGAATTCTGGCGCAAGTTCCGCAAGCAGACCGTCGCGCTCGTCGCGGGCGGCTTCGTGCTGGCGCTCGTCGTGCTGGCATTCGTCGGTCCGCACATCGTGCCGTTCGATCCGGAGAACTATTTCGACTACGATGCGCTGAACGCGGGGCCGTCGGCCGTGCACTGGTTCGGCGTCGATTCGCTCGGCCGCGACATCTTCAGCCGGATCGTCACCGGCACGCGCATCTCGCTCGCGGCCGGCTTCTTCTCGGTCGCGCTCGGCGCGCTGATCGGCACGGTCTTCGGGCTGCTCGCCGGTTACTACGAAGGCTGGTGGGATCGCATCACGATGCGCATCGCCGACGTGCTGTTCGCGTTCCCGGGCATCCTGCTCGCGATCGGCGTGGTCGCGATCCTCGGCAACGGGATGATCAACGTGATCTGCGCGGTCGCGATCTTCAGCATTCCGGCGTTCGCGCGGCTCGTGCGCGGCAACACGCTGATGCTCAAGCACATGACCTACGTCGAAGCCGCGCGCAGCATCGGCGCGTCGGACTGGACGATCATCATGCGGCACATCCTGCCGGGCACCGTGTCGTCGGTCGTCGTCTACTTCACGATGCGGATCGGCACGTCGATCATCACGGCCGCGAGCCTGTCGTTCCTCGGGCTCGGCGCGCAGCCGCCGACGCCGGAGTGGGGCGCGATGCTCAACGAGGCGCGCGCGGACATGGTGACGGCGCCGCACGTCGCGATCTTCCCCAGCCTCGCGATCTTCCTGACCGTGCTCGCGTTCAACCTGCTCGGCGACGGGCTGCGCGACGCGCTCGATCCGAAGCTGGAGCGCCGCTGATGCGTGCTGCGCCGATGTGGGCCGCGACGCTGCCGGCCGGGCCGCGCGGCACGATCGCCGACGTGCCGGGCGTGACGGTCGGCCATTGCACGCTCGATGCCGGCAACGTGCAGACCGGCGTGACCGTCGTGAAGCCGCATCCGGGCGACGTGTACCGCAGCAAGGTGCCGGCCGGCGCGGCCGTGATCAACGGTTTCGGCAAGAGCGTCGGGCTCGTGCAGGTCGACGAGCTCGGCACGCTCGATACGCCGATCGCGTTGACCAATACGTTCGGCGTCGGCGCGGTCGCGCAGGCGCAGATCCGCGCGGCGATCGCCGCGAATCCGCAGATCGGCCGCGACTGGCCGACCGTCAATCCGCTCGTGTTCGAGTGCAATGACGGTTATCTGAACGATATCCAGGCGTTCGCGGTCACGGCCGCGCATTACGACGACGCATGCCGCGCCGCGTCGCGCGACGTCGCACGCGGCGCGGTGGGCGCCGGGCGCGGGATGTCGTGTTTCGACCTGAAGGGCGGGATCGGTTCGGCGTCGCGCGTCGCCGTCGCGGCCGGCCGGCCCTATACGGTCGGCGCGCTCGTGCTCGCGAATTTCGGCAGGCTGCCGATGCTGACGCTCGGCGGCGTGCCGCTCGGGCGCATCGTCGCGCAACGGCGTGCGGCCGGGGCCGCGCACGCGGCGCCGCCCGAACAGGGCTCGATCATCCTGTTGCTCGCGACCGATGCGCCGCTCGACGCGCGGCAACTGTCGCGGCTTGCACGCCGCGCGGCCGCGGGGCTGGCCCGCACGGGTTCCGTCTACGGGCATGGCAGCGGCGACATCGCGCTCGCATTCTCGACCGCGTACACGATCGCGCACGACGCGTCGACCATCGCGCTGCCGGCCCTCGTGGCCGATGCGGCGCTCGACCCGCTGTTCATGGCCGCGGCCGAAAGCGTCGAGCATGCGATCGCCGATGCATTGCTGCAGGCCGTGACGGTCGCCGGGCGCGACGGCCACGTGCGGCAATCGCTGCGCGATGCGGTGCCCGATCTCGATCATCTGTTCAACGAACGCAACGAAGGGCGTCTTACCCAGTCATGAAGATCCTGATCTCGACCGACATCGAGGGCGTCGCCGGCGTATTCGCCACCGAGCAGACGCGCGCCGGCAATCCGGAATACGAACGCGCGCGCCGCTGGATGACCGCCGAGGCGAACGCCGCGATCGAAGGCGCGTTCGCGGGCGGCGCGCAGGCCGTCTGGGTCAACGATTCGCATGGCGGCTTTCGCAACCTGCTGCCCGACGGGCTCGATGCGCGCTCACGCGTCGTGCTCGGCAAGCCGCGCACGCTCGGGATGATGGCGGGCCTCGAACAGCGGCCGGACCTCGTATTCATGATCGGCTATCACGCGAAATCGCAGACGCGCGGCGTGCTCGCGCACACGATCAACGGTTTCGCGTTCACGCAGGTGTGGCTGAACGGCGTCGAGCTCGGCGAAGCCGGGCTGTACGGCGCGCTGGCGCGCGAATATGGCGCGCACGTCGCGCTGGCAACCGGCGACGACGTGTTCGCCGAGGAAACGCAGCCGCTGTTTCCGGACGCACGTTTCGAGACGGTCAAGACGGCCGGCGGCGCATCGAGCGGCGACACGCTCACGCCTGCCGCGTCGTGTGCGCGAATCGCGACCGCCGCGCGCGAAACGGTCGCGCACGCGCTGTCGGCGGGCTTGCGCGCCGGCGCCCATCGGCCCGCACCGGCCGCTTGCACGCTGCGCGTGCAGACGGCCGCGCTTGCCGATCTGTTCTGCGTGCTGCCGTCGCTCGAGCGCGTCGATGCGGTGACGCTGCGCTTCGACGGGCCGTCGGTCGAGCACGTGGTGCGCACGCTGAACAGCCTGTCGGCGATGTCGTTCATGCTGCGGTGATGCGCGCCGCAACGATGCCGCTTGCGTTCGGCGGGTCAGTCGCCGGCGACGGGGTGTGCCGTCGCGGCGAGCAGGAACGCCTCCATCGCCGCGACCAGCGCGAGCGGCGTCTCGTTCATCGGATAGTGGCCCGCATTGCGCAGCACGTCGACGGTGGCGCGCGGATAGCGCCGCAGGTAGGTGCGCGCCATCAGCGCCGCGTCGAACGCCGGGTCGTGCTCGCCGATCAGTACTTTCACCGGATGCACGCCCGCGATCCCGTCGCTGAAATCCGTATCGGCCCACGCGCGGAAGTACGCGCCGAATGCATGCGGCGACGAACAGGCTGCCGAATACGCGGCTTTCCACTCGACCCAGGCGGCGGGCAGCCGGCCGCCCGTGCTGCGATCGATGATGGTCCTGCGATCGGCAAGATTGTCGGCGGCGCGCTCGAATAGCGCGCGCCGCTCGGCGTCGAACGGCAGGCCGCCGCACGGCACGGGCGCGATCGGCACCAGTGCGCGCACGCGGTCGGGCGCGACGGCGGCGATCTTCTCGATCGCCATGCCGCCCATCGAATGGCCGACGAGGCTGAAGGTCGGGAAGCCGAGCGCGTCGGCGAGCGCGAGGGCATCGGCGGCAATCTCGTCGATCGTGTAGTCGCCGCGTGCGGCGCGCATGCGGCCGTAGCCGCGGTAGTCCATGAACACATAGCTGAAGTGCTCGCGCGACAGCCACGCTTCGACGGGTTCGAACGCGCGGGCGTCGCCGAACCAGCCGTGCAGCACGAGAACAGGGTGGGGGCCGTCCCCCACGCGATGAAACGTATTCGGCATGTCCGCTCCGATGAGGTTGCAATCCGGCCGATCAGGCCGACGGGTCTTGCGGCCGTCAGGTCGCGCAAGCGTGGAGCGGATCGTAGATGGATCGAAGGAGACCCGCCTTCGATATCGGGTCATTGATGATGGAATTCGGGCCGTGAGAAATACGCTGCTAGATCCCTACGAACACATTCCCCGGAGCGTGGTCGTGACCGCCAACGACTATGCGGCGGGCACGACGTTTCCGGAACACGCGCACGGGCGCGGGCAATTCGCGTTCGCGTCGCGCGGCACGATCAGCGTGTCGACACCGCACGGCCGCTGGCTGGTGCCGCCGCAGCGCGCGTGCTGGGTGCCGGCCGGCGTGCGGCACGAAATGACGATGACCGGGCCGGTCACGATGCTCAACACGTTCGTGTCCGGCGACGCCGCGCAGGAGGCGGGCCTGCCCGGGCAGTGCGGCGTGTATGGCGTGTCCGCGCTGCTGCGGCAGCTAATCGACGATGCGATCGACCTGCCGGCCATGTACGACGTAGACGGCCGTGCGGGCAAGCTGATGGCGCTGCTGATCGCGGAAATCGCGACGATGCCGCGCCTGTCGCTGCATGCGCCGCTGCCGGCCGACGCACGGCTCGCGAAGGTGTGCCGGCACCTGTTCGCGTCGCCGTCGATCGCGGCCGATCTCGACCGGGTGGCCGCCGACGCGGGCGTGAGCCGGCGCACGTTCACGCGGCAGTTCCGCGCGCAGACGGGCGTGAGTTTTGCGGCATGGCGTCAGCAGGTGTGCATGCTCGCGGCGATTTCCCGCCTGAGCGCCGGGCAGCCGGTGACGCGCGTCGCGCTCGATCTCGGGTATGCGAGCGCGAGCGCGTTCACGTCGGCGTTTCGCCGCATTCTGGGCGACACGCCGAGCCGGTATCTGGAGATTCGGCGCTAGGGGAAAGGAAGCGGCGACCGACGCGCGCCACGCCCCTACGCGGGTCGCAGCCGCAAAAAAATACGCGCCTGCCCGATTCGGTCAGACGCGTTTAAAGGCACTCGGTCAGAAAAAAACGCGCACGGCCAGCAGGGCGGTGTCGCGCATTGCTTGCGGGATTATTTTCATTTTGGATTTAATCCTGCTGGCTCGTTGTGGATACCAAAGAATACGCCGCATAACGCGCAAACGATATCCTGTTGGCCCGACGATTCATGTGCTGTCGCAGCATGCGTTTCAATCGCGCGTTTGATGTGGGGGCAGAAGCCTCGACCAATGGACATCGGGAACCGCGGCCCGGCGCGTTGCGGCGCAGCATCGAAAGATTGCGACGAAACACGAAAAAGCGCCGCGTGGCGCGATCCCTGTCGGTATCGTGCCACGCGGCGGTGCGTCTGCATCCGAAAACCGGCCGGCGCCGGCGCGTGCGTCAAACGTCGAAAAACACCGTCTCGTCCGGCCCCTGCATGCGGATATCGAAGCGGTAGATGATCGGGCGGCCCGGCTGCGCGTCGCGTTTCGCGACGAGCGTTGCGCGGCGTTCGGCCGGCACCGCGTTCAGCACGGGGTCGGCCGCGTTCGCCGCGGCTTCGTCGTCGAAGTACACGCGCGTGAACGCATGGCTGAGGATCCCGCGCATCATCACGGTCACGTTGATGTGCGGCGCGTCATCGGCGGCGGTGCGGCCCGGCTTCACCGTCTCGACGACGAAGCGGTGCTGCGCATCGGTGCCCGTGCCGACTCGCGCGAAACCGGTGAAGCCGGATTTCGCGATGTCGTCGCGCGATGCGGGGTAGCGGCCCGCGCTGTCCACTTGCGTGAATTCGAGCACCGCGTCGCTGACGACGTTGCCGTCGCCGTCGAACACCTGGCCGACCAGCAGCACGTGCTCGCCGTCGGCGTGCGTCGCGGCGATCGTCGGCGTGAACAGGCTCTTCAGGTCGTAGTCGTATTGCTGCGGGCACAGGCCGTACGCGAAGTACGGGCCGACCGTCTGCGAAGGGGTTTGCTTCAGCGTCGTCATGGTTCAGCGCTCCATCGGGGTAGCGTCGCGGCCGCGCAGCACGATGTCGAATTCGTAGCCGAGCGCATAGCCTTCTTCGGTGATGTCCATCGAGAAGCGCGAGATCAGGCGATCGCGCGCGGCCTCGGGCGTGCCCTGGAAGATCGGGTCGTACGCGAGCAGCGGGTCGCCGGGGAAGTACATCTGCGTGACGAGACGCGAGCCGAAGTAATCGCCGAACAGCGAGAAGTGGATGTGATTCGGGCGCCATGCGTTCGGATGGTTGCCCCACGGATACGCGCCGGGCTTGATCGTCAGGAAGCGGTAGCGGCCTTCGTTGTCGGTCAGGCAGCGGCCCGCGCCGAGAAAGTTCGGGTCGAGCGGCGCGTCGTGCTGGTCGACCTTGTGCACGTAGCGGCCGGCCGCGTTTGCCTGCCACACCTCGACGAGCGTGTTGCGCACGGGCTTGCCGCCTTCGTCGAGCACGCGGCCCGTGACGACCATGCGCTCGCCGAGCGGCTCGCCGTTCTTCACGGCGTTCTTCGTCAGGTCGTGGTCGAGTGCACCGAGATCTTCGGCGCCGTAGACGGGCGCGTACTGGTCGCGCAGCTTGTCCTTCAGCGGGATCAGCGGGCGGGTCGGGCCGCGCTTCACCGACGAGCGGTATTCGGGGTGGACATAGGCCGGATGCGACGGCCAGTCGCGCGGCGTGAGGATCGTGGGGGAATCCATCGGGCGTCTCCTGATAGGTATTTCGCGAAGTGGATGGCAGGACTTTAGCCAATCCGGGAAGTTATGCAAAATGACCTTTTTTCGCGAGAAGCATAACCGTTCGTTATGTTCGATGCGCCAATGAAAAATCCGCCGGACAGGACGCCTGTCCGGCGGATGAAAGCGATCGGGCTTCGCGTCGTCGGTGACGACCCCGTGCACGGCCCTCCAGCCAGCCCGTCGCTATTTTTTGTCTTTTGTTCTTGTTGTTATCCGGCCTCCCCGAGCCTGCCCGTCGTTATTGGCGGCCGGGATCGAACACGATCCCGTCGAATTCGAGCGACAGCGTGCCGCTGCGCAGCAGTGCGGCCGGCGTTGCGGTCCGGTCGGCGCCGAGCACATCGCTCACGTACTGCGCGCAGAACCCGCGCCGCACCCGCAGGTTGAAGCGGTTGCCGAGCAATGCGTCGATCCGCTGTTCGGCCGTTGCATGCAACCGGCGCTGCTCGCCGGCGGTCGATGCCGCGACGCGGCGCGCCAGCGCGATGCGTCCGCCGTCGGCATGGGCGACGAAGCGCGACAGCGGCGTGAGCTTCGTCCACGCAAACGCGGGCTCGGCGATCACGGGTTCGTCGCCCGACGTATCGACGACGATGCCGAAACGATTGGCCCATGCGCCCGTCGTGCCTGCCGCGTTGCGCGGCGAGCCGGCCTGCGCACGGATGAACACGAGATCGCCGACATGCGCGCCGGCGGCCAGCGTGCGGACGGTGGCGAGCGGCATCGTGCGATCCGTGTCGCGTGCATCGCGCGGTGCGGTGTGCTGCGGTTCGTAAGCGGCGGTTTCGGTTCGGGTGGCCATTTCGGCTCCGTCGTTGAGTGACAGGACGGAGCGGATTATGCAGACAAGTATCCAAAAGTGTTCGTCTGCATGCGCAGGTAGCCTAATATCCGACCTTGAGCATCGTTTTTCGATACCAAAATGACCGAAACCGCCCAACTTATCGAAACGCTGAAGCGCCAGTTGAAGGCGCAGGGAATGACCTATCGCGACGTCGCGCGTGCGCTCGACGTTTCCGAGACGAGCGTGAAGCGGCTGTTCGCGAGCGGCCGCTTCACGCTGGAGCGCGTCGCGGAGATCGCGCAGTTGCTCGGCTATACGCTGGCCGAGCTCGTGCAGGAGGCCTCGGCGTCGGCGCCGAGGCTGCACGTGCTGACCGAACAGCAGGAGGCGCTGCTCGTGTCGGACGAGAAGCTGCTGCTCGTCGCCGTCTGCGCGATCAACTACTGGACCGTGCAGGACATCGTGACGGCCTATCGCGTGACGAAGGCCGAGTGCGTGAAATACCTGTTGATGCTCGACCGGATGAACGTCGTCGCGCTGCTGCCGGGCGACCGGATTCGCGTGCGCGTCGCGCGCGATTTCGACTGGCTGCCGGGCGGGCCGATCCGCCGGTATTTCCATGCGCACGCGCTCGGCGATTTTCTCGACAGCCGCTTCGACGGCGCGGGCGAGACGATGACGTTCTCGCAAGGGATGCTGACGGAAGCGGCCGCCGCGGAACTCGAACTGGAGTTGCGCCGGCTGCGCAGCAAGGCGGCCGCGCTGCATGCGGAATCGTCGTCCGCACCGCTCGGGCAGAAGCACGGGACGGGCTTGCTGATCGCGAAGCGGGTCTGGGAGCCGATCGGTTTCCACGCGCTGCGGCGTAGCGCGTGACGTTTCACCGAATGCTTGGGCTTATCCGGAAAGTTATGCAAAATGGCATTTCATCGTCATTCGCATAACCACTCGTTATGAATAACCGTATCGCCGACGGCCGCGTCAAGTTTCGGCACCTGCAGTGCTTTCTCGCGGTCGCGCAGCTGGGCGGCGTGCAGAAGGCGGCCGAAAGCCTGTCGATCACGCAGCCGGCAGTGTCGAAGACGATCGCCGAACTGGAGGCGATCCTCGGCGTGAAGCTGTTCGAGCGCGGCCGGCAGGGCGCGCAGCCGACCCGCGAAGCGCAGTTGTTCATGCCGCACGCGAACGCGTGCATGCTGGCGCTGCGGCAGGGCGTCGGGCTGCTCGCGCGCGAGGGCGGGGCCGCCGCCGCGACGCTGGAAATCGGCATGCTGCCGACTGTCGCGGCATCGCTCGCGCCCGCGTTGATGAAGGCGCTGGCCGAGCGCTGGCCGCGCGTCGTCGTGCGGATCGCGACGGCCGCGAACGCCGATCTGCTCGAGCGCCTGAAGTCCGGTGCGATCGAATGCGCGATCGGGCGACTGTCGGAGCCGGAGCGGATGATCG
The DNA here is from genome assembly GCF_900119325.1 of Burkholderia sp. NFPP32. NCBI lineage: Bacteria > Pseudomonadati > Pseudomonadota > Betaproteobacteria > Burkholderiales > Burkholderiaceae > Burkholderia > Burkholderia sp. NFPP32. Next base: position 387,050 of record NZ_FPJP01000002.1, on the reverse strand, counting down.
GGCTCGCGTTCGAGCAGTTGTACAACGAGCCGCTCGTCGCGGTCGTGCGCGCAGGGCACCCGCTGCTGTCGAGCACGGCGCCGGCCACCGAGCTCGCGCGCTATCCGGTCGTGCTGCCGCCGTACGGCACGCTGATCCGGCAGTCTGCCGAGCAACTGCTCGGCGCATGCGGCGCGCCGCCGCTGGATTCGTTCATCGAGGTGCTGTCGGTATCGGTCGCGCGCGCGCTGGCGCTCGAGAACGACGCGGTGTGGTTCGTGCCGCTCTATGCGGCCGAATACGATCTGTCGGCCGGTGCGCTGGCGCGCCTGCCGCTGCCGTCCGCGGGTACCGACGAACCGGTCGGGCTCATTCTGCGCACCGATGCGCAGCCGTCGCCGGTCGCACGGACGCTGATCGATGCCGTGCGCGACATCGCGCGGTCGCGGTTCGGCGACAAGCGCCCGCACCGGACGCCGCGCGCCGCACGCAAGCCGGTTCGCGGCGATCGCTGATCCTTCGGGCCGCGCGACAAGCCCGGCTCAATCCCTTTCCCCGCTTCCGGATCGGCCATCCGGCCAGTAGCCGCCCTCGTGGTGCTTGGCATATCGTATCGTTTTTGGTACGATCGGTGGCAAGACGATGGCGAGACAGCAAATCCAGGTCACGCTCGGCGTGCGGTTCTTTCGCACGGCCCGGGGCAACGAGCCGGTGCGCGAATGGCTCAAGGCGCTCGGGCAAGTGGAGCGAAGGGTGATCGGCGAAGAGATCAAAACCGTTCAATTCGGCTGGCCGCTCGGCATGCCGCTGGTTCGGAAGATGGCAAAGGATCTCTGGGAGATCAGGATCGTGCTGCCCACGCGCAGCGCTCGCATCCTGTTCACGGTCGTCGGCGACACGATGGTCCTGCTGCACGGGTTCATCAAGAAGTCGCCGGCTACGCCGCCCGACGATCTCGACGTTACCGTCGCGCGCCTGAAAGCGCTGACGCACGCCATCTGAATTTCCCGGTTGCGCCGGAACGCACCGTCGTCGACGGTCGGGCAGCCGGCAACGCCATGCACTGGAGTACGACATGACGACCACGAACAACCCGCATATCGGCAGCGACTTCGATACCTTCCTCGAAGAGGACGGCCATCTCGAAGCGGCCACCGCCACCGCGATCAAGCGCGTGATCGCGTGGCAGATCGGGCAGGAAATGAAGGCGCAGCACATCACGAAAACCGCGATGGCCGCGCGGATGAAAACCAGCCGTGCCGCGCTCAACCGGCTGCTCGACGAAACCGACACCAGCCTCACGCTGGCGACGCTCGCGAGCGCGGCCGCCGCACTCGGCAAACGGCTCAGTTTCGAGCTGGTGCCGGCCTGACCGGCGTGACGAAACGGCGCGCGGTCGGTTTGCGGCGGCTGTTCGCGTGATGTGCGCAGCGAATTGGCCGGTGATCCGGCCTGCGATTCACCGGCGCGTCGCTGTGAGCTGGCAGGCGTCAGCCTATGCGCATACGGCGGGTCATTTACGCGGCCCGGTCACCTGCAGATAAAGCAGCGCGCCGCCCGCGAGCAGCAGCGGGCACAGCAAATACCAGCCCGTCGTCAGGAACAGCCCGGCAACCGCAACCAGCGAAATCCACGCACAGCGGTAAGCGATGCCGCCGCGCGGCAGCAACTTCAGCGCGGCGGCCGCACCGAGCCCATACACCATCACGAAACACCCGGACGTCACGAGCACGAGCGGTTTCGGCCCGACGTCCGAGATCGTCGTCGCGGCCAGCGCGACGGCCGCGAGCACGGCGATCACGCCGAGGCTGCGGCGCGGCACGCCGCCGACCTGGCTGCCTTGCGCGAGCCACGCGGGCAATGCGCCGTCGCGCCCGAGCGCCGCGCCGAGCTTGGCCGCGCCCGCGAAATACGCGTTCATCGTGCCGAGCGTGAGCAGCAGCGCGGCCGCGGCCGCGAGCACCTGTGCGTGACCGCCGATGCCGCCCGCGATCAGTTCGGCGAGCGGTGCACCCGATGCGCCTGCAGACGGCCCGAGCACCGTCACGCTCGCGGCGGCGACCGACAGATACAGGAACCCGACGACCACGACCGCGATGCCGGCCGAGCGCGGCATGTCGTGCGCGGGCCGGCGGAATTCGGCCGCGAGATGTGTGATCGCTTCCCAGCCGGCGAAGCTCCACACGAGCAGCGCGGCAGCCTGGCCGACCGCGAGCCAGCCGTGCGGCGCGAACGGCTGCAGGTTCGCGGTACGCGCATGCGGCGCGGACGCCAGCACCGCGGCGAGCAGCAGCGCGACGAGCAGCGCCGACAGCACGAGCTGCATGCGGCCCGATACGGTGACGCCGAATGCATTCGCGGCCGACACGGCTGCGATCAGCGCGGCAGCCGTGACGATGACCGTCGTGTGCCCGCCGCCCGTGACGGCCGCGACGTACGCGCCGCCGAACATCGCGGCGGCCGGTGCGCCGGCCGGCACCGCAAAGTAGAAGCACCAGCCGACGATCGCCGCCGCCTTCGGCCCGAATGCGCGCCGTGCGTAGGTCGACACGCCTCCTGCGTCGGGATAGCGTGCGCCGAGTGCGGCGAAGGTGGCCGCGAGCGGCCCGGAGAGCACGACGAGCGCAGCCCACGCAAGCAGCGACGCCGGGCCGGCGACCTCGGCGGCCAGCGCAGGCAACGCGATCACGCCGGTGCCGAGCACCGCGCCGATATACAGCGCGGCACCCTGGAAAATGGTCAGCGAGCCCGCGTGATGAGCGGCGGGCGAGTCGGCATGCGCAGGCATGAGCGGCAGTCTCCGGAAGTCTTGTTGTGTGTGGGCGCGGGAGCCCGCGCGGTCAATCGCACGATGCTACCCGAACGATGGCGGCAGCGCGGCCCGGCGATCAGTAGTCGGTGCTGCGCCGTCTGTCAGCCGATGTCAGCAGTGGCGTGCGAGCCGCAGGCGCGCATCCTCGCGCGCAGCGGGCGACAGTTCGGGCGCGTAGTGGAATGAACCCGACACGAGCGATGCGACGGGCACACCGTCGCGGAACAGCACGCGATTGCCGGCCAGCGCCGGCACCTTGTCGCCGGGCAGCAGCGTGCCTGCGAGATTCAACGGGTCGGCGCCCGTCACGCATATGTACTGCCCGTCACCGGGTTGCCGCCGCAGTTCGCGCAGAATCGGAATCGCCTCGGGCAGCGCGAACTGCTCGCCCGCGAGCCCGGCGACGAAACGTCCGCCGCGAACCTCGCCGCGTGCTTCGAGGCGCTGCAGCACGCGCACGAGTTCGCGCCAGCTCGGCAGCCAATCGGCCTCGCGTTCGAGCAGCCGCCAGAACACGACGCCGTAGCGGCGCAGCAGCGTCCACGCGATGTGTTCGAGCGCGTCGGGATCGGTCGCGGTCGGGCCGCGTTTCGGCGCCGGTGTATCGTCCGGCGGCGCGTGACGCTGCACGAGCGCCCAGCGGCCCGCATCGTCCATCCCGCCTATCAGCGCACCGCCGCGCCGCGTGCGCGGCGCATAGGTCGCGCTGCGCTTGACGGCCGGCTTCAGCAGCGCGCGCAGGCCCGCGTAGCTGTCCGCATTCACGAGGCCGGCCGACACGAGCTCGCCGAGTGCCTGTTCGAGTTCGACGGGCAGCATGTGCAGGTCGTCGAGCAGCGCATCGAAGAACATCGCGCCGTGTGCGGCGAGCGCGTCGCGTACGTGCGTGGCCCGCGCGGACAGCGCCGGTTGCGCGTCGGGGTCGCGCAGTGCCTGCCATGCGGCGAGGTGGCGGCGCGGCAGCAGTACGATCGGCGTCGTCTTCACGGGCGTGCCGGCCGTGCGCGCCGGTGCGCTGATGCGGGTCCACACGAGCTTGCCCGAGCGGCACAGCTCGTCGAGGCCACCCGCCATGTAGTCGGTGAGCCGCGCCGGCAGCAGTGCGTCTTCCCACGCGCTTGCCGCGGCTTCGTAGCCTTCGAGTTGTTCGACCACGGCCGCGAGTGCGTCGCGGCCAGTGCCGCGCGTGTCCGGCGTCAGGTGTTGCCAATGGAACAGGAAGCGCATGAAGTCGGCGCGCTCGACCGGTTCGATCTCGCGGCGCAGCCGCTTCACCGTATAGCGATGAATGCGCGCGAGCAGGTGGCGTTCGCACCATTCGTCCGTCGTCGCGCCCGGCGTGAACCGGCCGCGCATCACATAGCCTTCGCGCTCCAGCGCCGCGAGCGCCGTCGCGATCGACGCCGGCGGCAGGCCGAGCGGTGTCGCGATCGCGTCGAGCGCAAGCGGCCCGAAGCCGGTGAGCCGTGCACGGATCACGTCGACGAGTGCGGCATCGGCTTCCCACGGTTGCGCGCAGGCGGCCGGCACCTTGAGCGCCGGTGTCATGCGTGCATCGGTGTGCAGTGCGCGCAGGCATATGAGCCGTTCGACCGGCACCCACAGCGCGGCACCGCCCGGCGCGACGAGTTTGGTTGCGCGGCGGCGCTCCACGAGTTCCGCGAGCCGGTCGGCCCAGCCTTCGTGTGCCTGTGCTTCGCTGTCGGCGACGCATGCGAGCGTGAGCAGCGCATCGTGCATTTCGTCGGCGTCGCGCACGAGCGGCCATGCTTCGTCGCGTACCGCATCGATCGCGTCGGCGTCGAGCGCGCCGAGATCGTCGGCCGATTCGGGATCGCTCCAGCGGCGCGACTGCACGGCCTGCGTGCGGCGCTCCTCGAGCGGCGCATCGTCGAGGAATGCGTAGGGTTTCGCGTTCAGGATCTCGGCCGCGAGCGGCGACGGCGCGGGCAGGTCGCGCGCGACGAGCTCGATCGCGCCGCTTTCGATCCGGCGCAGCAGCGCGAGCCAGCCGTCGGTGTCCATCGCGTCGTGCAGGCAATCGTCGAGCGTCTGGTCGACGAGCGGGTGATGCGGTATCTCGCGTTCGCCGACGATGTTCTCGAGGCACGCGACCTGATCCGGGAACACGGTCGCGAGCAGATCCTCGCTCTTCATCCGCTGCAGTTGCGGCACGGTGCGCCGGCCGCCCGTGAAGCGCGGCAGTGCGAGCGCGGTCGTCGCGTTCCAGCGCCAGCGCACGCCGAACATCGGCGCGTCGAGCAGCGCCTGGACCAGCACGTGCTCGGCGCTGGCCGAACGCAGGTAGCGCCACACCTCGTCGAGCGCGAAGCTGTGCGCGAGCGACAGCGACAGGATGATTGCGTCGTCGGTCGCGGCGGCCTGCAGCTCGAAGTTGAAACTGCGGCAGAAGCGCTTGCGCAGCGCGAGCCCCCACGCGCGGTTGATGCGGCTGCCGAACGGCGAATGGATCACGAGCTGCGTGCCGCCCGATTCGTCGAAGAAACGCTCCATCACGAGCGTGTCCTGCGTCGGCAGCGCGCCGAGCGCGGCGCGCGTGCGGGCGAGGTAGTCGGCGATCTGGTGCGCGGCGTCGGGCGACAGGTGGAGGTCGTCGACGAGCCAGCGCAACGCCGGCGCGAGGCGGCTTTCGGCGGGGGCGATCACGGTGCCTGTTGCGGTTTCCGAGTTGGCTTTCGCGTCGCTCGCGGCTTTACCACCCGCGCGTTTGCGCTCGCCGGCGTCCGCTTGCCGGTCGCCGTCGGCGAACAGCCCGTCGAGCCGCGCGCGCAGCCGGCCGACCGCCGCCGACAGCTCGTCGCTGCGCCCCGGCGCCTCGCCGAGCCAGAACGGAATGTTCGGCGACTGGCCCTGTGCGTCCTCGACGCGCACGCGGCCCGTTTCCACGCGAATGATCCGGTACGACTGGTTGCCCAGCTGGAACACGTCGCCGGCCAGGCTCTCGATCGCGAAATCCTCGTTGACGGTGCCGACCTGGATGCCCTGCGGTTCGAGCAGCACCGCGTAGTCGGCCATGTCGGGGATCGTGCCGCCCGACGTGGTCGCGGTCATCATCGCGTTGCGGCGCCCGCGTACCGTACCGCCGACCACGTCGCGATGCAGGTATGCGCCGCGCACGCCGCGGCGGCTCGTGAAGCCTTCTGCAAGCATCTTCATCACTTCGTCGAAGCGCTCGCGCGTCAGCCGCGCGTACGGCGCCGCGCGCGTGAAGCTTGCGTACAGCGCGTCCTCCTGCCATTCCGTGCACGCGACTTCGGCGACGATCTGCTGCGCGAGCACATCGAGCGGCGCTTCCGGAATCCGCAATGTGTCGAGTTCGCCACGCTGCACGCAATCGAGCAGCGCCGCGCATTCGACGAGTTCGTCGCGCGACAGCGGGAACAGCCGGCCCTTCGGCACGCCGCCGACGTGGTGCCCCGAGCGGCCGACGCGCTGCAGGAACGGTGCGATTCCGCGCGGCGAGCCGACCTGGCAGACGAGATCGACGTCGCCGATGTCGATGCCGAGTTCGAGCGATGCCGTTGCGACGAGCAGCTTCAGTTCGCCGCGCTTCAGGCGCTGCTCGGCATCGAAGCGGTGCTCCTTCGCGAGACTGCCGTGATGCGCGGCGATCGCTTCCTTGCCGAGCCGGTCGGCGAGATGGCGCGCCATGCGCTCGGCGGTGCGCCGCGTGTTGACGAACACCAGCGTCGTGCGATGCGCGGCCGCGAGCCCCGCGATCCGGTCGTATACCTGTTCCCACACGTCGGTCGCCATCACGGGTTCGAGCGGCACGTTCGGCAGTTCGAGCGCGAGGTCGCGCTCGCGCGTGTGGCCCGTGTCGACGATCGTGCAGTCGCGCGGCGCATCGGCCGGGCCGCCGACCAGGAAGCGCGCGACCGCGTCGATCGGCTTTTGCGTCGCCGACAGCCCGATGCGCGGCAGCGCATGGCCGGCCAGCGCATCGAGACGTTCGAGCGACAGCGCGAGATGGCTGCCGCGCTTGGACGATGCGAGCGCGTGGATTTCGTCGACGATGACCGAGCGCACGTTCGACAGCATCTGCCGCCCCGACGTGGACGACAACAGTACGTACAGCGACTCGGGCGTCGTGACGAGAATGTGCGGCGCGCGCTTGCGCAGCGCGGCGCGTTCGGCCTGCGTCGTGTCGCCGGTGCGCACGGCGGTGCGGATCGCCGGCACCGGCAGGCCGAGTTGCGCGAGCGATTCCGCGATGCCGGCGAGCGGCGCGTCGAGGTTCACGTGGATGTCGTTCGACAGCGCCTTCAGCGGCGACACGTAGACGACGAGTGTCGCATCGGGAAGCGTGCCGTCGTGCGACAGCGCATCGCGCACCAGATCGTCGAGCGCGCACAGGAACGCGGTGAGCGTCTTGCCGGAGCCGGTCGGCGCGGCGACGAGCGTCGAGCGGCCGGCCTTGATGTGCGGCCATGCGAGCGCCTGCGCGCCGGTCGGCGCGGCGAACGTGCGCCGGAACCACGCGGCGACGGCCGGGTGGAACACGTCGAGCGCACTGGCGGCAGGGCGGGTAGCGGTGACGTCCATCGGAGCGTTGAAATGGGGTGCGAGCGCGCGGACGGATCGCGCGCGAATCGAATCGTCAGTGTGCCAGACGTCGCGCGTGCGTGCCGGGCCTCGCGTGCCGCTCGGGCTAGCGTGCCGACGATTCAGATCGAGATGGGGGCCTGCGCCGCACTTTCAATGGACGTAAAGTTGCGTGTGTGCCGGCACGCCGATATCGCGCCGAAGCGACACTTCAAGCGACTAGACGCGATGCAGCCAGCCGAGCCAGTGTTCGAGCAGCGGTGCGCGCGTCCACAGCGATTGCGCGAGCCACAGCGTGCCGCCCCATGCGGCGGCCACCACGATCAGGTCGCAATGCCCGCTGTTCCACAGGTTGAGCGAATGGCGCCGCCAGATCCACGGCACGCCGAGCGGGTTCGGCCAGTCGGCGAGCAGGTGCATCACGCCGCCGCACGCGAAGCCGAACAGCGGCGCGGCCCACAGCGGATGCGGATGATGGGTGAGCCCGTGCCACCCGAGCGCGAGCAGCGCGATCCAGCCGATGCCCCAGTGCGTGACGGTGCGGTGCGTGATCCACAGCCGCCGCTTGCGGGTCCACCATGCAACTTCGAGCCAGTCAGGCGCGGTGCCGCCCGCGACGCCCATGGCGAACGCGGCGAGCATGCCCGCGTGCCACGGGCCCGTTGTGCCGGTCTGCGCGACGAGGACGGCGGCGGCGACGCCGGCCGCGAAGCCGGATGCATGATGCGCATTGTGTGATGCCATAGGGAATGAGACGAAGAAACGTGAAGCGGCGCGTGAACGAAAGAAAATGATGCGACGAAAGCGGGGCGCTATCTTCTCAGATCGGGCTGGGCAACGGACGGCACGTCCGCGGATTTTTTTGTATGCATGTGTTGCATGCAGCGCAGTTCGCAACTTTCCGTTTTGTGCGTTGCGTGATGACGCGTACCGCATGCAATTCCGACCGGTTCGTATGCATGCTGTTGCTCTGCCGCGTGACCGGACGCACCCGATCGATGGGCTTTCGCGCCGTGTCGCGTGTTCGACCCTTTTTGTCCCCCTATACTACGAAACCGGCATATGGCCGTCGGCGCGCCAGCGGCTATTAGCGGACAGGTGCTTTTCCTGCCTGAAGGAGATCCACATGGGGGACATGCAATGACTACGCTGAATCGCTTCAAATCATCCGCGGTCGTGCTCGCGACGGTGGCAGGCATCGGTTTCCTGCCGAACACGCCCGTCTATGCGAAAGGTCCGCAACCGGCGGTGCTGACGAGCTCGGCGGTCGCGGTGGCCGACAAGTACAGCGCGGATGCCGCGGAGCGGATCTTCAAGGAAGGCGGCAACGCGATCGACGCGGCCGTCGCGATCGCATTCACGCTCGCCGTCACGTACCCCGAAGCCGGCAACATCGGCGGCGGCGGCTTCATGACAATCTACAAGGACGGCAAGCCGTACTTCATCGACTACCGCGAGCGCGCGCCGCTCGCCGCGACGAAGGACATGTACCTCGACAAGGACGGCAACGTCGTCAAGGGCATGAGCCTGTACGGCCCGCGCGCGGTTGGCGTGCCGGGCACGGTCGCGGGCATGTGGGAAGCGCAGAAGCGCTTCGGCAAGCTGAAGTGGAAGCAGGTGCTCGCGCCGGCGATCCACTATGCGCGCGACGGCTTCGTCGTCGACGAGCAGCTCGCGCAGCGCGGCGTCGACGCGTCGAAGGAGTTCGGCGGCAAGACCAACTTCGACAAGTACTTCTCCGGGTTGAAGGCCGGCGTGAACTTCAAGCAGCCCGACCTCGCCGACGTGCTTACGCGAATCTCGAACGACGGCGCGGAAGGTTTCTACAAGGGCAAGACGGCCGAGCTGATCGCGGCTTCGATGAAGACCGGCGACGGCAACGGGCTGATCACCACCGAGGATCTCGCGCAATACCGCGCGGTGTGGCGCCAGCCGGTGCAGGCGAAGTGGAACGGCTATGACGTGATCACCGCGCCGCCCCCGAGTTCGGGCGGCATCGGCCTCGTGCAGCTGCTGAAGATGAAGGCCGACCGCAAGCAGGATTTCGAGGGCGTGAAGCTCAACTCGCCGCAGTACATCCACCTCGTCGCGGAAATCGAGAAGCGCGTGTTCGCCGATCGCGCGCAGTATCTCGGCGATCCCGACTTCTACAAGGTACCGATCGCGCAACTGACCGACGACGCGTACATCGCGAAGCGCGCGGGCGAGGTCAACCCGAAGGAGCCGTCGGACACGAAGAGCGTGCAGCCGGGCCTCGGCACGACGATGCCGGAGAAGGCCGAAACGACGCACTTCTCGGTCGTCGACAAGTGGGGCAACGCGGTGTCGAACACGTACACGATCAACGGCTATTTCGGCTCGGGCGTGATCGCCGACGGCACGGGCATCGTGCTGAACGACGAGATGGACGACTTCTCCGCGAAGCCGGGCGTCGCGAACATGTTCGGCGTGGTCGGCAGCGACGCGAACGCGATCGAACCGAAGAAGCGCCCGCTGTCGTCGATGTCGCCGACGATCATGACCAGGAACGGCAAGGTGTCGCTCGTGATCGGCACGCCGGGTGGCTCGCGTATCTTCACGTCGATCTTCCAGGTGATCAACAACATCTACGACTTCAAGATGCCGTTGAAGGAAGCCGTCGGCGCGATGCGCTTCCATCACCAGCTGCTGCCGCCGAACACGATCTTCTGGGAGCCGTACCACCCGATCGAAGGCGAACTCGCGAAGCAGATCGAGGCGCGTGGCTACACGTTGAAGGGGCAGGACTTCAGCGGCGACATCCAGGTGATCAAGATCGACGGCAAGACGCCGGAGGCGATGGCCGACCCGCGCGGGCGTGGGGTGACGCGGGTGATTCACTGACGTGATGCGATGCGTGCGCGTTCGCGACAGCGGGTGCGCACGCCGTTGCGCGGCCGGGTGTCGGGCCCGGTCGCGCAACGCACTCAGCCGGTGGTCCGGATGAATCCGGAGATTTGCGCCGCGATGGCTGCGGGCGCATCCTCGAAACAGGATCCGGTCGGGGGATACGGTCGTGCCGCCGTCGCCCGGCTGACGCGCGGTGATCGCGCCTGCGTTACCGCATCGCGCCAGATCCGACGGGCACGGCCGGCGTTTTTTCATCAAATTGACGCGCGACACTGAGATAATGGCCGAGTTAGGCTGCGTCAATGATGGAAGGAGGCCCCATGGGCGATAACGATACCCGCACCGAGACCGACAACCTCACCGATATGGAATCGATCGAGACGCGTCGGCGCCGCTTCGAGGAAGACCTCGTCGATGCTTACGACGAAGAGCTCGAGATGGAGCTCGACGACCGCCGCTTCGACAACGGCGAGGACCTGCTGTTCTCGCTGGAGCGTCGCGAGGCGCGCAAGGAGTATTTCCGCGAGCTGTTCCGGCTGCAGGGCGAACTCGTGAAGCTGCAGGACTGGGTCATGACCACCGGGCACCGGCTCATCGTCATTTTCGAAGGGCGCGACGCGGCGGGCAAGGGCGGCGTGATCAAGCGCATCACGCAGCGCCTGAACCCGCGCGTCTGCCGGGTCGCCGCGTTGCCCGCGCCGAACAACCGCGAGCGCACGCAATGGTACTTCCAGCGCTATGTCGCGCATCTGCCGGCCGGCGGCGAGATCGTGCTGTTCGACCGCAGCTGGTACAACCGGGCGGGCGTCGAGCGCGTGATGAATTTCTGTACCGACGACGAGTACGAGGAGTTTTTCCGGTCGGTGCCCGAGTTCGAGAAGATGCTCGTGCGCAGCGGGATCCAGATCGTCAAGTACTGGTTCTCGATCACGGATCACGAGCAGGAGGTGCGCTTCCAGGCCCGGATCCAGGATCCGCTGAAGCAGTGGAAGCTGAGCCCGATGGACCTCGAAAGCCGCCGCCGCTGGGAGGCCTATACGGCTGCGAAGGAAGAGATGCTGCAGCGCACGCATATTCCCGAGGCGCCGTGGTGGGTCGTGCAGGCGGTCGACAAGAAGCGCGCGCGGCTGAACTGCATCCACCACCTGCTGGGCCAGGTGCCGTATCACGACGTGCCGCGCCCGACGATCGACCTGCCGCAGCGCGAGCATCACGAGGATTACATCCGCCGGCCGGTGCCGGACAACATGATCGTGCCGGATATTTACTGAGCGGCTGGGCGGGTTTGGGCGGCGGCGAGGGGCGAGCCGCGCAAGGCGGCGCGCGTTACTCCCGGATCAGGAAGGCGGCCCGGTCGCGCCCGGCAATCCATGTGGGTGCGCGGCCGCGCCCGCTCCACGTTGCGCCCGTCACCGGGTCGCGATACTTCATGCCGACGGTGAACAGCTTCGCACGGTCGCTGTAACCGTGACCGAAGATTTCACGTGCGGTCAGCGCGTAGCTCGTGACGAGTTCGCGCACTTGCTCCAGCACCGCATTGCGTTCGCGGCACCGTGCCGCCTTGATGCGCTGATCGAGTTCCGCAAGCTGGGCTTGCAGTTTTTGGATTTGCTGCATGCGTCCGTTATCCCGTGGCTGATTTGATTATTGGCGACGCGTGATGAGCTGCATGGCAGCACGCCCGGCCATGGCGTGCTGCCTTGGCCGGAGGCGCATCTCACGCAGCGTGCTCCGGCCTGCCGGCAGCGCATTTGCGGAGCGTGTCGCCGGGAACCCGGTGAGATTAGGACTCGGCGCGCCGTTTTTCTATCGGACGTATCTGAATTTTCGGCTGAATTTGCATGAGGCCGTGATGGCGAGGCGGGAGGAGGCGCGTCAGTTCGTTACAGATCCGGAAACCCCGACCGCCCCTGCGTCAGGTCGAACAACTCGGTTCTCGCATCGGCCTCGGCGGTCTCCGGCAGCTTGATCACGAGCTTCACCGTCATCCCGTACGCGCTGTCCACCAGTTCATACCCGGCCTGTTCGATCCAGCGGCGCACACGCGCTTCCTCGGGATAGCCGATCTCGATCGCGAGTCGCGTCTGGCGGATGCGTTCGATGCGCTCGGCATCGAGCAGCGCCGATGCGATCGCATCCGTATACGCGCGCACCAGACCGCCCGCGCCGAGCTTCACGCCGCCGTAGTAGCGCACGACCGCGCCGAGCACGCCGTCGAGATCGTGATGGCGAAGCACTTCGAGGATCGGCCGGCCCGCGGTGCCCGACGGCTCGCCGTCATCCGACATGCCCGACTGGCCACCCGCCAGCAACGCCCAGCAAACGTGGGTGGCGGTCGGATGCTCGTTGCGCAGGCGCTGCAGCACCTGCATCGCGGCGTCGCGGTCGTCGACGGGAATCGCGTGCGCGATGAAGCGGCTCTTGCGGATCTCGAGTTCCCGGGTAGTGGCAGTGGCGAGCGTATAACTCATCGAAGGGAGGGCGTGCGATTCTGCATCGGGTTCACAGCAGTCAATTTTGAGGTGCGGCTGAAATGGCGGGCGTCGGCGGACCGTCAAACGGCCGGCGGATATTCGGTGTGCCCCGCATTTTATCTCACCGTGCAATTTGCTTTCCGGCCTATGCCCGGCCCAACCGGCGCGTGGTGCGCGTTGCGGATCACGAACAATATTGGGTGAGGCGAAATTTTGGCCGATTGACAAATCATTTTAAATGTCCCGGACTCGCTGCCGTCCGATGTTGATTTTTTGTAACCCGTCTGTTACAGTTCGCCCCCACCGGAATGCCGGTGATTAAGTAATGCTGATTGATAATCCGGCTGCTGCGTCGTCCGGCGATTTTCCTTTGTTTTCCCGATGGGCATGCTGCGCTGTCTGCGCGTTTCGGCGAAAATAGCAATCGGCCGTCGGACACCCGATGACGCGGAATACGAAAAAACCCCAAAGAAAACAAGTCTAATCGAGAATAATAATGGCTGATTTGCATTGGACCATGCCGATCGCCAGATGGACGTCGATTTCGACCGCGGGGGTGCCGGGCGTCGAAGCCCTCGATCCGATGGTGCGTCGTCGATTGAGCCGATTGTCGCGGCTCGCGCTGCAGGCCGCTTGCGACTGTGCGGACGTGACGGGTGCATTGCGCGTGGTATTTGCGTCACGCCACGGCGAACTGGCGCGCACGACAACCATTCTCGATGCTATTCAGGCCGGCGAGCCCGTTTCCCCGACGGCCTTCAGCCTGTCGGTACTCAACGCGGTCACGGGCATCTTCGGTATCGCCCGTCGCGACCGATCGCCTGCGACGGCAGTCGCCGCCGGGCACGAAACCCTCGGCTATGCGCTGCTCGAGGCATTTTGCCAATACGAAACGTCTTCCGTGTCGCCGGTGCTGCTCGTTCATGCGCATGAGCCGGCCGACACTGTCTACGGCGATGTCGGGGACGATCCGCAAAGCGGGGGAATCGCGATCCTGGTCGACGCGACTGCGCCGGCCGGCTACTTGACCTGCGACGTCGCGATCGACAGCGCAAACGATTCGCCGGCGGCTGGCAGTGTGGAGGCCGATACGCAGAGCGCGGCGGTCCGGCATTGCCTGGCCGAACGTGTCGCCACGGCATGGCGCGGCGGCGACGCGTACTGGCGCTGGAGCTGGCATGATCGCGCGGCTTGATTTCGGCTGGCGGCTCTTCGCGACCGGCGCCAGCCTGGCCTTCTTCGTGCTGTGCGGATCGGTTTTCTCGCTGCTCGCCGCCGCTGCCGGGGCGCTGTGGCCGCATCGACGCTCGCGTCAGCGAGTCGTAACGCTTGTCATCCACTACTTCTTTCGTCTGCTGGTCGCATTGCTGCAACGCGTCGGCGTGATGCGGCTGGAGGTGTCCGGCGTATCGCGCCTTGGCGAAGGCGGTCCGGCAATCGTCGTCGCCAATCATCCGACCTGGCTCGACGTGATGGTGCTGTTGTCGTTGACGCCGAAAGCATGCTGCGTGGTCAAGCGCGGGCACTGGGGCAATCCATGCTTCTGGGGTATCGTCCGGGCGGCCGAATACGTGAGCAACGCCGATGCCGTCGAATTGGTCGAGTCCGGCGCGCGGCAACTGGCGGCCGGCTACACGATGATCATCTTTCCCGAGGGCACGCGCAGCCCCGGCGGCGACCGTCTGCACGCGTTTTCGCGTGGCTTCGCGCACATGGCGCTGCAGTCGCGCGCCCGGATCCTGCCGGTCCTGATCGATTGCGATCCACCGGTATTCACCAAGACGCTGCGCTGGTATCACGTGCCGTCGCGCGCGTTCCGCATGCGGATCGACGTGCTCGATCCGATGGATACGGATGGGTTGACTGGCGGCGCAGTGTCGCCGTCGATCGCAGCCCGCACTATCGCGCACGAAGTGGAAACGCACATTACCCAACACCTGTTTCGGCATGGATACTTTAAAACTGCAAATTAAGCAGCTTCTGATCGAGATGCTCGATCTCAACGACATGACCATCGACGATATCGGCGACGACGTGCCGCTTTTCTCGACCGACGGAATCGGACTGGATTCGGTCGACGCGCTGGAAGTCGGGATCATGCTGCGCAAAAAATTTCAACTGTCGATCGCGGCGAACGATGAGCACGCGAAGGCGCATTTTCGTTCGATCAATACGCTGGCCGCGTTCATCGTGAGTCAGCAGGCGCATCACGCGCCGCAGGAAGCCGTGCCGGCAAAAGGGGTGTGACACGTGACCGACGCAGAAATCCTTGAGCGCATCCGCGCCATCTTTCATGAGAACTTCGCGATCGAACCGGAGCGCGTGACTGCCGATACGCATCTGTTCGACGAACTCGATCTCGACAGCATCGATGCAGTCGATCTCGCCATCAAGCTTCAGGAAATGACGGGCCAGCGCATCAAGCCGGAAGAGTTCAAGTCGGTGCGAACCGTCGGCGACGTGATTGCCGCGGTTCACGCGTTGCTTGCACGCGCCGGATGACATCGGTTGCGCATATGCGAGTGACCGGCACTGTCCGGCCGCGTTGGGTCGGTGTTGCAGCGCGAGCGGCACTGGCGCTCGCGTATCCGCTCGTCATCCTGTTCGCGTGGCAGATGCTGACGCCGCGCTATGTCGGCTGCCTGCTGTTCGTGCTGTTGTGGGTGCAGCGCACGATCGGGAAAGGGGCGTTCGCGATGGCGCTCAAACGGCTCACTGCGCACGACTGGTGCGTGGCAGGTGCATTGACCGTCCTGTCGCTCGCGATCGCCGTGACGGACAGCGAGCGCCTTCTCCGTTTCTATCCGGCGTGCGTGAGCGCCGGCCTGCTGGTTGCATTCGGCGCGACGCTGCAACGCGGCCCGACGATGATCGAGAAATTCGCGCGGCTGAGGTATCCCGAGCCGAGCCAGACGATCGTTTGCTATACGCGGCGTGTCACGCAGATCTGGTGTGCGTTCTTCATCGTGAATGGCGGGTTTTCCATCTATACGGCGCTGTACTGGAGTCGGTCTGCGTGGGCGCTCTATAACGGCGCGATCGTCTACGTGCTGATCGGTGCGTTGCTCGCCGGCGAATGGCTCTGGCGCCGCGTGGTCATAACGGCGCGCTCCGGCGGGGGGGACGTCGCATGATGGCGTTGCACGACCTTCTGCGCGCCGACGCGGACGCGGCCACGATCGTCTGCCGCGACGGTGACGCATATTTCACGCTGGCCGACTTGCGCGCCCGTACGGAAGCGATCGCGCGAACGATCGAAGCCGCCGGTGCGCGTCGCGTCGCGGTCTGTGTCGACGATCCATACGATTTCGCGTGCGCGTTCTTCGCCACGATGGCGGCGGCGAACGAAACGGTGATTCCGGCCAGTGCGGCTCCCGGTTACTTGCACGAACTCGCGCACGCGTACGATCTGCTGCTCGACGCGGCAGCGCTGGCGGAATGCGCGCGCGAGTGCGTGGGGGGCATCGAGGCCGCTGGGCGCGCGATCGCACCGGATGCGGCGATCACGCTCTACACATCGGGCAGCAGCGGCGCCGCGAAACCGGTGCGCAAGTCGCTGGCCCAGTTCGATGCCGAGGTGCGGACGCTGCAACGCGAATGGGGCGGGCAGGTCGGCGCGGCGGTCGCGCTGTCGAGCGTTCCGCATCACCATATCTACGGACTGCTTTTCAGAATCCTGTGGCCGTTGGCGGTCGGACGCGCGTTCGACCGCGCGTCGGTGCTCGAACCGCAGCAACTGCAGCAGCGGCTTGCGGCATACGGCGACGCCATCGTCATATCGACACCGTCGCAATTGATGCGCTGGCCGGCATTGCCGGGTTTTCCGATGCAGGATCCCGCGCCGCGCCTGTTCTTCTCGTCGGGCGGCCCGTTGCCTGAGGAAACGGCGTTGGTGTATTCGGCGGCCTTCGGCGCCGCGCCGTTCGAGATATTCGGCAGCACCGAGACGGGCGGCATCGCGTGGCGCCGTCAGGATCTGACGAGCGCGTGGCAGCCGATGGCGGGAATCGATGTGCGTCGCGACGACGACGGCGCGCTGATCGTGCGCTCCGCGCATCTCGGTCACGACGACTGGCATCGCACCGACGATACCGCACGCTTCGATCGGCAGGGACGTTTCGAATTGACGGGGCGTCGCGATCGCGTGGTGAAGCTCGATGGCAAGCGCGTGTCGCTGCCCGAACTCGAAACGCGGATTCTCCAGCATCCGTATATCGGACAGGCCGCGGCGACGGTCGTCGAAGGCACATCGCGCGCGCACATCGGCGTGGTCGCGGTATTGACCGACACCGGCCGCCAGATATTGAAGACCGACGGCCGCGTGGCACTCGCCGCGGCGTTGCGGCACGACCTCGGCGAGTATTTCGACGCAGCCGCGTTGCCGCGCTACTGGCGGTTCCGCTGCACGATGCCGTTCGATGCGCGCGGCAAGCTGCCGGCGTCGACGCTCGCGGCCGCGTTCGCACCGACGGCGGAGGGTTTTGAACTGCTGGCCGAGTGGCTCGACGCCGACAGCCTGCATTACGAACTGCGCGTGCCGGCGGCGCTCGCGCATTTCGATGGTCATTTCCCCGGCATGCCGATTCTCCCCGGCGTCGTGCAGATCGATTGGGCCGCCCGGCTTGCCGGCCGCGCGTTCGATACAGCGCTCGCGGTCCGCTCGATCGATCATCTGAAGTTCAAGGCGCCGGTTCCGCCGGGCGCCGTGCTCGCACTGCGCCTCGCGCACGATCCGGCACGCGGATGCGTGCGCTTTGCGTTCCGGCGCGGCGCGCGCGAATGCACGTCGGGTACGCTCGTTTATGGCGAGGCGATGCAATGACCGGCGTCTGTATCGTCATCCCGATCTACAACCATCGCGACGCGATCGGCGATACGCTCGCGCGGCTTGCCGTGCACGGGCTGCCGATCATCGTGGTCGACGATGGCAGCGACGGGCCGACGCAGCAGACACTGGCCGGGCTGGCCGTGCGGTATGCGGACTGCATGACCTTGCTGCGGCTGACGGTGAATGGCGGCAAGGGGGCGGCGGTGATGGCCGGATTGCGCGCGGCGCGCGAGCGCGGTTACCGGCATGCGATCCAGATCGACGCCGACGGGCAGCATGACGCGGCCGATGTGCCGAAGTTCGTCGCGGCCGCGCAAGCGGAACCGGACGCGGTCGTGCTCGGCCGTCCATGTTTCGATGCAAGCGTGCCGAAAGCGCGCCTGTACGGCCGCTATCTGACGCACGTGTGGGTCTGGATCGAGACGCTGTCGCTGGATATTCCCGACGCGATGTGCGGATTCCGCCTCTATCCGGTCGATGCGGTCTGCACATTGATCGACACGGTGCCGATGCCGAAGCGGATGGCGTTCGACAGCGAGGTGCTGGTACGGCTTCACTGGCGCGGCATGACGTTCCGGACGATTCCGACGCGTGTCGTTTATCCGGAAGACGGCGTGTCGCATTTCGATGTATTGCGCGATAACGTGCGCATCAGCGCGAGCCATACGCGACTGGCGCTGGGCATGCTGGCACGCGCACCGTGGTTGATCGCGCGTCGGCTGTGCCGGCGACGCGGCTCGCCGGGCGCGGGCCGGGCGCAGTCGTGGTGGCGCATGCCGGAACGCGGCAGCCGCGTCGGGATGGCGCTGCTGGCATTGAGCTGCCGCTGGTTCGGCACGCGTATCACGTCGATGTGGCTGTATCCGATCGTCGGCTACTTCGTGCTGACCAACCGCGCCGCGCGCGTCGCTTCGAACGCCTATTTCACGCGCCTGCGCGGGGCGGGCGGCGTGGGCGCGGCACCGCGTCCGGGCTGGCGCACCGCGTACCGGCACATGCTCGCGTTCGCGCAATCGGGCTTCGACAAGTTCGTCGCGTGGTCCGGCCGGCTCGACGAATTCGACGTTCGCTTCGACGACGCGTCGGCGTTCGATGCACTGGCCGCCAGCGGGCGCGGCGCGCTCGTGATCGGCGCGCATCTCGGCAATCTGGAGATGACGCGGGCACTTGCATTGCGCGACGCGCATACGAAAGTGACAGCGGTGGTCTATACGGAGCACGCGCAGCGCTTCAACGAGATATTGGCGAAGACGAGCCGGGATTTCGGCAAGCAACTCGTCCAGGTGACGGATTTCGGGCCGGACACGGCGCTCATGATGCAGTCGCGCATCGATGCGGGCGAACTGCTCGTGATCGTCGGCGATCGCGTGCCGCCGCACGATGCGGGCAAGACGGTCGATGCGTGCTTTCTCGACGCCGCCGCGCCGTTTGCACAGGGGCCGTACATCCTGGCGCACGCGCTCGAATGCCCGGTTTACCTGTTCTTCTGTCTGAAAGAGGGGCGAGGTTACCGGCTCTACTTCGAACCGTTCGCCGATCGCATCGAGCTGCCGCGCCGCGACCGCTCGGGACATGTGGCCGCATGGGCGCAGCGCTATGCCGAACGGCTCGAGCATTACTGCCGCAAGGCTCCCTACCAATGGTTCAATTTCTTCGATTTCTGGGCGCGGCCCGATGGAGGTCCGCGTGGCCGAACATAACGTGACCGACGAATTGCACGCACCCGCCGCGGCGCGGTCCGAAACGGCCCATGCGCCGGTCGTGATCGGCGCACGGCATCTGACCATCGAGGATGTCGTCGCGATCGCCCGCGGCGGCGCACCGGTGAAGCTGAATGCGGATATCGGCTGGCGCGAGCGCATCGAGCGCGGCGCGGCGCGGCTGCGCGATTACCTCGCCGGCGGCGGGATCCTGTATGGCGTGACCACCGGATACGGCGACGCGTGTGTTGTCGACGTGCCGCCGGCGCTCGTCGAGGCGCTGCCGCTGCAGTTGACGCGTTATCACGGGTGCGGGATGGGCGACTGGTTCGATGCGCAGCAGACGCTGGCGATCGTCGCCGCGCGGCTCAATTCGCTCGCGTTCGGCTATTCGGGAGTGCGATTCATGCTGCTCGAACGGCTGGCCGACCTCGTGAATCATCGGATCCTGCCGCGGATTCCGTCCGAAGGTTCCGTCGGCGCGAGCGGCGACCTGACGCCGTTGTCCTATGTCGCGGCCGCGCTGGCCGGCGAGCGCACCGTCCTGTTCGACGGCGCCGAATGCGAGGCGCGCGATGTCTGGAGCACGATCGGCCACGCGCCGCTGCAACTGGCGCCGAAGGAGGGCCTCGCGCTGATGAACGGCACGGCGGTGATGACGGGGCTCGCTTGCCTCGCGTTCGCGCGCGCCGACCACCTGACGCGCATCGCCGCGCGCCTGACCGCGCTGACGACCGTCGCGCTCGACGGCCGCGCCGCGCACTTCGACGCGCGGCTGTTCGACGCGAAGCCGCATGCCGGGCAGGCCGAGGCGGCGGCCTGGATACGCGCGGACCTGGCCGGTCGCGACGACACGCCGGGGCACCGTCTGCAGGATCGCTATTCGGTGCGCTGCGCGCCGCATGTGATTGGCGTGACGCGCGACGCGCTGACGTGGGTGCGTCGCGATGTCGAGAACGAGTTGAACAGCGCCAACGACAATCCGTTGATCGATCCTGACGACGGCAGCGTGTTGCACGGGGGAAATTTCTACGGCGGTCACATCGCGTTCGCGATGGACGCGCTGAAAACGGCGGTGGCCAATCTCGCGGACCTGATGGACCGCCAGCTCGCGCTGCTCGTCGACGACAAGTTCAGCAACGGCTTGCCGCGCAACCTGACGGGCGCGACGGGCGATCGCGCGGCCATCAATCATGGCTTCAAGGCGGTGCAGATCTCCGCATCGGCATGGACGGCGGAAGCGCTGAAGCACACGATGCCGGCGAGCGTGTTCTCGCGCTCCACGGAGTCGCACAACCAGGACAAGGTGAGCATGGGCACGATCGCGGCGCGCGATTGCCTGCGCGTGCTCGCGCTGACGGAGCAGGTTGCAGCGGCGCATGTGCTCGCGACCGTGCAGGCCGTGCGGCTGCGCCAGCGGGATGCCGCCGGCACGCACCTGTCGCCCGCGCTGCGCGCGTTCGTCGACGACGTGGGCAGCCGTTCGCCGCTGGTGGTGGAGGACCGGCCGCTGGAAGCCGAGCTGCGCGCGTTGACTGCCCGGCTCGCCGCCTGCGACCCGATCGGTGCATCGTCTTGCAGGGAGGCCGCATGAATGCGCCGGGAGCGCCGCTGACGGCGACGGCCCGTGTCGAAGTCCCGTTTCACGACGTCGACGCGATGAACGTCTGCTGGCACGGCCACTATCTGAAGTATTTCGAAAGCGGGCGCGCGGCGTTGCTGCGGATGATCGACTACGACTATCCGGCAATGCTGGCGTCGGGTTACATGTGGCCGGTTGTCGAAGCGCACCTGAAGTACGTGCGGCCGGCGACCTACGGCCAGCAGCTCGATGTGCGCACAACGCTGCTCGAATTCGAGAACCGGCTGAGGATCGGCTACGAAATCGTCGATGCCGGGTCGGGCGAGCGCCTGACGAAAGGGTACACGGTCCAGCTGGCCATCGACGCCGCGACGCGGGAGTTGCAGTTCGTTTCGCCGGCAGCGTTGATCGAACGGGTGCAGGCGCGATGACGACGAACAGTGGCTACCGGGGATTTCTCGCGGCGCTCGGCGTATGCGCGACGTTCGTTGCGGGTATTGCGCACGCGGCTCCGGCCGCGTCGACAGCGCCGGCTGCGGCGCGGCCCGAGAACACCGCGCTCGTGTCCGACATCGCGGCGAGGCTGGCGCGAGTCGGCGCAATCCGCGCCGATTTTCGGCAGACCCAGACGCTCGCGGCGATGAAGCAGCCGCTCGTCAGCACGGGCTCGATGCTGTTCGATCGAGCGTCGGGTGTCGTGTGGCGGATCCAGACGCCGTACCAGGCGACCTACGTGATTACCGATGGCGGCGTGCGCGAAGTCGGGGCCGATGGCCGGCTTGTCGCGCCGAGCGGCAACGGCCGCGGCGTCGCGCAGGTGTCGCGGATGATGCGAGACATGCTCGGCGGCG
The DNA here is from genome assembly GCF_900119325.1 of Burkholderia sp. NFPP32. Classification (NCBI taxonomy): domain Bacteria; kingdom Pseudomonadati; phylum Pseudomonadota; class Betaproteobacteria; order Burkholderiales; family Burkholderiaceae; genus Burkholderia; species Burkholderia sp. NFPP32. The sequence continues at coordinate 365,390 of NZ_FPJP01000002.1, read as the reverse complement.
ATCTGTCGGCGCTGTACGCGCAATTCGACGTCGAAGCGAGCGGCACGCGCGAACGCTGGCGGATGCTCCTTCGACCTAACCAGCCGCAGCTCGCGCAGGCGGTCCGCACGATCGAGATGGGCGGCGGCACGTATCTCGGCCGGCTCGACATGACGTTCGCGAACGGTAACGTAACCACGCTCGAATTCACGCGGGCGACGCCGGTGGACGGTCCCGCGCCGGCCGAGCGCGCGTGGCTGGGGACGCGCTGATGAGCGAAACGCGCGACGCGATCGACGTCCCGGCCAGGCTTGTCCGGCGCCGGCTGCGCTGCGCCGCGTGGGCACTGGTCGCACTCGTCGTCGTGCTTTACTGCATCTGGCGTTTCATGGGGCCGTCGCCGTTGCAGACGAACCTGCTGGCGCTGCTGCCCGCGACCGAGGCGAATCCGGTGGCCGAGAAGGCGGTCGAGACGATCGGCAACATGCTCGGCGGCCGCACCGTCTATCTGGTGACCGACCGCGACGCTGCGCGCGCGAAAGTCGCCGCAAAGCAGTTCGGTGCCCGGCTCGCGCATAGCGGTGCGTTTCGCTCGGTGACGGTCGAGGTGCCCCCGTTCGACGTGTCGCAGATCGCGGCGACCTATCTGCCGGCCCGCTTCGGATTGCTGACCGAGGCCGATCGCGCGTCGCTCGAACGAGGCGACGCAGCGCTTGCCGACCGGCTGGCCCGGCGACTTTACGGGCCGCCGGCCGACGGCCTGCCGACCGCCGTCGCGGACGATCCGTTCGGCTGGCTCCAGCACTGGCTCGCGGGCCTGCCGCTGGCAACGTCGAATCTCGCGCTCGAGGACGGGATGCTCGTGTCGCACAGCGACGGCGTCACGGGCGTGCTCGTGATGACGTCGCTTGCCGGTTCGGCATACGAATCGAAAGTCCAGCGGGCGGTGCGTGACGCGACCGCCGATGCGGAGCGCTCGGTCGGCACGGATTATCCGGGCGCGCGAATCGATCGTGCCGGCGCGGTGTTTTACGCGGAAGCCGCGCGCGCGAGCGCGGAGCGCGACGTGCACGTGATCGGCGCAGTGTCGCTCATCGGAATCGCATTGCTGCTGACGAGCGTGTTCCGCACGCCGCGCCTGCTGGTGCTGGCGTTTGCATCCACGGCGTTCGGCATCGCCTGCGCACTCGCGGCGACGCTGCTCGTGTTCGGCAAGCTGCATCTCCTGACACTCGTGTTCGGCGTGAGCCTGATCGGCGAAGCGGTCGATTATTCGATCCAGTATTTCGTCGTTCATCTATCCGCCGGAAAGCAGTGGGACGCGCGACGGGGCGCGGCTGCCGTGCGACCTGCGCTCGCGGTTGCGCTCGCGACGAGCCTGCTCGGCTACGCGATCCTGATGTGGGTGCCGTTTCCGGCACTGAAGCAGATCGCCTGCTTCGCGATGGTCGGCATTGCGGCCGCGTTCGCGGCCGTAACGGGGTTTCTGCCGCTGATGCTCACACAGGCGCCGAAGCGAACGCCTGCACGCGTGTTTGCGTGTGCCGCGCGCGTGCTGGCAGGTTGGCGATCCGTGCTGGGCGGGCGGCGTGCGATGGCGGCCGCGGTGCTGCTCGCTCTCGTCGCGGTGCCGGGCTGGATCGCGCTGCGTAGCGACGACGACATCCAGTTGCTGATCCAGCGCGATCCGGACCTGGTGCGCCAGGAGGGCGAAATTCGCGCGGCGGTCGGCCTCGAGAACACGGCCAGATTCTTCGTGGTCCAGGGCGCGACACCGGAAGACGTGCTCGAACGATCGGCCTCGCTCGTCGCGTCGCTGGCGCCGCTGCATGTCGGCCGGGTCCAGTCGATCGCGGCATTCGTGCCGTCGGCGCGGCAGCAGGCGCGCAATCGCGCGGTGTTGGCCGAACGCGTGTTCGCGGATCCGGCGGCGTTGCGCGCGACGCTCGAACAGGCGGGATTCCGCGACGATGTCGCGCATGCGTGGATTGACGCGTTCGCTCGCGACGCACGGGCATCGTTGTCGGTCGATACGTGGCTGGCCGCGCAATGGTCGGCGCCGTTCCGCCATCTGTGGCTCGGCAAGGTTGGCGAGCGCGATCCCGTGTACGCGGCGATTGCGATTCCCGAACGGGCCGACGCGACGGACGTCGCGTCGTTCGAAGCGATCGCGCGCGGCCTGCCGGGCGTGACATGGGTCGACAAGGCCGCGAGCGTGTCGAGGCTGTTCGGTGCGTACCGCGTCGACAGCGGCTTGTGGCTCGCCGGCGCGCTCGTCGTGGTCGCCGGTCTGCTGGCGTGGCGTTATGGCGTGCGCGGCGGTCTTGCGACGACGCTGCCGGTCGTGCTGGCGATCGGCCTGACGCTGGCTGTGTTCGGCTATGCGAACGTGCCGCTTACGCTGTTCAACTGGCTTGCGCTGATGCTGGTGCTTGGCGTGGGCGCGAATTATGCAGTATTCCTGCGCGAAGGGTGTATGCGGGACGCGGCCGATCTCGGCGCCGTCTGGACCGGCGTGCTGCTGTCCGCCGCGACGACGCTGCTGTCGTTCGGCATGCTGGGCGTGAGTGCGATGCCGGCATTGCGCAGCTTCGGTACGACGCTCGCGTTGGGCATCGTGTTTTCGGTACTGTTCGCGCCGCTCGCGACACCGTCCCATACGGAGAATCGCGCATGAACCTGACACAGGCGCCCGTCTATCTGTCGGCACTCGGCATGGTCAATGCGCTCGGCGGGTCCGTCGACGAGATCGCCGATGCACTTCGCACCGGCATGTCGCCAGGCATGGGCCCGCACGCGGCAGAACCCTCCCGTGGCTGGGTCGGGCAGGTGTGCTCGCCGCTCGATATCGCGCCGCCCGCACAGCTGGCGCATTTCGACTGCCGCAACAATCGCCTGCTGCTGGCAGCGCTCGCGCAGATCGCTCCTGCCGTCGATGCGGTGGTGGCGCGTCACGGGCCGCGCCGGATCGGCGTCGTGATCGGCACCAGCACGTCCGGCATTCGCGCGGCCGAGGACGCGTTCGCGCAGCGAGCGGCGACCGGCGCGATGCCGCCCGGATTCGATTACCGGCAGATGGAAATCGGGACCGCCGCACCGTTCGTACGGGCGGCGCTGGGCCTGGCGGGGCCGGCCTATACGGTGTCGACTGCCTGCACGTCGAGCGCGAAGGCGTTCGCGGCGGCGCGTCGCCTGCTGCGCCTGAACCTGTGCGATGCGGTGATCGTCGGCGGCGCGGATACGCTGTGCGAGATGACGTTGCAGGGCTTTGCGTCGCTGGAATCGGTCAGCCCGACGCGGACCAATCCGATGAGCCGTAACCGATGCGGGATCAATATCGGCGAAGGCGCGGCCGTGTTCGTGATGAGCCGCGACGAAGCCGCGGTGCGGCTTGCCGGTGTCGGTGAATCGAGCGACGCGCATCACATCTCGGCACCGGACCCGGCCGGACTCGGCGCGGAGGACGCGCTGCGCGCGGCGCTCGCCGACGCGGGCGTGACACCGTCTGCGATCGGCTACGTGAACCTGCATGCGACGGCAACGCGCCTGAACGACGAGATGGAAGCGCGCGTGACCGCGCGGGTGTTTCCCGCCGGCGTACCCGCGAGCGGAACGAAGCCGCTCACGGGGCACCTGCTCGGCGCGGCGGGCGCGACCGAACTCGCATTCGGCTGGTTGACGCTCGCCCGCGGGTTGTCGCTGCCGGCGCACGTTTGGGACGGCGAGGCCGATCCGGCGTTGCCGGCGCTGGATTTCGTACAAACGGAACGCCGGCTGGCCGGCGAGGCATCGGGACAGTATGTGATGAGCAATTCGTTCGCTTTCGGCGGCAGCAATGCCAGCCTGATCCTGGGGAACTGACATGCAGACCGGTTCGCTAACCGAAACGTTGCACGACGGTGCGGAGATCGCCGTTTGCGACGTGCTCGACGTGCTGCCGCATCGCGGCACGATGTTGCTGCTCGACGCGATCGAACGCTGTTCGGAAACGGCGATCGAGGTGGCCGCGAGCGTGCGCGACGATGCCTGGTATGCCGGCGACGACGGTGCGATGCCGGCGTGGATCGGTATCGAGCTGATGGCGCAGGCGATTGCCGCGCACGTCGGGTTGCTCGCACGGCATGCGGGCGGGCGAGCGAAACCGGGCGTGCTGCTCGGCGCGAACCGTTACACCGCGCACCGGGCCGCGTTCGACGCCGGCACGGCATTGCGGATCACCGCGCGCGAATTGCTGCGCGGTGACGAAGGGCACGGCGCCTACGAATGCGCGATCCATGCAGGCGATCGGTGCTGCGCGGAGGCGATCGTCAAGGTGTACCAGCCGGACGATTTTCAGTCTTTTATCGAAGGGAGTTTCAACTCATGACTCGGCGAGTACTCGTGACCGGCGCGAGCCGCGGTATCGGCCGGGCCGTTGCCATGCGCCTCGCGTCGGACGGCTTCTCCGTGACGGTTCACTGCCGCAGCGGTCGCGACCAGGCGGAAGCCGTCGCGGCCGCGATCCGCGAGCAGGGCGGCACGGCGGGCGTGCTGCAGTTCGACGTGCGCGACCGCACGGCCTGTCGGCAGCAGCTCGAGACTGACGTGGAAGCGAACGGCGCGTACTACGGCATCGTGTGCAGCGCCGGCGTCACGCGCGATGGCGCGTTTCCCGCGCTGACGGACGAGGACTGGGACGTCGTGATCGAGACCGGGCTGGACGGGTTCTACAACGTCGTCCATCCACTGACGATGCCGATGGTGCGGTTGCGCGCCGGGGGACGCATCGTGACGATCGCGTCGGTATCGGGCGTCATCGGCAATCGCGGGCAAGTCAACTACAGCGCGGCGAAGGCCGGGTTGATCGGCGCGACCAAGGCGCTCGCGGTCGAACTGGCGTCGCGACGCATCACGGTCAATTGCGTTGCCCCCGGCCTCGTCGACACCGGCATGCTCGATGACGTACCGCTCGAGCACGCGCTGCAGACCGTGCCGATGGGACGTGTCGGCCAGCCCGACGAAGTGGCGGCGGTGGTCGGATTCCTGATGTCCGATGCGGCGGCCTATGTGACGCGGCAAGTGATCGGCGTCAACGGCGGGATGGTGTGATGAAGCGAGTCGTCGTGACGGGAATGGGTGGCGTGACCGCTTTCGGCGAAACGTGGCCGGAAATCGAGGCGCGCCTGCGCGGCGCGCGCAACGCGGTGCGGCGCATGCAGGAGTGGGACTGCTACGAGTCGCTGCATACGCGGCTCGCGTGTCCGCTGCCGGGCTTCGCGGCGCCGGCATGGTACCCGCGCAAGAAGACCCGGTCGATGGGGCCGGTGTCGCTGTATGCGGTGCGGGCGAGCGAACTCGCGCTTGCCGATGCCGGGCTCGCTGACGATCCGTCGATCAAGGACGGCCGGATGGGCGTCGCTTACGGCTCGTCGTCGGGTTCGGTCGAGCCGATCCGTGCGTTCGGCACGATGCTCGAGACCGGCTCGATGCGCGACGTGACGTCGAACAGCTACGTGCAGATGATGCCGCATACGACGGCCGTCAACGTCAGCCTGTTCTGGGATCTGAAGGGCCGCATCGTGCCGGCGTCGTCGGCGTGCGCGTCCGGCAGCCAGGCGATCGGTTACGCATACGAGGCGATCGCGGCCGGCAAGCAGGCACTGATGCTCGCCGGCGGCGCCGAGGAGTTGTCGGGGCCGGCCGTCGCGGTGTTCGACACGCTGTATGCCACCAGTACGCGCAACGATGCCGCCGCACTGACGCCGCGGCCGTTCGACGTCGGCCGCGACGGTCTGGTCGTCGGGGAAGGGGCCGCGACGCTGGTGCTCGAGGAATACGAACATGCGCTCGCGCGTGGCGCGACGATCCATGCCGAGATCGTCGGCTTCGGCTGCAATTCGGACGGCGGACACATTACGCAGCCGACCGCCGAAACGATGGCGATCGCGATGCGGCTGGCGCTGCGCGACGCGTCGCTCGATCCGGCGGCGATTGCGTACGTGAATGCACACGGCACGTCGACCGATCGCGGCGATGTCGCCGAGAGTCATGCGACGGCATCGGTGTTCGGCGAAAACATGCCGATCAGTTCGCTGAAGAGCTATGTCGGTCATACGCTCGGCGCGTGCGGCGCGCTCGAGGCGTGGTGGACGATCGAGATGATGAAGCGCAACTGGTACGTGCCGACGCTCAACCTCGATAACGTCGATCCGGCTTGTGCTTCGCTCGACTACATCGTCGACGGCGCGCGCGCGATCGACGCGGAGTTCGCGATGAGCAACAACTTCGCCTTCGGTGGGATCAACACGTCGTTGATCTTCCGCAGGGGCGTCGCGTGAGCGCAACCGGTTACGCGCCGGCGCGCGTCGTCGTCACGGGGCTCGGCATCGTGTCGTGTCTGGGCAATTCGCTCGACGACGTGTCGGCCGCGTTGCGTGCCGGCCGCTCCGCTATCCGTCGCGTCGACGGCTGGCGCGCACGTGGTTTCCGCAGCCAGGTCGCGGGCGTCGCCAGTGTCGATGCGGCTGCGCCGTTCGCGCGCAAGCACGAGCGCTTCATGGGCGATACCGCCCGCTTCGGCGCGCATGCCGCCGCCGCGGCACTCCGCGATGCCGGACTCGATCCCGCGACGCTGCGCTCGCCGCGCGCCGGCGCGATCATCGGCTCGGGCATCGGCTCGATGGCCGACTACGACGACGCGATGGCGATCGCGGTGCAGCGCGGGATCGACAAGACGCCGCCCTATATCGTTCCGCGTGCGATGAGCAGCACGGCGTCGGCGTGCGTCGCGCAGTTGTTCGGCATCGAGGGCGTGTCCTACTCGCCGTCTTCCGCGTGCACGAGCGGTGCGCTGGCGATCGGGCATGCGATGCAGTTGATCCGGTCGGGCTGCCAGGACATCGTGCTCGCGGGCGGCAGCGAGGCGCTCCACGACAACATGACGCTGATGTTCGACGCGATGGGCGCGTTGTCGGCCGGTTATAACGACACGCCGACGCAGGCATCGCGGCCGTACGCGTGCGGCCGTGACGGCTTCGTGATCGCTTCGGGGGCGGGCATCCTCGTGCTCGAGTCGCTCGACCACGCACGCTCGCGCGGCGCGCGAATCTACGCGGAACTGACCGGGTTCGGCCAGGGCACGGATGGCGCGGGCATGGCAACGCCGCACGCAGCGGGGATCGCGCGTGCGATGCGCATGGCGATCGAAGGCGGCGGACGGCTGCCCGATTACGTGAACACGCACGCGCCGTCGACATCGCTTGGCGATGTCGAGGAGCTGAAGGCGCTTGCCGACGTGTTCGGCGGCAACGTGCCGCCGTTTTCGTCGACGAAAGGAATGACCGGCCATCCGCTCGGCGCGAGCGGGGCCCACGAGGCGATCTACACGATCCTGATGATGCGTGACGGCTTCGTTGCCGGCACGGCGGTCGAGGGCGAGCCCGATCCGGCACTCGGACGGATGCCGCTGGTGCGCGAAGCACGCACCGCGCGGATCGAGCGCGCGCTGTCGATCTCGTTTGGGTTCGGCGGAAGCTGCGCAAGTGTGTTGTTGGATGCCTGGAAAGGCAATTGAAGTGAACCTACTGAGCTGAGAGGACAAGAACAATGAAGCAGAAAGCACATCTGGCCGGCATGCTGATCGCGGCGACGTTGTTGACGGGCTGCGGCACCGTGGTGCGTTCGCTGCCGCTGCCCGCGTCGGCGACGGCGCAGGATGCGTCGGGTGTCAGCCTGTATTTCGGGACGCAAGCTCATCCGGCAGTGAAGACCAGCATCGGCCCGCGTTCGGAGTCGGTGCGCGTGCGGCGTGCGACCGACGCGGAACAGCCGACGTGCGAACAGGCGTTGAGCACGGCGCTGGACCGTCTGCGCGAATATGCGAAGAATCATGGCGGGAATGCGGTCATCAACGTGACGACGCGCTTTCACGACAAGCGTTCCGATTCGACGACCGAGTACACCTGCGGCGTGAGCGGCAGCGCTGGCGCGATCGCTGTGTCCGGCGACGTCGTGTTGCTCGACAAGCAATGACACGGAGGATGGTATGAAGTACCGGATTGCATTCGCGCTGCTCTTCTCCACGTTGGCGATGTCGCAGGCTCATGCGCGCGATTCTGTCGGCAACTATCCGATCGAGAGCGCGCTGACGAGCGAGGGCGACACGCTCGGCGGCGATGTCGCGCTCTATTTCGGCGATCAGTCGCACCCGAAGATCGTCAAGTCGTACGGCACCTTCGCGACCAACAAGAAAACCAACGCGTTCGGCAAGAGCGACGAGGCCGCGTGCCAGCATGTGTTCCTGTCGGCGGCGCTCGAGCTTCAGGCGCGAGCACGGAAGGAGGGCGGCAACGCTGTCGTCGGGATCAAGAGCAACTACCGGAACGTGTTGCGCAGCAGTACGACCGACTTTACCTGCGGTGCGGGCGCATTCGTGGCTGGCGTGGCGCTGACGGGCGAGGTCGTGACGCTGAAGCACTGACGCGCGGCGGGCGAGCCTGAACGAGGGCCGCCCGATGGCGGGCCCCGTTCAGGCCGGCTTGCGTGCGGCGACGTTGACGAGCGTCTCGCGACGCTTGCCGGGCTTCGGGCTGTGCAGGCCGATGCGTTCGAGCAGGCCGAAGTCATTCGCGCGGCTCCACCACAGATACGGAAACGACACGTTTCGGGCGTCGAACGCGAAGCCGGTTTCACGCAGCATCGCGAGATAGCCGTCCGCGCTTTTCTGGACCTGCATAGGATGTCGAAACAACAGCCGGATGACCCACGACTTGATATAGGCGTCGGTCGACTCGGCGAACAGCAGTACGCCGCCCGGCTTCAGCACCCGATGGAACTCGGCCAGCGCACGTTCCTGTTCGACGAGATGGTGGAAGGTCTGGTGGCAGAAAACGACGTCGACGCTTGCGTCGGCGAGCGGAATGCTTGCGCAATCGGCATGCCGCAATTCGACGAGGGTGCCGCAGTGCCGGGCTGCTTCCGACGCATGCGCAAGCGATTCGTCGTGGCAGTCGATCCCGACGATCTTGCCGGGAGCGAACGCGTCGTTCAGCAAGCGAAACGACTTGCCTTGTCCGCAGCCGGCATCGAGGATGACGGGCGACTTCGGCAACGGCGCCGCGACGAGCCGCTTCAGATCGTTGATGGCCACGCGAAGCACATGATGTTCCCAGGTGTGCGTGCGAAGAAACCAGATGCCGAATGCGGTTTCGGGAACGTAAGTGGACGTGCGCGTGCGATAAGCTGTCATGTGCTTCTCGTTGGTATCTTTTGTTGAACGGTTATTGTAGTTTGCATCGCCGAATTGCGGCGCAAAGAATCAACCTGCCCGATGAACCGGGATGGAAGGCGAGCATGAATGAAATGAAATCGGAATCGGTCGACGTAGCGATCATCGGCGCAGGACCTGCCGGCGCGGTTGCAGCGGGGCTGTTGCGCAAGGCCGGACGGTCGGTGCTGGTGCTCGAGCGCCAGCACTTTCCGCGCTTCTCGATCGGCGAAAGCCTGCTGCCGCAGAGCATGGATTATCTCGACGAGGCCGGCATGCTGCAGGCGGTCGTCGAGGCAGGGTTCCAGTTCAAGAACGGCGCGTACTTCGTGCATCGCGACCGGATGTCGTCGTTCGATTTTCGCGAGAAGTTTACGGAAGGATGGGGGACGGCGTATCAGGTCGAGCGCGCCACGTTCGACGACGTGCTGATTCGCTGCGCGGCTCGGCAAGGTGCCGACGTCCGATTCGGTCACACGGTGCGCGCGTTTGTGCCGGGCGATCGCCCGACGCTCGATGTCGTGGACGAAGCCGGGAGCGATTACCGCGTGCACGCGTCGTTCGTGCTCGATGCAAGCGGATTCGGCAGGGTGCTGCCGCGCCTGCTCGACCTCGAGGCGCCGACGCGGCTGCCAATGCGCGCGGCGATCTTCTCGCACGTCGAGGATCGCTTGCCCGCGGGATCGACCGATCGCGACAAGATCTGCATCGCGGTGCACCCCGAGCGGCGCGACGTGTGGTTCTGGATGATTCCGCTAACGAACGGACGCTCGTCGGTCGGGTGCGTGGCGGAGGCCGCTTTCCTCGACGTGCCGGACACGCGCCGCGAAGAATTGCTGCGCGAGTTGCTGCAGACCGAACCCACGCTGGCGCGCCTCGTCGGCAGCAAGCCGTTCGTGATGCCGGTGCGGCACATTGGCGGCTACGCGTCGAACGTCGAGCGCCTTCACGGCCCCGGTTACGCGTTGCTCGGCAATGCGGGCGAGTTTCTGGACCCGATCTTCTCGTCGGGCGTGACGATCGCGCTGCGGTCGTCCCATCTGGCGGTCGCAACGCTCGAGCGCCACCTGTGCGGCGAGACGGTCGACTGGCAGCGCGACTACGGCACGCCGCTGCGCAAGGGAATCGATACGTTCCGCGCATTCGTCGAACGCTGGTATTCCGGCGATCTGCAGGACATCGTCTTCCATGACGACAAGGCGCCGGAAGTCAAGCGGATGATCTGCTCGATCCTGGCCGGCTATGCATGGGACGAGTCGAATCCGTTCGTGCGCGAGCCGGCGCGTGGTCTCGATGTGCTTGCCGAAATCTGTCGCTCGGCCCGGCCGGAGCAGAGCGCCGGTTGAGTGGTTCTGGTGAAGATCATCAGCAGATGAGCAAATGCGGGGGCGCCGCGCACGTCATGTGCGGCGCCCCCGTCGATTCATCGCCGCTCAGTTGCCCTGCAGCCGGATATCGCGCGACGACGCGCCGACATATACCGTCCCGCCCGGCACGACGCGCCAGCCGTTGCGCGACGTATCCCACACGCTCTGCATCCGCGGCGACACCGTGACGCGAACATGCCGCGCCTCGCCCGGATTCAGCCGGATCTTCTCCCAGCCGACCAGCCGCTTCGGCGGTTCGTCCTTGTACGGCACGCCGAGATAGACCTGCGGCGTTTCCGCACCGGCGACGCGCCCGTCGTTGCGCACGGTGAACGCGACGCTCAGCGCGCCGTCCCATTGCCGCGACACCGACAGCCCCGAATACGCGAAGTGCGTATACGACAGCCCGTGGCCGAACTCGAACATCGGCTTGATGTTGCGCGCGTCATACCAGCGATAGCCCATGTTCAGCTTCTCCGCGTAGACGGGATCGTTGTCGAACGCGCCGTTTTGCCCCCACGTCGGCGAATCCTGGTCGCGCGCCGGGAACGTGACGGGCAGCTTGCCGGACGGATTGACGGCGCCGAACAGCACGTTCGCGATCGCCTTGCCGCCGGCTTCGCCCGGATACCACGCCTCGACGATCGCGGACACCCGGTCCTTCCACGGCATCAGCACCGGGTTGCCGCTCTGGACGACGACGATCGTATGCGGATTCGCGCGCGCGACGGCTTCGACGAGCGCATCCTGGTTCGACGGGTTCGCGAGACTCAGGCTTTGCAGTTCGCCGAAATCCTCGCCGGCCGGCTGCGCGACCACGACGATCGCGACGTCCGAGCGGCCCGCGAGCGCGGCGGCCTGGTCGATCTCCTGCTGCGTGTACGCGCGGAACGGCGACTGCTGGTCGCTGTTGCCCGCATACGTGACCTGCGCGGCCGGCGCGAGCGCGCGGATCGCCGCGACGATCGGTACGTCGACCTTCAGCCACGGATTGCGCCACCAGCTGCATCCCGTCGACGATCCGAACGTCAGGCCGCCGCAACCCGCGAACGAACCCGTCACCGGGTCGCGCGTGTTGCCCGAGCCGCCGCCCGACAGCACGGCCGCATCGGCATGGCCGCCGATCACGGCGATATGCGACAGCGCAGACGCGGCAAGCGGCAACTGGTTGCCGTCGTTCTTCAGCAGTACGATAGACTGCTCGGAGGCGGCTTGCGCGAACCGGTTCGCGGCCGCGAAATCGATCGTGCCGCCGCCCTTGGCCGGATCGTCCATCACGCCGACGCGGATCATCACGGCGAGCTTGCGGCGCACCATGTCGTCGAGGCGCGCGGTCGACACCGAGCCGTTCGCAATCGCCTGCTTGACTGCCGCCGGTGTCAGGTACACGCTCGGCCCGACGTCTTCTTCCTCGTCGAGCCCGGCGTTGATCGCGGCGGCGGTACTGTGCGTCGCGCCCCAGTCGGACTGCACCTGGCCCTGGAAGCCCCATTCGTTCTTCAGCACGTCGTTCAGCAGGTGATTGTTCTCGCACGCATACGTGCCGTTCAGGCGGTTGTAGCTGCACATCACGCTGCCTGGCCGCCCGCGCTTCGCGGCGATCTCGAACGGCAGCAGGTACAGCTCGCGCAGCGTGCGCTCGTCGATCTGCGTGTTGCCGCCCATCCGGCCGTGCTCCTGTTCGTTGCCGGCGTAGTGCTTGATGGTCGCGATGACTTTCTGCCGCTGCGTCGCGAGCGTGCGTTCGGCGAGCAGGTCGCCGGCGAGCAGCGGATCCTCGCCGAGATACTCGAACAGGCGGCCGCCTCGCGGTTCGCGCGCGAGATTGGTGCCGCCGGCGAGGCCCATGCCGAACCCTTGCGCGCGCAACTGGATCGCGACCTGCTTGCCGAAGTCGTACGACAGGCGGCGATCCCAGCTCGCGGCGACGGCGATCGTCGCGGGGAACGTCGTGCTGGCCTGCGACGTGCTGCCGGAACCGGTCGCCGAGTCGACCATGTTGAGATCGGGAATGCCGAGCCGCGGCACGCCCTGGATGTAGCCGGCGCCGCCGCCCGGCACCTTGGACATTTCGTATTGCGAATGAATGAACTGAATTTTTTCGTCGAGCGTCATCTTGCGCACGAGCAGGTCGGCGCGCCGTTGCGCAGCGGACGACGCGAACGCGTCGGTGGCGTCGCCCTGCGAGTTGAAATCGGCGTCGCCCGCGTAGGCGGTGGTGCAGAGGGTCGCTGCCAGCACGACGGCCGGCCAGAGTTTGTCCCGCATGTTGCTCTCCATGATCGAATTGCCGGTTGTTCGAATGATGTCTGGAGCTGCGCACATCCGGTGGGTTCGCACCGGACGCATTCGGCTGGCGATGCAGTGTGGTTGTGCGTCGGCATGCCAGGCCAGGCGGGGAATCGTTACGGCCGGTTGGGCTCGATCGGTCAACGCGGGCGGCGACGCACAGGCCGCTCGACGCTGTCGAATCGGATGTAGCGACTCTCAGCAGCGACTAATGGTATGAATGTAGTCCGACTACAGCATCGGTGTTTCTACCGATACGTACGATCTTTATTCGGCACGGTCGCGCGACGTGGCAAAAAGACGGTCATCGTTCCCGATTGCGGCTGTGCGGCGGGGTAAGAAGTACCTGCGTACAGGCGTTTGCGAAGGGGAACGTGGAGATGAAGGAGATTCGTCTCGTTGCGTGCGCATCGAATCGGGCGGGCCCGTCGTTATCCGGCGGCGCGGGATCCCGGATCGCGTGCGGTGAGCGCATCGGACGGTTTGCGGGCGCGTGCGAGCGGATTGGCGATGTAGCGGATCGCGCGGTCGCTGAGCGTCGACGATGGCAGCAGGCACGCGAGCGACAGCCCGGCGACGGCCAGTTTCTTGAACGGACGCCAGAACGGATTGCGCAGCACCGTATGCCAGTAACGGTCCGAATCGGACAGGAACCAGCGCCAGCGGCGCGCGAGCGGCGCACGGTACAGCGTGCTCGCGAAGCGGGCCTTTTCGATCGAGAAATCGAACGGTTCGCTCGGCAGCGCTTCGTGAAGCCGCGAGCGGGCAATCGTGCGCAGCATCGACCATCGGCGTTCAGCCTTCGACGCCCCCGTGGCTGCGTCTTCCGCGTTGGCGAACGCGAGATCGGCGGTATCGCCGTTCGCGTCGCCGGCGGCGTGTGCGGCCGGCTGGTGAACGCGATAACCGCCGAGCGACGTGTCGATCATGTGGACGGCGCCGAGCAGCGCGATTCCGTAGATCGCATAAAAATCGGCACCGTGCAGGTTGTCGGCCGTGACGGGCACCGGGAAGATGCGCCGGAGCGCGTCGCTCAGGTACGCGTTGCCCGACGCGGGCGGCGACGGATACAGCCAGCCCGCGCGCAGCAGACGCCCGCAATCCGCGTCGACGCCCGACTGCGGGACGGCGACGCCGGTTGCGGCGCCGTCCCGCGTGATCACGTCGAGCCGGAAATGCACCTTCACGAAGTCGCCGGCCGCGAACGCGGCCAGCACGCGGGCGGCGGCGTCGGGATAGAGCAGGTCGTCCGCGTCGAGCAGGATGACGTATCGGGTCGCGACATGCTCGAGCGCGCGGTTGTACGCGGCGACCTGGCCGCGATTCTCCTGGAAGACCGCCGCGATGCGCTCGCCGTACGAGCGGATGATGTCGCGGGAATCGTCGGTCGATCCGTCGTCGATCACCAGCACGCGGATGCCGTGCGCGGTCTGTGCGAGCGCGGAGTCGATCGCGGCACGCAGATAGGCGCCGTGGTTGTAGTTGCAGATTGCAATGGTCAGGTCTGCCATGAGCAACTCCCCGGTGACGCGGGTTCGAGTCTTCCGGCGCGGGCGGCCCGCGCCGCGCCGTCGTGCGGCCGCATGCTAGCGGCGCGCAACGGCGCTGCCGAGCAGCGGGATGCCGGCGCGATAGACCACGGCCGCGAGCGCGGCGGCAACAGCAGCCTCCGCGAGCAGCACGGCGGCGGCGGCGCCCAGTTCGGCGAAATACTTCGCGAGCACCGGCAGCAGCACGATGTTCAGGATGCCGGACGACATCAGGATGCGCGTGAAGGCCGTTTTCATGCCGAGCGGAAGCATGGTCTGCACGCCGAACAGGTCGGTCATGCCGGCCATGAACGGGATGAACGCCATCCAGCGCAGCACGTGAACCGTCGGTTCGTACGACGGGCCGTACAGGATGCGCACCGCCAGCGGCGCACCGAAGAAAATCACCAGCGAGATGCCGAGCACCATCACGACCTGCACGACGAACAGCTTGCGCAGGAACGAGAACGCGTCGTTGCGCGCATGCCGCATCAGGTAGCTGATGCGCGGATAGGTGGCGGCCTTCAGCGGCTGGAGCATGCTGAGCGCCGCGCGGATCAGCTTGTCGCCGGCGGCGAAGTAGCCGGCCGCGACGTTGCCCGACACGAAGCCGAGCAGCACGGTGTTGGTCGATGCGTAGAACGCGATCGACGTGGATGCGAGAAACACCTGCCAGCCACCTTTCAGCGATTCGGCAATGTCGGCAACGCCGACGCGGACGAAGTCGATTTCGCGATGGAGATACAGGTAGACGGCCAGCGCGATCGCCGACAGCACCGGCACGGCGGCGTTGACGATCATCGCGCGATCGATGTCCGCCGGGCTGTGCACGACGGCGAACATCGCGGGAAGACTCAGCACGCGGCCGACGAACAGGATCAGGCTGAGCGCGCGCAGCTTCTCCATGCCCTGGAAATACCAGCCGGGCGTGAATGCCACGCCGGCGACCATGCCGAACCCGATCAGCAACAGGTCGCGATCCTCGCCGAAGCGCCCGATCACGAGCGTCAGCACCACCAGCACGACGAAGCAGACGGCCGCGATCCCGATCTGCGCGTACAGCGTCGCCCAGAAGATGCGCGAGCGTTCGGCGCGGTCGTCGCGGGCGAGCGCGATGCGTGGTGTCGCGGTCAGGTCGAAGCTGTAGCTCGTGCAGTTGGTGAGATACGCGATGACCGCGAGCGAGAACGCGAGCTGGCCATAGCCTTCCGGGCCCAGCGCGTGCGTCAGCAGCGGCGCGATCAGCAGCGGCACCGCATACATCGAAATCTGCAGCGTCAGCAGCAGCAGGAAGTTCTTCTTGAGGTTTGACATTCGCTCGGTCGGCGCCGTTGGGTATCGCATGGCGGCGGGTTGCGTGCTGCCGTGCGGATGCGCGGCCGGTCGGCGCTGACCCGGCTGCGAGGATTCGCGACCCGTTCCGGCGATGCCGGCACGGCTGCATCACATCGTATGGCGGCCATGATACGGGCCGTGCGGCGACGCATTGTTCGCGAGCCTACCGTTCGCGGATTCCGTTCGCACGAGCGGAACGAATCGCGACAGGGCGCGCCGTGTTGTATCGCCGCGGTGATGAATGCATTTGTAAGCTGGCGCACCGAAGGCCGATCGAGCCGAATGATCTAATCAGACGCACTGTTTCGTCCGCGGAGGAAGTGATGCAGGCCAAGCCTGCAACCGGCAGCACGACCGGCCCGCGGGCGAATGAAGCCGGTGCAACGCGGCGAATGTCACGCATGCCGGCCGGCGCGCGCTTGCGCGAGGCCGGCTCGCGCGTGGGGCAGTGCGGCGCATGGAACACGGCGAGCGGGCCGCGCAGGGGCGCGGCGGAAGACCGCAGCCGGTGTTCCTGCCGTCGCCGGCCCGCCGCGGGAATCGCGCAGCCGCGCATGCCGGTGGAGCCGCCGGCGCGCGTGCGCATGGAATAACAAATACCGATCCGAGGAGTACCGAGTGAAACCGATAACGTTCGGCAGCTGTGTGGGGTGGCTGCACGAAGGACAGACGGGACAGGGCGTGATCCTGTGCGAATCGCTGGGCCACGAGGCCGCGTGGACGCACAAGCTCATGCGAGCGATCGCGGAGCGTCTCGCCCGCGCGGGCGTCACGGTGTTGCGGTTCAACTATCCGTGCGCCGGCGATTCCGCGGGCGACGATCTCGACGCCGGACGCCATGCCGCCAGCATCGACAGCATTCATCGCGCGATCGACCTGCTGCGCGACGAAGCGGGCGTGACCGCGCTGACGCTCGTCGGCCTCCGCGCGGGTGCGCTGTTCGCGATGCTGGCCGCCGCGGGCGCGGGCCGGCACACGTCGCCGCGCGTCGATGCGATGGTGGCGCTGTCGCCGGTCGTGCGCGGCCGTGCATACCTGCGCGAGCTGTCGTTCGTGCATCGCCAGTGGCTCGATACGATGCCGCCCGCGATCCGTGTCGCGCACCGCGACGAATCGTGCATGAACGTGCTCGGGCATCGCTACCCGGCCGATTTCGTCGATGCGCTTAAGGCTATCGATCTGTGCGACGTGGTGCGCGACGCGCCGGCGTTGCCCGGCGCGATGCTGCTGATCCAGCCGGAGCAGGGCGACGGGCCCGCGTTGCGCGACGCGTTGCTGGCGCGCAGCGTGGACGTGACGTGCGATCCGTTCCGCGAATGGCCGACGACGATGCTGGACGGCACGCGCTCACGCCTGCCGCACGCGGCGATCGATGCGCTGGTGAACTGGATCGTCGGGCGCGCACCGGATACGGCCGTCGCCGCCCGCGTTTCACCGCACACGGTCGGGACGTGGAGCGGCGAGTCGGCCGTCGCGCTCGACATGGGCGACATGACGGAGCAGGTCGTCGCGGTCGGCCCGGGCCGGCTGGTCGGCGTGCTGTGCCGTCCGGCGGAGACGCGGCCGGCAACGCCGGTCGGCCCGGCGCTCGTGATCGCGAACACATCGACGAATCCGCGCAGCGGCGAAGGGCGCTTCGGCGTGCGCATCGCCCGCGCACTGGCGCGGGCCGGCGTGACGACGTTGCGGATCGACGTGACCGGCGTCGGCGACAGCGGGTTCGGTGCGCCGGACGACCAGTCGGGCGTCGTGTATTCGCCGCAGGCGATCGACGACGTCGCGTCGGCGGCGGACTGGCTGCGTGCGATCGGCCATCCGGACGTGATCGCGGCCGGCATCTGTTCCGGCGCGTACGCGGCGTTGCATGCGGCGGTGAAAACGGCGTCGCTCGGCGGCGTGATCGCGATCAATCTCGCGCGCTTCGTGTGGCCGGCCGGGCTCACGCTCGAAGCGGCGCAGAAGCAGCGGATCAACTCGGTGCGCGGCTACTGGCTGTCGGTGCGCGACTGGCGGCGCTGGAAGCGGCTCGTCGCCGAGCGGCGCGACCTGCGTCCGATCCTGCGCGCGGTGGCGGCGAACGGTATCGCGCGCATCAGCGTGCCGGTGAAGGCGGCGGCCGCGCGCGTCGGCTGGAAGCCGCGCGCCGGTACGCCGCGCGGCGTGATGCGCGAGCTCGCGCAGCGCAACGTGTGGACGATGCTCGTATACGGCGCGCTCGATCCCGGCATCGACGACGTCCGGCGCCACTTCGGCGCGGTCGAGTGCGCGTTTCGGCGCTCGCGCCATGTGCGCCTGCACCTGATGCCGCAGGTCGACCACGCGCTGTACGGCGCGGCGGGAACGGCCGCCGTGATCGATCTCTGCATGCAGGCGCTGGGCAGCGACCCGGGCTGGCCGGCCGCACGCGCCGCCGATCCGTCGGCATCCGACGCAGCCGGGCGGCCGTACGCGAACGTATCGGTCGGCAGTCCGTGACGCGAATCGCGTCGCGATTGCGCGGATTACGGGGTGCGATCCCCGCTTCGTATGAAGATCGGCGTTCGGTGGGCTCGCTCACAGACGCGCCAGTCGCGGCGGTGTCCAATCGTGTATCGGTGCAGGCGCCGTCACGCCCGTGCATGACCGGCCGGATCGCATCAGTCCGGATCGCCCGGCCTTGCATAGGGCGACGTCGTGTACGGCGATGCGTACAGCGTGTCGTTGCGCCACGCGTCGTCTGCGGGCGCGCTGGCCGCTTTCGGGCGGCTCGGACGGCCCGGCACGAGCGGCCGCCGCAGCGTGCTGCGGGCGCGCGATGCCGGTTCCGCGGTGGTGCGAATGCCGGGAAGCGCAAGGTCCGGTTCCGCGGCATCGGATGCCGCGGTTGCAATGCCGGCAGTCGCGGTTTGCGCCGAACGCTGCAGCGGGGCCGGCGCAATCAGCGCCGACGATGCGAAGGCTGGCGCGTCGGCCGGGTCGGACCGCACGGATTGCGCATCGGCGGCGCACGCGAAACCGGCCGACAGGATGCAGACGAGCGATGAAAGCGACGAAAGTGACGAAGAGCAGTTCATGACGAATCGTACGGAATGACGTGCGGTGACGAGGGAGGCGCGGCGCCGCATGGCGAGCCGCGCTGGCAAGCGTAATGCCGGAGCCCGCCGCGTTTGGCGGGTTACCGCACAGTTTCGGAAGGACACCATGTCAACGACGACGCAAAAGGAATCGGCGGCCGGCAGGCTGCTGTCACGCACGCCCTGGCTGTCGCGCGTGGCGCTGGCGGCCGCCGTGTGCGCGCTGAGTGCGTGCGCGCTGGCGCCGGGCATGACGTATCGCGCGCCTGCCGAACGCGACGCGAATGCGCGCGTGGGTGCCGACGCATCGGGTTCGGGCGGCCTCGACGGCGTTCAGAACGTATCGGGCGAGGATCTGATCGAGATCACGCCGGCGTTCGTCGAGCAGCAGCATGCGGCACAGTCGGCCAGTGTCGACGCGGAAATCCGCCAGCTGTTCGGCACGCCGAAGCCGTACGTGATCGGCCCCGGCGACGTGCTGAGCATCGTCGTGTGGGATCACCCGGAACTGAACCTGCCGACGACCCAGACGACGGGCGGCGGCGACGGCGTCGGCGCCAGCTCGGTCGCGGCCGGTTATACGGTGGACGCGAGCGGCAGCGTGCAGTTCGCCTATGCGGGCCTCGTGCACGTGGCAGGGCTGACCGAGGCGCAGGCGCGCGCGGTGCTGACGAAGCGGCTCGGCGAATACGTGCGCAAGCCGCAGATCGCGGTGCGCGTCCAGGCATACCGCAGCAAGCGCGTCTATCTCGACGGCGAAGTGCGCACGCCGGGGCTGCAGATCGTCAACGACATGCCGATGACGCTGCCCGAGGCGATCGACCGCGCGGGCGGCTTCACCGCGACGGCCGACCGCTCCCGGGTGTCGGTGACGCGCGGCGACAAGACCGTGACGGTGAGCCTGCCGGCGATGCTGGCCGCAGGCATCAACCCGACCAGCATCCTGTTGCACGACGGCGATCTCGTGCGCGTGCGCGCGGCGAGCGACAGCAAGGTGTTCGTGCTCGGCGAAGTGTCGCGTCCGGCGACGCTGACGCTGACCGACGGCCGGATGAGCCTCGGCGAAGCGCTCGGCGACACGGGCGGCGTCAGCCAGTACACGGCGGACGCGCGGCAGGTATACGTGGTGCGGCGCGGGCCCGGCAACCGGCCGCAGGTCTATCACCTCGACGGGAGTTCGCCGGCCTCGTTCGCGCTGGCCGACCGGTTCCCGCTCGAGCGTCGCGACGTGGTGTTCGTCGATGCGTCGTCGCTGGTGCGCTGGAGCCGTGTCGTCAACCTGCTGATTCCGTCGTCCGCGCAGGGTGCGCTGACGGCCAAGGCCATTTCGCCGTGAACTTCGTGACCGATTTCGCGATCGCGATTCGTCGCGCCTACGGGACTGATCCTGCATGAACTCCCTGACCCTGCCTGACCCGCACGACGGGCCCGCGTTGCGGCCGTCCTATCCGTACCGCCGCTACTGGACCATGCTGGTCGGCGGCCGGCGGCTGATCCTGTGCACGGCGCTCGCGGGCGTGCTTGCCGGGGCCGTCTATGCGCTTTGCGCGCGCCCCGTCTACCGGACCGACATCCTGTTCCAGGTCGAGCAGAGCCCGACCGAGTCGAAGCCGAACTCGCCGCCGGGCGATCCGTCGTCGGTGTTCGACCTGAAGACCGATGCGTCGACCGAGATCGAGGTGCTGAAATCGCGCGCGGTGATGGCGCGCGCGGTCGACGATACCAACCTGGCCGTCGACGCGCGGCCGCATTACCTGCCGATCGTCGGCTGGCGGTTCGTGAACGCGGCCGACGGGCTGTCGTCGCCGCTGCCGGGCGGTTACGTGTACGGCACGGAGCGCATCGACGTACCGACCTTCGACGTGCCGAAGCGTTTCCTCGGCAAGCGTTTCGCGCTGACCGTCGGCAACGACGGCGCCTATACGCTGCAGCGCACGGGCTTGCTCGGCAGGACGGGCCCCGTATGGCAGGGCAGGGTCGGCCAGCCGCTGCACGTCGAGACGCCGCAGGGGCCGCTCGACGTGTTCGTGCGCGGCGTCGCGGGCGAGCCCGGCGCGCGCTTCGACCTGACGCGCTACGCCGACGAAGAAGCGACGGCGTGGCTGCAGAAGAACGCGCTGATCTCGGAGCGCGGCAAGCAGTCGAACATGATCGGCGTGACGCTCGACGGTACCGATCCCGTGCACGACAGCCGCGTGCTGAACGCGGTCGGCGACGCGTATCTGGCGCAGAACACGCAGCGCAAGTCCGCGGCGGCCGACAAGCTGATCCGTTTCATGGACGCGCAGTTGCCGCAACTGAAGGCGCAGCTCGAACAGGCGGAAAGCCGCTTCAACGCGTTCCGTGCGTCGCACGGCACCGTCAACACGAGCGACGAAGGGCTGGCGCTGCGGCAGCAGTCGGTCGACATCGAGACCCGCGTGCAGACGCTGCAGCAACGCCGCGAAGAGCTGCTGACCCGGTTCATGCCCAAGCATCCGGCAGTCGTCGCGGTAGACGCGCAGCTCGCCGACGCACAGCATTCGCTCGACACGGTGCGCAAGCAGATCCAGCAGTTGCCGACCGTCGAGCAGGGCGTGCTGCAGCTGCAGCGCGACGTGGCCGTCGATACCGCGCTCTACACGAACCTGCTCAACACGCGCCAGCAGATGATCCTCGCGCGGGCCAGCAAGACCGGTACCGTGCGGATCGTCGATGCCGCGAAGGTCGCCGAGACGCCCACCGGGCCGCATCGCGGGATGGCCGTGATCGCGTCGCTGATCCTCGGCCTGCTGGCGGGTGCGGCGGTCGTGATCGTGCGGCAGCGTGTCGCCGGCACGGTCGGCGACGCCGAGGAAATCGAATGGTCGACAGGCCTGCCGGTGTTCGCGGCGGTGCCGCACAGCCCGGTGTCCGGGCAAGCCGTGCCGCCGTCGAAGGGAGCACGGCGGCGCGCCGCGCGCAAGCCGGAGCCGCCGGGCGCCCCGGAGGGCGCGGCGCTCGAAAGCCTGCGCAATTTCCGCACGGCGCTGCAATTGTCGATGCCCGACGCACCGAACCGCGTCGTGCTGATCTCGGGGCCGACAACGGGCGTCGGCAAGTCGTTCGTCGCCGCGAATCTCGCGTCGCTGGTGGGTGCCGCGAAGCGGCGCGTGCTGCTGATCGACGCGGACCTGCGCAAGGGCTCGCTGCACGAGCGGTTTCGCTACAGCCGCGCGCCGGGCCTGGCGGATGTGGTCGCCGGCACGCACGCGCTCGACCAGGCGATCAAGCGCGACGCGATGCCCGGCCTCGATTTCATGCCGATGGGCAACGTCGTGCCCGATCCGGGCGAACTGCTGCTGCAGCCCGCGCTCGCGGAACTGATCGAGCGCGTCGCGTCGCGCTACGACATGGTCGTGATCGACGCGCCGCCGCTGCTGCCGGTGGCGGACGCGCTGGTGCTCGGACGCCTGGCCGGGACCGTGTTCCTCGTCGCGCGCAGCGGCGTGACGACGCTGACGGAACTCGACGAAAGCGCACGGCGGCTCGAGCACGCGCATATCGACGTACGCGGCGTGATCCTGAACGATTTCAAGGGCACGCCGGGACGGTACGACTACGGATACGCGGAGGCGAACACCCATCAGGCCGCGTCCGGCTATGCCGGCGCGATGGCGGCGCGGCGGCCGGCGCGCTGAGCGGCGAATACGCGGCACCGGGTTTCGCACGGTGCGCGCACGGGAAGCGATGGAACGGACATCATGAACAAACGAGTGGCGGCCGGCGTGCGCGTGCGGCAGCGACAGCCGGCGACGGTGCGCCGGGCGGCGCGCGCCGCCCGGGCTGCCGGTTACGCGGGTTACTGGTGGGAGGATCCGGCGCGGCTCGTGCTGATCTTCATCCTGCCGCTGTACGCGATGCTGTCGATCGGCCTGCTCGGCGATCAGAAGTCGATCGCGCGCATCTATTTCGACGGCTACGCCGCGTTCGCGGGCGGCCTGTTCCTGCTGGTGCTGACCGCGTCCGCGTGGTTCGCGGCGACCGACGCGCAGTTCCGGCGCGTGCCGGACGACGGGCCGGTCGAGCTGTCGCCGCGCGTGCTCGATTTCGTGTTCGCGCTCGCGCTGTTCGGCTATCTCGTGATGATGAGCGGCATCCTCGCGCATCCGGCCGTGCTGTTGTCGTTCCTGTCCGGCACGGCGAACACGTTCGAGCTGATCGAGCTGAAAGGGCGCGTCACCGGCCTGAGCACCTTCACGCAGGCGACGGCGCCGTTCGTCGCGCTGTATTTCTACGTGTTCAGGACGCCGGTCAAGGGGTTCAACCGCTACAAGGCGTACCTGGCCGTGCTCACCGTGCTGACGCTGCTGCGCAGCTTCATCTTCGCGGAACGGCTTGCGATCATCGAGATGGTATTGCCGTTCGCGCTGATGGTCGTGCGATTCCGGTTCGGCCGCAAGCGTTCGCGGCTCCTGGCGCTCGGGCCGTATGCGGCGATTCCGCTGCTGCTCGGCCTGTTCATCGTGAACGAATACAACCGTTCGTGGGAAACCTACTACATCAACATCTACGACAACATCTTCGATTTCGCGCTCGAACGCCTGGGCCTGTACTACTCGACGTCGCTGAACAACGGCGCCGGGATCCTCAACGTGCTCGGCTGGGGCAGCGGGCATCCGATGTTCACGTTCGACTGGCTGCTGCGCTTCCCGGTGGTCGGCGCGACGCTGCAGCCGTGGCTCGATTCGGGCGACAGTCTAGACCTGTTCCTGAACAGCTACGCCGACCCCGAGTTCAACAATCCGTCGGGCATCTTCGTCCACTTCTACGAATGGGGCTGGTTCGGGTTGCTGAACGCGGCGTTTGCCGGCTGGGTGTTCGGTCGCGGCTACGCGGGGTGGCGGAGCGGGAACGGCTTCTGGTGCTGCGCGCACGCGGTGCTTTATGTGTCGCTGATGGAAATCCTGCGGATTCCGAACCTGTTCAGCGGCCGCAACTTCGTACCTGTCGTGCTGTTGATTGTCGTGTTCCGGTGGTTCGCAAAGCGGCCGCAACGGGCGTCGCCCGCAGCCGCGCGCGTCGCGGCGATCCGGCATGCGCCCGATATCGGCTAACTGTCGCCCAGCCCACAGTCTTTCGCCGCCGGCATGCATAGAGTGGAACGTCTCATGACCACTCGCAACGCGCGCGCCCTGACGGCGCCGCCGCATCGACCGCTCACATGACTACGACCGCACGCGAAACCAGCCTCGACGTCGCCCGTGGCGCGGGGATCATTCTTGTCGTCTACGGACACGTGTTGCGCGGAGTCGCCTCGTCGGGCCTCGTGCCGGCCGGCCTGCCCGATACCGTGTTCGCTTGGATCGACTACGTGATCTACACGTTCCACATGCCGCTGTTCTTCTTCCTGTCCGGGCTGCACGTCTGCGGCTCGTTGCGCAGCGCGCCGCACCGCTTCATGGGGTCGAAGGTGCGGACGATCGTCTATCCATACCTGCTGTGGTCGGTCCTGCAAGGCGGGGTGCAGATCGCGATGGCGTCGCACGGCACCAATCATCCATTCACGCTCGCCGACCTGCTGGCGATCGGCTGGCGGCCGTTCGCGCAGTTCTGGTTCCTGTATGCGCTGATGCTTTGCATGATCGGCGTCTGGCTGCTTGCGCGGCGGGTGCCTGCATTTGCGCAGGTACCGATGCCGCCGCGCATCCGCGGCGTGCTCATGGCAAGCGCGGTGCTCGGGCTGGCCGTCGGCGCGGCGACGCAATGGGGCATCCTGTCGACGACGCTGATGAACTGGCCGTTCTTCGTGGCCGGCGTCGTTGCATCGCGCGCGTTGCCGGGATGGCTCGAACGCCACAGCCATCCCGTGGCATGCGCGGTGACGGCGGCGGTCTTCGTCGCGGCGGTCGTTTTGGCGCACGGCCTGGGTGGTGCAACGAGCGTCTGGGCCGTGCCCGCTGCATTCGCCGGCATCGCGCTGATGCTGCAGTTCGCGTACCGGTATGCGTCGTCCCCCGCGCGGGCCGGGTGGCTGGCGGCGGTCGGGTGGGCGTCGATGCCGATCTACCTGATGCATATCGTGGTGATGGGCGGCGTGCGCATCGTGCTGATGCGCGCGGGCGTCGGCAGTCTCGCGACGCACCTCGCGCTCGGCACGCTCGCCGGCGTGGCGGTTCCGATGGCGGTCTACCTGATCGCGTTGCGCACGGGGGCTGCTCGGGTGGCCGGATTTCCGTCGTGGCCGGGGCGCGGGGCGGTTGTGCGCCCGCAGGCCGCATGACACGCGTGGAAGCGGCCGGCATGCGTAGACGCCGATGCCTTTCCCGTCTCTGCTGCGCGATGCTCGGCGTATGGGCGATGGGTAGTCCCGCACTGGCTGCTCACGCCGCGGCGGCGGCCGCATCCGCGGCGCAGGGCGAGATCCGCGCGACGGTGCCGGATGCGCATGTCGACCCCGCACGCGACGGCGCGGACCAGGCCGACGCGCTGCAACGCGCGCTGGACGCGCTGCATCCCGGCCAGCGGCTCGTGTTCGCGCCGGGGCGCTACATCGTCGGCCGTTCGCTCGTCGTTCGGCAAGCGCAGGTCGTGCTGTCGGGTTACGGCGCGACGCTGATCGCGACCGTGCCGGACGACCAGACGATCGAGATGCGCGGCGACGGCACGACGATCGTCGGATTCAGGCTGGCAGGAACCGGCTCGACGCGGATGGAAACGCCGAGATCGACCAAGATCGAAGTGACCGGGCGCGGCGTGCAGGTGCTCGACAACGCGATCGACGGCGGAGGCGGCGGCATTTTCGTGTTCGGCGGAGCGGATGTCGCGATCGTCGGCAACGAGGTGCTGGCGACGCTGGCGGACGGCATCCACATCACGCACGGCGCGCGCAACGTGCTCGTGCAGGGTAACGTCGTGCGCGGCACCGGCGACGACATGATTGCCGTGGTGAGCTACCAGGGCGACGGCGTGCTCAGCCGCAACGTGCTGATTACCGGCAACTCGCTCGAGGGCAATGCGTGGGGGCGCGGCATCACGGTGGTCGGCGGCGCGGACGTGACGATCGCGAACAACATCGTGCGCAACGTGCAGGTGAGCGCGGGCATTCTCGTCGCGCAGGAGGACAGCTTCCGGACCTACGGCGCGTCCGGCGTGCTGGTCGAGAACAACGAGATCTCGGATATCCAGACCGCGACCGCGCGCACCGATCCGCGCCCGCTGACGCAGCAGGCCGCGATCGACGTCAGTACGTGGTCGGGCTCGGTGACGCGCGTGGCCGTGATCGGCAACCGCGTGTCGCGCGCGCGGTTCGCCGGCATCCGCGTTTGGGGAAACGTGTCGCAATACCGGATCGCGGATAACCGGTTGTCCGCGATCGGCGGGATGCCGGTACAGGTGGGCGGTGGCAGAGGAGGCTGCGCCGCGGGCCACCCGGATGCAGGAGGATCGAAGGTGGGGCAGTGCGGGGCGGCGGCAGTACAGCCGCTCGCGACAGGCGTGACGGTGGGCGCGGACACGTCGCAGTTGCCGCGCGTGCGCGAATCGCTGAGGCAGGCACGCTGGTCGCAGCGCGGCATCGATTGACGACACGATGCGCGCGCCGGCGTGCAAGGCCTGCGCTTACCGCGCTTACCGCACGACGTCTCCTTCGACGGCCCGCTCATGCGGTTCCCGCGAAGCGGGCGGCACCGCACGCGTTTCCGGCAACGCGTCGACGACCGCGCGTCCGTACTGGTCGTCGAAGCGCACGATATCGTCTTCGCCGAGATAGTTTCCCGATTGCACCTCGATGATCTCGAGCGGAATCCGGCCGGGATTCTCGAGGCGATGCACCTCGCCGACGGCGATGTACGTCGATTCGTTCTCGCTGAGCAGGAACGTCTCGGTGCCGCGCGTCACCTTCGCGGTGCCGCGTACGACGATCCAGTGTTCGGCGCGGTGATAGTGCATCTGCAGCGACAGCCGCTTGCCCGGTTCGACGACGATCCGCTTCACCTGGAACCGTTCGCCGAGATCGATCGAATCGTAATGCCCCCACGGACGCTGCACCTTGCGGTGCTCGCTCGCCTGCGGGCGCCGGTCGCTCTTCAGGCGCGCGACGATGTTCTTCACGCGCTGCACGTCGTGCTTGTTCGCGACCAGCACCGCATCGGGCGTTTCGATCACGACGACGTCCTTCATCCCGACGCATGCGATGAGTCGCCCCTCCGAACGCACGAAGCTGTCCTGCGTGTCCTCGAACACGATCGGGCCGCGCGCGACGTTGCCGTGATCGTCCTTCGGCATGATTTCCCAGATCGCATCCCATGTGCCGACGTCCGACCAGCCGGCCGCGAGCGGCACCACGATCCCTTCGATGCCGAGCTCGCTGCTTTCGGCGAGGCGCTCCATGACCGCGTAGTCGATCGAGTCGGACGGGCAGGCGTCGAACGCCGCCGCGTCGATCCGGAAGAACGGATCCTCTGCGACGCCCGCGCGCCACGCCGCTTCGCAGGCTGCATGAATCGCGGGCGCCAGTGTGCGGATCGCCTTTAGCCAGACCGACGCGCGCGTGACGAAAATCCCGCTGTTCCACCAGTAGTCGCCCGACTGCAGGTAGCGTTCGGCGAGCGTCGCGTCGGGTTTCTCGACGAAGCGCCCGATGGAATAGCCGCCTTGTCCGCCGTGGCGGCCCGTGCGCGGCTCGCCGACCTGGATATAGCCGTAGCCCGTTTCCGCGCGGCGCGGCAGCACGCCGAGCGTGACGATCGCGCCTTCCTGCGCGTAACGCGCCGCGCGCGCGATGGTGTCCTGGAATGCGCCGACATCGGCGATCACGTGATCGGCCGGCATCACCGCGAGCACGGGATCGTCCGCGAGCGCGCTCGCGTCGAGCGCGGCGAGCGTGAGCGCCGGTGCCGTGTTGCGAGCGGCCGGCTCGAGCAGGATGCGCGCCGGCGCCGCACGGTCGACCACTTGCGCGGCACTCATGATGCGGTGCTGTTCGCCGCACACCAGCAGCAGCGTGTCGCCGAGCGACGCGTTCGCGATGCCGTTCAGGCGGCGCGCCGTCGCCGACAGCGGCGATTCGTTCGAGGTCAGCTCGATCAGTTGCTTCGGATACTGCTCGCGCGACAGCGGCCAGAGGCGCGTGCCCGAGCCGCCGGCAAGGATGACCGGCAGGATGCGCGGAAGGTCGGGTTCGGGAACCGGGTGAAGGGTGCGGGTCATCGATTGGCTCCGGTATCGGCGGGCAGCCGGTTGCGCCCGCGACCGTCGGCGAGCACGTCTTCGTTTCGGGGCCGGGGCGTCGAAACGGCCCGGGACAGCAGTTGACGCAGCGCACCGGCGGCGCGATCGGCCGGCCGGATCATGCCGACGAACGGCGCGCCCTGTTCGAGATACGGGCCGTACGCCTTGCGGAATCCGAAGCGTTTGTAGAAGGCCTGGCGCGGCGCGGGAACGTGTGTGCGGAGCGCGGCGTCCGGCCACGCGGCCAGCGCGGCGGTCAGCGCGCGTTCGATCAGGCGTTCGAGCGTATCGCCGTCGCGACACGCCTCGCTTGTCAGTACCTTGTCGATCACGACATCCGGATCGATGTCGTCGCCGGGCAGGATGCGCGCGTAGGCCGCGACTTCCGCCGTGTCGCCGTTGCGCACGCTTGCATACACGTGCAGCGCGCCGGCGTCCTTGCCGTCGATGTCGAGATGCGTGTGTGCGTCCTCGACCACCAGCACGGCGTTGCGCGCGCGCAGGATTGCATAGAGATCGACGGCGCTCAGATGTTCGAATTCACAACAATGCCATTCCATGATGCGGTCCTCGCGTGAAGCCTTCAGCACGCTGTACCCCACGGACGCGTTCGTTCCGTGCGGTGCGGCAATGGTCATGATGCGGATGCCGCGCGCGCCGGTCTGTTCGAAAGCGCACTCACGCCTCGGTTTCGCGCGGCCGGCGTGCTGCACGGCAATGCGCGCGCCGACAGCGGCGCAATGTGCGGTAGCACACATCGGCCGTGCCGGGGCTTTCCGATAATTGGCACGTCACGGCGGCCGCACTGCGCGGTCTGCCGACATCGAACGTGAATGAAGAACCGGGGGCAGTACTTGAAGATTGCGATCGTTCACGACTGGCTGGTCGTGCCTGGCGGCGCCGAACGCGTGCTGGCGCACATGATCGACTGCTTTCCGCAGGCCGATATCTACAGCCTCGTCGATTTCCTCGAGGATCGGGACTGCCTGCGCGGCCGCGCGGTGCGCACGTCCTTCATCCAGAAGCTGCCGTTCGCGCGCAAGCGCTACCGCGGTTATCTGCCGTTGTTTCCGCTCGCGATCGAACAGTTCGACCTGTCGGAATACGACATCGTGCTGTCGAGTTCGTACGCGGTCGCGAAGGGCGTGCTGAGCGGCCCGGACCAGTTCCACGCCAGCTACGTGCATTCGCCGGTGCGCTACGCGTGGGATCTGCAGCACCAGTACCTGAACGAGGCGGGGCTCGCGCGCGGGCCGAAATCGGCGATCGCACGGGCGCTGCTGCATTACATCCGCAACTGGGATGCGCGCTCGGCGAACGGCGTCGATCGCGTGGCCGCGAATTCGCACTTCATCGCGCGCCGCATCCGCAAGACCTACCGGCGCGAGGCGACGGTGATCTATCCGCCGGTCGACGTCGACCATCTGTCGATGCGCACGGACAAGGACGCGTTCTACCTGACCGCGTCGCGGCTCGTGCCGTACAAGCGGATCGACCTGATCGTCGACGCGTTTTCGCGTACGCCGGAGCGCCGTCTCGTCGTGATCGGCGACGGGCCTGAAATGGCGAAGATCCGCGCGCTTGCCGGGCCGAACGTCACGCTGCTCGGCTACCAGCCGTTCGATGTGCTGCACGACCACCTGCAGCGCGCACGCGCGTTCGTGTTCGCGGCGGAAGAGGATTTCGGCATTTCGCCGGTCGAGGCGCAGGCGTGCGGCACGCCCGTGATCGCTTACGGGAAGGGCGGCGTGCGCGAGTCGGTGCGCGCGTGGCCGTGCGCCGGTGCAACGGGCCTGTTCTACCGCGCGCAGACGGTCGACGCGCTGGTCGACGCGCTAGCCCGCTTCGAAGCACTGCCGCGCGGTTCGTTCGATCCGCACGCGTGCCGCGCAAATGCCGAATGCTTCGGCTCGGCGCGTTTCCGGGGCGAGCTCACGCGCTTCGTGATGGATGGCTATGCTGCATTGCAGGAGGAGATGGCCGGCACCGCCGGTTTCACGCCGGGCGACGGCGTTTCGGCCCGTGGCAACCTGCACGATCGGCAGGCCCGGCAACGCGAGGCGGCACTGCGGACCTGACCGGCGGCGCTGGCGTTTGGTTACGACGCTGTAACGAACGACCCGGGCGCGTGCGTTCTCCGTGCGGTGCCGGTGGGGCATGCGCGCGGCGATTATCGACTCGCGGAGCGGGACGTCCGGATTTATTCCGGGATTTCGGAGAAAATCGCGGGCAATGGACGCAGCGATCTTGCCGAAAAGTGGGATTTGCCACTGATTGACGGGAATAGTCATAGATAATCAAATTTCAGTGGTCAAAGGTGTGTTGTGCGGGCCGACCGGTGGCGTAATGGGCTGAATCATGTTTATCTTTTGGTAACACGGCCATCTCGAAACGGGGTGTAGATTCACGAACGGATGAAATGCGGCGGTCATTCCGGGAGCGGGTTGGCGGCCATCCGGTTCGGCATCGGGCGCGACTGTCGTGTACGACGCAACGCACCTGCGGACGGATTTCCCGTTTGCCGACGTGCTCCGCCTGACGGCGCGTCGCATCAAAGCCGGAACGTCGTGGCTCCCGCGGCCGCGCGTTCCCTTCGAGTTCGATGACAACGAGGCCGGATGACATCCGGCTCGACCTCCGGGGGCTCTCGCCGTGTGCAGTTTCGATCTTCGCCAAAGCTGCGGAAACGCAGCGCGGACAGGCAGCCATGTGCCGCCGGCCGCAGCGCACGCGAACGGTTCGCGGAGTGGAGAAAGTGATGGTTCGTTATGAATATGCCAATAACGCGCGATAAGAGCGCCGGCGGGGGAAGCGGTAACGGGCAGCGTCCGCTGATTTACTGGACGCAGTCGCCGTCCGTCATGCTGCGAAAGGAACTGGCCCGACGCGACTGGAAGGTGTCGATCGTCGAGCATGCGAACGAGCTGCGCAATACGCCCGGCGAAATCACCTGCGGCATTCTCGACCTGAGCGGCGGCCATGCCGATGCGATCGGCAGCATCGCGTCGACCTGTGCGTCGATGCGCGACGTCGTGTGGGTCGCGCTCGTCGACGTCGGCCAGACCGCTTCCCCGAACGTGCGCGCGCTGTTGCGCGACTATTGCTTCGACTACGTCACGTTGCCCGCGTCGCACCAGCGGATCGCCGATACGGTCGGCCATGCATACGGCATGGAATGCCTGTTCGCGCGCGACCGCGAACAGCTCGAATCGGACGAGAAAGGCATCGTCGGCACCTGCAGCGCGATGCTGCGGCTGTTCGACACGGTGCGGCGCTTCGCACGCACCGACGCACCGGTGTTCGTGTTCGGCGAAACGGGTACCGGCAAGGAGCTGACGGCCGTCGCGATCCATCGTCATTCGGAGCGGCGCAACGGCCCGTTCGTCGCGGTCAACTGCGGCGCGATTCCGCCGCATCTGCTGCAATCGGAGCTGTTCGGTTATGAGCGCGGCGCGTTTACCGGCGCGAACGCGCGCAAGATCGGCTATGTCGAGGCCGCGAACGGCGGCACGCTGCTGCTCGACGAGATCGGCGACCTGCCGCACGAGAGCCAGGCGAGCCTGCTGCGTTTTCTGCAGGAGCGCTCGATCCATCGCCTCGGCGGCAGCGATCCGGTGCCGGTCGATGTCAGGATCGTATCGGCGACGCACGTCGACCTGCGCGGCGCGATGGAGGAAGGGCGTTTTCGCGCGGACCTGTTCCACCGACTGTGCGTGATGCGCATCGACCAGCCGCCGCTGCGCGCGCGCGGCAAGGACATCGAACTGCTCGCGCACCACATGCTCGAACGCTTCCGCGGCGATGCGCGTCATCGCGTGCGCGGCTTCTCGACGGACGCGATCACCGCACTCTACAAGCACGACTGGCCCGGCAATGTCCGCGAACTGATCAACCGGGTGCGCCGCGCGGTCGTGATGACCGAAGGGCGCCTGATCACCGCGCGGGATCTCGAGCTCGAATACTGTCTCGATGCGGCGTCGCCGTCCGTGGCCGACATCCGCAAGTCGATCGAGCGCGAGGCGATCGAAACCGCGTTGCTGCGCACGCGCGGGCGCGTCGCGGCTTCGGCGCGCGAGCTTGGCGTGTCGCGCGCGACGCTGTATCGCTGGATGGAAGCGTACGGGATCGAGCGGCCGCGCGGCACGGGTTCGTCCGACTGACGTTCGAATTGCGGCGCTCGCGGCGCATGGCGCCTGCGAGCGTCGCGTCAACCGGCCTGCGTGGCGCGTACCGTTCGCGCGGCGTTTACCGCGCGAATTTCCACGGCAGGCGGCCCGCCGTCCGCGTCCCGAATCTTCCCGGCGGTTTCCAGCGGAACGAGCGCGACGCGCGCCGGCGTGCCCGGCGCGAGATGAAACCAGTCGTCGCGCGGCATGAAACCTGGCGCGTCGATCTGCACGTGCCGCGCGACGTGCCGCGTGTCGATGTCGACGTGCCACGTGTCGCCGGTGCGCGACACGCACGCTTCGATCCCGAGTTCGCGGCGCGCCAGCACGGCCGGATGCGTGCGGGACGGGAAATGGAACGCCTGCGACAGCAGCGTGCCGTCGTCGGTGCGTAGTGTCGCGACGACGGTGTCGTGTTCGCAGGGCCCGAAACGGTACGCATAGGTCCAGTCGAAGAACCGGCCGAGCAGCTCGGCCGAGCCGATCCGTATCGTGTCGTGCGCGGCGATCCGTACCGGGCAGCCGGCCCGCGCGACCGGCGTGCGGCCGTCGCGCAGCGCGACCAGTTCGACGGCCGCCGACAGCGGCGCCGGGCGCTCGTTCACCACATGCACGTCGAGCCCGTTCAAGCCTTCGTCGACGAGCAGCACCTGCACGGGCTGCAGCACCTGGCGCAGCGCATACCACGCCGATTTCGGCCGGCGCGTGGCGTCGATCACACCCCATCCGGCACCCGGCATCACGTCCTGGAACTGCCATACGAGCGCGCCGGCGCAGCGTGAACCGGTGCGCCGCCATTCGGAGAACGTCTCGCGCATCACGTCCGCGATCGCGGCCCTCGACAGTTCGAAGTAGCGTGCCGGATCCTCGCGGCGCAGCCGGTCCGGCGCGACGTCGTACAGCGTCTGCAGATAGTGGTCGCGAATGTCCTCGAAATCCCACGACGTGCCGGGGTCGCGCGGCACGGCCGCCTTCCAGCGCGGCTCGTGCACGCCGGGCCAGCCGAGGCTGACGAGCGTCGCATCGCACGGCACGTTCGCGAACGCGAGGCATTCGCTCGCGAAGCGCACGTCCGCGCGGCGCGCATCGTCGAGCGGGCGCAGGTACGCGCCGACGCCGTAGTAGTGCGATACGCGCTCGCGCGGCGCGAACGGCAGCACGCCGCCGTCGGGCGAATCGGGCACATACGGGACGTCGGGCCGGCGCGCGGCCGCGTGGCCGGCCAGCCGCTCGGCGGTCAGCTCGAGGAAGCGCTGCTTCGGCCCGAGCCCCGACATCGCCGCCTGTTGCGCGATCTCGCTGCCGCCGCACAGCACCGCGAGCGACGGCGACGCGCCGTGGCGCGCGAGGAATTGATCGGCTTCACGGTCGACGTTGTCCGCGAACGCGGGATCGTCGAGCGCATGATCGAAGTTCGCGAACATAAAGTCCTGCCAGACCAGCAGCCCGAGCCGGTCGCACCACGCGTGGAATGCGTCGGCCTCGTAGGTCATCGTGCCGCCGACGCGGATCATGTTGAAGCCGGCGTCGCGTGCGAGCCCGAGCAGGCGGCCGTAGGTGGCGTCGTCCGCGTGCAGCGCAAGCGGTGCGGCGCTGCTCCAGCATGCGCCGCGCGCGAACACGGGCACGCCGTTGATGCGCAGCCCGAATCCCTTGCCGTCGGCGCCGGCATCGATCTCGATCGTGCGGAAGCCGGTCGAGCCGAGCGGCCGCCGTTCGTCGCCGATATGCAGCGCGATTTCGTAGAGTGTCGGCTCGCCATGCGTATGCGGCCACCAGCGGCGCACGTTGGGCACCGCGACGCTCGCGCGTAGCCGGTCGGTGCCGGCGCGTTCGAGCGTCGCCTGGTGTTCGCCGCACGACAGTCTTGCCGCGAGCGCGTCGGGCAACGGCGCGGCAAATGTCAGTTCGGCATCGAGCCAGCCCGTGTCGCCTTCGACGCGCGCACGCAGGTCGCAGTCGACCGGAACGAAGCCGTCGGCCGGATCGAGTACGTCGACGGGGCGCCACGGGCCGGTCGGCACGTATGGCGGAAACCAGCCGGGCATGTGTCCGAACAGCGACGTGCGGACCGTGCGCAGCGCCGCCGGCTCGGCGAGCCGTGTGCGCCAGCGCGCACGGCGCGGCGCGCGCGCGTCGCGCAGGTGCGGCGCGAGCGCGCCGAAGCAGAGCGTCAGCCGGTGCGTGCCGTCGAGCGATACGGGAACGTCGTGCGCGACGAACATGCTGTCGGAGCGGAGGATCGGCGTGTCGTCGAGCCACGCCTGTGTGAGCGTCGCGAGGCCGTGAAAGCGCAGCACGCGCGGCCCGCGCCCGCGCAGTTCGATCCGGTACCAGTGATCGCGTTCGTCGAGTGATGCCGCTTCGTCGAGCCGGCCGGCCAGCGCGAGCGCCTGCGCGACCGTGCCGGGCACCGGCGTCGCGATCCAGCCGTCGCCGTCGGCCGGAAGATCGCGCGGTTCCCGCGCGGCGCCTGCGGCCGTCGCCAGCATCGACCACGCGGGCAGGGCACGCGCGCGCGTCACCGCATGGCCGGCATGGGCGCCGCGTCGCTGCGCGCAGGCGTCGCGGGCGCCACATGCCGCGACGGCGAGCCGATCTGCCGCGCGCAGGCGACGAGATCGACGTAGGCGGCCTCGATCGCCTCGAGCGTCGAATCGCCGCGTTCTTCCTTGCCGCGTGCGCAGGCGCGCGCGAGCCGGAACTCCAGCACCATCGCTTCGGACGCGATGCGGTCGCATGCGGCGCGGATCTCGGCGAACGGCCCGACGCAGCCGCTGGCCTGCAGCCAGCGCGCGTAATGGCCGAACAGTTCGAAATTCGCGCCGAGCTGCCGCACCGAATTGAACGAGTACGCATGGAAGTGTTCGAGCGGCGCATCGGCGAGCGTCTTCGCATCGGTCTGCAACTGTCGCCGGAATGCCGCGATCGGATCGACGACCGGCAGGCGCCGCAGGTGGCGCTGCAGCGCGGCGAGCGACGCTTCGCAGAGCGCGTGCTCGTCGAGCGGCGCAAAGCGCCGCTTCGCGATTTCGACGTACGGCGGCAGCGTCATCGGCGAACTGCCGCCGACGAGCCCGTTGTAGTCGAAATCCTCGGCCACGTAATAGCCGCTGTTATGGAAATAGCCGATCTGGCGCTTCGCGCGGTCGATCGCGTCGATGCCGATCGTCGTCTTCGTGTGCTGCGTGCGATAGCTGCTGCCGCGCGTGTCGGGCAGGAACCACGCGTCGACTTCGACGATCATCAGGTGCCCGCGCGCGACCTGCGTTTCGATGTGCCGGTCGAGCGGCTCGTAGATCGAGTGCTCCTGCACGACGATGCCGTAGAGCCGCTCCAGTTCGTCGTGCGGAAACTTGAAGAACGTGAACTGGTCGCCCTCGAAATCGAGCGCGATCGTAAACGGCAGCGCCGCGTACGGATTGAAGCCCCACCACCGGAGCACCTCGAGCCACATGTCGACGTAGCAGTTGGTCTGCTTCCAGACCATCTCCTGACTGTGCAGCGGGTGCGGCCGGTAGTGGCGCGCACGGTGGCGCACGTCGTCGAACGACGCGTCTTCGCCGTCGCGGGAAACGAACCTCATCGCGTGCCCCACAGCACGTCGCGGACCTCGCGCGGCCACGCGTCGATGTCGAAGCCGTGGTGGCGGAACAGCGCGAGCGTGAGCCGTTCGAGGCCGAAGCCGACGCAGCCCGTATGCGCGACGTCGCCCGTCTCGGTGCGGATGTCCCACAGCAGCCCGAAATGGTCCATGTGGTAGTTGAAGCTCAGGCATGCGGTCTGGCGGTCGTCGTGCTCGATCGGGATCAGCAGCTCGAACTTCAGGTTCTGCTCGCGCTGGCTGTTCGCGACGATCTTGCCGCCGCGCCCGAAGAACGGGTCGTTCGCGAGATCGATCGCGTTCGGCAGGCGCAGCGCGTCGATCATCCGCGTGCCGCGCTCGATCCACGTCTCGCGGAACGCGACGATCTGTTCGGGCGTGCCGATCCGCACGTATTCGCGCATCCGGAACAACTGCATGCGGGTCGGATCGAGCGATGGCTCGTGGCGGAAGCAGTACGAGAACACGTCGACGATCCGGCCGTCGCCGGGCAACGCGCCCGCGCGTGCGACGACCGGATAGACCGGGTAGCATGCGGCCGGCGTCATCACGACGTAGGTCGGCTTCTGGTTTTCCGTCCAGTCGTCGCCGCGATCGAGGCACTGCAACAGGCGCTGGTGCTGCTGCTCGTCGCCGCAGAACGCATGCACGCTGCCCGCGAGCTGCGGGAAGCTCTTCATGTATTCGCTGCGCTCGAATTCGGTGCGGCTCATCGCCGGCGGGAAGCGCAGCACCTCGGCCTGTTGATCCGCGCCGAGGCGCGTGACGAGCGCGTCGAGCGCTTCGACGACGCGCTCGAACCGTTCGCTGCGGCCGAACAGGCCCTGGATGCCGGTCGAGACCAGCAGGCCCGCGTCGATCAGCGCATCGCGCAGCGGGTTGACGCCCGCGCGGTCGAGCGGCGCGTCGGCGGGAGAGGAGGCGGCGGAGGGCACGGCGAGGCGATCGTTCACGAATGTTTCTCCAGCGTCGCAGGACGCAGCGCGAGCAGCAGGCTCGAGGTGTTGGCGGCAATGCGGTCGTTGCTGATCATCAGCGGCGCCGCGTGCAGGTCGCGAATGTGGCGGCCGATGCTGAACGGCGTGCCTTGCTTGTAGCCGGCCATCCCGCAGATCATCATCGCCTGTTGCGCGACTTCCAGCGCGGTCGACGATACGTAGGTCTTCAGCGTGTTGATCTCGGCGGCCCAGGCCATGCCGGCGGACCACGAGCGGGCCGGCGTATTCGCATGGAGCCGCAGCACGTTGTCGACGCGGGCCTGCATCGCCTGCATCAGCTCGAGCGATTCGGCGATGCGCCGCGACGCGGGCGACGGCGCGCCGTCGGTCTGGCGTGCCTGCGCGCGGAAGAACTGGTGTGCGCGATGGAACGCATCGCCGGCCACGCCGATCCAGACCGCGGCCCACAGAATGTGCGAGACCGGCACCATCGTTTCCTCGGCGATCTTCGCGAACGGCACCGGCAGGCACTGAACGGCGGCACCCTGTGCGTCGAGCACGAAGCCGTTGCTGCAGGTGCCGCGCATCCCGAGCGTGTCCCATTCGCCGCGGCGCGTGAGCGTATAGCCGTCGCGCAGCAGCGTGACGAGCACCTGTTCGGAAGCGGGCGCGTTCGCGTCGCGTCGTGCGGTCGCGAGGATGCCGTCCGCATAGTCGCCATACGAGATCGTCGGCGCGGATTTGCGCAGCCGGAATTCGCTGCCGTCGGCTTCGAGCGCGCACTGGCTCGCGCGCAGGTTGCCGCCGACGCCGTCTTCCGACGTGGCCGACGCGAGCAGCCACTGGTGGCGCACGAGCTGCTGCAGGAACAGCTTGTGCCAGCCCTGGTCGACGGCGTGGTTGACGATGCAGGCAACCTGGATCTGGTGCATCGCGAACACCATCGCCGACGATGCGCAGGCCTGGCCGAGGATCGAGCAGGCCGATGCGATGTCTTGCAGCGACGCGCCAGCGCCGCCGAGATGAGTCGGCACCATCGCGCCCAGCAGCCGGCGCGCGCGCATCGCCTCGATCGCCTCGACGGGGCAGCGC
Organism: Burkholderia sp. NFPP32; assembly: GCF_900119325.1. Classification (NCBI taxonomy): domain Bacteria; kingdom Pseudomonadati; phylum Pseudomonadota; class Betaproteobacteria; order Burkholderiales; family Burkholderiaceae; genus Burkholderia; species Burkholderia sp. NFPP32. The sequence goes on along the minus strand of NZ_FPJP01000002.1, from coordinate 327,605 downwards.
GCGTCGCGGTCGACCGCATCCGCGTGCTGCGCGGCGATCTGCGCGACGGCGTGCGCGGCCTCGTCGAGCCGATGCGATTCGCTGTCGGCCGCGAGTTCGGGAAGCAGCGCGCTCATGCGGAATGCTCGGTGCGTTGCAGCGTGGCGATCGTGTCCGCGAGTGCGTCGATGCTGCGGAACAGGTTGCGGTTCAGCATCTCGTCGGGAATCTCGATGTTGAACTGCTTCTCGATCGCGAGCATCAACTGGATCGTGTCGAGCGAGGAGAGGCCCGCTTCGTAGAGGTCGTCCCCGTCGCCGATCGAATCGATCGCGGCTTCGAGGTGGGCGACGTGTTTGAGGATGGTTCTGATTTCGTTTTTCACGTGCGGCTCCGGCGTGCGTGGTGTCGTCCGCTCGGGCAGACGCGCGCATCGCGCTGACATCCCCCCGGCAGTCCGGCATCAGTAGACCATTCGCACGCTCGGCGTTCTGTTCGCCACCCTACAAACCGCTAACCCCGCATGCTGGCGCCGCACGAATCGGCGCGGCAATCAGGCACGCGATGCGGCCGGCACGCCCGAATCGGCCGACAGGATGCGTTTCATCTCGTCGCGCACGATCGCGCGGCAGCCGCACGACATCTTCTCGAGGCCGTCGAGGTCGGCCAGCTCGATCGAGCTCCGGTATTGCCGGATCAGGCCGAGCTTCTGGATTTCGCCGGCGGCATCGGTGACCGTTTCCCGCCGCACGCCGAGCATCTGCGCCAGCATGCTGTGCGTCACCTGGATCTCGATGCTGCGCGTACGGTCGTACGCCAGCAGGAACCATCTGCATAACTGATGTTTGAGCACATGATGACGGCTGCAGAACGTGATCTGCGATACCTGCGCCATCAAGAGCCGCACGCAGACGAACACGAGATGGCGGATCACCGGCGATGCGTCGAACGCGGCCGCGAACACGCGGCGGTCGAGCCGGTAGACGAAGCCGTCGCGGCAGGCGACGGCGCGGCACGGCATCCGGCCGCTGCCGCCGATCACGTCGTCGCAGACCACGCTTTCGCTGCCGATTTCCGCGACTTCCAGCGTCATGCCGCCGGACGACACGTACTGCAGCGAAATCGCCGTCGTGACGGGCAGGTAGACCGCGGCGAGCATTGCGCCGGGTTCGCACAGCACCTGCCCCGATTCCAGGTGAACGAGTTGAAGGTGGGGGACCAGCGTGGCGAGCTCGTCGCGGTCGATGGCCGCGAGAAACCGGTTCGCATCGAAACTGTGGGAAAACTCGATCATGCCGTTCGCGTGCGCGACGACGTCGGGGGCCTGGTGAGTCACGGCGCATCCTCGTAGGGTGGCGGTCGCGCGCTGTCGCGGCGAGACTCCCGAAAAGGGAATTTCGCACGCTCGTGCGGACTTGTGTTCATCTAAATTCGAATGACGATGCTGCGGAAAGGCTAGCATGCAATTGAATTCAACCAATCGCACATTACGTCATTTCACAAAGTTTGACGATTTTGATTGGGCGCAAACGTTATCCGGATTTAATGATTCGTTTGTCATGAAATTAATCATCCGCGAATGGAATGACAGACCGGTCGACCATTCAATATCGATCGTGAAGCAATCGGCCGACGCCGCGCATCGTACGGGGAAATTGCCGCGCGAGCATTGAACATTATTTGACAATTAAACTTGGGTCGCGCGGCTTTCTCTAAGAATCAATGGCTTGCATGCGATGTGTGCGATACCGGACATAGTCTGGAATTAGTGTGCAGATTCAAATTTGAGACAGTTTCAAACGACCGTGTGAAGCGTGGCGGCGCTGGCGCGTGCTGTCCGGCACATCACGGAAACAATTGAAAATCGGCTGTAAGTATATGACCGGTAAGCCTCGCGGCACCGCTGCGGCGGCTCCGATCCGGTGCGCAAATTGATCAGTCGAATGCGGAACGGTGTCCGTCGCGCGGAAGAGTGTCCGGAAATGAGACGCTTTTTTTGGTTTTAGATGGGTTATTCGGTCGATCTAAATCGGATGTGATTCATATATTAAGGACGGACGGGTATTGGCACGTAAATCGCTTATTCGGGCTGGCGTGTCGAAAACGGAACGATCGACTCAATCCGGAAGTGACAAGCCGATGGGCAACCGGATTCAGGGTTGTGGCCGCAACCGCTGTGAACGTCCGGGCACGCATCGCGATAACGAGTTCCGTGCATGCGGCTGCACGCGGCGCGGACATAAAAGGGATACATACATGCTTCATCTTCACTCGAGCTACTCGGCGAATGCCATCCTCGATGCCCTCCCGGAGGACAGCATCCGCAACATCGCACCGCACCTCGAACTGGTCCGGATCAAGGCCGGCATGCTCGACCGGGTCGGCGAGCCGATGCGCCATCTGCATTTCCCGACGACGACAATGATGTCGGTGCAGCACCTGATGGAGGACGGTGCGATGGTCGAGGTGGCGGTGGTCGGCCGCGAGGGCGTGGTCGGGCTTGGCACGCTGGTCGGGGGTGTCGCCGCGTCGAACCGGGTCGAGGTGCGCATCGGCGGCATGGCCTATCGCGTACCGACCTGCGTGATGCGCGCCGAATTCGAGCGGTCGCCCGAGACTTACCGTCTGCTGCTCAACTACTGCCAGGCGACGATGGCGCAGATCTCGCGCAGCGCGCTGTGCAACCGGCATCACTCGGTCAGCGAGCAGCTCAGCCGCTGGCTGCTGCTGGCGCACGACCGGATCGACGGCGACGAGCTGGCCGTCACGCAGCAAACGATCGCGAACATGCTCGGCGTGCGGCGCGAAGGCGTGACGGAAGCGGCCGGCAACCTGCAGGAAGCCGGGCTGATCCGGCAGCGCCGCGGCCGCATCACGGTGCTCGACCGCGACGGCCTCGAACATCACGCGTGCGAATGCTACGACCTGATTCGTGCCGACTATCGCCGCTTGCTCGGCACGCGCGGAAATGCGCGGTCGACGCCGGTGCGTCCCCGCATCCAGGAGGTCCGTTGCGGATTCCCGGCACACGGTGCGTGACGATGCAGTCGAGGTCCGGTGGAACGAATACGATGCGGCGTGCCGCGATCGCGGCGGCCGATGTCGTGCTCCTGCTGGCGGGGGCGCTCGCTGCGCAGGCGGCGTCGGGCCTTGCGTGGCGCGAGCTATCCGATGCGCAGCGCGGTGCGATCGCGCTGCTGTGCGTGTTGACCGTGGCGCTGTTGCCGCGCCACCTGCGCGGCGGCGTGGCGCCGCATCGCGGCACACATGTGCCGACGCAGACGATGGCGGCCGTCGTTTGCGCGAGCGTGCTGACGGTGGCGGCCACGATGTGGATCGTGAACCGCGGCGGCACGGTCACGACACGCTGGATCGCGCGCACGGTGCTGTCCGGCGACGCGGCGCTGCTGCTCGGCCGTGCCGCGCTGCTGGCGCTCGCGCTGACGCGTGACGACCCGCGCGCGCGGCAGCGCCGCGTCGCCGTCGTCGGCGCGACCGCCTACGGGCGCGTCGCGATCGAGCGGATGCAACTCGCATCGAATGGCCCGTTCGTGGCGGCCTGCGTCTTCGACGACGATGCGCCGGCCGCCGCGGGCGGCATCGGCGGCGTGCCGGTGATCGACGACTGGAATGCGTTGCGCGACATGATTCGCGGCGGCGCGATCGACGAGGTGTGGCTCACGCTGCCGATGTCGCACGAGTGGCGGATCCAGCGCATCGTGCGCGAGCTGCGCGACGAATTCGTCGAGCTGCGGCTGTTGCCCGACGTGCGGCAGATGGCCGTCGTCGATCGCTCGGCGACCGACGTGCTCGGCATGCCGGCGATCAATCTCGCGACCACGCCGCGCTCCGCGCCGGAGCTGTGGGCGAAGTTCGCGTTCGACCGGCTGTTTGCGTTCGGCGTGCTGATTCCGTTGCTGCCGCTGCTGTCGATGCTGGCGATCGCGGTCAAGCTGTCTTCGCCGGGGCCCGTGCTGTTCAGGCAGCGCCGCAAGGGTGTCGACGGTCGCGAGTTCGACATCCTGAAGTTCAGGACGATGCGCGTGCATCGCGTACAGCCGGGCGTACTGCGGCAGGCGTCGCGCAACGATTCGCGCATTACGCGCGTCGGCGCATTCCTGCGGCGCACGTCGCTCGACGAGCTGCCGCAGTTCTTCAACGTGCTGTTCGGGCAGATGTCGGTCGTCGGGCCGCGTCCGCATGCGATCGAGCACGACGACTTCTATCGGCAGCTGATCGACTGCTACATGTACCGCTACCGCGTGCGGCCCGGCATCACCGGATGGGCACAGGTGAACGGCTATCGCGGCGAGACGCGCAAGGTCGAGGCGATGGCCGCTCGCGTGAAGTTCGATCTGTTCTACATGCAGAACTGGAGCTTCTGGTTCGACATGAAGATCATCCTGTTGACGGTCGTGCGCGGCTTCATCGGGCGCAACGCTTTCTGAGGATCGCGAATCGTCCGGAAAGCGGGGCGTTGTGCGGTCGAACGTACCGACCGGATCGCAGGCGGCGGACACACTGACGGCACAGCAGCATCCCGCGAAACGGGGTGTCCGGCGGCGCGCAATCGCGCCGCAGCCATCGGAACAGTCACGATCATGTCAACGTCGATTCGGGAGCGAGGCGCACCTGTATTGCAGGAAGCGCACGTGAAACGGGGCGTCGGCGCAGCCGCGCACACCGCGCGGTTGCGCGGCCTCGCAATCAACGGAAAATTCACTGCGCAGCGCATGACGGGCGTTCAGCGGGTGGCATACGAACTGACGGCCGAGCTCGCGTGCATCGCGAACGCCGACGATGCACCGGCGCTGGTCGTGCCGTCCGATCACGATCCGGCGGCATTGCCGGCCGGTGCGCGGTCGCAGACCTCCGGTCGCCGCCACGGCGCGCTCTGGGAACAATGGACGCTGCCGCGCACGACGCGCGGCCGGACCTTGCTGAGCCTGTGCAACATCGGGCCGCTGACGAAGCGCGATCAACTGCTGATGATTCACGATGCGGCGATTTTCGATCTGCCGGCCGGTTATTCGCTCGCGTTCCGTCTGTGGTATCGCTTTGCGTTCTCGATCCTGAAGCGGCGCGCGCGCCATATCGTGACGGTCTCGCATTTTTCGCGGGCGCGGCTGGCTGCGCGGCTTGGCGTGCCGCCCGCACGCCTGTCGGTCGTGCCGGGCGCAGTCGATCATATCGACCGGATCGACGCCGACCCCGGCGTGCTGTCGCGGCTGAATCTGCAGACGGACCGCTATGTGCTGTTCGTCGGGTCGCTCGCACCCGGCAAGAATCTCGGGCGCGCGCTTGCCGCGATCGCGCTGATGCGCGAGTCGCATCCGACGCTGCGCTTCGTGATCGCGGGCGGCGCCAATGCGAAGATCTTCGGCGCACGGGCGGCCGGCTTGCGCGAAGACGACCCGTACATCACGTGGGCCGGCTACGTGACCGACGGCGAACTGAAGGCGCTGTACGAGCATGCCGGCTGCTTCGTATTTCCATCGTTGTACGAAGGGTTTGGGCTGCCGCCGCTCGAGGCAATGCGGTGCGGCTGCCCCGTCGTCGTGTCGCACGAGGGCGCACTCCCGGAAGTCTGCAGCGGAGCGGCATTGTTCTGCGATGCGTATTCGCCGCCGGATATCGCGGCGTCGATCGCGCGCGTGATGGACGATCCCGAACTGCGTGCGCGGCTGCGCACGATGGGCCGCGAGCATGCGCAGCGTTACAGCTGGCAGCGCTCGGCGCGCGCATTGCTCGACATCGTTCGTGCCGATGCCTGACGCGCGATGACGTCATGTTGCGCTGCGGATCGAGCGATCCTTCGCGGCGTTTGCATCAGACGAATCCGGCGATGGCGCGTTTTTGCGTCCGTCCCCAGTTTCCGCGAGCATGCGGCGAGCGCCGCGCTGATTCCGGTCAACACACGCGTGTTCAATGGGTTTATCCTGCGTCGAATGCATCCGGCGCTGCATGCGTCCGGGCGCATATCCGGGCGCGGCGGCGCCGGTCGTGTCTATCCGCCGCGCACCGGCGCGACACCGCGCGCCACACTTTCCGCGCGGAACCCGGAACAGGAGAGACGGCCATGGCGCTCGACCAACAACAACGGCAGATGCTGCAACAGCGGCTGAAGGAGAGCGAGCAGACGCTGCGTGCGGAGATCCGCACGAGCGAAGACCAGCGCGCGTCGGAATCCTATGCAGATCTTGCCGGTGCGTCGCCGGACGAGGGCGACGAGGCGAACGCGGATCTGTTCGTCGACGTCGATCATGCGTTGATCGGCATGAAGCTGACCGAACTGCGTGCGATCGGACGCGCACAACTGCGAATGCGCGACGGCAGCTACGGCGAATGCATCGATTGCGATGCGCCGGTCGACTATGAGCGCCTGCTCGCGCGCCCGACCGCCGAGCGCTGCACGCATTGCCAGTCGGTCTACGAGCGACGCTACGCGACGACACCGCGCGCATCGCTCTGACTGACGTCGCGCTCGCGATCCCGTTTTCGCGCTGCACGCGATGCGCGGCCGGCGTAGGATGACGAACGGGCGCCCGGCGGCGTCGACATGCGGCGCCGGGCGGGCAGACGCCGTCGCGCACGCGTGCGGCGCCATCCACGTGGAAGGGAGCCACGCCGATCATGCCGATCCACAATGCCGAGTGCGCGGCCGTGTTCGCCGAGATCGCGGACATGCTCGAAATCCAGGGCGCCAATCCGTTCCGCGTGCGTGCCTACCGCAACGCCGCGCGTACGATCGCCGACTACGGGCGCGACATCCCGACGATGATCGCGAGCGGCGACGATCTCGGAAAGATTCCGTCGATCGGGGCCGATCTCGCGTCGAAGCTGCGCGAGATCGCCGCGACCGGCACCTGCGAACTGCAGCAATCGCTGCGCCACGCGCTGCCGGGCGCGATCGTCGAGCTGCTCGACGTGCCGGGGCTCGGCGCGAAACGCGTGAAGGCGCTGCATGACGCACTGCACGTCGATTCGCTCGAACAGCTTCGCGTCGAAGCGAAGAGCGGGCACGTGCGCGAGTTGCCGGGCTTCGGCGCGAAAACCGAAGCGCATCTGCTCGAAGCGATCGACGATCGCCTGCAGCGCGAACCGCAGCGTTTCCTGCTGCCGGCTGCCGAGCAAGCGCTGACGCCGTTGCTCGAATGCCTGCGCGCGGTGGCCGGCGTCGGCAAGGTCGTGCCGGCCGGCAGTTTTCGCCGCCGCCGCGAGACGGTCGGCGATCTCGACATTCTGGCCACTGCATGCGATCCGGTGGCCGTCGCCGACGCGTTCGTCGGTTACGACAAGGTGGCGCGCGTGCTCGCGCACGGCAAGACGAAGTCGAGCGTCGTGCTCGACGGCGGGTTGCAGGTCGACCTGCGCGTCGTCGACGCCGATGCGTTCGGCGCGGCGCTCGTCTACTTCACCGGATCGAAGGCGCACAACATCGCGCTGCGCAGGATCGCGCAGGCCGGCGGGCTGAAGATCAACGAATATGGCGTGTTTCGCGGCGACGAGCGGATTGCCGGCACGACGGAGGCGTCGGTCTACGATGCAATCGGGCTGCACGTCGTGCCGCCCGAACTGCGCGAGAATCGCGGCGAGATCGACGCGTCGCGCGCGGGCACGCTGCCGGCGCTGGTCGAGCGCAAGCATATCCACGGCGACCTGCATGCGCATACGAACGCATCGGCCGGCCGCGACGGCCTGCGTGCGATGGCCGACGCGGCGCGCGCACGCGGGCTCGCGTACCTGGCCATCACCGACCGGGCACCGCCTGCCGACGGCGGCCGCAACAGCTTCGAATGGCTCGCGCGGCAGCTCGACGAGATCGATCGCGTCAATGCGTCGTTCGACGATTTCGTGCTGCTCAAGGGCGTGGAAGCCGGCATTCTCGAAGACGGCAGTCTCGACATACCCGACGCGATGCTCGGCCGGCTCGATCTCGTCGTCGGCGCGGTACGCGACGGCTTCGACCTGTCGCGCGCCGCGCAGACCGACCGCATGCTGCGCGCGATGGACCATCCGTATTTCACGATACTCGCGCACCCGACCGGCCGCATGCTCGGCGAGCGCGACGCATGCGAGCTCGACGTGCCGCGCGTGATCGCGCAGGCCGCGGCGCGCGGCTGCTTCGTCGAACTCGATGCGCAGCCGCGGCGGTTCGACCTGCCGGACATCTGGTGCCGCGAGGCCGCGAAGGCCGGCGTGCCGGTCGCGGTCGGCTCGGATGCGTGCAGTGCGGACGAACTCGACAACCTCGCGTACGGCGTCGATCAGGCGCGACGCGGCTGGCTCTCGCGGCCGGACGTGCTCAACACGCGCACGCTCGCGCAACTGCGGCCGCTGCTCGCGCGCACGATGGGTGGGGGCGGCGGGTCGAAGCGGAGCCGGTCGAAGGGGGCGTGAAGACGGCCGGCAACGCGTGCTGCCAGCCGTGCGTTCATGTCATGCCAGCACGCCGGCGGCCGGCACATAAGGCAAGCCGAGCGCCAGCGCGACCGCTTCGTACGTGATGTGCCCGTCGCAGACGTTCAGGCCTGCGCGCAGGTGCGGATCGTCGGTCATCGCCTGCTTCCAGCCCTTGTCGGCGAGCGCGAGTGCATGCCCGAGCGTCGCGTTGTTCAGCGCGAAGGTCGACGTGCGCGCGACCGCGCCGGGCATGTTCGCGACGCAGTAGTGCACGACGCCGTCGACGACGAAGGTCGGGTCCGCATGCGTTGTCGCACGCGAGGTCTCGAAGCATCCGCCCTGGTCGATCGCGACATCGACGACGACCGCGCCCGTGCGCATCGTCGCGATCATGTCGCGCGTGACGAGCCGCGGCGCCGATGCGCCGGGCACGAGCACCGCGCCGATCACGACGTCGGCTTCGCGCACGGCTTCGTCGATCGTATGCGCATTCGAGCAGACGGTCGTGATCCGGTTGGCGAAGACGAGGTCGAGCTGACGCAAGCGGTTCACGTTGTTGTCGAGCACGGTGACGCGCGCGCCGAGGCCGACCGCCATCTGCAGCGCGCCGGTACCCACCACACCCGCGCCGAGCACAACCACGTGCGCGGCCGGCACGCCGGGCACGCCGGCCATCAGCACGCCGCGGCCGCCGCGCGGGCTTTCGAGGTGGGTCGCCGCGACCTGGATCGACATGCGTCCCGCCACCTCGCTCATCGGCGCGAGCAGCGGCAGGCCGCCGCCGGGCGCCGTCACGGTTTCATACGCGATGCAGACGGCGCCGGACTTCACGAGCGCGGCCGCCTGTTCGGGATCGGGTGCGAGATGCAGGTAGGTATAGAGAATCTGGCCGCGCCGCAGCATCGCGCATTCGGCCGGCTGCGGCTCCTTGACCTTGATGATCATGTCGGCGCGCGCGAAGATTTCGTCGGCGCCGTCGCACAGCGATGCGCCCGCGGCCGTGTAGTCGTTGTCGAGCAGGCCGATCGCCGTGCCCGCGCCGCGCTGGACGAGCACGGTATGGCCGTGCCGCGTGAGTTCGTGCGCGCCGGCCGGCGTGAGGCCGACGCGGTATTCGTGGTTCTTGATCTCCTTCGGCACACCGATCAGCATGAGTCGCCTCCATGGCCTTCGTTATCGTTGTCGTGCATCTGCGCCGCGCGGCGAACGATGCGCGTGCGGCCGGTTGCGCAGGGGCATGCCGACCGCAGTACTGGAATACCAGCGTAGTAGTGCGTTGAGGGAAGTCAAGCGGACGGCCGGCACCACGATGTCTGCGCATTGCACCGCAGCACGCACTGCGGCGGGTTGCGACCGGACGCCGCAATGCACGCGATGCCGGGTTTCGGTATCGTCTTGCGTGTCGCGGGCCGGGGCCGCGTGCCGGAATCTTCCGGCAAAACGACGAGACAACGAGACAACGAGACGAGGACATTTACCGACATGACCGGCGCGTATTTCAGCGTGCCGACGCTTTGCGCGATTGCGCTCGTTCACGTCTACTGGGCGTTTGGCGGGCGGCTCGGCAAGCGTGCGGCCATTCCGGAACAGGACGGCATGCCGCTGCTGCGGCCGACCGCCGTCGGCACGTTTGCCGTCGCGGCGGCGCTGCTGGCCGGCGCATGCGTGGTCGCCGCGCGTGCCGGCTGGTTGGGGCGGAACGCGTATCCCGGCACGATCGCATTCGCGGTCGTTGCGCTCGCATTGATCTTCGCGGTGCGGGCCGTCGGCGATTTCCGCTACGTCGGCTTCTTCAAGCGGGTTCGCGGGTCGCGTTTCGCGCGGATGGACACGCTGTATTACTCGCCGCTTTGCGCGGCGCTTGCGCTGTCCCTCGCGTCGATGTTCTGGCCGTGGTGAGCGGCGTGCGGCTCACCGCGCCGGCGTGTCGATCTGCGTGAGATATTCGGCCGGCACGGTGTCGGTCAGCCATACGCCGTTTTCGGCGACGAAGAACGTGCGGCCTTGCCGGTGCATGCGCTGCGCATCGACTTCGAGAATCGCGGGCACGCCGTAGCGTGTGCCGACGGCCAATGCAGTCCGGATGTCCGGCGACAGATGCACCGGCGGTTTGTTCTTCCGTATATTCATGAGGCGCGGAGGCTACCAGAGCACCGTGCAAACCGGCACCGACGCGTTGCGCCGCGTGGCTGGAAAGAGACAGCCGTCGGTTCCGCCCGACGCAGGCCGATCGCCTTGCCCGGCGCGCGGCTCGGCCGGCGAGCGCGCCATCCTTGCGCATTCCCGCTACCGGATTTTTCAATTGTTGCAATTTTCGACGCATTGAATTGCATCGAACCGTCTAGCAATGGAACCGGTTCCATATATAATTCGCGGCACTCGTCGCCGGACCCGAAAGAGGGCCGTGCGCGTCGCGCCTGCTGTGGCAAACGCGGCGTCCAGGTTGAACACGGTCATGGCGGTGGCGGGCAGATCCGGGCCGACAGGCCGGTATTTGTCCGACGATAAGACCCGCGAAGAGGTCGATCCGCGCCGCCGGAACCGGCATGCACGCGGCTGCATGACGGCGCCGCCGCGCATCGCGCGGCCGGTGTCTGCATCGAGGTTGTTCGCAACACACGAATGAACAGGACGGCCAGCCGCATGCGGCATGGCTGCCGTGCCGGACCCGCTGCATACGGAATGCGCGCGTCCGGCCCCGATCCCCAACGATCAACATCCGACCATGTCCACGCCACCTGACAAACCCAACTCGCGCCGCCGTTTTCTGCGCACGTCGGTCGCGCTCGTGCCGATCGCGTCGGTCGCCGGCTGCGACCTGCGCGCGTCGTCGCCATCCGCGACGACGGCCGGCAACGCGCCCGCCGCCTCGGCCAACGCCGAACGCGCCCCGTACAAGCCGACCTTCTTCGATGCGAAGGAGTGGGCGTTTGTCCAGGCTGCCGTCGACCGGCTGATTCCGGCCGACGCCGAAGGCCCTGGCGCGCTCGAATCGGGCGTGCCCGAATTCATCGACCGCCAGATGGAGACGCCGTACGCGCACGGCGCGACGTGGTACATGCAGGGGCCGTTCCAGCAGGGCGTGCCCGAGCTCGGTTACCAGTTGAAGCTCGTGCCGCGCGACATCTACCGGCTCGGCATCGCGGCCGTCAACCGCTATTGCGAAAAGGCCCACGGCAACGCGTTCGCGGATCTCGACGCGCCGACGCGCGACACCGTACTCGGCGCGCTGGAGAAGGGCGGCGCGCAGATCGACGACGTGCCGCCCGGCGTGTTCTTCGGCCAGTTGCTGCAGAACACGCGCGAAGGCTACTTCTGCGATCCGGTGCACGGCGGCAATCACGACATGGCCGCGTGGAAGATGATCGGCTTTCCGGGCGCGCGCGCGGATTTCATGGATTTCGTCAACCAGAACGGCAAGCCCTATCCGTACGGCCCCGTCTCGATCAACGGGGAGCGCACCTGATGGCCGCAGAGAAAAAGCCGCATGTCGATGCGGTCATCGTCGGCTTCGGCTGGACCGGCGCGATTCTCGCGAAGGAACTGACCGAAGCGGGCTTGAAGGTCGTCGCGCTCGAGCGCGGCGAGTATCGCGACACCTATCCGGACGGCGCGTATCCGAACACGATCGACGAGCTGACCTACAACGTCCGCAAGAAGCTGTTCGTCGACCTGTCGAAGACGACCGTCTCGATCCGCCACGGCGTGCAGGACACCGCGCTGCCGTACCGGCAGCTCGCCGCGTTCCTGCCGGGCGAGGGCGTCGGCGGCGCGGGGCTGCACTGGTCGGGCGTGCACTTCCGGATCACGCCGGAAGAGCTGCGCCTGCGCAGCCACTATGAAGAGCGCTACGGCAAGAAGTTCATCCCCGCCGGGATGACGATCCAGGACACCGGCGTCAGCTACGACGAGCTCGAGCCGCATTTCGATTTCGCCGAGAAGGTGTTCGGCACGTCGGGGCAGGCGTACAAGGTCGGCGGCAAGGTGGTCGGCGACGGCAACGTGTTCGAAGCGAACCGCAGCAACGACTTCCCGTTGCCCGCGCAGCTCAATACCTATTCGGCGCAGCGCTTCTTCGATGCGGCGCAGTCGCTCGGCCTGCATCCGTACCGGCTGCCGTCGGCGAACACGTCGGGCCCGTACACGAACCCGTACGGCGTGCAGATGGGCCCGTGCAACTTCTGCGGCTACTGCAGCGGCTACGCGTGCTACATGTACTCGAAGGCGTCGCCGAACCTGAACATCCTGCCCGCGCTGAAGCAGGCGCCGAACTTCGAGCTGCGCTCGAAGTGCCACGTGCTGCGTGTCGACCTCGACGACACGAAGAAACGCGCGACGGGCGTCACCTACGTCGACCCGGCCGGGCGCGAAGTGCACCAGCCGGCCGATCTCGTGATCGTCGCCGCGTTCCAGTACCACAACGTGCACCTGCTGCTGCTGTCGGGCATCGGCAAGCCGTACGACCCGATCTCGGGCGAGGGCGTGGTCGGCCGCAATTTCGCGTACCAGAACCTGTCGACGATCAAGGCGTTCTTCGACAAGGACACCTACACGAACCCGTTCATCGGCGCGGGCGGCAACGGCGTCGCGGTGGACGATTTCAACGCGGACAACTTCGACCACGGCCCGCTCGGCTTCGTCGGCGGCTCGCCGCTGTGGGTGAACCAGGCCGGCGCGAAGCCGATCAGCGGTATCGCGACGCCGCCCGGCACGCCGCAGTGGGGCTCGGCGTGGAAGAAGTCCGTGAAGGACTACTACGCGCACACGATCTCGATGGACGCGCACGGCACGAACATGTCGTACCGCGACGTGTATCTCGACCTCGATCCGACCTATCGCGATTCGTACGGCCAGCCGCTCTTGCGGATGACCTTCGACTGGAAGGACAACGACATCAGGATGGCGCAGTACGTGACCGGGCAGATGAAGAAGATCGCGGAGGCGATGGGGCCGAAGGCGATCGGCGTGTCGACGCGCGAGTTCGGCAAGCACTTCGATTCGCGCGCGTACCAGACGACCCACCTCGTCGGCGGCGCGATCATGGGCACCGACCCGAAGACGAGCGTGCTGAATCGCTACCTGCAGTGCTGGGACGTGCACAACGTGTTCGTGATGGGCGCGTCGGCGCTGCCGCAGGGCATCGGCTACAACCCGACCGGGATCATCGCGGCGCTGGCCTACTGGTCGGCACGCGCGATCCGCGAGCAATACCTGAAGAATCCCGCCCCGCTGGTGACCGCATGAAGAGGACGATGAACCACAACGCCGCGCGCCGCCTTTCCCCGGTGCGGCGCGCGCTGGCGGCCGGCGCGGCCTGGGCCGCGTTCGGCCTCGCGGGCACCGCGGCTTTCGCGCAACCGGCGGTTGCGCCCGCGGCGGCTTCGGGCCCCGCGGCCGCGCCCGCGGCTCGATCCGCCGACGCGAACCTCGTCAAGCGCGGCGAATACCTGGCCCGCGCGGGCGACTGCATCGCATGTCACACGGCGAGCGGCGGCAAGCCGTTCGCGGGCGGGCTGAAGTTCGACACGCCGATCGGCGGAATCTATTCGACGAACATCACGCCGGACCCGAAAACGGGCCTGGGCGGCTGGACGTTCGACGACTTCACCCGCGCGGTGCGCGAGGGCGTGCGCAAGAACGGCGACACGATGTATCCGGCCATGCCGTTCCCGTCCTATGCGCGCCTCACCGACGACGACATGAAGGCGCTGTACGCGTATTTCATGCACGGCGTCGCGCCCGTCGAGCACGAGAACCGCGCGGTCGACATCGTGTGGCCGCTGTCGATGCGCTGGCCGCTCGGGATCTGGCGCAAGATGTTCGCGCCGTCGCCGAAGCCGTTCGACGCGGCGCCGTACACCGACCCGGCGGTCGCGCGCGGCGCGTATCTCGTGCAGGGTCTCGGCCACTGCGGCGCGTGCCACACGCCGCGCGCGCCGACGATGCAGGAGCGCGGGCTGACCGACGCGGACGGCCCGGACTTCCTGGCCGGCGGCGCGGCGATCGACGGCTGGGTGCCGACCAGCCTGCGCGGCGAGCCGCGCACCGGGCTCGGCACGTGGACGGAAACCGAGATCGTGCAGTTCCTGAAGACCGGCCGCACGCTGCGCACGGCCGCGTTCGGCGGGATGACGGACGTGGTCGGCCACAGCATGCAGCACATGACCGACGACGACCTGAATGCGATCGCGCGCTACCTGAAGACGTTGTCGCCGCGCGTGCAGGGCGAGCAGCCGCACGTGTACGACGCGGCCGCCGCGAAGGCCTTGCAGACCGGCGACGCGAGCAAGCCGGGCGCGGCCGTCTATCGCGACAACTGCATGGCGTGCCACCGCAGCGACGGCCACGGCTACACGCGCGTGTTCCCGGCGCTCGCCGGCAACCCGGTCGTGCAGGGCGGCGATCCGACGTCGCTGATCCACGTCGTGCTGGAGGGCAGCGCGCTGCAGGGCACGCACACCGCGCCGTCGACCTTCACGATGCCGCCGTTCGGCTGGCGCCTGTCGGACCAGGAAGTCGCGGACGTGTCGAACTTCGTGCGCACGAGCTGGGGCAACACGGGCGCGCCGGTGACGGCCGCGCAGGTCGCGAAGGTGCGCAAGAGCGTGCCGTCGACCCGACCGGAACCGCCGCCGGGCGCGCGGTTCCCGCAAGCGTCGCGCTGACGGGGCGGCGGGGCGCCAGCCCCGTCTGTCCGAGCCGCTTCAAGGCGCCGCCGAGCCCGCGCGGCGCCTGCCGTTCCACCGGGGTTGCACCCCGCAAAGGCGCGCCACCGCGTGAAATTTTCACGGCGGCGCGCCATTGTTCCGCCTCATCCCTTATCCTTCCACTCTTGAACCTTACTAAATAGTTACAAGAACTCGGGAGGGGGGATGCCCCATGACGTCAGCCTGATTGCGTTGCTCGCGGCCGGTTTCGGTCTCGCGATGATCTTCGGTTACCTCGCGTCGCTGCTGAAAATGCCGCCGCTCGTCGGCTATCTGCTCGCCGGGATCGTGATCGGCCCCGGCACGCCCGGTTTCGTCGGCGACCTGTCGCTCGCGCAGCAGCTCGCCGAAGTGGGCGTGATGCTGCTGATGTTCGGCGTCGGCCTGCATTTCTCGCTCGGCGATCTGCTCGCGGTGCGCAAGATCGCGCTGCCGGGCGCCGTCGTGCAGATTACCGTCGCGACGCTGCTCGGCGGCGGGCTCGCGCTCACGTGGGGCTGGAGCCTCGGCGCGGCGCTCGTGTTCGGGCTTGCGCTGTCGGTCGCGAGTACCGTCGTGCTGCTGCGCGCGCTCGAGGGGCGCGGGCTCGTCGAGACGGTCAACGGGCGCATCGCGGTCGGCTGGCTCGTCGTCGAGGATCTCGTGATGGTGCTGGTGCTCGTGCTGCTGCCACCCGTCGCGGGGCTGCTCGGCGGCACGCCGCCCGGCGATGTGCAGGCGGCCGGCGGCAGCGTGTGGGGCACGCTCGGCGTGACGATGCTGAAGGTCGCGGCGTTCATCGCGCTGATGCTCGTGGTCGGCAAGCGCGTATTCCCGCGCATTTTGTGGCTCGTCGCGCGCACGGGTTCGCGCGAGCTGTTCACGCTGTGCATGATCGCGGCCGCGGTCGGCATCGCGTTCGGCGCGGCGAAGCTGTTCGACGTGTCGTTCGCGCTCGGCGCGTTCTTCGCCGGGATGATGATGCGCGAGTCGGAATTCAGCCGGCGCGCGGCCGACGAGACGTTGCCGCTGCGCGACGCGTTCTCGGTGCTGTTCTTCATCTCGGTCGGGATGCTGTTCGACCCGAAGGTGCTGATCGAAGAGCCGCTGCACGTGATCGAGGTCGCGGCGATCGTGCTGGTCGGCAAGACGCTCGCGGCGGTCGCGCTCGTGATCGCGTTCCGCTATCCGTTGAATACCGCGCTGACGGTCGGCGCGGGCCTCGCGCAGATCGGCGAATTCTCGTTCATCCTCGCGGGGCTCGGCCGTGCGCTCGGGCTGCTGTCGGCCGAGGGGCAGAGCCTGATTCTGGCGGTCGCGCTGATCTCGATCGCGATGAACACGCTGCTGTTCGCGATGATCGATCCGGCGCTCGCGTGGATCCGCAAGCATTCGGCGTTCGCGCGCAAGCTCGAGGCGCGCGACGATCCGCTCGCCGCGCTGCCGATGTCGACGCCGCAGACGCATTTGACGGGGCAGGTCGTGATCGTCGGCTACGGCAAGGTCGGCACGCGGATCGCGCATGCGCTGGACGAGCGCGGGATCGCGTATGTCGTCGTCGAGCAGAATCGCGAGCTCGTCGAGAAGCTGCGTGCGGACGGCATCGCGGCCGTGTCCGGCGACGCGATCGAGCCGATCGTGCTCGTGCAGGCGCATATCGCGCGTGCGGGGATGCTGGTCGTCACGCTGCCCGATGTGTTCGACGTGCGGCAGATCGTCGAGATCTCGCGCACGCTCAACCCAACGCTCGAGGTCGTGCTGTGCACGAACAGCGGCGACGAGGCCGCGCTGCTGTCGAGCGAGGGCATCGGCACCGTGTTCATGGGCGAGACCGAACTCGCGCGCGGGATGACCGAGCACGTGCTCGGCAGGATGGTGAAGCCGGTCGCAGCGGCGGCGCATTGACGGCGCGCGGCATCGCGCCGCGTACCGGGCAGGGTGCGGCGGCCCGGGCGGCCGCCGGCCCCGCGTTCTTCAGTAGAACGTCTCGAGCGTCAGTTCCTGCGCCATCACGCGGTTGCCGGCCAGCAGGCCGCCATCGACCGGCAACGCGACGCCGGTGATGATCCGCGCGGCCGGCGAGCACAGGAACAGCGCGGCCTGCGCGACGTCGTCGGGCGTCGCGAAATCGTCGAGCGGATACCACTTCCTCAATTGCTCGAACACGTGTGGGTTGCGCTGCACGCGCGCTTCCCATGCGGGTGTCTTCACCGTGCCAGGCAGCACGATGTTCGCGCGCACGCCATCGCGGCCGTATTCGATCGCGAGCGATTTCGTGTAGCTGATCAGGCCGGCCTTCGCCGCGCTGTACACCGGATGCCCGAGCGCGTGCACGCCGTTTACCGAACCGACGATCGCGATCGCGCCGCGCCCGCGTGCGCGCATGCCGGGCAGCACGGCTTCGACACTCACGTAGGTGGCCGTCAGGTTCGAATCGAGATCGGTGCGCCAGCTGGCCGGCGTCGTGTCGCGCAACGTGGTCGACGCGGCCGTGCCCGCGTTCGCGACGAGCACGTCGACTTGCGGATGCGGTTCGAGCACCGAGCGCAGCCGCTCCGCGTCGGTGAGATCGTCGACGACCGGTGCCGCGCGTGCGTCGGCGAGCGTATCGATGAAGCGGTCGAGAGCCGCGCGGTCGCGATCGAGCGCGAGCACGCGGTCGCCGGCCGCGAGGAAGGTACGGCACAGCGCCTGGCCGATGCCGCCGGCCGCGCCCGTCACGAGGGTGGTGCGTGTCATGTCGGCTCCTTGCGCATGCTCACAGACCGAGCGCGGCGCGCGCCTGCTTCTCGTTGTCGCGCGTGATCAGCGTGCCGGACGTCAGCACGAGCGGCGGCGGCACCTGATTTTTCGTGATCCAGTCGACCATGTTGATGCTCGTCTGGTAGCCGTGCTGGCGCGGATTCAGCAGGATCGATCCGTAGAAACCCGTCGGCTTCGGCTTCGCGAACTCGTTGAGCGCAACCTGGCTGCCGTTGATGCCGACCGCGACCATCGCGTCCGCGCCGATGCCGCGGCCCTCGGCGGCGCGCACCGCGCCGACCGTCGTGTCGTCGTTCGAGCCAAACGCGACCCAGCGCTTGAAGTTCGCATGCTTGGTGAGCGCGATGTTCGCCGCGTTGAACGCGCCTTCGGTATCGGCCGTCATCTCGGGCGCGTCGATCACGTTCGCGGCCGGGAAGCCGGCTGCCTTGAGCGCATCGACGGCGCCGGTCGTGCGCTCGCGCGCGGTCGGCAACTGGTCGTACGCGAGCCGGATGATGCCGACCTCGGCCGGATTCCAGCCGCGCCGCTTCGTCTCGTCGGCGATGGCCTGGCCGACCTGCTGGCCGATCTTGTACGCGGAGATGCCCATGTGCGGCACGCCCTGGAGCGGTGCGCCGTGGCCGTCGACGAGCTGGTCGTCCACCGACATCAGCTTGATCCCC
Organism: Burkholderia sp. NFPP32; assembly: GCF_900119325.1. NCBI lineage: Bacteria > Pseudomonadati > Pseudomonadota > Betaproteobacteria > Burkholderiales > Burkholderiaceae > Burkholderia > Burkholderia sp. NFPP32. The sequence goes on along the minus strand of NZ_FPJP01000002.1, from coordinate 309,109 downwards.
GCGCGCTTCGCCTTCGCGGCGATGCCGGGGCCGAGCTTCACGTCGGGCGCGCAGATGATCACGCCCTGCGCCTTCTGCGCGGCGAGACTGTCGAGCGCGGTCGACACCTTTTCGCCGCTCGGGGCCGCGATCTTGATCAGCGTGAAATGCCTTTCCTTCGCCGCCTGGTCGGCAAAGCGCCATTCGTCCTGGAACCACGGATCGTCCGGCTGTTTGACGAGGAAGCCGATCTTCACGTCGGTGACATCGGCAGCCCGGGCCGGGGCGCCGCCCAGCAGCGTGACGCTCGCGGTGGTCAGCACGAGCGTTTTCCAGTGGAATCGCATGCGTCTCTCTCCATTGTTGTAGTCGGGCGCCACGGGCAAGGCCGCCCGCCGCGCGAAAAAATTGTAGGCGGACGCAGTGGGAACGCTCAAATAATGCAGAGCGTTCCTGAAAAGTGGGATGAAAGCGAGGGGACGGAGATGGCGGGCGGTGCGGTACGCCGCATCGGCCGCCCGGCGGCTTCAGCTTGCCGCTGCCTTCGCCGGCACGCTCGTGCCGGATTGCGCGGCCGTCTTCGTCGGAGTGGGGGCCTTCTGCGCCGCAGCCGTTTTCGATTGAGCCGCCACCTTCGGCGCCGCAACGGTTTTCGGCGGTGCAACCGCCTTGGCCGGCTGCGGCTTCTCCGGTTCGACCGGCGCATCGGGCGGCACGCCGAGCAACTGCAGCGAGCCGCTCGTGACCGACGCGAACACCGGGCCGGCCACCGTGCCGCCGTAGTAGCCCTTGCCGCGCGGCTCGTCGATCATCACCGCGACGATCAGGCGCGGGTCGCTCATCGGCGCCATCCCCGCGAACAGCGCGCGGTACTTGCCCTTCGCATAGGTCGCGCCGACCTGCTTGCGCGCGGTCCCCGTCTTGCCGCCGATCCGGTAGCCGTCGACGCGCGCGCGGCGCCCCGTGCCGCCTTCGCCCACCGCCATCTCGAGCATCGAGCGGATCGCGGCGGCCGTTTGCGGCGACGTCACGCGGTGGCCGCGGTGCGCGTCGATCGTCTGCTGGTCGGTGCCGTTCTTCAGCAGCGATACCGGGTGCAGCGTGCCGTCGCCCGCGTAGGCGGTGTAGGTCTGCGCGATCTGCAGCAGCGACATCGACAGCCCGTAGCCGTACGCCATCGTCGCCTGCTCGATCGGCCGCCAGCGCTTGTAGCCGCGCAGCCGGCCCGACGCGACGCCCGGGAACGTCAGCTCCGGCGCGCGGCCGATCCCGTATTCCTGATACTTGTTCCAGATCGTTTCGGCGGGCAGGTTCAGCGCGAGCTTCGCGAGCGCGACGTTGCTCGATTTCTGCAGTGCCTGCGAGACCGTCAGCGACCCGTGGTTCGACGTGTCGTGGATCACGGCCGGGCCGATCTTGTAGGTGCCCGGCGATGTGTTGATGATCGTGTTCGGCGTGACCTTGCGCTCGTCGATCGATAGCGCGACGACGAGCGGCTTGATCGTCGAGCCGGGTTCGAACGTGTCGATCACCGCGCGATTGCGCAACTGCTGGCCCGTGAGGCGCGCGCGGTCGTTCGGGTCGAAGGTCGGGTAGTTCGCGAGCGCGAGGATCTCGCCGTTCTGTGCATCGAGCACGACGACGCTGCCGGCGATCGCGTTGTTCTCGATCACGGCCGCCTTGAGCTGGCTGAACGCGAGCTGCTGGATCCGGCGGTCGATCGTCAGCTCGATCGTCGCGCCGTGCTGCGCGGGAACGAGCGGGCGCGTGTCCGACACGATGCGGCCGAGCCGGTCGCGGATCACCTCGCGCTGCCCGGACGTGCCCGACAGGCGCGCATTCGCCGCGAGTTCGACGCCTTCCTGGCCCTTGTCTTCGACGTTCGTGAAGCCGACCACGTGCGCGGCGGATTCGCCTTCCGGGTAGAAGCGCTTCGAATCGGCGATCTGCGTGATGCCGTCGATCGCGAGCTTGTCGAGCCGCCCCGCGGTGTCCGCGTCGACCTGCCGCTTGAGCAGCACGAACGTCTTGTCGTTGCCGAGGCGCCGCTTGACCTCGCCGAGCGGCAGGTCGAGCAGCTTCGCGATCTGCGGATAGTCGGTATCGGCGACCTGTTTCGGGTTCGCCCAGATTTCATAGGTCGACAGGCTGACCGCGAGCATCGCGCCGTTGCGATCGACGATGCGCCCGCGCATCGCGTCGAGCTCGATCGTGCGCTGGTAGCGCTTCTGGCCCTGGCCGACGTAGAAATCCTGGTTCGCGACCTGCACCCAGAAGGCGCGCGCGAGCAGCGCGGCGAACGCGAGGAACACGACGATCACGACCAGCTTCGAGCGCCACATCGGCAGGCGCGACGCGAGCATCGGATTCTTCGTCGCGGCCGAGTACGGATCGGCGGGGTGGGTCTTCTTTTTCACGCTCATGCAATGGCCGGGTCGGGCCGCCGGACGGCGGCAGGTCAGTCTGAATAATGCGATTGTAATAAATGAGTAAACGCCGTGTGGGGAAAGTATGTTCCGGCCCCGTGAAAAGGCGGGCGGTGTCATCCGGCAAGCGCTGAAAGGTGATGCCGGAAAGGTGGGGCGCGAGCGGATTTCCGCCGCCGCAGCAGACGATGATCGACGGGCGCTCGGCGGTGTCTCGATCCGGGCGTGCGGTGTCCGCTGGCGGTCGATCGCGGCCGTCGTCGGTATGCGATCAATTGCCCGGCCCTCGGTTATTTCTTTAATAGCGGAAAATAAAAAACGCCCCAGAATGAGGCGCTGTTAATACTGAATATCGAAATGACTATCTCTGAAAACTGGAATAAACCCGAAAACCGCAGACGTTTTCCGTAAAAAATTTTCTATCGGGCGACGGAAATGAATTCCCGGTATTCCGGCTGGGTCGTGCAGCGATCGACGGCCTGCAGCCGCCACGCGCCGGGGTGATTGCCGGCGAGCACGGCGGGGCCCTGTTCGCGCTGCGTCGCACCGAACGACAGCCCCTTCAACTGGCATACGGCTTTTCCGCCGTCGGCCGCGCAGAGCGCCATTGCGCCCTCGACGTCGCGGACCTTGCCCCAGGTCGGAAGATCGATGCCCTGATGTGCCTCACGCGACCACAGTCCCTCGTCGGTATCCACCCACAGTACCGCGAAGGATTGCCTGGTTGCCGATTCGCTGCCATTAATTCGAATGGTGAGGCGCATTGGATCGTCTCCTGAAAGAAAGGACGAATTTGACCGTTTGGACTTGAACAGTCTAGATAGACTGGTGTGAAACGCAAGTGATAATCCGCAATAAACCCATATCGAGTCCATTGCGGTTTCAGATGAAACGACGTCTGACGATTCACGGACATTTCGGCGGCGCGCGCAAACGCACGTGGCATCGGCGATTGCGGTGTCGACGCGCGCATCGGCGACGTTCGAGACATGGGATGACATGGCCGGGGCGCGTCGATCTGTCGCGCGCGGGCCGCCGCCGAAACCGGGCCGATCGACGCAATCCGGCACCGCCGGAATGCGGTCCGCCCCGATGTTTCAGCGTTTTGACGGCACGGCCGGAACGACACACTCCAACAATCGCGCACAAATCGGCACACTTTCACGAAACTTTCGGGACAGACTTGCACGCGATCGGGCCCCACACTGGGAGCTTCCCGATCCTGTGCCGCGGACGCCCGTCCTCGGCTGCTGCCGCCGCCTCGTGCCAGAGGTGCGATCGACGCGATCGCGGGCCGCACGCCCGATCGGGACCGCCGGGGCGCGCGTCGGCCCCGGCCCGGCCGGTGAGCCGTGCGCAGCCCGCAACCGCAGGCGCTGCGCCGCCCGGCCGACTCTTCGAAGGAGACTATCGTGCTGATCTGGAAAACCGCGTTGTCGCTGAACTGGCGGACGAGCCTCGTGTCGCCGGCCAGCGCACCGGTCGCGGCGGCGAACGTCGGGCGGCTGGTGCTGACCGGCGCGACCGGCTTCATCGGCAGTACCGTGCTGACGGCGCTCGTCAATGCAGGGCTGCTCGAACGCATCGTGTGCGTCGTGCGCGCGCAGGACCGCGGCCACGCCGTCGCGCGGCTGCGCGAAGCGGCGCTGCGCGCGGGGCTCGCGCCGTACTGGGCATCGCGCCTGACCGACGCGAACGTGATCGTCGGCGCGCTCGGCAACGTGTGGCAGGGCGCAGATGCGCCTCGCCTCGCCGGCGCGACGCACGTGATCCACTGCGCCGGCCATGCGTCGCCGGCCGACGGCGCGCACCTGCAGGCGGACATCGCCGATTCGGTGCGCTTCGCCGAACGCTTCGCACGGGCGCCGCGTCTGCAGCGCTTCGTCTACGTCGGCACGGCCTATGCGCATGCGGGGCGCGGCGGAATCGTGCACGAAGCAGTCGTGGCGGACGACGCGGCGAACGATGTCGCGCAACACGGCGAAGGCTTGCCGGGCGCGGTGCTCGCGGCGGACTACCTGCATGCGAAGGCGGAAACGGAGCAGCGCCTGCGCGCGCTCGGGCTGCCGCTCGTCGTCGTGCGGCCATCGCACGTCGTCGGCCATACGGTGCTCGGCACGCGGCCCGCGCCGAATTCGTTCTGGATGTTCCGGCTTGCGCATGCCGCGCGCCGCTTCACCGCGCGGCCGATGACGCGCATCGACATCGTGTCGGTGGACGACGTGGCGCGCGCGACGATGCTGCTGGCCGTCAAGCCGACGCTCGCGCACGACCTCTATCACGTGTCGGCCGGCGACGAGGCGCCGCAGGTCGCGCAGATCGTGCGCGCGATGGACGAGGCGGCGGGGATGACCGGGGCGCCGCGCTACGCTGCGTGCGCGCCGGCCGAGCTGCCGCTGGTGGTGCGTGAGGTGCTCGGGCGGCCCGATCCGGCACTCGAGCGCGTGATCGGCCGGGCGCTGCAGCGCTGCGCGGAATTCGCGACGGTCGATCGCGTGTTCGACAACAGTCGCGTGCGCGACGAAATCGATTTCGAGCCGTTGCCGTTCATCGATTACGTCGAGGAATGCATGCGCACGTCGCGCGGCGTCGCCGTGACCGAGCTGATGCGCGGCGCGCTGCACTGACCGCCCGCGCTGTACCGGCGCCCGTTCCCGCGGCTGGCGGGAACGGGCGCCATCATCACGCGTTGCCGCCGAGTTCGATGAGCCGGTCGAGCGCGCGGTAGATGTCTTCCAGGCCGTCCTGGCCGAAGCGCGACTCGAGCTGCCGGTATTGCTCGTCGATGCGCGGACCGATTTCCGTGACGAGTTTCCTGCTTTGCGGCGTCAGGCTGACCAGCAGCCGGCGCTGATCCTCCTGCGCGCGCGTGCGCGTGATCAGCCCGTCGCGCTCCATCCGTTCCAGTACGCCCGTGAGGCTCGGGCTCAGGATGCAGCAGCGCCGCGCGATCTGTCCCGCTTCGAGTGCATGCGCCGGTTCGCCGTCGAGCACGCGGATGATCCGCCATTGCTGTTCGGTCAGCGCGAATTCCTTGAGAATGGGGCGGAACAGGCCCATCAGCGTTTCGCGGGCTTCGAGCAGCAGCATGGCCAGGTTGCGATGGTCGAGCGTACGGTTCATCGGGGTGGACAGTGGACGGGGACGCATCAATCTTAACAGCCGAAGGTGGTGAATTTCGCGTATCAGGGTAATCGAGGTTGCCAGCACCCGATTGTTTACTTAAGATGTTAAGTATTGACGATGCGCCGCGACGCGCGGCAGGGGAATGACGCATGGAGCTGTCTTGCACGACCGCCGCGGCGCCGCCGTTGCCGGTCGCCATCGGTACCGTCTACGGTGCGCTGCTGAACGAGCGCACGGCGCTCGACGCGCTCGGCGACGCGGTGAACGCACCGCCTTACGGTCGCCCTCCGCAGGCGCCGATCCTTTACATCAAGCCGGCCAACACGCATGCGGCCGACGGCGCGGCCGTCGTCGTGCCGGCCGGTGTCGATGCGCTGGAGATCGGCGCGTCGGTGGCCGTCGTGTTCTCCCGGCGCGCCACGCGTGTGCCGGCCGCACAGGCGCTCGACTACGTGCACGGCTTCACGCTCGCGAGCGACGTGTCGGTGCCGCATCCCGATTACTACCGTCCGGCCGTGCGCTTCAAGTGTCGCGACGGTTTCTGCCCGCTGGGCCCGGCGATCGTGCCGGCCGCCGCGCTGGCCGAGGTCGACGCGCTCGCACTGACCGTGCGGATCGACGGCGAGGTGGCCGCATCGGCGTCGACCGCGACGCTGATTCGCCCGGTGCGCGAACTGATCGCCGACGTGACGGCGTTCATGTCGTTCGACGCCGGCGATGTGCTGCTGCTCGGCGTCGCCGGCGGCGCGCCGCGCGCCCGTGCGGGCAGCACGATCGAGATCGCCGCGGCCGGCATCGGCACGCTGCGGCATACGCTGATTGCGGAGGAGACACGATGAAGACGGCGCGCGTGATCTACAACGGCGCATTGCATGCGGCCGAACCGGCCGGCGACGGCGCGATCCGCCTCGACACGGGGCGCGTGGTTGCCGAGGAGACGGTCGCATGGTTGCCGCCCGTCGCGCCGCGCACGACGTTCGCGCTCGGCCTCAACTACGCCGACCACGCGAAGGAACTCGCGTTCAACGCGCCGAGCGAGCCGCTGATCTTCCTGAAGGGGCCGAACACGTTCATCGGCCACCGGTCGCGCACCGTGCGCCCGGCGGATGCCACCCACATGCACTACGAGTGCGAGCTGGCCGTCGTGATCGGCCGGCCCGCGCGCAACGTGAGCCGCGCGCATGCGATCGACTATGTGGCCGGCTATACGGTCGCGAACGACTACGCGATCCGCGATTATCTCGAGAACTACTACCGCCCGAACCTGCGCGTGAAGAACCGCGACACCTGCACGCCGCTCGGGCCGTGGTTCGTCAGCCGCGACGAGATCGGCGACGCGGGCGACCTGAACCTGCGCACGACCGTGAACGGCCGGGAGACGCAGCGCGGCAGCACGCGCGACATGATCTTCGACGTGCCGGCGCTGATCGAGCACATCAGCAGCTTCATGACGCTCTCGCCGGGCGACCTGATCCTGACCGGCACGCCCGAGGGGGTGGCGGACACGCGGCCGGGCGACGAGGTCGTGACCGAAATCGAAGGGATCGGCAGGCTCGTGAACACGATCGTCGCCGAAGCGGACTACTATCGCGCCGGCTGAGCCCGTCGCCCAAGGAGAACCCATGACCATCAAGCACTGGATCGACGGCCGCGAAGTCGAGAGCCGCGAGACCTTCACGACGCTGAACCCCGCGACGGGCGACGTGATCACCGACGTCGCGTCGGCCGGCGAGGCCGAAGTCGACGCGGCCGTGCGCGCGGCGAAGGAAGCATTCCCGAAATGGGCGAACACGCCCGCGAAGGAGCGCGCGAAGCTGATGCGCAAGCTCGGCGAGCTGATCGAGAAGAACGTGCCGATGCTCGCGGCGCTGGAGACGCAGGACACCGGCCTGCCGATCGCGCAGACGAGCAAGCAGCTGATTCCGCGCGCGTCCGAGAACTTCAATTTCTTCGCGGAAGTCTGCGTGCAGATGAACGGCCGCACCTATCCGGTCGACGACCAGATGCTGAACTACACGCTGTACCAGCCGGTCGGCGTGTGCGCGCTGGTGTCGCCGTGGAACGTGCCGTTCATGACGGCTACGTGGAAGACGGCGCCGTGCCTCGCGCTCGGCAACACGGCCGTGCTGAAGATGTCCGAGCTGTCGCCGCTGACGGCCGACCAGCTCGGCCGGCTCGCGCTCGAAGCCGGCATTCCGCCCGGCGTGCTGAACGTCGTGCAGGGCTATGGCGCGAGCGCCGGCGACGCGCTCGTGCGGCATCCGGACGTGCGTGCGGTGTCGTTTACCGGCGGCACGGTCACGGGCAAGCGGATCATGGAGCGTGCGGGCCTCAAGAAGTATTCGATGGAGCTCGGCGGCAAGTCGCCGGTGCTGATTTTCGACGACGCGGATTTCGATCGTGCACTCGACGCGTCGCTGTTCACGATCTTCTCGATCAACGGCGAACGCTGCACCGCGGGCTCGCGGATCTTCGTGCAGCGCACGATCTACGACCGCTTCGTGCAGGAATTTTCGCGCCGCGCGAACAACCTGGTGGTCGGCGATCCGTCCGATCCGGCCACGCAGCTCGGCGCGATGATCACGCGCCAGCACTGGGAGAAGGTGACGGGCTACATCCGCATCGGCGAGCAGGAAGGCGCGCGCGTGGTCGCGGGCGGCGCGGACAAGCCGGCGGGCCTGCCCGAGCATCTGCACAACGGCAACTTCGTGCGGCCGACCGTGTTTGCCGACGTCGACAACCGGATGCGTATCGCGCAGGAAGAGATCTTCGGGCCGGTCGCGTGCCTGATTCCGTTCGAGGATGAGGAAGAAGGGCTGCGGCTCGCGAACGACACGTCGTACGGCCTCGCGTCGTACATCTGGACGCAGGACGTCGGCAAGGTGCATCGCCTCGCGCGCGGCATCGAGGCCGGGATGGTGTTCGTGAACAGCCAGAACGTGCGCGACCTGCGCCAGCCGTTCGGCGGCGTGAAGGAGTCGGGCACCGGGCGCGAGGGCGGCGAGTACAGTTTCGAGGTGTTCGCGGAGATCAAGAACGTGTGTATCTCGATGGGTTCGCATCACATTCCGCGCTGGGGCGTGTAACGGGCGCGGGTCGTTTCGCCGCAAGAACGAACGATACGGAGACTTAACGATGGGAAAACTGTCCCTCGCCGCGAAGATCACGCATGTGCCGTCGATGTACCTGTCGGAAATGCCCGGCAGGCATCACGGCTGCCGCGAAGCGGCGATCCGCGGCCATCAACTGATCGGCGAGCGCTGCCGTGCGCTCGGTGTCGACACGATCGTCGTGTCGGACGTGCACTGGCTCGTCAACGCGGGTTATCACGTGAACTGCAATGCGCGGTTCTCGGGCACGTACACGAGCAACGAGCTGCCGCATTTCATCCGCGACATGCAGTACGCGTATCCGGGCAATCCGGCGCTCGGCCGGCTGATTGCAGAGACGGCCAGCGCACACGGGATCGCGACGCGCGCACACGAGATCGACAGCCTCGAACTCGAATACGGCACGCTCGTGCCGATGCGCTACATGAACTGCGACCAGCACTTCAAGGTCGTGTCGATCGCCGGCTGGTGCATGTGGCACACGCTCGACGAAAGCCGGCGCTTCGGCGAGGCGCTGCTCGAGGCGATCGAGAAGAGCGATGCGAACGTCGCGTTCCTCGCGAGCGGTTCGCTGTCGCACCGCTTCAACGATAACGGCAGCCCCGAGGAATCGATCCACCAGATCAGCCGCGAATTCTTCCGGCAGGTCGACCTGCGCGTGGTCGAGCTGTGGAAGCAGGGCGATTTCAAGACGTTCTGCGCGATGCTGCCCGAGTACAACACGCATTGCCACGGCGAAGGCGGCATGCACGACACGGCGATGCTGCTCGGCCTGCTCGGCTGGGATCGTTACGACAAGCCGGTCGAGATCGTCACCGACTATTTCGCGAGTTCGGGCACCGGGCAGATCAACGCGATCTTCCCGCTGCCCTGAACGCCGCGGCCCCGCATCGAACATCCGACCGGAGACTTGCCATGCCTCACATCGTCGTCGAATACACCTCGAACATCCGTGACGACGCGCGCATTCCCGCGCTGCTGCGCACGATCAATGCAACACTGATCGCGCAGGGCGGCGTGTTCCCGACCGGCGGGATCCGGTCGCGCGCGATCGAGCTGCAGGACTATTGCGTCGCCGACGGCACGGAGGACGACGCGTTCGTCCACGTGACGCTGAAGATCGGCTCGGGCCGCAGCGACGACACGAAGAAAGCCGCGTGCGATGCGCTGTTCGACGCGATCAAGGCCCATTTCGCCGAGCTGTACGCGAAACGCTATCTCGCGCTGTCGATGGAACTGACCGAGTTCAGCGAAAGCGGCTCGTACAAGCACAACAACATCCACGCCCGCTACAAGCGAGCCGGCTGACCCCATTCCCGATCCGACCATGCTCGAACCCGCCATCATCGACCAGCTCGCGCAACGTCTGCACGACGCCGAGCGCGAGCGCAAGCAGATCCGCCAGATCTCGCTCGACCATCCCGACATCACGATCGACGACGCATACGCGATCCAGCGCGCGTGGGTGACCCTCAAGCTCGCGGAAGGCCGCATGCTGAAGGGGCACAAGATCGGCCTCACGTCGAAGGCGATGCAGAACACGTCGCAGATCGACGAACCCGACTACGGCGCGCTGCTCGACGACATGTTCTTCGCGGACGGCGGCACGATCCCGACCGGTCGTTTCATCGTGCCGCGCGTCGAGGTCGAACTCGCGTTCGTGCTCGGCAAGCGGCTTTCGGGCCCGAACTGCACGATCTTCGACGTGTACGACGCGGTCGATTACGTCGTGCCCGCGCTCGAGATCATCGACGCGCGCAGCCAGTCGATCGACCCCGATACGAAACGGCCGCGCAAGGTGTTCGACACGATCGCCGACAACGCGGCGAACGCGGGCGTCGTGATCGGCGGCCGGCCGGTGCGGCCGCAGGACGTCGACCTGCGCTGGGTCGCGGCGATCATGTCGCGCAACGGCGTGGTCGAGGAAACGGGCGTCGCGGCCGGCGTGCTGAATCATCCGGCGAACGGCGTCGCGTGGCTCGCGAATCGTCTGTCGCGTTTCGACGTCGCGCTGGAACCCGGGCAGATCGTGCTCGGCGGCTCGTTCACGCGGCCGTGCGCGGCGCGGCCGGGCGACACGTTCAGCGTCGACTACGGCCCGCTTGGGACGATCCAGTGCTACTTCGAGTGAGCGAGCGATGCGGATTCCTTCGAATATATTCAAGGCCGCGCTCGCGCGCGGCGACGCGCAGGTCGGGCTGTGGCTCGGCCTCGCGAACCCGTACAGCGCCGAAGTTGTCGCGGGTGCCGGTTTCGACTGGCTGCTGATCGACGGCGAGCATGCGCCGAACACGGTGCCGACGATCCTCGCGCAACTGCAGGCGATCGCGCCGTATCCGTCGCATCCGGTCGTGCGCGTGCCGTGGAACGATCCGGTGATCGTCAAGCAGGTGCTCGACCTCGGCGCGCAGACGCTGCTGGTGCCGATGGTGCAGAGCGCCGACGAAGCGCGCGCGGCCGTTGCCGCGACGCGTTATCCGCCGCACGGGATGCGCGGGGTCGGCAGCGCGCTGGCGCGTGCGTCGCGGTGGAATCGCGTCGGTGACTACCTGCACCGCGCGAACGACGAGATGGCGGTGCTCGTGCAGGTCGAGACGCGCGCGGGGCTCGATGCGATCGACGCGATTGCGCGGGTCGAAGGTGTCGACGGCGTGTTCATCGGGCCGGCCGATCTTGCGGCCGATCTCGGGCATCTCGGCAATCCGGGGCACCCGGACGTGCAGGCCGCGATCGACGGCGCGATCCGGACGATCAAGGCGGCCGGCAAGGCGCCGGGGATTCTGAGTGCGGATGAGGCAGCGGCGCGGCGGTATCTCGAAGCGGGGGCGCTGTTCGTCGCGGTCGGGGTCGATACGACGCTGCTGGCGAGGAGTGCGGAGCGGCTCGCGGCGCAGTTCAGGGGTAAATCTCGAGCGACGGAAAAGAATGGTGACACGACATATTGAGCGAGGGGCCGTGGCAGATATGCCAAGTAACGCAGAGGCACTGCCTTACGAATCGGGGAATTGGTACAAGGTTTCGCAAAGGGACCGGATGACATCGCTTGAATCGAATGCGATCCCATATCGCGGTGCGGCGGCTCGTCGATGTGTCCGCGCCGTTGCCCTGACGCGTTGCGGGGCAGAATGCGATCAAGCGATCGTGGATGCGTTGGCGGAATTGAGCGCGCAGGCGCAAGCCCTGGGGATGGGTTACGACTGACTTCCCATTGTTCCGACTGCTGATCTTGCTACGTCCATATACCGCCCCGGCGTCGTCCCCAGTGCCCGCCGGAACATGTCGATGAACGCGCTCACGTTGTCGTACCCGAGATCGAGCGCGATCGTCGTCACCGGCACGCCGTCGGCGATTCTCTCCAGCGCCCGCAGCAGCCTTGCCTGCTGACGCCACTGCGCGAACGTCAGCCCCGTCTCGGCGACGAAGCGGCGGCTCATCGTTCGTGCGCTGATGCCTGCCCAATCGGCCCATTCCTCCAGCCGCCGGTTGTCCGCGAGGTTCGTGGCGAGCGCGTCGGTGATGCGCACGAGCCGCGCGTCGCGCGGCCGCGCGAGGCTTAGCGACTCGACTTCCGAAGCAGCGATTTCATCGAGGATCACGTCTGCGATACGCGTTTGCGCGTCATTCAGTTCCGAACCGTCCCAGCTCGCGGCGCGCTGTACCGCTTCGCGCAGCAGCGGCGACGCACGGATCGCGCGCGGCGTATCAGGCAGTGCCGCGCAGCGCGCTTCGGCGACGAACGCCGACCAGCCGGAAATCGGTCCGAACGAACGCAGCGAATGCCGGCAATGCGGCGGAATCCAGATCGCATGGACCGCCGGCACAACCCAGTCGCGGTCGTCGAGGCCGATCGACACCAGCCCGCTCAGCGCGCCGACGAGCTGGCCGCGCGCATGCGCGTGAGGCGCGGTCACGCGCGGGTCGCGCTGCGACAGGACGGCGGCGACGACGAACGGGCCGTCGTCGGACGTGATGAATCGGGCGGGCAGGAGCGGATCGGACATGGCCGGATAGCGGTATCGAATGACTGTTATACCGGAGATCGGCCGGCTTCGCACGCCTACACTGCGTTCTTCGATGACAACCGGAGTACGACGCGATGCGAGCCGAACAGATGCTTCCCGACCATGCCGACCGGATCGATGCCGGCGGAACGACGATCCGCAAGGGCACCGTCGGCGCGTTCCTGGTCAACGCGCGCGTGCTGACCGATCCCGGCGCCACGCCCGCCGACCGGGCACGCGCGGAAGCCGACGCGATCGATGCGTTGCCCGCGCTGCGCGCGCTCGGCCTGTTCGACGTGATGGAAGTGCGCGATCCGGCGCTGCGCGCGTGGCTCGACGCACGCTGACGTCCGCCGCAACCGTCGATCGAGATCCCCCGAATCAAGGAGCCACCATGAAAGCCGCAGTCGTGAAGGGCGCCGGCGAGCGCCCCGTTTATATGGAATTCGAGGAGCCGCGCGCGACGCCGGGCCACCGGCTGGTCGACGTGACGGCATCCGCGTTGAGCCGGCTGGCGCAGGGGCGCGCCTCGGGCACGCATTATTCGTCCGGCGGGCAATACCCGTTCGTCGTGGGCGTCGATGGCGTCGGCCGTCGCGACGACGGGCAGCGCGTCTATTTCTTCGGTGCCCCCGCGCCGTTCGGCGCGATGGCTGAACGCACGATCGTGCCGGACACGCAGTGCGTGCCGCTGCCGGCCGCGCTCGACGACGTGACGGCCGCGGCGATCGCGATTCCCGGGATGTCGTCGTGGGCCGCGCTGACCGAACGCGCGCGGCTCGTCGCGGGCGAGACGGTGCTCGTCAACGGCGCAACGGGCACGTCGGGCCGGCTGGCGGTGCGGATCGCGAAGCATCTCGGCGCCGCGAAGGTGATCGCGACAGGCCGCAACGCGGCCGCGCTGGACGCTTTGCTGAACGCCGGCGCGGACGCCGTCGTGTCGCTGCAGCAGGACGATACGCATCTGGCGCGCGCGCTCGAACCGCATTTCCGCGCGGGCGTGGATGTCGTGCTCGACTATCTGTGGGGTGCCAGCGCGCAGACGCTGCTGGTTGCCGCGGCGAAGGCGGCGCCCGATGGCCGCCGGCTGCGTTTCGTGCAGATCGGCTCGATGGGCGGCGCGGACGTGCTGCTGCCGGGCGCGGTGCTGCGCGCAACCGCAATCGAACTGATGGGCAGCGGCCTCGGCAGCGTGCCGCTGCCGCGTTTGCTGGACTCCGTGCGCGGCGTGTTCGACGCGGCCGGCCCGGCGCGGCTGACGATCGAGACGCGCACCGTGCCGCTGTCGGCTGTCGGCGAACACTGGGGCGATGCAAACAGTCTCGTGCGTCCGGTGTTCATGATGCACGGCGCGTGAGCGGCGACCGAACCGCAGCGGGCCGGACGCAGCGCGATGAACGAGCCGCGCGGCGACGACCGGCCATCCGTCGTGATGCCGCCGCGCGTGGGGGGAAAGCAGGGTGGCCGCGTCGGGCTCAGAACCGCTGCTGAATCCCCGCCGTCACGCCGACCTGCGTCGTGCCGTATCCCGCGAAATCGCGCGACACGCCGACCTTCTGGTCGTGCTTCGCAATCGCGAACGCGCCGGCCGCGTACAGCACCGTGCGCTTCGACAGCGCGTAGTTCGCGCGCAGCGACACGAGCGTCGGATCGGCGTCGGTGCCGCCCTTGATGTTCTGGTGATAGACGGCCGCGATCAGCGAGAACGTCGGCGTGAACTGGTACGACCCGCCGACCCAGACCATGTCGCTCAACTGGTTCGCCGCCGTCGTGCGGAACGTGCGTTTGTAATTGCGATAACCGGCCATCGTCTTCAGGTTGCCGAAGTCGTAGCTCAGGCCCGCGTGGATGCCCTGGATGTAGTTGACCGTATCCGCCGGCGTGACGCTGTCGGCCGCGCCGTTCTGCCGGTCGAACGTGACCACCGCCGCGAACGGGCCGGTCTCGTAGCCGAGCGCGAAATCGTATTTCGAGCTGGTCTTCACGCTGCCCGGCACGTTGCCGAAGCCGTACAGCGCGCCGAACTTGAAGCCGCTGAATTCGCCGTCGTAGCGCACCGCATTCGACGAGCGCGTGAACAGGCCGTCCTTGCGGCCGCCCGTCGCCATCGACGAGGTCGCCCACGAGTAGTTCTGCGCGTAACCCATCGGGTCGAACGGCAGCATGTAGTCGTATGTGACGGTGAAGTTGCGGCCGAGCGACAGTTCGCCCCATTTGCCTTTCAGGCCGACCGTCGCGCGGCGCGCGAAGATCGAGTCGGGGCCGTCGTCGAAGGCGCCGTTCGCGAGATCGATCCCGCTTTCGAGGCGGAAGATCGCCTTCAGCCCGCCGCCGAGATCCTCGACGCCGCGCAGGCCCCAGCGCGACGTGTTCTTGTTGCCGGACTTCAGCTTGAACGAGTTGCCGCCCTGCGGCGCCGCGTGGTTCGTGTATTCGATGCCGGCATCCATGATCCCGTACATCGTGACGGACGACTGCGCGTGCGCGGCGGGCGCGGCGACGCAGGCCGCGGCGGCCGAGCTCGTGAGGACTACTGTGCGAATCGAACGTTCTGCGCGTGACTTCATTGACGGTGTCTCCTTGGTTCTTGTGGGTTGGGTGAAACAGGCACGGCGGCGCGCGGGCCGCCGCGATCGGGTCAGCCCGCTTTCGCGAACGCCCAGCAGTCGTTGGTCGGGAATTCGAGCCAGTGCTTGCCGGCCGCGCGCGGCACGTGGCCGAACGCGCGCAGGCGCATGTCGCCGCAATGGAACAGGTATTCCCAGCGGTCGCCGAGATACATCGACGTGACGAGGTCGGCCTGCAGCCGGTTCGCGCCCGGACCGTCGGCGACCTGCACGCGCTCGAGGCGGATCACGGCCTGCGCGTCCTGGCCCGGCGCGAACGTGTCGCGCGCCATCGCGCGGATTTCCCAGCCGTCGCCGGCAAGCGTCACGCATTCGCCGTCGATCGCGGCGACACGCGCGTCGATCCGGTTGTTGCTGCCCATGAACTCGGCCGTGTACAGCGAGCGCGGCGCGCCGTACAGCTCGGCCGGCGTGCCTTCCTGCTCGATGCGGCCGTTGCGCAGCAGCAGGATGCGGTCGGACATCGCCATCGCCTCGGTCTGGTCGTGCGTCACGCACAGTGCCGACAGCCCGAGCGACACGATCAGCTCACGCAGCCACGCACGCGCTTCCTCGCGCAGCTTCGCGTCGAGGTTCGACAGCGGCTCGTCGAGCAGGATCACCGGCGGGTTGTAGACGAGCGCGCGCGCGATCGCGACGCGCTGCTGCTGGCCGCCCGACAACTGATGCGGAAAGCGTTCCGCGAGATGGCCGAGGCCGAGCTGGTCGAGCGCGCTCTGCACGCGGCGCTTCTGTTCGGCGGGTGCGACGCGGCGCAGCTTCAGCCCGTAGCCGACGTTCTCGGCGACGGTGCGGTGCGGCCACAGCGCGTACGACTGGAACACGAGGCCGAGCGAGCGCTGCTCGACGGGCAGGTCGACGCGCTTCGCGCCGTCGAAGAACACGCGGTCGTCGAGCTGGATGCGGCCGTCGGACGGCTGTTCGAGGCCGGCCACCGCACGCAGCAGCGTGGTCTTGCCGCTGCCCGATGCACCGAGCAGGCACACGACTTCGCCGGCCTTCAGTTCGAATGACACACCCTTGAGGATCGGATTGGCGCCGTAGCTGAGATGCAGATCGTCGACGATGAGCTTATCCATGAAGTTTCACTCCGAAACGCAGGGCCACGCCGAGACCGGCGCCGACCATCGCGATGTTGATGACAGAAAGCGCGGCGACCTGGTCGACGGCGCCGGTCGCCCACAGCGACACGAGCAGCGCGCCGATCACTTCGGTGCCGGGCGACAGCAGGTAGACGGCCGTCGAGTATTCGCGCTCGAAGATCATGAAGATCAGCAGCCACGCGGCGAGCAGGCCGAAGCGCACGAGCGGCAGCGTCACGTCGAGCGACACGCGGCTGCGCGTCGCGCCGACGCTGCGGCCGGCTTCCTCGAGCTCGGGGCCGACCTGCAGCAGCGCGCTCTGGATGAGCCGCATCCCGTATGCGAGCCACACGACCGTGTATGCGATCCAGATGCTCCACATCGAGTTCTTCAGCTCGCGCAGGCCGGGGACGAACAGGAAGATCCACAGGAACGCGAGACCGGCGAGCAGGCCGGGCACCGCGCGCGGCAGCAGCACCAGATAGTCGAGCAGCTTGGTCGCCCAGTCGGGGCGGCGATGGCCGGCGAACGCGACGAGCGAGTAGAAGCCGACCGCGAGCGCGCCGCCGATCACGCCGATGCCGAGCGTGTTGACGATCGCGCGCACCAGGTTGTCCTGCTCGAACAGCTCGATGAAGTTCGACAGCGTCAGCACTTCGGCGAGCGCGACGCCTTCGCCCCAGTTGGTCACGAACGCGCGCAGCACGATGCCCGAGATCGGCACGATCACGGTCAGCATCAGCCACAGCGCGACGATCGCGAGCGCGACCCAGCGCCACACGCCGAGCGGCAGCACCGTTGCGCGGCCGGCCTTGCCCTTCACCGTGACGAAGCGGTTGGCGGTTTTCAGCAGGCGGCGCTGCAGCAGCACGAGCGGGAACGTGATCGCGACGATGCACACCGCGACCGCGGCCATCAGGTGATACGACGGCACGCCGAGCTTGTTGGTCAGCTTGTACAGGTAGGTCGCGAGCACGAGGTGGCCTTCCGGATCGCCGAGCACGAGCGGCAGTCCGAAAACCTCGAAGCCGAGGAAGAACACCAGCACGCCGGCGAACAGCAGCGCGGGCATCGTCATCGGCAGGCTCACGTCGAGCGCGACGCGGAACGGGCGGGCGCCCGTCACGCGCGCGGCTTCCTCGACGTCCGAGCCGAGGTTGCGCAGCGCGGCCGACGAATACAGATACACGTGCGGCACGTGCGTGAGGCCGACGATCACGGTGATCGCGAATATCGAATAGACGTTCCAGGGCACGCTTTGCACCCCGAACAATTCCTTGAACCACACCGAGTAGAAACCGACCGGGCCGGCCGCGACCACGTAGCCGAACGCGAGCACCATCGGCGACACGAACACGGGCGTGAGCAGCAGCGGTTCGAGCCAGCGGCGGCCGGGCAGGTCGGTGCGCACCATCAGGAACGCGAGGATGCCGCCGAGCGGGATCGAGATGAACAGCATCCCGCCGGCGATGATGAACGAGTTCTTCACGGCCGACCAGAAGTCGGGATCGCTGAAGATGAAGCGGAAACCTTCGATGCCGAGCGTCTTGTTCGCGTCGAAGAACGGCGCGGACAACAGGCTCTGGAACAGGATGAAGCCGAGCGGCAGCGCGACGGCGACGGTCAGTACCGCGACGACGATCCAGCGCAGCATGCCGGCGAGCGGCTGCAGGCTGTTGACCGGCAGCGGGGGAATCGCGCCGCGCTGGCCGGTGGTGGGCGCAACGGCCGGCGCCGTTGAGCGTGTGCTGGTTGAAAGCATGAGTTCGCCCCTGCGGCCATCCGGATGGCCGCCTCTAGGAAGTCGGTAAGGGGAAGGGGCCGCCCGCGCGATGCGCGGCGGGCGGCCGGCAGTCAGCGGATCAGCGCTTGATCGCCTGCTGCCATTGCTTCAGGAAGGCAAGGCGCTTCGACTGGTCGAGATAGACGAGCAGGCCGGTGCCGATCTGGATCGGCTTCAGCGAATCGCCGAGCTCCTTCGTCAGGCTCGCGGCCGACGTTTCGCCCGTGACGTCCGTGCGGATCGCATACAGGTTCGCCTGGTCCGCGATCAACGTCTGGCCGCGCTTCGACAGCAGGTAGTCGACCCACAGCTTCGCGGCGTTCGGGTTCTTGGACTTCTTCGAGATCGTCGCGAGGCGGCTTACGATCTGCGTGTAGTCCTTCGGAAACACGTAGCCGATCGACTTGTCCTTCTTCGCTTTCGCGTATGCGTACGAACCGATGATGTTGTAGCCGACCAGGTTCTCGCCCGACGAGATCCGCTCCATCATCGCGCCCGTGCTCGACTGCAGCTTCGGGCCGGTCGCGCCGATCGCCTTCACGAGCTCCCACGTGACCTTCTCGTTCAGGTGCGCGTCCTGCGTCAGCGCGTTGAAGCCGACGCCCGATTTCTCGACGTCGTAGGTCGTGACCTTGCCCTTGAACTTGTCGGGTTGCGACGTGAGCAGCTTGATCAGGTCGGCGCGCGTTTTCGGCACTTCGTTTTCGGGAATCAGGCGCTTGTTGTAGACGATCGCGAGCGGCTCGAACGTCGTGCCGTAAGCCTGTTTCTGGTATTGCGCCCACTGCGGCACGTTCGCGCTTTCGGGCGAATCGTAGGACGCCATCAGGCCGTCGTTGACGAGCTTGACCTGCAGGTCCATCGCCGAACTCCACAGCACGTCGGCGCTGGTGCTGCTCGCCGCGTTCTCGCTGATGTAGCGGTTGTACAGCTCGGTGCTGTTCATGTCGTTGTACTCGACCTTCACGCCGTACAGGCTTTCGAAGTCCTTGATCAGCGGACGCACGAGGCCCGTGTCGGTCGTCGAGTAGACGATCAGCTTGCCTTCCTTCTTCGCGGCGTCGATCACGCCCTGGTAGTTACCCTGATACCCGGCCGGAACCTGCGCGACGGCGCTGCCGGCGGCAGTGCCCAGGACGATCGCCAGCGCGGCGGCGAGGTGCTTCGGTGCAAACGGCATGTCTTCCTCCAGTTACCCATAGATGTTGTTCGAGTGACGCGGATGTTAATTGCGAGGCACTTTCAGCCTGCTTTCATTCCGGTTCACAATCGCGTCGTTTGTGTCATGGATTTCCCGAGGTCGAAACGACGGAGGCCGCGGTTTTCGCGGCGCGCGAGGCGGTTTGACGGGAGGGGGGCGAGTCGCCGTGGGACGCGGCGATGACGGTTATGCGGGTTGCGCCAGCAACTCGCCGAGGATCCGGCCGCCATGCCGCGCGTGCGCGGCCGTCAGTGCCGAATACCCGACGACGACGCCCGCTTCGCACTCGGCGCTTCGGCAGAATCCGCGGATCGTCTGCAACGCGATGCCGGCCGCGTGGGCCTGCGCGACGTACGATGCATGGTCCATCCCAGGCGGCAGCCACAGCACGAAATGAAATCCCGCGTGCTCGCCAGACACCGTGTACTGCACGCCGGCGTGCTTCGCCAACTGGTCGAGCACGATGTCGCGCCGCTGACGGTACGCGTGGCGGCTGGCGCGCAGGTGCTTCGCAAAGTCGCCGTGTCCGATGAAGCGGGCCAGCGCGAGCTGGGGTGCCACGCCGACGGAGCGCGCGGTCGCATGCCACACGGCCGACAGCATCGGCCGCAATTCCGCCGGCACGACCATGAAGCCGATGCGCAGCCCCGAGAACAGCGTCTTGTTGAATGAGCCGCAGTAGATCACGCGATCGCATGCGTCGAGCGATTTCAGCGCCGGTAGCGGAGCGGCCTGGTAGCTGAATTCACCGTCGTAGTCGTCCTCGATGATCCATGCCCGGTTGCGCTGCGCCCAGTCGAGCAGTTCGAGCCGGCGCGACACCGACATCGTGACGCCGAGCGGCGCCTGATGGGCGGGCGTCACGTACGCCGCGCGCGCACCGGGATGGCGATCCAGCGACGACGTGTCGATCCCTTCCCGATCGACCGGCACGTCGATCACGGTCGCACCGGCCATCGTGAAAATCTGCCAGGCCGACGCATAGCCGGGATCTTCCATCAGCACCGTCGAGCCGGGCGTAAGCAGCGTTCGCGCGACGAGATCGATCGAATGCCGGATGCCGGTCGTGATGAAAATGTCGCCGGCGTCGCACGGGATGCCGCGGTATTCCCGCAGGTACGCGGCGATTTCGGCGCGCAGGCTTTCGACGCCTTGCGCAGGCGTCGCCCCGAGGTCGTTCGCCGTCGCGGCAAGCAGGCTTGCCCCGAGCGCCTTCTTCCATTGCTGCATCGGCATCAGGTCGGGATCGGCGAGCCGCGCGACGAACGGGACGCCGGGGCGTACGCCATGTTCCGGCGCGGCCGCATCGGTCGCGCCGGCCGGCGCGCGAGGTGTGTCGGGTTGATGAGGGGGGCCGTGGCGAGGCTGCGCGGCCGCGCGCAGATAGCTGTCCGGCACCACCGCGCAGACCCGCGACCCGGAGCCGCGCGTGCGTGCGATGTAGCCCTCGGAGCACAGCAGGTCGTACGCCGCTTCGACGGTTCCCCGTGCGACGCCCCAGCGCACGGCAAGGGTGCGGCTGGACGGCAGTGGGCTGTCGCCGGCAAGCAGGCGCTTCAGGATCGCGTCGCGAATCGCGTCGGCAATGCACGCCTGCTTCGACTGCGGGCTGCCGGTCGACAGCCCGGAAGGGCACGGCAGATCAAGCGGAATCGCGGCTTTGCCTCGCGGCATAGTGGTCCAGTAGTTGTTCGATTTAATGGTCCTTCAGCTTATATCACTTTCCCCTTAGATTGCTGTCGACCACGCCAACCACACCCATTCGACCGGAGACGGACTCACCGCATGAAGACACGTTCCTTGCCCCAATGGGGCTGGCTGTTCCTGTTGATGCTCGTCGTGTGCCTGCCGCGAGTCACGATCGATGCGTACCTACCGTCGCTGCCTGCGATGGCTGATGCGCTGCACGGCAGCGACGCCCAGTTGCAGCTCACGCTGACCCTCTACATGGTCGGGTATGCGCTGTCGATGCTGGTGTCGGGGCCGTTGTCCGATCGATACGGCCGCCGTCCGGTACTCGTCGGCGGCCTGTGTGTCTATGCGATCGCGAGCGTCGCCTGCGCGTTGTCGACGAGCATCCCTGCGATCATCGCCGCGCGCATCTTCCAGGCGCTGGGCGGCTGCAGCGGGACGGTGATCGGGCGCGTCATCGTGCGCGAACGCTTTCCGACCGCGATGCAGGCCACGATGCTCGGTCGCATCTCGGCCGGCATGGCGCTGTCGCCGGTGATTGCGCCGCTGGCCGGCAGCGCGGTCGCCGCGTGGCTCGGCTGGCGCGGCGTGTTCGGGTGTCTCTCGGCGGGCGGGCTGATCGCGACGGCGATGGTGCTGCGCTACCTGCCCGAGACCCGCGAATACGACGTGCGGCCGGCGCCGAGCCGCGGGCTCCTGCGGACGTATGCGGGCCTGCTGCGCGAGCGCCGTTTCCTGCGCTACTCGCTGGCCATCAGCTTCGCGTACTGCACGTACTATCCGTTCATCGCGGAATCGTCGACGCTGTTTCAGCGGCAAATGGGTGTGTCCGGCCCGGTCTATGCGGCGATCTTCGGCCTGACCGTGCTCGGCTACCTGATCGGCTCGAGCGTATTCGCTCGGGCCAGCGGCCGCTGGAAAGCCGATTCGGTCATCGCGGCGGCAGCTGCCGTCAATCTGGTCGGCGCCGCCGCGCTGTGGGGCTGCGGGGCGATCGCCACCACGGCGGTGGCGGCCCTCGTCGTGCCGGTGTTCGTCGTGATGATTACCGTCGGGATCACGATTCCGGCTTGCCAGTTCGCGGTGATGCAGCCGTATACAAAGATCGCCGGCACGGCGTCCGGGCTCTTTTTCTTTATCCAGATGGCGATCACGGCCACGTGCGGCGGCGTGCTGGCATGGCTGTCGGACGGCACCGCCCGCCCGATGATTCTCGTCACCGTCTGCTCGAGCGTCGCGTTCCTGGTGGTGGTGGTCGGCCTTCGCGAGCGGAGCGCCGCCGACGGCCGACACTTTGCCACGGAGAGCCTGCCGGCCGCCGAGCGGTGAGCGCAGATCGGGCAGGCCGGGTGATACGGGCTTGCGCCGGCGGCGCAACAGGTGTTTCCGCGAGGCGTCGACATGGAAAGGATCATGTAATGTAGCGGCCTGTTGCTGACCTTACCGGAATCCCCATGCGTGTGCTGCTCGTCGAAGACAATCCGAACCTGGCCCAGTCGCTGAACGACGCGCTGAGCGCCGCGCGCTTCGCGGTCGATCACATGGCGGACGGGGAGGCGGCGGACCACGTGCTGCGCACGCAGGATTACGCGCTGGTGATCCTCGATCTGGGGCTGCCGAAGCTCGACGGGCTGGAGGTGCTGCGGCGGCTGCGCGCGCGGCGCAATCCGGTGCCGGTGCTGATCCTCACCGCGCACGGATCGGTCGAGGACCGCGTGAAGGGGCTCGATCTCGGCGCCGACGACTATCTCGCGAAGCCGTTCGAGCTGACCGAACTGGAGGCGCGCGCCCGCGCGCTGATCCGGCGCAGCCTCGGCCACGAGCACTCGCGCGTCGAATGCGGGCCGCTTTCGTATGACAGTATCGACCGCAGCTTCCACCTCGCGGGCGAACCGCTGTCGCTCACGCCGCGCGAGCGCTCGGTGCTCGAGGTGCTGATCCTGCGCAACGGCCGCGCGATCAACAAGGAAACGCTGTCGGAGAAGATCTTCGGGCTCGACGAGTCGGTCAACGCCGACGCGATCGAGATCTACGTGTACCGGCTGCGGAAGAAGCTCGAGAACACGGGCGTCGCGATCGTCACGCTGCGCGGATTGGGTTACCTGCTCGAAGCGAAGGCCGTATGAGCGACTGCCCCCACGCTCACGTTTGTTCGCCGCCCTCCAAGGGGGTGCACGGCTTCCTTGGGGCGGCCCGGCGGGAGCCATGGTGACCCGCCCGAACCTGCGCACGCAGGTTGCGCTGTGGCTGCTGCTGCCACTGCTCGGCCTGCTCGCGCTCGACTCGTGGCTCACGTACCAGCGCGCGATGAGCGCCGCGCACGTCGCGTTCGACCGCACGCTGTCGTCGTCGCTGAAGTCGATCCGCGAAGGCGTGCGGCTCAACGACGGCGAGATCGAGGTCGACCTGCCGTATCTCGCGCTCGAAATGCTCGAATCGAGCGACGGCGGCAAGATCTACTACCTGATCCGCGAGGACAATGGCCGCACGATCACCGGCTATCCGGACCTGCCGCTGCCGCAGGGGCGTGACGCCGGCGACGGCGCGCTGTTCGTCACGCGCTACTACGACGTCGTCTATCGCGGCGAGCAGTTGCGGATGGCGGCGCTGCGCATACCGGTGCACGACGTGCCGACCGCGCAGTCGCGCATCGTGTGGGTGATGGTCGGCGAAACGATCGAGGCGCGCCAGGCGCTCGCCCGCGAGATCCTGGTGGGCTCGCTGCTGCAGGAAGGGCTGCTCGTCGTGCTCGCGCTCGGGATCGTGTGGCTCGGCGTCGGGCGCGGGCTGCGGCCGCTGAACCGGCTGTCGGCGACGGTCGCCGCGCGCAGCGAGGACGACCCGACGCCGCTCGACACCGGCGCGATGCCGAGCGAGCTTGCGCCGCTCGTCGATTCGATCAACCAGTACATCGGCCGCACGCAGCGGATGCAGGTCGCACGGCGCCGCTTCTTTGCCGATGCGGCCCATCAGTTGAAGACGCCGCTCGCGGCCGTGCAGGCCGGCGTCGAGCTCGCGCTGCGGCCCGACGAGCAGCCGCGCGCGAACGGTCACCTGCGGCGCGCGAACGGCGCGGTGCGGCAGGCCGCGAAGATCGTCCAGCAACTGCTGTCGCTGTCGCGGCTCGATTCGGACAGCGGCCATGCGGTCGCGCACAAGCCGGTCGCGCTGCATCGCGTCGCGCGCAGCGTGACGCTCGACTGGTCGCCCGTCGCACGCTCGCGTGACATCGATATCGGCTTCGAGCACGAGGCCGATATCGACGTGCACGGGCAGTCCGACCTGCTTGGCGAGATGATCGGCAACCTGATCGACAACGCGATCCGTTACGCGGGCGACCGCGCGGTGATTACGGTGCGCGTATCGCGCGATGACGAGCACGCGCGGCTCGACGTCATCGACAACGGGCCGGGTATTCCGGCGGACGAGCGCGACGCGGTATTCGAGCGCTTCCATCGCGGCAGCAAGACGCAGACGGTCGAAGGGACGGGGCTCGGGCTGTCGATCGTGCGCGAGATCGCGCGTGTGCATCAGGGCAGGGTGGCGCTGGGCGATGCGCCCGGGGGCGGGTTGGTCGTGACGGTGTGGCTGCCGGTGGCGCTCGATGCAGAGCTGCAGAAATAGGAATAATTAAATCGACAATTCCGATTATTTTAATGTCGTCGTAACACGCTGCTATTTTTGACAGCTACAAAAGCGGAATCTTTATACCTACGATAAATTGGCCGTCTAATGCGCGGCCTCGTCTTGATGATTTAGGGGTGAATCGAAATTTCAGATTATTGAAAGGGAGCCACATCATGGCTACAGCACTCGATGAAGATGTCCTGCCGGAAATTGTTGTCGTGAAATTCAAGGTAAGCGGAGGGCAGGTCACGTCCGGGAACGGAAAGGCACCGCTCATCACCTTCGCCGCTGCTTTCAATACAGAAGGCGTGCAAGCCTCACTGCCGGAGGGCAGCGGCTCCGTGCAAGGTCCGGGTTTGGTGGTCTGGAGCCAACGGCCAGCACCGACAAAAATCGCGATTCGCGGGAATTACTGGAATTTTCCGTCAAAGGAAGGCGGGGGGCACAGCAATCTGGTGCGGACCTTCTGGATGCACTTGCACGGTTACATTGGATTGGTTTCCGTCGCCAACTGGCATGGCATTCCGCCGGCGCCATTCCCGTTGCTGGATTTGAGCTCGGTTACACCGCGGAATTCGAAAACCGGAACGGCGAACTATACGATCTATCTCGATCCGAAAATTCCGGATGAAACGATCACGGTGAGCGATGCAGTACTCACCGAATTGGAGATTCAAAAATAAATGATCGATATTATTTATGAATAAAGCATCAACTGAATTTCAGGGTTGAATCATTTCGTCCCGGTGACGCATTGCGGAAAATTACCGCGTGCGTCACATTTTAAATCGATGGCTGGCCCCGCCATACTGCGGCACAGGGGGCAGCACATCGATGCCGCGGGCCCGTCGACGACGATCGCGCCCCGGCCCGCCACGCACCGGAACGTACCGGCAGAGGGTTCCCGACGGGCGCGGCACGTCGAGCGATCCCCAAAAGGTCTTTGGCCCCGAGCCGTCGTAGACGACGTGCACGCTTTCGCCCTTGGTCAGGCACTTTGTCGATGGCGAGCGGTAGGCTCGATCTGCCGGCGCGTGTGCACGCAGGCCCGGTAGTCTGCATGGCAGGTCTATCAGTCGCCGAAGCCGATTTCCGCGTCGAGTGCCTGCCCGATTTCCAGGAAACTGCCCGCGCCGCGCACGACGATCGCATTGATGCCGAACGTCAACTCGCCGTTGAAGTTCGGGTTCGCGCGATAGGTCTGCATCGTGTCGGTCGGTTCGTGCGGCCATGCGGGATCGGGCGCGCCGGTGACCTGGTCGATCGTCGGCATCGGGCAGCGCGTGCACGGCTTCACGAGGCGCAGTCGCACCGGCGTGGCGCCGTCGGTGTCGAGGTGTTCGACGAAATCCTCTTCGTATGCATCGAGATCCGACACAACGATGTTCGGGCGGAAGCGGTTCATCGGGATCGCCGGCGCGCCTTTCGCGACGAGCCGCGCGTTCAGGTCGTCGAGCGACGACTGGCCGATCACGAGCAACGGATAGCCGTCCGCGAACTGCGTGTGCGTATCGATCTCGCCCGTCCATTTGCGGTTGCAGCCGCGGCGCGCGTCCGCGCCGAAGCGCGCGAGCTTCAACGGCATGCCGAGGAATTCGGTGAGCCATGCGGCCGTTTCGGCGCCCGTGTCGATCGCGTCGACCGTGTCGCGCCAGACGGTCGCGGCCATTTTCGGCGTGGCGGGCGTCACGTCGCCGTCGAGCGGCGTGCGGATCTCGCGCATGCCCGGTGCGTTCAGCACGAGTGCATCGCTGTCGAGTGCGGTGCGGATCAGCGCGAGGCGCGGGTGCGTGCGCTGCGTGATCATCTGCCCGTCCGGATCGGTGATCAGCCAGTGGCGATCGTATGCGAGGCCCGTTTCGAGCAGTTGAGCACGCGGCAGCGCGATGCCGGCGCAGGATTTGATCGGGTAGACGAAAAGTTCGCTGATGGCTGGCATGGCGCTGGCTTCGAATGACGTGGAGGATCAAAGCGCGATTGTGCCAGATCGTGCCGACGCCGTTCGGGCGGTTGCGTACCGCCGGGCGGCCGGTCATGCGAGCGGGAAACCCGCGTCGAAGGTCGTGCGCACGTCGAGCGGCTGGCGCAGCAGCCCGGCCTTCAGATAGAAGTCGGCCGTGCGCTGCTGTTCGGCGATCACCGTCGCATCGATCGGCAGCCAGCGCGTGTTGCGGCGCTCGAACTGCAGCTTCGCGGCTGCCGGTGGAATGCCGATGATGCGTGCGAGCGCCGCGGAATACGCGTCGACATGCCGGTACGACCATGCCTGGGCGCGCACGACACGCCGCAGGAAATCGTGCAGCACGTCGCGCTTCGACGCGATCGCGGCGTCGGTCGCCGCGATGTAGCTGAGGCCCGACCACAACCCGCGGCCGTTGACCAGCACGCGCGCTCGGCCGCTCGTTTCGGCGAGCGCCGTGTAAGGCTCCCACGTCGCCCATGCGTCGATCGATCCGGTTGCGAGCGCAAGCATCGTGTCGGCCGGCGGCAGGAAGCGGAACGACACGGCATCGGGCGGCAGGCCGGCTGCGTCGAGCGCCTTCAACGTGACGAAATGGCCGATCGAGCCGCGTGTGGTGCCGATGCGCTTGCCCTTCAGGTCGGCCGCGCCTTTCAGCGCCGCGTCGGGCCGCACGAGCACGGCCGTGCCGTATGGATCGGAGCGGTTCGCGCCGATCACCTTGATGCGTGCGCCCGACGCGAGTGCGAAGATTACCGGCGCATCGCCGATCGGCCCGCAATCGACGGCGGCCGCGTTCAGTGCTTCGGCGAGCGGCGCGGCGGCCGGGAACTCGGTCCACGCGATGTCGTACGCGAGGCCGTTCAGTTCGCCCGCCGCTTCGAGCAGCGCGCGCAGCCCGCCTTTCTGGTCGCCGGCGCGCAACAGCGGCCGTGCGCCCGATTGCGCGCGCAGCGCGGCCGGTGCCGCGGCGATCGTGGCGAGGGCGCTCGCCTGTGCGAGGAAATGGCGTCGGGTCGGATTCATCGTGAAGTTCGGTCGATCGAAAGAGAGGTTCGGGAAATCAGTGCGGGAGCCCGGCCTGCACGTCGCGTACGGGTTCCGCGTCGACGCGCAGCAGCAGCGCGGTCAGCGGGTCGCCGTTCGCGGCGGCCGCGGCCGGCCGCGCAGCGGCATCGGAACGACACAGCAGGTCGGCATCCGACCAGCCGGCGCTGCCCGGCAGCGCGCGTGCCCGCAGCCAGCCGCGCCGGTCGGCAAGCAGTTGCGTGCCGCCGAGCGCGTCGGGTGCGACGCCGGCAATCGTCGCGAACGCGAGCCATGCATCGGGCGTCGCCGCAACGCAGTTCGCACGTGTGCCAGATGCCGGCGGCACGGACGCGCCGAGTGCGGTGACGAGCAAGGTTTGCCAGCGCGCATCTTCCGGCGGTGGCGTGGCACCCGGCGCGAGCGCGACGATGCGCACGCGCTGGCCGTCGCGCCAGCGATCGAGCGATTGGGGCGCGGCGCTGCCGCAACGCACGTCGAGCGCCGGCAGCGGGACGGGCACGGGCCACGCGCCTTCGGCCTGCGCGCCGCTGCCTGCAGAGAGCGCTTTCAGGTAGTCGAGCACGGCCCACGTGTCCTGCGGGCCGAGCGTCGAGGCGAAGCCGGGCATCGTCGGTGCGCCGTGTTCGTCGTGCGTGCCGTGGCGCACGCGCCAGAACAGTTCGCCGTCGAGGCGACGGGCGAGCAGCGAGCCGGCAAAGGTCGGCGGCCAGTGCTCGAGCGTGGCCGCGAGCGGGCCTTCGCCACGGCCGTCCGCGCCGTGGCAGGCCGCGCAGTGTTGCGCATACAGATGCGCGCCGCGCATCACGTTCGTCACCGAAAACGGCGCGGGATCGCGCTGGAAACTCGTCGGCACGGCGGGCGCGAGCCACAGCGACGACGGCGGCCACGGTGCGAACCATGCAACGGCGAGCGCGGCGATCGCGGATGCGAAGCGCCGTTTGCGCGAAGCGAGCGCGATGCAGGCGAGCACGACGGCCAGCGCCGTCGCCGTACAGGCGAACGCGAGTTGTCGCGTGAGTCCCGCGTCGATGCGCAGCGTCTCGAGCGCGATCCGGTGTGTCCACGGCCATGCGGCCTGACCGTCGGCGTCGCCGGTCAGGCCGAGTGCGTGCAGCACGCGCGCCAACGCGACTTGCGCGCGATACAGCAGTTGCAGGAATGCGAGCGCCCAGTCGGAGAACGGCGGCGTGTTCATCCGCCGCGTTCCCGCCGCGCGGCGGCCAAGCGTCGAACGACACCCTGCATCTACCAGCTCGCATCCAGCCCGAGATGCCGCAGCGCATCGTGGCGCAGTTCGGCAAGGCGCGGGTCGCCGCGATGGCGCGGGTAGGGCAGGTCGACGTGTAATTCGGCGACGATCCGTGCCGGACGCGGCCCGAACACGATCACGCGCTGCGCGAGAAACAGCGCTTCCTCGACATCGTGCGTGACGAGCAGCGCGGAGAACCCGTCGCGTTGCCACAGCGCGGTCAGCTCGGCCTGCATCGTGAGCCGCGTCAGCGAATCGAGCTTGCCGAGCGGCTCGTCGAGAATCAGCAGGCGCGGATCGTTGACGAGCGCACGGGCGAGCGCGACGCGCTGCGCCATCCCGCCGGACAACTGATGCGGAAATACGTTCGAGAATTCCTGCAGCCCGACGCGTTCGAGCGCATCGTCGACGCGATGCTGCGCGACACGCGCCACGCCGCGCGCTTCGAGGCCGAGCGCGACGTTCGCACGCACGCGTCGCCACGGGTACAGCGTCGGGTCCTGGAACACGACGATGCGTGACGGATCGGGGCGCTCGATCGGTACGCCGTCCTGCGCGATCGTGCCTTGCCGTGCGGCGTCGAGGCCCGCGACGAGGCGCAGCAGCGTCGATTTCCCGCAGCCGCTCGGGCCGAGCAGCGCGACGAATTCGCCGGCCGCGACCGACAGCGTGACGTCGTCGAGCACCGGCAGCGGGCCGCCGGGGCCGTCGAACGCATGGCTCACGCGGCGGATGTCGATGCGCGCGCCGCGCGGCGCCGTGATGGTCGACGAAGCGGCGGGAGAAGCGGAAACGGACGGTTCGAGTACGGCGGCGCTTACCATTTGACGGTTCCTTTCTGCCACGCGAGCATGCGGTCGCGCACCGCGAACAGCAGCGCGATCAGCCCGGAAAACAGCAGCGCCATCACGATCAGCGCCGCATACATGTTCACGTACGATGCCCAGCCCTGTGCCCAGCTCAGGTACCAGCCGAGCCCCGACTTGACGCCCATCATCTCGGCGACGACCAGCACCGTGAACGACGCGCTCAGCCCCATGAAGATGCCGACGAACACGTGCGGCAGCGCGGCCGGAATCGCGACGCGCAGCACCAGGAAGCGCGCGTTCGCGCCGAGCGTGCGCGCGACGTCGTAATACTGCTTGTTGACGCTCGCGACGCCCGACCACGTCAGCACGGCGACCGGGAAGCCGGTCGACAGCGCGATCAGGAACGCGGCGGCCGAATAGCTCGACGGGAAGAAGTAGAACGTGAGCGGCAGCAGCGCGGTGGCCGGCACGGGGCCGAGCACGCGCAGCACCGGATGCACCCAGTAGCCGATCCGGCGCGACCAGCCGATCGATACGCCGACGGCAAAGCCGACCGCGACGCCGTACGCAAACCCGAGCGCGAGCAGCTTCAGCGTGTTGCCGGCGCTGCCGAGCAGGCGCGGCCAGTCGTCGACATACACCTCGATCAGCGCCTGCGGCGGCGCGAAGAACGGTGTCGGCAGCCAGCCGGTTTTCGCGGTGACGATTTCCCATGCGGCGAGCACGAGCGGCAGCGCGACGAGCCATGGTCCGGCCGGACGCACGCGCGCGAGCCGCGTGCGCGTCGCGGGAACGAAATGGCCGAGCGTCGCGACGACGAGCAGCAACGCGGCGATCGTCCATGCCGCCGTGCCGAACGTGTCCGTGTATGCCCAGTCGGTGAAGCCGACGACGCGGTTCGGCCACAGTTGCGTGAGCGCGCCGAGCGCGGCCCACGCGAACGCGGCGACGATGCCGGTCGGCCAGGTGCGTGCGCGGCGGGCGGCGGCCGCCAGCGTGGCTTCGCAGGCCGGGCAGGCGATGCGGGCGGACGCAGTGGAGGCAGCGGCGCCGCCGGCCGGTACCGATGCAGCGCGCGCGGCGGAAGCGGGTTCGATCGTCGACATCGCGTCACCCCAGCACGTTCGCATAGACCTGCTGCGCGAAGCGCTGCGGGTCCGTGCTTTTCTTCAGCACGCTGATGCGGCGGAAATCGTCCGCATAGAACGCGATTTCCTGCTGCAGGTCGACGTTGGTCGGGTGATGCGTGTAGGTGAGCGTCGCGTACAGCTTGCGCAGGTCGTCGGGGCTGATCTTCGGCGAGTACTTCGCGAATACCTTCGCGGCTTCGTTCGGGTTCTCGTGCGTGAACTCGGTGGCCTGCACGATCGAACGCGCGAGCGCGGCGGCGGCCGGCCGGTCGTTGCGCACGAGATCGCCGCGCGCGCCGATCACGCAGCACACCTTGCGCGCGTATTCGCCGGACAGGTTGGTCGCGAGTTCCGTATACGCGCCGTTGCTGCGCTTCTCGAGCAGAAAGAGATTCGGGTCGCCGTCGGCGATCGCGTGGATCTCGCCCTTGTCGACCGCGACGCCGAGCAGGTCGGCCGGATACTGCCGCCACGTGATGTCGCGTTCGGGATCGATGCCGTTCTTCGCGAGCAGGATCGAGAAGAAATGCTTGCCGGGCGCGGCGAGATCGCTGACGCCGACCGTCTTGCCCTTCAGCGCCTGCAACGTTGTGACGCCGGCCGCCTTCGCGCCGACCAGCCGCACGCAGCCGCCGTGCGAGCTGCCGATGATCTTCACGTCGAAGCCGGCTTCGAGCGGTTTCAGCCAGCGATGGATCATCCCGACCGCCGCGTCGGCCTTGCCGGTCGCAATCGATTCGAGCAACTGGTCGGTCGACCCGCTGTAGTTGATCAGGTCGACCTTCAGGCCGTTCTTCTCGAAGAAACCGCGCTCCTGCGCGACGACGATCGGCGTCAGGCAGAACGCGTTCTGGTTCCACGCGAACGTGAGCTTCTTCAGCGGCGGCGCGGACCAGGCCTTGCGGCCGAGCGTGATCGCCGGCGCGGCGAGCGCGGCGGCGCCGGCCGCGCGCAGCAGCCGGCGGCGTTTGTCGTCGTGCGCGATGGCCGGCGCGGGTGCGGTGGGGTGGGTCATGGTCTGGTCTCCGGTCTTGCGGAAAGGCGCTCAGTCGAGCAGGTCGGGTTCGTCGGCGACGACGCGCGCGAACAGGCTGTCGAACGCATGCAGTGCGCCTTCGGGGCCGCCGATCTGGCTATGCGTATGGCGGGCCGTCGCATGATCGATCGGCTGCGGCGTGCCGGCCGCTTCGGCCAGCAACTGCGTGTGCGCGGCGTTGTCGAGCGCGATGTACCACCACGCGGCGGCCTCGACCGTCGGGCCGGCCGTCAGGATTCCGTGGTTCTTCAGGATCACGCCCTTGTGCGTGCTGCCGTCCGGTTTTGAAAGCGCGTGCGCGATCCGCGCGCCTTCGCTCGTGTCGACGACCATCCCCGTGAAGTCGTCGAACAGTGCGTGATCCTCGTAGAACACGCACGCGTCCTGCGTCAGCGGATCGAGCGGGCGGCCGAGCGTCGACCACGCCTTGCCGTAGGTCGAATGCGTGTGCGCGGCGGCGACGACGTGCGGATGGGCTTCGTGGATCGCCGCATGGATCGCGAACGCGGCCTTGTTCAGCGGCCGCGTGCCGATCGCGGTTTCGCCCTGCGCGTTGACGAGCAGCAGGTCGGACACCTTGATCTGCGAGAAATGCACGCCGAGCGGATTCACCCAGAAATGGTCGGGCAACTCCGGATCGCGCGCGGTGATGTGGCCGGCGAGCCCCGACGCGAAACCGTAGCGCGCGAACAGGCGGAATGCGGCCGCGAGCCGCTCCTGCCGGTGGCGGCGTTCGGCGGCGACGTCGATGCGCGGTGCGGGCGGGTCGAACCAGAAATGCTGGCGCGGCGCTTCGGCGAGCACGAGTCCCGAGGCGGTACGGACGGGCGTGGCGAGGACGGCTGACATGGCGTGCGGCTCCGTTGGGGTCATGCGGCGCGCCGTGCCGCGTCGCGTTCCGCGACAGCGCTGCGCACGCGCGGAATCAGTTCGCGGCCGTAGTCGATCGCGTCTTCGCGCGGATCGAAGCCGCGGATCAGGAACGTCGTCACGCCGAGGTCGTAGTAGTCGAGCAGCGCATCGGCGACCTGTTCGGGCGTGCCGACGAGCGCCGTCGAATTCGAGCGCGCGCCGGTGAGCTTCGCGATCTCGGTCCACAGCCGCTTGTCGACGCGCGAGCCGCGTTCGGCCGCGGCGAGCAGGCGGCGCGCGCCTTCGCTCTGCTGCGGACCGCCGGCGCCGAGGCCGGCCGCTTCGCGTAGCCGCCGCGTTTCGTCGAGGATGCGATGCGCGCGCGCCCACGCTTCGTCCTCGGTCGCGGCGAGAATCGGGCGGAACGACACGGAGAAACGTACCTGCCGGCCGTGCCGAGCGGCTTCGGCGCGCACGCGCGCTGTCAGGTCGCGCACCTGGTCGAGCGATTCGCCCCACAGCGCGTAGACGTCCGCGTGCTTGCCGGCCACCGTGAGCGCGGCTTCCGATGCGCCGCCGAAGTAGATCGGTACGTGCGGCTGCTGGAATGGCTTCACTTCCGAAAAACCCTGCTTGAACCGATAGTGCGCGCCGTCGTGATCGAACGGCTGTGCCTCGGTCCAGATTCGCCTCAGGATGCCGAGGTATTCGTCGGTACGCGCATAACGCGCGTCGTGGTCGAGGAAATCGCCGTCGCGCTGCTGCTCGCTGTCCGAGCCGCCGGAGATGAAGTGCACGGCGAGCCGGCCGCGGCTGAACTGGTCGAGCGTCGCGATCTGCCGCGCGGCAAGCGTCGGCGCGGTGAAGCCCGGGCGATGCGCGAGCATGAAGTGGATGCGCTCGGTCGCGGCTGCCGCGAACGCGATCGTCAGCGTCGCCGACGGGCCGGTCGAGTGATGCGGCACGAGGATCCGGTCGAAGCCGGCCGTTTCATGGGCGCGCGCAAAGTCGCGCACATAGTCGGGATCGACCACGGGGCCGGACGGCGGGTGGATTTCCGACTGCTTCTGGCTCTGGATCATGCCGATGAATTCGACGCTCATCTGGGTCTCCGGTGCAGGGATGGCCCGGCGCACGGCCGGGCAAGAATGGAGCGCAGGTTAACGCCGCGATCATGCGGAATGGAAATAATCAATCCCGATTTGAATATCAGATTTGCATGGTTTGGGTGGCTGTGGGTTGCGCATACGCTGTGGGTTCGCGATCGAACCGGAGCGGAGCCGGCAGGGCGTCGCGCGGGGATGTCGGCAGCCGGCTGCGCGTGGCGCGGGCGTCAGGCCGTTCGCTTCGGATGATGCGGATGCCGGATGCGCTTGCGGCGCCGGAGGTTCGCGGTGCCGCAGCGGATCGCCGCCTGTCCGACGTGCCGCCTCGCCATTCGCCGGCCGATCTACGTTTTGTGTTGCCCGTGACCGAGCTATCCAGGGAATCCGTACCGATGTCCGCCAGCCTTGCCGCTTCCTCACCGACGCCGCAGCAGCCTTCGCTGCGCCTTCTGCCTGCCGACGCCGCTGACGACGATGCAGAAGACGCGCGCGTCGCCGCGCTGCTCGACCGCCTCGCCCCCGAACTCGCCGCCGACGCCACGCGCAACGACGTCGACGGCCGCTTTCCGCACGAGAACTTCGCACGGCTGCATCGCGCGGGGCTGATCGCGCAGGTCGTGCCGCGCGAACACGGCGGCGCGGGCGCGACGCTCGCGCGGGCGAGCCGGATCGTGGCCGCCGTCGCGCGCGCCGATCCGGCGACCGCGCTGGTGCTGACGATGACGTATCTGCAGCATCGCGCGCTCGGCCGTGCCGACAGCCGCTGGCCTGCCCAGGTGCGGCGCGCGGTGTTCGACAGTGCGGTCGCGCAAGGCGCGCTGATCAACGCGCTGCGCGTCGAGCCGGCGCTCGGTTCGCCGTCGCGCGGCGGCCTGCCGGAGACGGTCGCGCGCCGCGACGGCGACGGCTGGCGGTTGTCCGGCCACAAGCTGTACAGCACCGGGATTCCCGCGCTGCGCTGGCTGGCCGTGTGGGCGCGCACGGACGAACCGGAGCCGCGGGTCGGCGTGTTTCTCGTGCCGCGCGACCGTGATGCCGATGGCGACCGCATCCGCGTGATCGAAAGCTGGAATCACCTCGGCCTGCGCGCATCGGGCAGTCACGAGGTGGTATTCGACGATGTGCGGCTGCCGGCCGACCACGCGGTCGACGTGCGCGCGCCGCATGCGTGGGCCGTATCGGCCGGGACTCATGCGGATGCCGACGCGCACGCCGACCAGCACGCGTGGATGGTCGCGCTGCTCGGCAGTCTGTACGACGCGGTGGCGCGCGCGTCGCGCGACTGGCTGCTCGGATTCGCGACGACGCGTGCACCGAGCGGGCTCGGTGCGCCGCTCGCGACGCTGCCGCGCGTGCAGGAAGCGGTCGGCGAAATCGAGGGCTGGCTGTACACGAACCGCGTGCTGCTCGACGATCACATCTCACGCGCCGACGCCGGCAACGCGCCGTCGGTCACGACGAGCGGCCTCGTCAAGCGGACCGTGACCGAGCACGCGATCCGCGCGGTCGAGCAGGCGCTGAAGCTGTCGGGCAATCACGGGCTGAGCCGCGGCAATCCGCTCGAACGCCACTATCGCGACGTGCTGTGCAGTCGCGTGCATACGCCGCAGGACGACGCGATCGCGGTGACGGCGGGGCGTGAGGTGCTCGAGGCGGCGAGTCGGGGTGACACGAAAGCGGACGCGCGCGGGGCGTCGCGCAACGAGGTCGAACGCAGCCGAAACGATGCGTGAGCGGTGCAGCGCTGCGGGGGAAACGAACAGGGCGGCGCGAAGCAGACGCCGCCCCGTCTGGTCACGCAGCCTTGCCGTGCGTCTGCTCGGGCAACGCGAACGCCGCGCGCGCATGCGCGGCGACGGCCGCGAGCGGTGCGTCGAAGCGCGCGGCATCGTGCCGGCGCAGCAGCCACAGATCGATCTGCGGCTTGAAATCGGCGAGCGGCACGATCTCGAGCGCGTCGCGCAGCGGGCTGCCTTCGACGAGCGGCTGCGGCATCAGCCCGATGCCGAAGCCGTTCGCGACGCTCTGCAGTTGCAGGTCGCGGCCGTAGGCGTCGAGCGTGACCGGCATCGGCAGGCCCTGCGCGTCGAGCGCGCGCCGCAGGCCCGCGCGAAAGCCGCAACCGTCGGGATTGAGCACCCAGCCGCGCGCGTGGCAATCGGCGAGCCGGTAGCTGCGGCGCGGCCAGTCGCCCTTGCGGCCGACCGCGACGAGCCGCGTGGCCAGCAGCCGTTCGCCTTCGACGTACGGCGGCAGCACCATCTCGCGCGCAAGGAATACGAGCGCCGCATCGAGTTCGCGGCGTGCGACGCGCTCGACGAGCATGCCGCCCCACGCGGTCGTGACCTGCGTCGCGAGCGCGGGCCACTGCGCGGCGAGTTCGGCGATGAGCGCGGGCAGCATCAGTTCGCCGAGCCCCTGCGTGAGCCCGATCCGGAATTCGCCGGCGGGCGGCTGCTGGCCGGCCGTCAGTTCGCGCAGCGCATCGACTTCGCGCAGGATCGCGCGACACTGCTCGAATACCTGCCGGCCGATGTCGGTCGGGCGCGGCGGCTTCGTGTTGCGATCGAGCAGGATCACGCCGAGCGCTTCCTCGAGATTCTGGACGCGCCGCGTGATCGCGGGCTGCGTCATCCCGAGCTCGGTAGCGGCCTGGCTCAGGGTCTGGCAGCGGACGACCGCTGCAAAAGCGTCGATATCGCTAATTTTCATGTTTGTTCTGCATGGTCTTTCGGGTGCATCATGACGATCCATCATATTCGGCATCATATTCGAGGAGGCAGCCGATGAGTACGCTTTCGTTGCATCGGACGCCGCTGCGTCCGTTCGTCGACGGCCTGGGCGCGCTGCTCGCGTCCGGCGCGAACGAGGCGCGCATCCTCGACGAGGGCGGCGCGCTGCTGGCCGCGCTCGTTGAACACGACGACTGGCTGCCCGACGCGTTCGCACAGCCCGATCCCGCGCGCTATCGGCAGTACCTGTTGTATCTCGACCCGGACGAGCGGTTCTCGGTCGTCAGCTTCGTGTGGGGGCCCGGCCAGACGACGCCGATCCACAACCATACGGTGTGGGGGCTGATCGGGATGCTGCGCGGCGGCGAGTTCTCGCAGCCGTACCGGTTCGACGAAGCGGGCAAACCCGTGCCGGCGGGCGAAGCCGTGCGGCTGCAGCCGGGCGAGATCGAGGCCGTGTCGCCGCGCATCGGCGACGTCCATCGCGTGACCAACGCATTCGACGACCAGGTATCGATCAGCATCCACGTGTACGGCGCGAACATCGGCAAGGTCGAGCGCGCGGTGTACCTGGACGACGGCACCGTGAAGCCGTTCGTGTCGGGCTATTCGAACGCCTGATGCAGCGCCCGCCGGCGTGGCCCGTTGCGAGCGTGCACCGGCGGGCCCGAGATTCATCCGTTTCGCTTTCTTCACCGACTTCAACAGAATCAGACAGAGACATCGTGACGCAATCCGCCGATTCCACCTTCCGCTTTCCCGTCGCGTCGTACCAGGATGTACGCGCGCGCCTGCTTGCCCGCGACGAGCTCGCGCTGATCGACGTACGCGAGGAAGATCCGTACGCGCAGGGCCACCCGCTGTGGGCCGCCAACTTTCCGCTGTCGAAACTCGAACTCGACGCGTGGACGCGGATTCCGCGCCGCGACACACCGATCGTCGTGTTCGGCGAAGCGGGCGGCGAGGATCTCGCGCCGCGCGCGGCCGCGAAGCTCGCGCAGCTCGGCTATACCGACGTGCGGCTGCTCGACGGCGGCCTCGCGGGCTGGCTGGCCGCGGGCGGCGAACTGTTCATCGACGTGAACGTGCCGAGCAAGTCGTTCGGCGAATGGGTCGAGGCCGAGCGGCATACGCCGTCGCTGTCCGCGCAGGAAGTGCAGGCGCTGATCGACGCGAAGGCCGATGTCGTGATCGTCGACGCGCGCCGTTTCGACGAATACCAGACGATGAACATCCCGACCTCGACGAGCGTGCCGGGCGCGGAACTCGTGCTGCGCGTGCGCGCGCTCGCGCCGAATCCGCACACGCAGGTGGTCGTCAACTGCGCGGGCCGCACGCGCAGCATCATCGGCACGCAGTCGCTGGTCAACGCGGGGCTGCCGAACCCGGTCGCGGCACTGCGCAACGGCACGATCGGCTGGACGCTCGCCGGCCAGACGCTCGAGCGCGGCGCGGCGCGACGCTTTCCGGACGAGATAGACGCGACGCAGCGCGCCGAGGCTCGCCAGGCTGCACGCGCGGTGGCCGAACGCGCCGGCGTGCCGCGCATCGCGCTCGCGGATGTCGCCGCGCTCGACGAGCCGGGCCGCACGCTGTACCGCTTCGACGTGCGCACGCCGGAGGAATACGAAGCCGGCCACCTGCCGGGCTTCCTGGGCACGCCGGGCGGTCAGCTCGTGCAGGAGACTGACCATCACGCGGCCGTGCGCGGCGCGCGGATCGTGCTCGCCGACGACGACGGTGTGCGCGCGGACATGACCGCGTCGTGGCTCGCACAGATGGGCTGGGACGTGCGCGTGGTCGAACCGGCCGGCGCGGCGGCGTTCGGCGAGCGCGGCCAGCCGCCGCGCGACGTGCCGGCGCCGCCGCCCGCGACCGACGTGTCACCCACGACGCTCGCGGGCTGGCTGAAGGAAGCGGCGCCCGGCGAACTGGCGATCGTCGACGTGACGGCCAGCGCGAACTACGTGAAGCGCCATATTCCGGGTGCCTGGTTCGTCGTGCGCGCGCAGTTGCACGACGCGCTCGCGGCGATTCCGCCCGCGAAGCGCTACGTATTCACGTGCGGATCGAGCCTGCTCGCGCGGTTCGCGGCGGACGACGCGCGCGCGCTGCTGCCGGCATCGGCCGACATCTTGGTGCTGACCGGCGGCACGGCCGCCTGGATCGATGCCGGATTGCCGCTCGAAAGCGGCGAGACGCGGCTCGCGTCGCCGCGCGTCGACCGCTACCGACGCCCGTACGAGGGCACCGACAATGCGGCTGCCGCGATGCAGGCGTATCTCGACTGGGAATACGGGCTGGTCGACCAGTTGAAGCGCGACGGCACGCACCACTTCAGCGTGATCTGACCGCTGCGGCGGAACCGGGCATTCAGCGCTTGAACGTATCGACGGCCGTGCGGCCGACCGCCGGATCGTCGGTGAAGAAGCCGTCGATGCCCGCGCGCAGGTAGGCCTGGATCTCGCGCACCGAGCCGGCCGTGTTGCGCGTGGCCGGCGTGCCGCCGTCCTTCAGCGACGCGGGCAGGAAGTTGTTCTCCGGGCGGAACGTGTACGGATGCACGACGAGGCCGGCCTCATGTGCATAGCGCACGTACGGCGTCGGCTGCTGCAGCGTGCCGTCCGCTGCGACCGCGATGATCGACGTCTTGTACGGGCCGACGCCGTTCGCATAGGTCGCGATCTCGCGCATGCCGTCGCGCGTCGACAGGTCGCCGTAGGTGCGCTTGTCGTTCGCCTTCACGAAGTCGTACGGGCGCTGGCCGGCTTCGTCCATCAGCTGCACGAGCTTCCAGTTGGGCTGGCTCGACTTGATCCGGTTGCGGATCGTTTTCAGGTTCGCGACCTCGAACGACTGGATGTAGACGGTCGCCGTGCGCGACGTGT
Organism: Burkholderia sp. NFPP32; assembly: GCF_900119325.1. Taxonomy (NCBI): domain Bacteria; kingdom Pseudomonadati; phylum Pseudomonadota; class Betaproteobacteria; order Burkholderiales; family Burkholderiaceae; genus Burkholderia; species Burkholderia sp. NFPP32. The sequence goes on along the minus strand of NZ_FPJP01000002.1, from coordinate 269,643 downwards.
ACGGATCCTTCAGCAGCGCGTCGACGAGGCGATCCTCGAGCGGCAGATTGATCGACTGGAAGTAGGTCGGATGCTTGGTTTCCGGATACAGGTGGATCGTGCGGCCGGTCTGCGCGGACATCTGCTTCGCGAGCGCGACGATCTCGTCGAAGGTCGGAATCTCGAACTGGTCGTTGTATGCGGTGTTCGCGGGGCGGATCTGCGGAATGCGCTCGCGCGCACGCAGCGTCTTCAGCTCGGCGAGCGTGAAATCCTCGGTGAACCAGCCCGTGAGCTGAGCGCCGTCGATCGTCTTGGTCGCCTTGCGGCTCGCGAACTGCGGCAGCGCCGACACGTTCGTCGTGCCCGAGATCTCGTTCTCGTGGCGCGCGACGAGCACGCCGTCGCGCGTCGACACGAGGTCGGGCTCGATGACGTCCGCGCCGTCCTCGATCGCCTTGCGATACGACGCGAGCGTGTGTTCGGGGCGCAGCGCGCTCGCGCCGCGATGGCCGACCACCTGGACCTTCGCGGAAATCGGCTGCGTGGGATCGGACGTCAGGTCGTCGTCGCCGCCGCACGCGGCGAGCAGGAAGGCTGCGGCACAGGCGAACGGGACGTAGCGCAGGGCGCTCGGGCGCGTGAAGAACATGTCGATGAACCTTCGAAACGGGAGTCGGAAAAATCGGGAAAATCGGGAAAGGGTGCTCGCTCCGCCGGCGCGGCTGTCGTGCCGCGTCATATGGGATCGAACGGGACGCGATCGTCGCATCGAATAATTACATATGTATTACTTCTGCCTTTCCGTTTTGTTCGGGGCTGCGATGACGGCGGCGGGGAGCGGCGCGGCATCGATGTGCGTGCCGCATTCCGGCCGTCTCGGGCAGGCCTTGCGCCGGATGCACTAAACTTGCGGGAATTTTGCATCGCAGCGTCAGGGCCCATGCCCGCGCGGCGCGACGATGCGGCGACTCGCGGACCGGCGCGGGCGCCCGGCGCCCGTGTGCGTCCGGGGCCCGCGCCGGCCGATTTTTCCCGACCCATGACGACCCGAACCGATCCCGCCTACCTGCTCGGCGACCTGCTGAAGAACGTTTCCCGCTCCTTCTATCTGACGCTGCGCGTGCTGCCCGACGGCATGCGCGACCCGGTCGGGCTCGCGTATCTGCTCGCGCGCGCGGCCGACACGATCGCCGACACCGCGCTCGTCGCGCCCGATCGCCGGGCCGCGTTGCTGACCGACCTGCGCGACGAGATCGAGCGGCTCGGCGACGGCGCGGCGCTGTCGCGTTCGCTCGACGACGTGACGCGGATGCAGACGGATTCGCACGAGCACGTGCTGCTCGGCTCGATGGAGCCGATGCTGGCGCTGCTGCGCGCGCAGCCGGACGCCGACCGGGCGTCGATCCGCAAGGTCGTCGCGACGCTGACGTCAGGCATGGAATTCGATCTGCGCACGTTCCCGGACGAGCAGTCGGGGCAGGTCGCGTCGCTGCCGACGCGCGACATGCTCGATCGCTACACGTACCTCGTCGCGGGCTGCGTGGGCGAGTTCTGGACCGACATGACGGGCGCGCACACGCGTGCCGCGCGCGGCTGGGATTTGCCGGGCATGCGCGAGAAGGGCATCCGTTTCGGCAAGGCGCTGCAGATGACCAACATCCTGCGCGACTGCGCGAAGGACCTGCGCATCGGCCGCTGCTACCTGCCCGACGACGTGCTGCGCACGCACGGGCTCGGCGTCGCCGACCTGATGCAGCCCGACGCGTCGGCGCGCGCGCGCGGCGTGCTGGTCGACCTGCTGCGCATCGCGCTCGACCAGTATCGCGATGCATGCCTGTATACGCTCGCGATTCCGCGTCGCTTCGTGCGGCTGCGGCTCGCGTGCCTGTGGCCGATCATGATCGGCCTCGAAACGCTCGAACTGCTGGCCGGCCACGATGCGTGGCTCGCCCCGGCGAAGCCGGCCAAGGTGCCGAGAAAACGTATCTACCGGATCATGGCGTCGTCGCTCGCGCTGGTCGGCTCGAACACGGCGATCCGTGCGCGGATGACCGCGCTCGCCGATGCGGTGAACGCGCGGCTCGTCGCGCCGGCATCGCGTTGAATGTCGCCGGCGCGCCGCGCCGGCATCGTCCTTCGGCCCGCGTTCGCCGGGCCGCTCCCGTCCGATCTCCCGCGCGCGGACTGAAACGTTTTCATGATTTCGTTTCGCGAAATGTGGGTGTCATGAACGTCAGCGATCCTGCGCGGCGGCGTGAATCGCGGCGTCAGCTGCGATCGCGCATTTGTAAGACGATTTTTTGCCGAAGGCGTCTGACGACATGAGGCGGTCGCGTTGCACCCGTAAAAATGTAAAGCTAGGGTTTTCACCGGGAAATGCCGGAAATGCCCGCCGCGTAAGCGTTTTCAGGTGTTATGTAACTGCTTGGTGAACCCGCGCGTTGCGTCGATCATACGATGACCGACTGCGCGTGTTGGGAAATAATCGGTAATCCGTCAGAATTGCGCCGGCATGTACTCGCACATGTGTCAGTCATAAAACCACACCAGAAAAGAAATCATTCTTTGAGGACGGAGAATCAATGAAAAAGCGCGTCGCTTTCGCCATGACGGCAGCGGGCCTTGCAGCCGCTACCGCCGCCCACGCCCAGAGCAGCGTGACCCTGTACGGTATCGTCGATAACGCTATCGCTTACCAGAACAACTCGTCGGCGACCAGCGCGGTCTCGGGTGGTCACTCGAAGGTGCAGATGGCCACCGGCATTTGGGCAGGCAGCCGCTTCGGCCTGAAGGGCAGCGAAGATCTCGGCGGCGGCACGAAGGCGATTTTCCAGTTGGAAGCCGGCTTCAACGCGAACAACGGTTCGTCGCAGTGGACGAACGGCATCTTCACGCGCCAGGCGTGGGTTGGTCTGACCAACGCCACGTACGGTACGCTGACGGCCGGCCGCCAGTACACCGCGTACTACACGCTGCTGTCGCCGTATAGCCCGACGACCTGGCTGACCGGTTACTACGGCGCGCACCCGGGCGATATCGACTCGCTGGATACCAGCTACCGCGCGAACAACTCGCTCGTCTACATGTCGCCGAAGTTCTACGGCTTCACGGTCGGCGGTTCGTACTCGCTCGGCGGCGTGGCAGGCAGCTTCAACCGCGGCTCGACCTGGAGCGCGGCGGTCCAGTACCTGAACGGCCCGGCAGGCATCGCAGTCGGCTATCAGCGCATCAACAACGCGACGCTCGGCGGCGGCGTGTGGGGCGCGAACTCGACGGCACAAAATGGTCTGGATTCGGCCGGCAACGGTGCGGAGCAGGCCGTGTCGTCGATCAACGGCGGTTACAAGACGGCACAGTCGCAACAGCGTCTCGCCGTGACGGCCGGTTACCAGTTCACGCCGGCGTGGGACATCTCGGTGTCGTACTCGAACGTCCAGTACATCCCGGGCACGCTGTCGGCATTCCGCAACACGGCGATCTTCAACACGGCTGGCGCCGTGCTGCACTGGAAGGCATCGCCGCAGTGGGACTTCGCAGCAGGCTACTCGTACACGGCGGCAACGCAGTCGAACGGTGTTTCGAGCTCGGCCAAGTACCACCAGGTCACGCTGTCGCAGTACTACAGCCTGTCGAAGCGCACGGGCCTGTACGCGGTTGAGGCTTGGCAGCATGCTAGCGGCAAGACGATCAGCGGCCTTACCGGCGGCATCGTTAATGCAACGACGTCGATCGGCGACGGCGTGGGCGCAGGTTCGAAGCAGAACCAGATCGCTGCAGGCGTCGGCCTGATCCACCGCTTCTGATGTCGCGCGGCGCGCGAGCGCCGCTCACGGCATGCAGTATGAAAAACCGGCCTTCGGGCCGGTTTTTTTATTGGCGGTACGCGTTGTGCTTACTGCGGGTTCCGTCATAGGCGGCATCGAACGGAAGCGGGCGGCGACGGCAGCCGAGCGCGACAAGCGCGCCGCTCACGCGGCGCATGGCGTGCAGACCGGCGGTGTCCGGCCGGTGCCAACGCCATCCTGCCGGTCACTTCGCGGCATCATCCATCCAGCTCCCCGCCAGCGCCTGGAACAGCGCCGCCGTATCGGCAAGCCGATCGGCCTGCGCGCGGGTACGGTCGAGCGTTGTCTGCAACGTCTGCCGCTGCGCGTCGAGCAGGTCGAATGTGCTGATCCCGCCCGCCGCGTAACGGCCGCCGGCAATCGCGTTGCGTGCCGCCGCTTCCTGCGCGGCCGTGTCGCGCGCCTGCAGCTCGGCCGCGTCGTGCTCGACCGCGCGCATCGCGTCGGCTACCTGCTGAAGCGCCTGCAGCACGGTTTCCCGATAGCTCGCGAACGCGGCGTCGTACGCCGCTTCGGCCGCGCGTTTCTTCGCGCGCAACTCGCCGCCGTGAAAGAGTGGCTGCGCAAGACCAAGGCCGACGTTCCATACATTCAACCCGCTCACGATATCCGCGATGCGCGTGCGTTCCGAGCCGATCCCCGCCGAAATCGAAAAACGCGGATACAGGTTCGCGGTGGCCACGCCGACGTTCGCGCTCGCCTGATGCAGCATGGCTTCCGCTGCGCGGATGTCGGGCCGTTCGCGCGCGAGCGTCGACGGTAGCGTGACGGGCAGTGTCCGCGGCAGCACGAGTGCATCGAGCGTGAGGTCGGGCAGCATCGCGCTGGACGGCGGCGCACCGAGCAGGATCGCGAGCCGGTGGCCGGCCTGCGCGAGGCGGGCCGCGAGCGGCGGCAGCGATGCCTGCGTCTGCGCGAGCAGCGCGCGTTGCGCATGCACGTCGGCCTGCGACACGCCGCCTGCCGCGAAGCGCGCGTCGACGATGCGCAACTGCCGCGCCTGCGCGTCGACCAGTTGCTGCGTGAGCGCGACCTGCTGCGCGAGCGACGCGCGCAGGATCGCGGTGGCGACGACGTTGCCCGCGAGCGTCAGCTTCGCGGCGTCGAGCGTGTACGACTGATAGTCGACCTGCGCGCGCAGCGCTTCGAGCGCGCGCCGGTTGCCGCCGAACACGTCGAGCACGTACGACACGCTGACCGACGCGTCGTACAGCGTGAACGGCCCCGGATTCGGCACGTTGCCCGGCAGCCCGAACGCGGCGATGTCGACCTTCTCGCGCGTGGCGGACAGGTTCGCGTCGACGCGCGGCAGCATCGTCGCGCCGGCTTCGGCTGCATGGTTCTGCCGCGCTTCGTCGAGCCGCGCGCGGGCCTCGGCGAGCGTCGGGCTGTTTTGCCATGCGGTGTCGACGAGCCGGTTCAGCGGTTCGGAGCCGAACTCGGTCCACCAGCGTTGCGGCGTGTGCGCGGCCGATGCGAACGTCTGCGCGTCGCCGGCCGGGCCGCCGGCGGCCGCCGTCGTGACGGGCGGCTCGTCGCGCGTGTATTGCTGTGTGGCCGGTGCGTCCGGCGTGCGGAAATCCGGCCCGACCGCGCAACCGGCGACGAGCAGCGCAGCGGCGGCCAGCGTAATGCCGCTTGCAGCGATGGAGGCGCGATGCGAAGCCGGTTTCATCGTGCGGCCCCTAATCGAGCGTGCGCCGGTAGAAGCGCAGCGCGATGCCCATCACGACGACGGTGAACAGCGCGACCGGCCACACGGACGGCCACAGGTCGGCCCAGCCGTTGCCCTTCAGCAGGATGCCGCGCACGAGGCGGTTGAAATAGGTGAGCGGCAGCAGGTTGCCGATGAACTGCGCCCACTTCGGCATCCCGGCGAACGGGAACATGAAACCGGACAGCAGGATGTTCGGCAGGAAATAGAACACCGCGAGCTGCATTGCCTGCAACTGGTTCTGCGCGAGCGATGACAGCGTGATGCCGACCGTCAGGTTCGCGGCGATGAACAGCAGCGCGGACAGGTAGATCGCGAACACGCCGCCGACGAACGGCACGACGAACACGAAGCGCGCCGCGACGAGGATGATCGACACCTGGATCAGCCCGATCAGCACGTACGGGACGATCTTGCCCGTCATCACCTCGAGCGGCCGCACGGGCGTCGCGAGCAGGTTTTCCATCGTGCCGCGCTCGCGTTCGCGCGTGATCGCGAGGCCCGTCATCATCACCATCGTCATCGTCAGGATTACGCCCATCAGGCCCGGCACGACGTTGTACTGCGTGATGCCTTCCGGGTTGTACAGCCGGTGCAGCACGACGTCGAACGCGGCCGGGCGGCCGTTCTTCAGGTGCGCGAGCGGCCCCGTCAGGTCCTTGTCCGCGACGGGCTGCACGAGGCCCGGCAGCGCGCCGATCGCGGATGCGGTCGCGACGGGATCGGTCGCGTCCGCCTCGACGAGCAGCGACGGACGCTCGCCGCGCAGCAGCCGCCGCGAGAAATCGGCCGGCACGCTCAGCACGAACTGCACGTCGCCGCGGGCGAGCGCATGCCGGCCGGCCGCTTCGTCCGGCAGCGTCTCGACGATGTCGAAGTACGCGGAATTGCGCATCGCGGCGATGAAGCTGCGCGCGAACGGGCTCGAATCGGCGACGATCACCGCGGTCGGCAGGTGCTTCGGATCGGTGTTGATCGCGAAACCGAACAGCGCGAGCTGGATGATCGGCACGCCGACGATCATCGCGAACGTCACGCGGTCGCGGCGCAACTGCAGGAATTCCTTCAGCACGATGCTCCACCAGCGCGCGACCGAAAACGATTCGCGCAGGCGCGCCCACGCGTTCATGACGATGCTCCGCCGGGCGGCCCGGACGCGCGGCCCATCATGTAGATGAAGACGTCCTCGAGCCCGGTGTCGATGGGCGCGACCCGCAGCGACGCATCGTCGCTCGCGACCCGCGCGAGCGTCGCGTCGAGCGCGGCGCGATCGCGGCCGCTCACGTGCAGCGCGGAACCGAACACGACGGTTTGATCGACGCCCGGCATCGCGCGCAGCCGTGCGGATAGTTCGGTCAGGTGCTCGCCGGTGATCGTGCGGGTCGACAGGTGCTGCGACGCGATGATCTCCGCCGACGTGCCTTGCGCAAGCAGTTCGCCGGACGCGATATAGGCGAGCTTGTGGCAGCGCTCGGCTTCGTCCATGTAGTGCGTGCTGACGAGCACTGAAATCCCTTGCGCGGCCAGCCGGTGCAGTTCCTCCCAGAAGTCGCGGCGCGCGGCCGGATCGACGCCGGCGGTCGGCTCGTCGAGCAGCAGCAGCTCGGGCTCGTGCAGCATGCACGCGGCCAGCGCGAGGCGCTGTTTCCAGCCACCCGACAGCGCACCCGTGAGCTGGTCCGCGCGGCTCGCGAGGCCGAGCCCGTCGAGCGCGCGCGCGACGGCCGCCTTGCGGTCGGGCATCCCGTACACGCGCGCGACGAAATCGAGGTTCTCGCGGATCGACAGGTCTTCCCAGTACGAAAAGCGCTGCGTCATGTAGCCGACGTGCCGCTTGATCTGCGCGCTGTCGCGCACGATGTCGTAGCCGAGGCAGGTGCCGCTGCCCGAGTCGGGCGTGAGCAGGCCGCACATCATCCGGATCGAGGTCGTCTTGCCGCTGCCGTTCGGCCCGAGAAAGCCGAAGATCTCGCCGCGCGCGACGCGCAGCGAGACGTCCTTCACGACGTGCTTGTCGCCGAAGCGCTTGTTCAGGCGATCGACGTCGATCGCATACGGAGCGGCCGGCGCGTTCATTGCACCCTCACGGCGACGGGCTGGCCCGGATGCAGCTTCGGCGCGTCGGCGACGGCGGGGCGCGCCTCGATCATGAACACGAGCTTGGTCCGGCTCTCGTTGCTGTAGATCACGGGCGGCGTGTATTCGGCCTCGCTCGACACATAGGTGATGCGTGCGGGCACGTCGGCCGCGCAGCCGTCGCAGCGGATCGCGACCGCGCGCCCCGGCGCGAGCGATGCGATGACGGCTTCCGGCACGAAGAAGCGCACCTTCAGGTTCTGCGGCGGCAGCATCTGCACGACCGGATTGCCTGCCTGCACCCATTCGCCGACGCGGTACAGCGTGTCGTACACGCGCCCGGCGGCGGGTACGGCGACGCGCTTCTGGTCGAGCTTCCATTGCGCTTCGGCGACCGCTGCCTGCGCGGCGTCGACCTGCGCGGCCTGCGCGGCGACCTGCTGCGCGCGGCCCGGCAGGCGAGCGACGTCGACCTGCTTCTGCAGTTCGCGCATCTGCGCGGCGGTGGTTTGCGCGGACGTGCGCGAATCGTCGAGCTGCTGCTTCGACAGGCCGCCGGCCGCGTACTGGCGTTCGTCGCGCGCGAGTTGCGCGGCGGCCCGTGCGGCCTGCGCGGTGGCCTGCGCGAGCTGCGCCTGCGTGACTGCCACTTCCGGCGGGCGCTTGCCGGTCTGCAGGTCGGCGAGCTGCGCGCGTGCCGCGGCGAGCTGATGCCGTGCCTGCAGCAGCGCGGCCGTTTCGTTCGCGGCTTCGAGCGAGAACGCGGGCGTGCCGGCGGCGACGGCCTGGCCGCGTGCGACCGACAACTGCGTCAGCGTGCCCGATTGCGACGACGACAGGTACACGAATTCGCCTTCGACATAACCCTGGTAGGTCGTGCCGTTGTCCGTCGACCGTCCGCAACCGGCGAGCAGCGCGAAGGCGGCGAGCGCGAGCGATAGCGCGCGGGCCGCGTTCACGACGGCCTCCGCGGCGAGCGCGTCCGCGCACGCGGCGCGGCGGCCGGCGGCCGCAGGCCGGAACCGAGCAGCGCGCGGACATGCCGGTGCAGCACGTCGCGATCGATCGGCGGCAGGCCGCGCGCGCTTTGCCACAGCTTCGCGGTCGCAAGCGGCAGCATCACGAGCGCGATGATCGAATGGAACAGGAACGCGGGTTCCAGCGCGGGGTTCAGCGTGCCGGCGTGCTGCGCGGCGCGGATGCGTTCGGCGAAACGCCCGACATGCTCGAGCGGAATGCGCCGCAGCATCCGTTCGCGCAGCAGCCCGCCTTCATGGACGATCTCGCGCAGCCAGATCGACGGCAGCCACGGCATGCGATGCGTGACGTCGAAGAAGCGGTCGACGAGTTCGGCGACGAGCGCGAACGGATCGTTCTCGATCTGCGGCTCGGTCGGGCGCCACACGAACGCGATGACCTGCGCGAGCCGCTCCTCGACGATCGCGTCGAGCAGTTGCTCGCGATTCGTGAAGTAGTAGTGGACCATCGCGGACGTGACGCCAGCGGCGGCGGCGATCTGCGCGACCGTCGTCGCGGCGATGCCGTGCTCGGCGAACAACTGCATCGCGACGTCGAGCATGTGGTCGCGCAGGTCGAAATCGTCCACCGACGGGCGGCGCCCGCGCGGCCTGGCGACGGTGGATTTCGCGTTCATGCAGACGACGCTAATTGATGAGTTAGTTAATTTCAAGGAAGGGTTTTCGCCGGCGTTGATCGAGATCAGACGCGCGTCGAATGGCGGCGCGGACGCGCGGGAAAGCGGCGCGCGCGGCCGAGGGCGGTGTGCCGGCGGCGGAGTGTAGGGAGCGGCTAATGGGGAAATGGCAGGGGGGAAACGGCGATGGGAAACGGCGGAGGGGAAACGGCAGAGGGGAAACAGCGACAAGCGGCGGAGAAGGCCGAGAAACTGCACGGAACCGGCGGGAAAACCGGTCGAGAAACGGAGGCACGGACCGCACACGGCACGCACCCCCGAAACGTCGTCACTGATCGATCGGCGACTTCAGCGGCGCGTGTTCGCCGGTCAGCCCGAACACGACGAGCTGCGCGGGCTCGGTCGCACTCGCGTTGCGCGACACCTGGTGGCGCGAGCCGGGCGCCTCGTACCAGCCTTCGCCGGCGCGGTAGCGATGCAGCGGGCCGCCGTTCACCTGCGACAGCACTTCGCCTTTCGACACGACCGCGAACACCGAGCCGAGGTGCCGGTGCGCGTCGGAAGCCTGGCCGGGCGCATAGTCGACGGTCGCGACGACGGCGAGCTTGCCCGGCGCTTCGGGCACCGCCTGCTGCATGATCGCGTGCACGTTGTCGCCGGCGTCGTGCGCATGGGCGGCGGCCGGCATCGCGGCGCCGAGCGCGAGCCCCGCACACAGGGCGGCTCGCTGGAGCGTGGAGCGGATCATCGTCGTCTCCTTACTCGGGCATCTTGCGGAACGCGATCGCGAAGCGGTTCCATGTGTTGATCGTCGCGATCAGCATCGACAGGTCGAACAGCTCCTCGTCGCTGAAGTGCGGCTTCACGGCTTCCCAGACGGCGTCGGGCACGTGATTGCCGGCCACTAGCGTCAGCGCCTCGGTCCATTCCAGCGCCGCGCGTTCGCGCTCGGTGAAAAACGGCGTTTCGCGCCACGTGACGACGGTCGCGAGACGGCGGTCGGTTTCGCCGCCCTTGCGCGCGTCGGTCGTGTGCATGTCGACGCAGAACGCGCAGCCGTTGATCTGCGATGCGCGCAGGCGGACGAGTTCGGCGAGCGGCTTCTCGATCGAACTCTTCGCGATGAAGTCCTCGGCGTTGCGCATCACCTTGATCGCATTCGGGCTGGCGGTATAGAAGTTCAGGCGCGGTTGCATGGCAGGTCCTTTTTCGGTTGGTGCGCACGGTGGCGCGACAGGACCCACTTTAAGACCCGAATTGGCCTGCTTGAATAGCCAATTTTGTGGAAATTCAGGTAACCAGTGCCGGGCGGCCGACACGGCCCGAATCCAGCAGCCCGGCCAGTTGCGCGAGCGCCGTGTCGATGCGCAGCGCGTCGATCCCGCCATAGCCGAACAGCAGCCCCGCACGGACCGGCACGCCGACATGGAACGCCGAGATCCCGTACAGGCCGATGTCCTGCTCGCGCGCCGCGCGCACCAGCGCCGCTTCATCGGGCCCCGGCTTCAGGTATGCCGCGAGGTGGATGCCGGCGGTCGGCACGATCGCGTCGAACCACGGCGCGAGCTCGCCGCGCAGATGCGCGATCAGCATCTTGCGGCGCGCGTCGTAATGTTTCTGCACGCGCTTCAGGTGCCGCGCGAAATCGCCTTCGAGCATGAAGCGCGCGAGCGCCGCCTGCGTCAGCGTGCAGGTGTGCCAGTCGACGATCTGCTTCGCCTTGGCGAGCGCGCCGCGCAGCGCGCGCGGCGGAATCGCGTAGCCGATCCGCAGTTCGGGAAAGATCGTCTTCGAGAACGTGCCGACGTACGCGACGAGGCCCGTGCGGTCGAGGCTCTTCAGCGATTCCACGGGTCGGCCTTCGAAGCGGAACTCGCCGTCGTAGTCGTCCTCGATGATCACCGCGCGGCGGCGCTGTGCCCATTCGAGCAGCGCGATGCGCCGCTCCAGCGTCATCGGCATCCCGAGCGGGAACTGGTGCGACGGCGTCACGTAGACGAGCCGCGCTTCGTCGGGCAGCCGTTCCGTGACGAGGCCGTGCGCATCGACCGGCACGCCGATCACCGTCGCGCCGAGCGACGCGAACGCGGCGCGTGCCGGCGGATAGCCGGGGTCCTCGACCGCGACCACGTCGCCGGGCCGCACGACGACGCGCGCGAGCAGGTCGAGCGCCTGCTGTGCGCCTTGCGTGACCAGCACATCGTCCCAGCTGCACGCGACCGCGCGGCTGAACGCGACATAGCGTGCGATCGCGCCGCGCAACTGCGGATCGCCGGCCGGGTCGTGGTACTGGCCGGGGCCGCGTGCCTGCTGGCGCAGCGCGTGATGCAGGCAGCGCCGCCACGCATCGAACGGGAACAGCGTCTTGTCGGTCACGCCGCCGCGGAAGTCGAAGCCGGGTGAGTCTTGCGGCGCGGGCATCGCGAGCGCGTCGGGGAGGTCGTTCCACAGCGCGCGTGCGTCGACCGCGTCGATGCGCGGCGTGTCCTCGACGAGCGACGGCGCCGGCATGGCCGCGGCATGCGGCACGCGCGCGAGGCCGTCGGCGACGAACGTGCCGTCGCCCGCACGCGTATTCAGGTAGCCCTCGGCGACGAGACGCTCGAACGCGTCGAGCGTCGTCTTGCGCGATACGCCGAGCTGCTTCGCGAGATCGCGCGTCGACGGCAGCCGCGCGCCGCCTGCCAGGCGCCCGTCGACGATCGCGGTGCGCAGTTGCCGGAAGATTTGCCCCGTCAGGTCGTGACGGCCTTCGATGCGGATCGCGATGTCCATCGCAGTGGTTACCTCGATTGATGCTGATTTGCCGGAATCGGTGTACCGCCAGTATGCCGCCGGCGCGCGGACTCGGTGTGGCAGGATGTTGCGCCCGACACCCATCCGCCCATCCGCCGTATCGAACGCCGTCCGATTGCACCGCCGCCCGCCGCTGCCTTACGATCCACGGGAGCCACGACAATCCCAGACTCACCCCGAACCGGAGTGCCCCCATGCTGTCCGAAGACGAACTTGCGCTGCTCGACGCGATCCGCGCCACCGGCAGCCTGTCGCGCGCCGCCGCGCGGCTCGGCAAGGCGCCGTCGACCGTGTCGCACGCGGCGCGCCAGCTCGAAACGCGTTTCGACGCGCTGCTGTTCGACCGGCGCGGCTATCGGCTGCAGCTCACGCCGGCCGGACAACTGCTGGCCGACGAAGCGGCGCGGCTGGCGCTGGACGTCGCGCGGCTGACGCAGCGCGTGCGGCAGGTCGCGAGCGGCTGGGAGGACCGGCTGTGGATCGTCAGCGACGAGGTGCTGGAGTTCGACACGCTGCTGCCGGTCGTCCGCGCGTTCGACGCGCTCGATTCGGGCGTGTCGCTGCGCTTCACGCACGAAGTGCTCGGCGGCACCTGGGAAGCGCTGCGCGACGGTCGCGCAGATCTGGTCGTCGGCGCGACCAACGAGCCGCCGGCAATCCCCGGCTTCAAATGGTTCGAACTGGGCGCGATGGAGTGGGTGTTCGCGGTGTCGCCGCGCCATCCGCTTGCATCCGTGAGCGACGTGCTGACGCGCGACGCGATCGGCGCGCATCGCGCGGTCGTCGTCGCCGATTCGTCGCGGCGCGCGGCCGGCCGCGCGTATGGCCTGCTCGGCGGGCAGGCCGTGCTCGCGGTGCCGTCGATGCGCGCGAAGATCCTCGCGCAGCGCGACGCGCTCGGCGTCGGCTGGGTGCCGCGCTGGCGCGTGGCGTCGCTGCTCGCGCGCGGCGAGCTCGTCGAGAAACAGACGGCCAACCCGCGCGAACCGAACGTGCTGTATGTCGCGTGGCACGGCGATCGCGACGGCCGCGCGCTGCAATGGTGGCTGGAGCAATTGCGCGAGCCCAGACTCGCGCAACGCCTGCTCGACGGGATCGACGTGACCGGCTGAGACGGAAAACGACGACGGAGCGCCCACTCGAACACGTTCGACGATTTCGAACATGTTCGCCGCGCGCGTCGTACGGCAACACAGGTCGCCGCGCGCATCCTGTGTTCACGGTCAACTCACCGGTTCAAAGGAGAACATCATGCAACGCTTCGAAGGAAAGACGGTCCTCGTCACGGGCGGCAACAGCGGCATCGGCCTGGCGGCCGCCAAAGCATTCGCGGCCGAAGGCGCGCGGGTCATCATCACCGGGCGCGACGCGCAGACGCTGGAAGCCGCACGGCAAACGCTCGGCGAAGGGGCGCTCGCGATCCGCAACGAGGCCGGCAGCGTCGCGTCGGCCCGCGCGCTGGCGGACGCGATCGCCGCCGCGGGCGCGCGGCTCGACGCCGTGTTCATCAACGCGGGCGTCGCGAAACTCGCGCCGTTCGCCGACAGCGACGAGGCCATGTGGGACCTCGTGTTCAACACCAACGTGAAGGGCGCGTATTTCCAGATCCAGTCGCTGGTGCCGCTGCTGAACCGCGGCGCCTCGATCGTGATCAACGGCTCGATCAACGCGCACATCGGGATGCCCGGCTCGTCCGTGTACGCGGCGAGCAAGGCGGCCGTCAATTCGTTCGCGAAGACGCTGTCGACGGAACTGCTGCCGCACGGCGTGCGCGTGAATGTCGTGAGTCCGGGGCCGGTTCAGACGCCGCTGTACGGCAAGCTCGGGCTCGATGCGGCGACGCTCGACGAGACGGCCGGGAAGATCAAGGGCCTCGTCCCGATCGGCCGGTTCGGCACGCCGGACGAAATCGCGTCGACGGTGCTGCACCTCAGCGCGCCGGAATCCGCGTTCATCGTCGGCGCGGAGATCATCGCGTCGGGCGGGATGGGATTGCTCTGAGCCGTAACGCCGGCGGGGACCGCACCGGCCAACGCAGCGCCGGGCGGACGGTCCCCGTCGCATGTGCGGGAAGGGCTACGCTCTCGAACCGCACCTACCGCGCCGCGCAGGCGCTACGCGTATCGCCGCCGGCTTCGAGTTGCGTCACCGTGAGCCCCGAGAACGTCGCGCGGCCGTGCTCGGCAAACACCGCGACACGGTCCGCGTCGAGCGGCGGAAAGATCAGGTCGGTGAGCGTGACGCGGCCGCCGTTCGCAAACACTTCGACCGACCCGCGATCGACGACGATTTCGAGCCGCAGTTGCCCGTGTTCGAGCGGCAGGTCGACGATATGCTCGCGGCTGAACGTGCCGGCGAAATTCGCTTCGCCGGACTGCGAGCGGTCGAGCGTCAGCGTGCGTTTTGCCGTGTCGTACACGATCCGGGTGCCGGTCGTGCCGTCCGCCGAGCGCCGGACGATCAGGCCCGCGCGCGCCGCGCGCTGCGGCGCAATCGTCACCGTGATGCGTTGCGCGACGCCGCGCGTCGCCGCCGACAGCTCGCGCGTGGCGGACTCGACGGCGAGCTCGCCTTCGTGCACGGCGGGCCTGCCGTCCGCCCACGCGTCGAACGCGGCGGCCGGCGCGGCGACGAGCCGGGGTTCGCCGTCGATCGTCTTCAGCGCCAGCTCGCGCGGCAGGGTCGTCGCGCCGCGCCACGGCGTGGTCGGCACTTTTGCAGCGTAATCCCAGTTGCTCATCCACGCGATCGCGACCGGCCGAGTGCCGGGCGCGCCCGAGAAGGTGCCTGCGGCATAAAAGTCGGCGCCGTGATCGACCCAGCGGAACCGGGCGGGATCGGAACCGGCCGGCGCGACGCGATCGGGCGTGAACGTGCGGCCGTCGAAGTCGCCGACGAAATACATCGCGCCCGAGCCGCCCGCGATCGACCACGGATTCACATTGACGATCATCACCCACTTGATGCGTCGGGGATCGCCGTCGAGCGGCAGCGGCACGAGGTCGGGCATCTCCCACAGTGCGCCTGCATGCGGCACGTCCGGCAACGTGAAGTCGCTCAGGAACGACCAGTGGATCAGGTCGTCGGAGCGATAGAGCTTGACGACCTGCGCATCGGCGACGACCGTCGTCATCAGCCAGTAGTGTCCCGGCGCGTACCACGACACCTTGGGGTCGCGGAACTGCTTCGATTCGGGATCGAGCGTGAGCACGGGGTTGTGCGCGTAGGGCTGCCACGTCGCGCCGTGGTCGACGCTGTAGGCGAGCGACTGCGCCTGCGTGCCGGGCGCGTGGCCGGAGCCGTCCTTGTAGACACTCGTGTAAAGCGCAACCAGCGGTGTCTTGCCTGGCGACCCGAGGCCCGACGTGTTGTGCGTATCGGCGACGATCGAGCCGGAGAAGATTTCCTCGGTGGCGTTCGCGCGCATCGCGACCGGTTGCTCGCGCCAGTGGACGAGATCGGTGCTGGTCGCGTGGCCCCACGACATGTTGCCCCAGTCGTTGCCGAGCGGGTTGTACTGATAAAACAGGTGGTAGCGGCCATCGTCGTAGACGAGGCCGTTGGGATCGTTCATCCAGTTGCGCTGCGGCGTGTAATGCAGCGCGGGGCGCCATTGCGGCGTGCCGTTTTCGGTCGATGCGGCGCAGGGCGCGGCGGCGGCCTGCGTGCAGGCCGCGCCCGCCGCACAGGCGAGCAGCAGCCGGGCGATCCGGAAGGAAAAGCGGGAAAACGTCGATCTCATGCGGGGTTCCGTGCTCCGACGCGCGAAGCGGGAAAGGAGGGCGCGTGCCGCTTGCAAAGGCGGCACGCGCGATCTGCGGAAGAAAAAAAAGCGGCGCGCACGCGACACGCGCGATGTGCGCCGCCTCAACGCTTGCGGGCGGTAGCCCGCCGCGGCCGTTACGGGCGGGTGCCCGGGCCGTCGTTGTGGTCGGCGCCCGTCGCCGGCAGGTTCGCCGGGATATCGCCGTAACCGCCGAGCCCGCCGCGTCCGTACGCGCGGTCGACCGCCGTCGACGTGCCGTTGATGTTGACCTTCACCGTCGGCGCGAGCGTGCCGCCGCGCCGCGGGCCGATCGCGTCGATGAACGACTCGACGAGCCCGCCCGGCATCACGTAGTGCGAATACGACTGGAATTCGCGCGGGTTCTGGTTCGGATCCTGCGAATACGGCGCGCCGGCCGGTGCGGAGAAGTCGGTCGGGTTGCCGAGCACGAGGCCGCCGCCGCCGTTCAGCGGCAGGAAGTCGCTGCGGATGCCGTTGCCGACGAAGCCGTACACGCCGTCCGGCCCGTCGACACCCGCGGCCATCGTCGTACGGTGGCTGATCGTGAACAGGTAGTACTTGCCGTCCTTCAGGTAGATCTGCGGGCGCTCGGTCTGGTCGTCGACGCAGTTCGCCGACAGGAGCGGCGGCAGGAATTTCCATTCCGTCAACTGCGGGTTCGTCGCGACCGCGAGGCCGACATTGGCCTTTTGATACACTGCGCCCGAATTCATCACCGCGTTGAGATCTTCCTTGTACGGATCGTTCGGCGCGTAGCCGAGATCGGCCTCGGTGCAGGTGCGTGCGCCGCGCTGGCCGCCCGTATTGCCTTCGAACACCATGTAGGTCTTGCCCGGGTGCGCGGGATCGGTGAACACGAACGGATCGCGGAACGAGAAGTAGGTATTCTGCTGGCCGGTCTGGTAGTAGTTGCCGTCCGGCTGCAGCAGCGCCTTGTGATCGTCGAAGCCGCTGAACCACACGTGCTTGTCGTCGGCGTGGATGTGACCGTCGGCGCGCGTGATGATCGCCTGCGGCGGCGTGATGTCGGCCCCGCCGGGCGCCGAGCGGTTGAACGACGTCGCGGTGTAGTAGAGGCTGACGTTGTCGCCATGCGTGAGGCGCGCCGAACCCGACCATTCGGCGTTGTTGGTCATCGGCGCGGTGCCGAACACCTTGGCGCTCGCGCCGTCCGGGAACAGGTGGCCGCCCCAGGTCCAGCCGCCGTTGGCGGGGCGCTGCGACGCGGGGACGCCCGCGCGGCGGTAGAAGAAGCCGATGCGCGCATGGACGTGGCGGTCATCGAACGTGTAGCCCGCATGCGGATCGGCGGTGAGCGAGAAGATCACCTCCCAGCCCTTGTAGCTGAGCTGGTTCGCGCGCAGGTCGGCCAGCGGCCAGGTATCCCAGACCCACACGTTCGAGTTGATCAGCGGGAAATCCTGCGGGATGTCCGGCATCGTCAGCGCTTGCGGCAGCGAGTTCCTGTCGGCGCCGGCCGTATGCGACTGTGCGACGATCTGGCGGATGTCCGCGCGGGTCCAGCGCATCGTGAAGTTGCCTTCGGGATCGTAGGCCTGCTGCGTATGCGGCGTGGGCGCGGGGGCGCCGGCGCTCTGCGCGTGCGTAACGGACGAAGCGGACGCGAAGGCGGCCAGTGCCGCGCCAGCGAACAGCAAACGTTTGGCCGCAGTCGCGCGGCAAAAAAGAAAGTGTGTCATCTCGGCGTTGTTTCAGTTGACGATGAAAGGGAACGGCTGAAGGTGGCATCGATGTCCAAACCGGTTTGGATACTATTTCAAACCGGTTTGGAACGCAAAAGATATTTATTTGGCGGTAATGCTTACCAAATGGAAATAATTACTCGATTGAGGCGTCCGGGCATCCGGCATCCGGGCATCCGGCGCCCGGGCATCCGGCGTCCGGGTATCCGGGCATCCGGCCGGACCGGCGAACACGAGGAGCGACGGTGAAGGTGAATCTGAAGGCGCTGTCGGATGCGCTCGGGTTGTCGCGGACGACGGTCAGCCGTGCGTTGAACGGTTACGACGACGTCAGCGAGGCGACCCGCGAGCGCGTGGCGAAGGCCGCCCGGGAAATGGGCTATGTGGCGGACCCGACCGCGCGCCGGCTCGCGACCGGGCGGGCGGACGTGATCGGGATCGTCTATCCGTTCGGCGCGGGCGATCTCGGCGATCCGCGTTTCGGCGAGGTCGTCGCGGGCATCACCGAGCGGCTGGCCGAGCGCAATCTCGATTTCATCATCGCGTCTGCGCGACCGAATGCGGAACTGGACACCTATCGGCGGATCGTCGACGGCAAGCTCGTCGACGGGCTGATCGTCGCGCGCACGCTGGTCGACGATCCGCGCATTGCGTACCTGCAGTCGAACGCGTTTCCGTACGTCGCATACGGCCGCACGCAAACGGCGGAGCCGTATGCGTGGTTCGATTTCGACAACGAGGCGGGCGCGCGCGATGCCGTCCGCCGGCTGACCGGTTTCGGACATCGGCGCATTGCGATGATCAGCGCGCCGCTTGCGCTGAATTTCGCTGCGCAGCGTCGCGCAGGCTATCTGTCGGCATTGCGCGAGGCCGGTATCGAGCCGGATCCGGCGCTGCTCGTCGAGTGTACGTTTACGCACGACGGCGGGCTGCAGGCCGCGCGGGCGCTGCTCGCGCGCGCCGAGCGGCCGACGGCGCTGCTGGTCGACAACAACATCGCGGGCGGCGGCGCGTTTCGGGCGCTCGTGGACAGCGGGCTGCGGCCGGGGCAGGACGTGTCGCTGATCGTCTACGACGGCGTGCCGCCGGACATCGCGCATCCGCATCGCGTGACGGCCGTCATCCAGCCGACTGGGCACGCGTCGGGACGCGCGCTGGCGGAATTGATGCTGAGGCGGCTGGACGACGGTGCATGCGGGCATCGACTCGAGGCGCCGGTAATCGAGGCCGGCGATACGGACGGTCCGTTGCGCGGCTAGCCGGCGCGACGGACACGGGCGGGGCGCGATCGGTGGCGGACGTTGCCGGATCGCGCCCGGTCGAAAAGGCCATGACGACGGCAGGGGCGAATGGCCATTTACTAGACGACTGGTCTAATCCGTGGATATCATGCGTCCTCGTGAATGCGACGACGTCCGCTGGCGCGTGCAACGAAGACGCGAAATTGCCATTTCGCGCTGCGATGCCGATCGTGCAGGGTACGCCGTCGTTTTATTTGGGATTTTTCTAGACGACTGGTCTAATAGGCGCGCACGGCATTCGGATACGCGAGTCGCACGTTGACGCGCCATAGCGGACTAACCGACAGGCGTGTCGCGCCGACCGCCCCGGTTGCGCGGCAGCGTTCCCGTCCATTTTCGAAGGAGTTTCGATCATGAAGATTCTGGTTGTCCTGACCTCGCACGACACACTCGGCGACACCGGCAAGAAGACCGGCTTCTGGCTCGAGGAACTGGCCGCGCCGTACTACGCGTTCAAGGATGCGGGCGTCGAGCTGACGCTGGTTTCGCCGAAGGGCGGCCAGCCGCCGCTCGACCCGAAAAGCAGCGATCCGTCCGCGCAGACCGACGCAACGCGCCGCTTCGACGCCGATCCGGCGGCCAAGGCCGAACTCGCGTCGACGCGCAAGCTTGCCGACGTGTCGGCCGACGATTACGACGCGGTGTTCTACCCGGGCGGCCACGGCCCGCTGTGGGATCTCGCCGAGGATCTGCATTCGATCGGCCTGATCGAGGGCACGCTCGCGGCCGGCAAGCCGGTAGCGGCCGTTTGCCACGCGCCGGGCGTGCTGCGTCACGTGAAGAACCCGGCAACCGGCGAATCGGTCGTGCGCGGCAAGCGCGTGACGGGCTTCACCAACAGCGAGGAAGCGGCCGTCGAGCTGACGGAAGTCGTGCCGTTCCTCGTCGAGGACATGCTGAAGACCAACGGCGCGGAATTCGAGCGCAGCGCCGACTGGGCGCCGCATGTCGTCACCGACGGGCTGCTGATCACGGGGCAGAACCCCGCGTCGTCGGCGCCCGCGGCCGAGGCGCTGCTCGCGAAGCTCGGCCGCCGGTAAGCATCCGGCGCCGGCCCGGCCGGCGCCGTTCCGTATCCGTCGCCGGGCGCAGCCGCCCCGACGACGGCCCGAATCGTTCCGCCGTGCGCATCGCCCGGCGAGTTCCCAGTCGTTTTGCAGAACCAAGCAAAGGAGTCGTGGATGTCTGCCCTGTTCGAACCGTTCAAACTCAAGGACGTCACGCTGCGCAACCGCATCGCGGTGCCGCCGATGTGCCAGTACGTCGCCGAAGACGGCGTCGTCAACGACTGGCATCACGTGCATCTGGCCGGCATCGCGCGCGGCGGCGCGGGCCTCGTGATCGCGGAGGCGACGGCCGTGTCGCCGGAAGGGCGCATCACGCCGGGCTGCGCGGGGCTGTGGAACGATGCGCAGGCCGAAGCGTTCGCGCCGTCGGTCGCGGCGATCAAGGCAGCGGGCTCGGTGCCCGGCATCCAGATCGCGCACGCAGGCCGCAAGGCGAGCGCGAACCGTCCGTGGGAAGGCGACGACCATATCGCCGACGGCGATCCGCGCGGCTGGCAGACCATCGCGCCGTCGGCCGTGCCGTTCGGCGCGCACCTGCCGAAGGTGCCGCGCGAAATGACGCACGACGACATCGCCCGCGTGCAGGCCGACTTCGTCGCAGCGGCGAAGCGCGCGCGCGACCTGGGCTTCGAATGGCTCGAACTGCACTTCGCGCACGGTTATCTCGGCCAGAGCTTCTTCTCGGTGCATTCGAACCACCGCACCGACGAATACGGCGGTTCGGCCGAGAACCGCGGCCGTTTCGTCGTCGAGACGCTCGCGGCCGTCCGCAAGGTATGGCCCGAGCATCTGCCGCTGACCGCGCGCCTTGGCGTGATCGAATACGACGGCCGCGACGAAGAGACGCTCGCCGAGTCGATCGCGCTCACGCAGCGGATGAAGCGGGAAGGGCTCGACATGCTGAGCGTGTCGGTCGGCTTCTCGACACCCGATGCGCAGATTCCGTGGGGCCCGGCGTTCCTCGCGCCGATCGCCGAGCGCGTGCGCCGCGAGGCCGGGCTGCCGGTGTCGTCCGCGTGGGGGATCGACACGCCGCAACTGGCGAACCGCGTGGTTGCGGAAGAACAGCTCGATCTCGTGATGGTCGGCCGCGCGCATCTGGCCGATCCGCACTGGCCGTACTACGCGGCGAAGCAGCTTGGCGTCGAGCGCCCGTCGTGGACGCTGCCCGCGCCGTACGCGCACTGGCTCGAGCGTTACCGGATCGCCGACAAGGTGGCCTGAGCGGACGCGGCAACATGGCGCCGCGGCGGCCCGCGTGTGACGCGCGCCGCCGATCCGGTGCCGATGGATAGAATGGCGGTTCGTGCAGGCCGGTTGCCTGCGCGAACCGCCATTTTTCCATTTCGACAGAGGTGCCATGGACGCACATGTGCCGTCGTCTCACGAGGCCGCCGCGCAGCCGCGCGCGCAGCAGATCGCTCGCGTCGCGCTGTATGCGGCGCTGCTGGTGCTCGCGCTGTGGGTGATCCGCGACTTCATTCCCGCCATCGCGTGGGCCTGCGTGATCGCCATCGCGATGTGGCCGCTGCTGAAACGCTTCGAGTCGCACCGGCTGTTCCGCAACCGGCCTACGGTCAACGCGCTCGTCATCACGGCGGCGATCTCGCTGCTCGTCGTGCTGCCGATCGCCATCGCGGCAACCCAGGCGATCGGGCAGGCGCACGACCTGCGCGAGTGGCTGCGTACGATCCAGGACAACGGCATTCCGCTGCCCGACGTCGTCGGCCGGCTGCCTTACGGTTCGGCGCAGATCACCGAGTGGTGGCAGGCCAATCTCGGTCATCCGCTGCATGCAGCCAGCGCGATGCACGGCGTCAACAGCGAGAAATTCCTCGCGTTCGGCCGGCAGTTCGGCACGAAGCTCGCGCATGCGCTGCTCGAATTCGGCTTCATGCTCGTCACGCTGTTCGTGATCCTGCGCGCGGGCCACAAGCTGTCGGGCGCATTGCTGCAGGGCGGGCAGCGCGCGTTCGGGCGCAACGGCGCGGAACTGATCGAGCGCATGGTCAAGGCCGTGTACGGCACGGTGACGGGGCTCGTGGTCGTCGGGCTCGGCGAGGGTGCGCTGCTCGGCGTCGCCTATGCGCTCGCGGGCGTGCCGCATGCGGCGCTGCTCGGACTCGTCACGGCGATTGCCGCGATGCTGCCGTTCTGCGCGCCGATCGTGTTCTGCGGCGCGGCGCTCTGGCTGTTCGTGCAGGGCGCGACAGTGTGGGCTGTCGTGGTGGCGGTGCTCGGTTTCGTCGTCGTGTTCGTCGCCGAGCATTTCGTGCGGCCGGTGCTGATCGGCAGTTCGGCGCGGCTGCCGTTCCTGCTCGTGCTGTTCGGCATCCTCGGCGGCGCCGAGACGTTCGGCCTGATCGGCCTGTTCGTCGGCCCCGCGCTGATGACGGTGCTGACGATGCTGTGGGCCGAATGGATCGCGTGACGATGCCCGCCTTCGCGCCGATCCGATGGATCGGCGCGAAGGGATGGGGGCGCGTGCAAGCGTGCGCCGGCCGCAACGATCGGCAACGATCCGGCTTGCACACGGGGCATGCCGGGCAGGGGTTTGCATACGGATCTCTACATTTCTTTTCGATCCGGACCCAAAGGTCTAGTAGCATGGGGCTTTCGATCACGCCGGCATGGCGCGGCAGAATTCCCCAAGCATGCGATTGATTTCGATGTCCCGTCCCGCGGCGACGCTATCCCTGGCGGCCGGCTGCCTGATGTTGCACGGCTGCGCGTGGTTCGACCCGTGGCTGCCGTTCTCGTATTCGCGTACGCCGCTCGCGCGGGCCGCGTCGCGGCATGGCGCGACGCGCGCCGATGTCGTACGCGCCGGCGGCAACCCGCGCAGCGTATGGATGGTCCGCAACGGCAGCGGCGTCTGCTACAACTACTTCATCGAGCACGGCAACGATCACCGGCCTTACTTCGTCGTATTCGACAAGGCCGGTGTCGTCACGCAGTACGGCTTCGATACCTGCATGGACGCCGATCGAAAGGGCACGCTCCAGCCGGACAAGGCCGCTTCGCGCTAGCGCGAAGCGGTGCGCCGCGCGTGAGCGGTCATGCGAGCGTGTCGACCACGCCGCCGTCGACGCGCAACGCCGCACCCGTGGTCGCCGAAGCCTGCGGCGAGCATACGTACACGACCATGTTCGCGACTTCCTCGGGCGTCGCGGGTCGCTGGATGATCGAGCTCGAGCGATGATCGCGCACGAAGTCCACGGCCACGTCTTCGACGCTGCGGCCCGTTTTGTCGGCCGTTTCCTTCAGCAGCGCGCGCACGCCTTCCGACAGCGTCGGCCCCGGCAGCACCGAGTTGACGGTCACATGGGTGCCGGCGGCGAGCTTCGCGAGGCCGCGCGAGATCGACAGTTGCGCGGTTTTCGTGAACCCGTAGTGAATCATGTCGACCGGGATGTTCAGGCCCGATTCCGACGAAATGAACACGATGCGCCCGGCATTGCGTTCGATCATCCCCTTCAAGTAATGCCGCGCGAGCCGCACGCCGGACATCACGTTCATCTGGAAGTAATGTTCCCATTCGGCGTCGTCGATGTCGAAGAACGCCTTCAGGCCGTAGATGCCCGCGTTGTTGACGAGGATGTCCGCATCGGGCGTGTGCTGCGTGACGCGCGCGACGCCGGCCGCGTCGGACAGGTCGGCGGCGACGCCCTCGAAGCTCGCGCCGGGCACGGCGGTGCGCAGTTGCGCGAGCGCGGACTGTACCGATGCGTCGCTGCGGCCGTTGACGACGACGCGCGCACCGGCGCGCGCGAGCCCTTCGGCGATCGCGAGCCCGATGCCGGCGGTGGAGGCGGTGACGACCGCGGTCTTGCCTTTCAGATCGATGTGCATGAGCGTGACGGGAGAGGAGTGAACGGGAACCGCCGCGCGTGTCGCGGCGGCCGGATTTCAAAGCTTAGGCGAAACGGCGCGATTCGGCTTCGAAGCTGCAAAGCGCGGGTTGCATCGGTCCGCGCAGTCTTGTACGGTGAGCGTTCGCTGCCCGAACCAGGAGCCCGCCGCGTGAGCCGTATCTCCAACCGATCCGCCGTACCGTCGCCGTTCTGGCGCGATGCCGCGCTGCCGTTCATCGAGGCGCGCACCGTCGACGACGGGCGCGCGATCTGCTACGCGAAGCACACGCACGACACGTTTTCGGTGGGCGCGATCGTCGGCGGTACGAGCACCTACGTGAACGGCGCGACGAACGCGCATGTCGGGCGCGGCGTGCTCGTGATCATCGATCCGGAGCAGGTGCACGCGTGCAATCCATACGGCCCAGACGCATGGGCGTACCGGATGGTCTACGTCGACGTTCCATGGCTCGCGCGGCTGCAGCATTCGCTGGGTCGCGATCCGAACGGCGATTTTCACGGGTTTTCGCCGAAGTTGACGGAGCGGTGCGACCTGTTCGCGCAATTTGGCGTCTTCTACCGCGCGCTCGTGTCGCCCGGCATCGATCCTCTCGGCAAGGAGAGCGCGGCGGTCGAATTCTTCACGCAACTGCACGGCGCGCTCGATCGCGAGCTGCCCGATCCGCGGCCGGGCGACGACAACGCAAAGCTCGCGCGCGCGGCCGACTACATCGCCGCGCATTGCCGCGAGGGCGTGACGCTCGATGCGATCTGCGCGGCCGCCGACCTGTCGCCGTCGTACCTGATCCGTGCGTTCAACGCGCGCTACGGGATGACGCCGCATGCGTTCCTGATCGATCGCCGCGTGCAGTACGGCCGCACCGAGCTGCGCCGCGGCCGGCCGATCGCCGACGTCGCGCTCGACGCGGGATTCGCGGACCAGGCGCACTTCCAGCGCGCGTTCCGGCGGATCGCGGCCGCGACGCCCGGGCAGTACCGTAGCGCCATGAGCTGAGCGCCAGGGCGGCGGAGTGTGGAGTGCGCTTGCGCCGTCGCTGCGCCGAGGCGCCCGATCTGCGGGCCGGCCGGCTACACGTCGAGCAGGAAAAGCGCGCTGCCCGCGAGCAGCAGCGCCATCAGCCGGTTGAACATGCGCATGCGCCGCGCGTTCGCGAGCCGGTGCCGCAGCGACGCGCCCGCATAGCCCCAGCACGCGATCGACGCGAAACAGATCACCAGATACAGCGCGGCGAATTGCCAGACCTGCGCGCGGTCGCCATCGGCCGCATACGCGCCCATCGCGGCCACGCACGCGAGCCACGCCTTCGGATTCAGCCACTGCATCGCCGCGCCGGCCGCCGCCGACGGGCCGGCTACGATCGGATCGGCCGACAGCCGGCCGTCGTCGAGCGCGAGACGCAGCGCCATGTACAGCAGGAATGCGATCCCCGACCACTGCGTGGCGGTTGTCAGCACGGGCCAGCGCACGAGCGCCGCGTGCAGGCCGAGGCCGATCAGCAGGAACAGCGCGACGAAGCCGAGCGTCGCGCCGGCCGCATAGCGCAGGCTCGCGCCGAGGCCGTGGCGGGCGCCCGCACTGAGCGCGACGATGTTGACGGGACCGGGCGTGATCGACGACGCCAGCGCGAACGCGGCCATCGAAACCAGCATGCTCATTGATTGTCTCCATGCGAATGTCAAAGTCGCATCGAGACTAAAGAAGCCGCGCGTGTCGGTATTGAAGAAAACTGCCCTCGGCGTCGCTGTCGGGATTCACGTCACGCTGAACCGGTCGCAGCGCGCACCGGCGACCGAAAGTCGTTGGACGCACCGTTGCAGCCGCGGTCGTCGAGTCTCACGTCACGGACGGGCGGTAGTCGCGAGCGCGTCGAACACGTCGGCTTCCGGAAGCTGCGGCCACGACTCCGGGCCTGCATCGATTTCTTCGACCGTCAGCAGACATGCATCGAGTTCGCGACGCAACCGGACGTGATCGATCGACTGCCCGATGAACACGATCTCCTGCCGGCAATCGCCTGTCGGCTCCTCCCATTTTTTCAGCACGCCGTCGCGACGATAGTCGTCGTGCGGCCAGTCTGATTGAGGAACGAATCGCCACCATCGCCCGACGTAACCCCACTGGAACGCGCCGCCCGTTTGCACGAGCATGGCGATGTCGGCATATCGGTGCGCAGCCCAGACATGTCCCTTGCAGCGAAGCAGCCGGCCATTGGCCCAGGGGCGACGCAGCCACGCGAGCAGGCGCGCCGGATGAAACGGCGCACGTTCGTGATAAATCCACGATGCGATCCCGTACGCATCGGATTCCGAGGGGCGTTCGTCGACCTGCATGCGTTGCATCCATCCCGGCGATTCGACGAGCGCCGGGAGATCGAAACGCCGCGTATCGAGGACGTCTGACGGATCGATCTCGCCGTGCTGCATCGGCAGGATTCGCGCGGACGGATTCAGCGATGCAAGGATGGCGCGCAGCCTGTCGAAACCTGCGTTGCCGATCCGGTCGAGTCGGCTCACGAGGATCACGTTCGCATATTCGACTTGTTCGATCAGCAGGTCCGACAGCTTGCGCGGCGGACCGGAATCGCTGCCGTTCGCGAGCGTGGCGTCGCGCGTGACCGGTTCAGCCGACGCGATCATGTCCTCGAACGTCTCGCCGTTGACCACCGTGACGAGCGTGTCCAGCCGCGCGAGTTCGCTGAGGCTGAAACCGTCGCGGTCGAGGAACGCGAACGTCTCCGCAACCGGCATCGGCTCCGAGATACCGGTCGACTCGATCAGCAGATAGTCGAAGCAACGCTGCCGCGCGAGCGTGCCGATCTGCTCGAGCAGATCGGCGCGCAGCGTGCAGCAGATGCAGCCGTTGCTCATTTCGACCAGTTCGTCCTCGCCTCGACGCAGCTCGACGTTGCGGCGCACGTCGTCGGCGTCGACGTTCACTTCGCTCATGTCGTTGACGATCACGGCGACCTTCAGGCCGGCGCGGTTGCGCAGGATGTGGTTCAGCAACGTCGTCTTCCCGGCGCCGAGGAAGCCGGACAGCACGGTGACCGGAATCCTCGGCGGTGCGGCGGCCGGCGCTTGTCGATTTCCCGGCGTCGTCATGCGCTCTGCCCGGACGCGCGATCCAGGTAGCCTTCGAACAGGTCGACCACAACGTAACCGTCGTCGGCGGCGGCGCCCCACAGATCCTTCACGCGGAACTCGACATGATAGGTCGGCTGATGCGCGGCTCCGGTGTCGCCGTGGCCGATCGCGTCCGGGAAGGGCCACGATTCGGTCGTCCGGTGCAGCACGACGCCT
The DNA here is from genome assembly GCF_900119325.1 of Burkholderia sp. NFPP32. Taxonomy (NCBI): domain Bacteria; kingdom Pseudomonadati; phylum Pseudomonadota; class Betaproteobacteria; order Burkholderiales; family Burkholderiaceae; genus Burkholderia; species Burkholderia sp. NFPP32. Next base: position 242,543 of record NZ_FPJP01000002.1, on the reverse strand, counting down.
TCCTTGCCGCGAACGTAGCCCGGCGCGCGGATGTGTCCGCTGACGTATTCGTCGCGAACGACGACGCGATCGCCGACCTCGAACCGCGTCGAGTCGGGCGGTGCCGCCCGGCCGCCGGATTTCGGCGGGTTTGCGAGCCGGAAATGCGAACCGAGCGCGCGGTCGAGCTCATCCTGTGTGAGCACGCCGGTTTCGACGAGCAACGTGGCCGTCGCGATCACGTAGCGCTCGTAGTAGCGCGTGCCGACGTGCTGGCGCACGTCGATGCGTTCGACTGCGTGACGTACCTCGTCGACGCTGAATTTTTTCAGTTGGTCCACGCCGACGAACATCAGGCTGTACGCGAGATGCTCCCAGTCTTCCTTGAAGACCGGCTTGTAGCCGAGACTGTTGATCGTGTGCGGCACCGGGCCGAAACCCTGGAATCCGCCGAGGTCGTGAAAGCCGTCCATATGTGACTCCGAGATGAAGGTCGAAAGCGAAACGTGGTGCGAGTCAGTGCACGCGCGGCAGCGCCACGCCGATCAGCACGTCCTTCGTGACGAGCGTGCGCAGTTGTTCCTCGGTCATGTGCTCACTGCCGGCCGGCCGCACCGGCAGCACGAGATAGCGGCTTTCGGCGGTCGTATCCCAGACCTTCACGACGACGTCGTCGGGCAGGTCGGTGCCGAGTTCGCGCAGCACCGTGCGCCCTTCGCGGACGAGTCGCGCACGATATTCGAAGCCCTTGTACCACTCGGGCGGCAGCCCGAGCACCGGCCAGTTCGTGCATGAGCACAGGCTGCAGACGATCACGTTCTTCAGCGCCGGCGTGTCTTCGAGCGCGACGATGTATTCGCCCTGCGGCCCGGTGTAGCCGAACTGCGCGCACGCGGCCGTGCCGTCCTTCAGCAGCAGTTCGCGAAACGCCGGGTCGACCCACGCGCGCGCGACGATGCGCGCGCCGTTGGCCGGATCCCAGGTCGTGGACATCAGCTCGGTCAGGCCTTCGATATAGCCGTCGGGGATCAGGTTCTTCTCTTTCATCACGCGAAACAGCGCCCAGGCACGTTCGCCGGGCGTCGAGGCTGTTTCCGCGGAAGGGATCGCGCTCATCGTGGGGTTCCTTGTGGTGGTTCGGATTGACCGCCGCCATCGCGTTGGTACTGCCGTGGCGGGGCGTGGAAGCGTGGTGCCGGTCACGCTCGACGAGCAGGGTAAGAAGAGAAAAAGCGCGGTTCTTTGCCGGCACGGATCGGAAACTATGCTGAGACGGCCCCGTGGCGCGGCAGGGGCCGACGCGCAACGGAGGCACGGCGATTCACGGCATCGACAGGGCGCCCGGCACGCAACGGCGGCCGCCGGCGCACGTTGTGCGACCGCCGTATGGCACGGGTCGCGGAGGTCCGCCACAGCCAATTTCTTGTTCCGCCGGAAAACAGAAATGCGGATTTTGCCTTTCTATTCTCACCCTCAAGCGACGGCCGTTCGATGTCGCGAATCGCCGGTACTCCCGCAGTAACGGCGGAACAACAGTCAGCCAACACCCCGCTATTCCACCGTCCGGCAACGATTCCCGTTCGTCGTACGTCGAGCGCGGCGGTGTCTGTGCATCCAGGTGAGGAGCATGATGGACAACGTCAACAGATTGAAACTGAAGCGAATCGCGCGCTGGATCGGCTTGTCGCTGATGGTCGTCGCATCGCATTACGCGGGCGCGGTCGAGGTCGATCCCGGCGATTACGAGCAGTATCCGGCCGGCGCGACGATCGGCGTGCTGTACTACAACTACTCCGCGACGAACGCCTACTACGCGAACGGCCACCGGACGTCGGATTTCGACCTGCAGTCCAATATCGGCATCGCCCGCCTGCTGCATGTGTTCCAGCTCACCGACAGGCTCACGATCGATCCGCAGGTGTTGCTGCCGTTCGGTCACGTCAGCAGCTTCGGCAACGCTGGCGCGCTTGGCAGTACGAATGGTGTCGGCGACGTGATCCTGACCGCACCGTTGAAATTCCGCCTGAACGACGCGAAGGACGTCGTCGCCGCGACGGTATACGTCTACGCGCCGACAGGGAGCTACGACCAGAACCGCGGTCTCAATCTCGGCGCCAACCGCTGGTCGCTCGATTTCCAGGCGGCCTACATCAAGCACTTTTCGCCGCAGTGGGCGCTCGATCTCGTCGGCGACGCGATCTGGTACGGCAACAACACGTCGTACGGCGCGAGCGGCACGACGCTGCATCAGCGGATGAGCTACAGCGCACAGGCGATGGTGCGTTACATGCCCGATCCGGGCACGTCGCTCGGGATCGGCATCACGCAGCTCTGGGGCGGTGAAACGAGCGTGGGCGGCGCGGACAACAACGACGCGCTTCGCACGACGCGCATGCGGATCACCGCGGCGAAATTCGTGACGAAGTCCGATCAGGTGCAAATCCAGCTCGGCACCGATCTGAGCGTGCGCAACGGCCCGAAGAGCAGCCTGCTCGCCGGCCTGCGTTACGCGCACATCTTCTGACGACCCGCGTGCGCCGGGATACGCCCGGTGCATGTCGCTCCGTGTCCCCAACGTCGATACCTCGACATCCGATTCCCTTTCCAGAGAGGTCACGCATGGAATCCGCCATCGATAAACACCTGATCTGCCCGCGGACGCTGTCGCGCCGCGTCGCCGACGATTACCAGCCGCCGTTCCCGATGTATGTCGCCCGGGCCGCCGAAGACCTGAGCCAGGTCGTGATGGGCTATTTCGGCGTGCAGTATCGCGGCGCCGACAAGCGCGCCACGGCGCTGGCCGCGTTGCGCCGGATCGTCGCCGATTTCGGTGCGCAGGACGGCCCGAACAACTTCGATCTGACACAACACACCGACGACCAAGGCTACGAGAACCTGATCGCCGTCGGCTACTGGCGCGATCCGGCCGCGTATGCGCGCTGGATTGCGTTGCCGGCACTCGTCGAATGGTGGGCCTCCGACGCGCGTCTCGCGGACGGGATCGGCTATTTCCGGGAAATCGTCGCGCCGCGCGCCGAGCAGTTCGAGACGCTCTACGCATTTACGAGCGATTTCCCCGGCGTCGGCGCGATCATGGACGGCGTCAGCGGCGAGATCGAGGAGCACGGCTACTGGGGATCGATGCGCGACCGGTTCCCGATCTCGCAGACGGACTGGATGCGCGCGGACGGCGAGTTGCGCGTCGTCGAGGGCGATCCGGCCCGTGGCGGCCGCGTGGTCGTACTGGCACACGACAACATCGCGCTGATTCGCTCCGGCCAGGACTGGCGCGCGGCCGAGCGAGACGAGCGCCGACTGTATCTCGAGGAGATCGAGCCGACGCTGCGCAGCGGGATGGAATTTCTGCGCGACAACGGCGCGGACGTCGGTTGCTACAGCAATCGCTACGTGCGCTCGATCGATCTCGACGGCAACGTGCTCGACGAGAGCTACAACATCGGCCACTGGCGCTCGCTTGACCGCCTCGAGCGCTGGGCCGAATCACATCCGACGCACCTGCGGATCTTCGTTACATTCTTCCGCGTCGTGACCGGGCTGTCGAAACTGCGGCTGTATCACGAGGTTTCCGTCTTCGACGCCAAGCATCAGGTTTACGAATACGTGAACTGCCATCCGCGCACCGGACTGATGCGCGACGCCGTCACCCGCTGAATCCCGCCGGCGCCGGCGGTGCCGCTTACCGAACTGGAGAACGTCGATGGCCATCAAACGCCCGACTCGCGAACAACTGTCCGACATTGCAGCCGGTTTCGGCTTTCATGTCGATTCCCGCCAACTCGCCGAATACGACGATGCCCTGCAGGCGAACTTCGATGCGTACGACGCCATCGACGCGCTGCCCGACTATCTGCCCGTCGTCGCGTATCCGCGCACGCCCGGCTACCGCCCGGAAGGCGACGAGAACCGTTACGGCGCGTGGGCGCGCAAGAGCACGATCCACGGTGCCGCGGATGGCAAGCTGCGCGGCAAGACGGTGGTCGTGAAAGACAACATCTGCGTTGCCGGCGTGCCGATGCGCAACGGCGCGAGCACGTTCGAGGGCTATGTGCCCGACGTCGATGCGACCGTCGTCACCCGGGTGCTCGACGCCGGCGGCACGATCGCCGGCAAGTCGACCTGTGAGTACTACTGCTTTTCCGGCGGCTCGCACACGAGCGCGTCGGGGCCGGTGCACAATCCGCGCAAGGCAGGGCACTCGTCCGGCGGCTCGTCGTCAGGCAGCGGCGCGCTGGTCGCGAGCGGCGAGGTCGACATGGCGCTCGGCGGCGACCAGGGCGGCTCGGTCAGGATCCCGTCCGCCTATTGCGGCGTCTACGGGATGAAGCCGACGCACGGGCTCGTGCCGTACACCGGCGCGATGCCGATCGAGGCAACCGTCGATCATCTGGGGCCGATGACGAGCAACGTGCTCGACAACGCGCTGCTGCTCGATGTCATCGCGGGCGATGACGGACTCGATCCGCGCCAACGGGCGTTGCCGCCGCGCGCCGATTATCTCGGCGCGATCCGAGACGGCATCGCGGGACTGCGGATTGGCATCCTGCGCGAGGCGTTCGGGCTCGCGAATTCGGAGAAAGTGGTCGACGAGGCCGTGCTGGCCGCCACGCACCGGTTGCGCAAGCTGGGCGCGAGCGTCGACGAAGTGTCGGTGTCGCTGCATGCCGCCGGCACCGCGATCTGGCTGCCGATTGCGGCCGAGGGTGCGACGCAGCAGATGATGAAGGGCAACAGCCACGGTTTCAACTGGGGCGGCCTGTACGTGACCGGCATGATCGATCATCACGCGGGCTGGCGCGAGCGGGCCGATGAGTTGCCGGATACCGTGAAGGTGACGATGCTGCTCGGCGAATATTTCACGAGCCGGTATCGCGGGCGCTACTACGCGAAGTGCCAGAACCTCGCGCGGCGCTTGCGATCGGCTTACGACGCGGCGCTGCAGTCGTACGACGTATTGGTGATGCCGACCGTGCCGATGCGCGCGTCGAAGCTGCCGGAGCCCGGTTGCGCGATGTCCGAGTCGCTGACGAGGGCGTTCGAGATGCTCGCGAATACCGCGCCGTTCGACGTGTCCGGGCATCCGGCGATGTCGCTGCCGTGCGGGGTAGCCGACGACCTGCCGATCGGGCTGCAACTGGTCGGGCGCCGTTTCGACGAGGCGACGCTCTATCGCGTTGCTTATGCGTATGAACAATCATCCGACTGGCGTCGGACGACATGCTCATGACATGCCCGGAGCGGTAGCGCGTCGCCGCCGCGCCGCGTGTCGGTCCGACCGGCAACGCGGCGTACGCGGCCATCGATTGGACAATGCGCTTTTGAACGGGCACGCTACCGGCTGCGTGTTTGCTAACCCATGTGGGGCACGACCATGACGATGCGTCCTTTCCCGCGCGCCGCAAGCGGCGACGCGCCCGGTCTGGCGTCCGACAGCCCGCTGGACGAACGGACGAACGCGGCCATCGAGGTGCCGACCGACGGCTCGGTCAGCCAGCGTATCGAATTCTGGCGCGAGACGATTCTGCGCCTGTTCGCGGACGTGCAGATCGCGGCCGTGCAGAAAGCCGATTTCTTCGGCCGAGTGCGGCAGCGCAAGTGCGAAAAGATGCGAATCTCGGAAATCCACGCGAGCGAGCAGGCCGTGATTCGGCGTTATCGCCAGGCGCGCAGCGAGTATGAGGACAAGTATTTCGGAGTATTGATGCTCGAGGGCAGCCAATCGGTCGAGCAGGACGGCAAGATCGTCACGTTGCGCCCCGGGGATTTTGCGATCTACGACGCGACACGGCCTCACCATCTGCAGTTCGGCCAGTCGTGGCGCGAGATCGTCGTCAGCATTCCCCGGGCGACGCTGAACCAGCTCGTCATCGGGATGGAACACCGCACGGCGTGCCCGACGCAAACCGGGGAGGGCGTCGGCAGCGTCATGCGTGCGTTTCTCGAGCAGATGTCGTCGCAGATCCGTAGCGTGACCGAGGACGAGATGCGGCAGTTGTCGGATACCGCGATCACGCTGATCGCGATGACGCTAGGGGGCATGCAGCGCAACGACCTCGCGCAATCGAGGATGAAGGCGTTGACACTGACGCGTGTGAAGCGGCATGTGCTCGAGCACCTGCACGATCCGGAGCTGAACCCGATGATGATCGAACGGTCGATCGGGATTTCGTCGCGGTACATCAACAAGCTCTTCGAGGCCGAGGAGACGTCGCTGATGCGTTACGTATGGAACCTGCGGCTCGAACGGTGCGCGCAGGATCTCGCGAATCCGCAATGCGTGGCGCTGCGCGTGTCCGACGTCGCATTGCGCTGGGGATTCAACGACATGTCGCATTTCAGCCGCGTGTTTCGCGAGCGGTTTGCGATGTCGCCGCGGGCGTGGCGCGAGCAGGGTGGCAAGCCACGCGCGTAATGCGTCCCGGGCCGCGTTCGTGGCCGGCAAGCGCCGATCGGAGGCGGCCGGACGTCGACAGGCGCGGCCGCCGTCAATGCAGCGCGCGTGGTGCGTGGGCCGGACGCGAAGCGGCCGAGTCGGCTGCGTCGGCCGCGCGTAGCGGACCGCCCGCGCGGGGTTCCGTCGACACCGAGAAGCCGAACGTATTGATGCCGCCCGAGCACGCGACGAACACGCCGCCGCCGTGCATCTCGGCCACGGCCTTGACGATCGACAGCCCGAGCCCGTGGTTCTCCTTGCTGTTCGCGCGCGCTTCCTCGAGCCGGTAGAAGCGCTCGAACACGTGCGAGCGCTGCACCGGATCGATCGGCTCGCCGGGGTTCGACACGGCCATCTCGACGAGCGCGTCGCGGCGCGCGATCGTCACGTGCAGCGTCGCGCCGGGCGCCGAATGCTGGATCGCGTTGATCAGCAGGTTCGTCATCGCGCGGCGGAACAGCGACGGATCGACGGCCGCGCGCGCATCGCCGTGCAGTTCGGCGCGCAGTTGCGCCTCGTCGAGCGGGATTTCGAGGAAGTCGAGCATGCGCCGCACCTCGTCGGCGAGCGACACGTCCTTCAGGTCGGTCGCGCGTTCGCCGCGATCGCTGCGCGACAGGAACAGCATGTCGTTGATGATCACGCGCAGCCGCTCGAATTCCTCGAGGTTCGACTGCAGCGTCTGGCGCATCCGGTCGACCGAGCGATCGCGGCTCGTCAGCGCGACCTGGGTCTGGCCGATCAGGATGCTGACCGGCGTGCGCAGCTCGTGCGCGACGTCCGCGTTGAAGGCCTCGAGCCGCGCGTAGGTTTGCTGGATGCGTTCGAGCGCGCCGTTGAACGACGTGGCGAGGTCGCGCAGCTCGGCCGGCAGCGCGTCGGTGTGCAGCCGCTGGCGGCGGTTCGTGGCGCTCACGGTTGCCGCATCCTGCGACAGCCGGTCGAGCGGCGCGAGCCCGAAGCGCGCGACCGCGCGGCTCAGCAGCAGCGTGATGACGGTGGCGGTGGCGATCAGCGCCGCGAGCGTCAAGCCGAAGCGGCGCAGCATCCGCTGCGTGCGCTCGCACGAACTGGCGACGATCAGCTTCAGCGTCGGACGCTCGCCGTTGCCGGCGACCGTGACGGTCTTCGTCATCACGTCGTAGCTGCTGTCGTTGAGCGCGTAGCGCTGGAACGCGCCGAACGGCGGATCGACGGGCACGCCGTTCACCGGCGTACCGAAGCGAAATGCCGGGTTCGTGCTGTCGATCTGGTAGCGCGTCGAGCCGTCGGGCGGTTCCAGGTCGGCCAGCTTTTCCTGCATGAGCCGCCCGCGTGTGGCCGTCGTCGCATGCGACACGATCATCTCGGCGACCTTGGTGCGCGTATCGAGCGTCGCGCGCAGCTCGGCGAACAGCTGGCGCTCCATCATCACGAACAGCCCGCAGCCGACCAGCGTGAACACGAGCAGCGACACGATGCCGAACATCGCAGACAGCCGCAGGACGATCGAGCGTTTCATGCCTGCCTCTCGGTGTCGCCGTCCTCGCGCGCCTCGAGCACGTAGCCCATGCCGCGGATCGTGTGCAGCAGCTTGTCCGCGAACGGGCCGTCGAGTTTCGCGCGCAGGCGCTTGATCGCCGTCTCGACGACGTTCGCGTTGCTGTCGAAGTTTACGTCCCACACGAGTTCGGCGATCGTCGTCTTCGACAACACCTCGCCGCTGCGCCGCGCGAGCACGCCGAGCAGCTGGAATTCCTGCGCGGTCAGGTCGAGCCGCGTGCCGTCGCGGGTCGCGCGGCGGCCGATCAGGTCCACGCGCAGGTCGCCGATCGAGATCAGCGTCGATTCCTGCACGCGCGCGCGGCGCGTCAGCGCGCGCAGCCGTTCGATCAGCTCGAGGAACGAGAAGGGCTTGGTCAGGTAGTCGTCGGCGCCGCCGCGCAGCCCGCGCACGCGGTCGTCGACGCGGTCGCGCGCGGTCAGCATGATGACGGGCGTCTGCTTCTGCGCGCGCAATGCACGCAGCACGCCGAAGCCGTCGAGCTTCGGCAGCATCACGTCGAGCACGACCACGTCGTAGTCGAATTCGACGGCCTTCCATGCGCCGTCCTCGCCGTCGAGCGCGGTGTCGACGACCCAGCCTTCCTCGGTCAGGCCGCTCTTCAGGTATTCGACGACTTTCGGTTCGTCTTCGACGATCAGGACTTTCATGTGGTTTTTCCGCCTAATCGGGTTAAGGGCCGACGCCCGCGGTGCGCTGCGGGCCGGCCGTCGCGACGTCGGACGGCGCGCGGCCGCTCGTCGCATCGCCGTCCCAGCCGCCGCCGAGCGCCTTCGCGAGAAAGACGACGAGCGCCGCGCGCTGGCCCTGGATCTGCACGGCCTGGCGCTCGCTCGTCAGCAGTTGCTGCTGCGCCGTCAGCACGTCGATGAACGGCGTCAGGCCGCCCGCGTAGCGGTCCTGCGCGAGCGACACGAGCTTGCGCGCGTCGTCGACGGCCGCCGCTGCCTGCTGGGCGGCGTCGGCCAGCACCGACAGGCCCGTCACCGCATTTTGCACCTCCTGGAACGCGGTGAGCACGGTCTGCCGGTAGCTGGCCTGCGCGGCGGCATAACCGGCCTGCGCGAAATCGACGCCGGCCTTCAGCTTGCCGCCTTCGAACAGCGGCTGGCTGACCGACGCGCCGACCGACCACAGCAGTGCCGGCACGGTGAACAGGCTCGCGAAGCGCGTCGCATCCCAGCCGATGTCCGGCGACAGCGCGATGCGCGGGAAATACGCGGCGCGCGCGACGCCGATCTGCGCGTTCGCGGCCGCCATTGCGCGCTCGGCCGACGCGACGTCGGGGCGCCGTTGCAGCAGGTCGCTCGGCATGCCGGTCGGCAGCGCGGGCGCGTTGATCGGCACCACGCGCGGCGGCAGCGAGAATTCGGGGGCCGGCGTGCCGACCAGCGTCGCGATCGCGGTTTCGACCTGCGCGCGCTGCTGGATCAGCAACTGCGCCTGCGTGCGCGTTGCGTCGAGCTGCGAACGCTGCTGCAGCAGGTCGAGGCCCGACACGGCACCGAGTTCGTGGCGCGCGCTCACGTAGTCGAGCGCCTTTTGCTGCAGGTCGATCGAGCGCTTGACGACGTCGATCTCGCTATCGAGTTCGCGCAGCGCGAAATAGCTCGACGCGAGATCGGCGGTCAGCACGAGGCGCGCGTTCGCGAAATCGTCGTGCGCCTGCTCGGTGCTCGCCTGCGCGGATTCGACGCTGCGCCGCACGCGCCCGAACAAGTCGAGCTCGTAGCTGACGCTCGCGCCGACCTGAATCTCGTTCTGCACGGTCGACATGCTGCGCGTCGCGTAGTTGGTCTGCGGCCGGTCGGCGGAGATCTTGAAGCGCTGGCCGCTCGCGGTCAGGCCGACCGCCGGATACTGCGCGGACGCGACCGATGCGAGCGTCGCCTTCGCCTGGTCGTAGCGCGCGGCGACGGCCTTCAGGTTCTGGTTGTTGCGCAGCGCGTCGGCTTCGAGCGCGTCGAGCCGCGGATCGCCGAACGCGGTCCACCACGCGGGATCGAGCGGCGCCCGGGCCGGCGCGGCCGGGTGCCAGTATGCGTCGGCCGGGTCGAGCCGCCACGCGGCCGGCGTATCGACGGCAGGGCGCCGGTAGTCGGGGCCGACCGTGCAGCCGGCGACGGCGGCCGCTGCCACGACGGCGGCGAGCGCCGCGGGCCGCACGCGGGCGCGCATCGCGATCACGACTTCGCTCCCGCGACGGCCGATGCGGGTTTGGCCGCCGGCGTCGACACGACGACCGGATCGCCGTTCGCGAGCGCGTCGCTCGGGTTCGCGACCAGGCGGTCGTTCGGCGTGATCGGCCCGTCGACTTCGAGCGTCTGCCCGATCGTGCGCACGACTGTCACCGGTTTCAGGCGGACCTGGCCGTTCGCGTCGACGGTCGCGACCGTCGGGCCTTCGGCGCGGAACAGCAGCGTATTGGCCGGAATCTGCAGGCGGCCGACCGGCGTCATCGGCAGCGTCGCCTGCACGTATGCGCCGGGCAGCAGCCGTGCATCCGGGTTCGGCAGCGTGATCTCGATCTGCAGCGAACGCGTCGCGACATCGATCGACCCGGACGTGCGCGTGATCGTGCCGTCGAAGGTCCGGCCCGGCAGCTCGGCCTGCGCGACGCTCACGTGCTGGCCGACCTTCACCTGCTGCGCGTACGCCTGCGGCACCTGAACGTAGAGGCGCAACCGGTCGGCCTGCACGACCGTGAACAGCGAGCGGCCCGCGTTGCCGGAGCTGACGAGATCGCCGACGTCGACGTTGCGTTGCGTGACGATCCCGTCGATCGGCGCGACGATCCGCTGGAAACCCTTCAGTTCGGTGAGCCGGCGCATGTTCGCATCGGCCGCGGCGAGGTTCGCGGTGCCCTGGTTGAATGCGCCCTGGCGGTCGTCGAGTTCCTGCTGCGACACCGCATCGCGCTGGCGCAACTGCTGCGCGCGGTCGAACGACGTCTTCGCGAGCGCGAGCGCCGCCTGCGCCTGCTGACGCTGCGCGGTGGCCTGCGCGAGCTCCTGGTTCAGTTCGGGCGTGTCGAGTTCGGCGAGCACTTGCCCCTGCTTCACGTGCGCGCCGATATCGGCCTGCCAGCGCAGCACATAGCCGCTCGCGCGCGCGTAGATCGGCGCCTCGACGAAGCCGCGCAGCGTGCCCGGCAGCGTCAGCTTGCCGCCGGTGGCCGCGTCGGCCGGGCGCACGACGTTCACGTACTGGCGCGTGTTCTGCTCGGCGATCGCGTCGAGCCGGTTGCGGTTCAGCACGTTGACGACGATCGTGCGCGCGGCGCCGGCGGCCAGCAGCACGCCGATCACGATCAGCACGATTCGCCCGCGCCGCGACACCGACGTGCGCGTCGGCAGGTGCATGCCGTGTTCGTCCACCTGAATGCCGACGGAGCTGTGATGTTTCTCTTCCATGAGTTGACCGGGTCTATAGGCGAAAGTCAGTGTCCGGCCTGGCGCGCGCGCCGGCGGGCCAGCCGCGAATGCACGCCGCCGAACACGAGCGGCACGAACAGCAAGGTCGACACGGTTGCGAACAGCAGCCCGCCGATCACCGCGCGGCCGAGCGGCGCGTTCTGCTCGGCGCCTTCGCCGAGACCGAGCGCCATCGGCACCATGCCGATGATCATCGCGAGCGCGGTCATCAGCACCGGCCGGATCCGCGTCGCGCCGGCCTCCAGCGCGGCCGTGAGCGGCGGCGCACCGGCCGCTAGACGCTGGCGCGCGAACGACACCACGAGAATGCTGTTCGCGGTCGCGACGCCCACCGTCATGATCGCGCCCGTCAGCGCGGGCACGCTCAGGTGCGTGCCGGTGACGAACAGCATCCACGCGATGCCGGCGAGCGCGGCGGGCATCGCGCTGATGATGATCAGCGGGTCGAGCCACGACTGGAAATTGACGACGATCAGCAGGTAGACGAGCACGATCGCCATCGCGACACCGGCGCCGAGGCCGATATACGACGTGCGCATCGTCTCGATCTGGCCGCGCATCGTCAGGTCGGTGCCGCGCGGCAGGCTCGCGCGCATGTCGGACACGATGCGGTCGATCTCGCCCGCGACCGAGCCGAGGTCGCGGCCCTCGACGCTCACGTACAGGTCGATCGCCGGGCGGATGTTGTAGTGCGTGATCACGGCCGGATTCGCGGCGGTGCGCACCTGCACGAGGTTGCCGAGCAGTTGCAGCGGCATGCCCGTGCGGCCGCTGGCCGAGATCGGCGTGCCGAGCAGGTCGTCGACCGACGAGATGTCGTATTGCGGGGTCTGGATCTGCAGCGGGTACTGGACGCCCGTTTTCGGGTTGATCCAGAACGACGGCGTCGTCTGCGAACTGCCGGACAGCGAGATCAGCATGTTCTGCGCGACGTTCTGCGCGGAGAGGTTGAGCTGCTGCATGCGCGTACGATCCATGTCGGCCAGCAGGGTCGGCTCGTCGTTGCGTTGCAGCACGTGCACGTCGACGGCGCCGGGGATTTGCCTGACCTTTTTCATCAGGTTGCTCGCGATAGTCATGTTACTCGCGAGATCGTTGCCGAGCACCTGCACGTCGATTGCGGCCGGCTGACCGAAGTTGAGGATCTGCGTGATGATGTCCGACGGCTGGAAGAAGAATTCGACGCCGGGGAAGCGCTCGGGCAGCAGCTTGCGCAGCGTCTGCACGTAATCCCGGGTCGCGCGGTGGCCGGGCTTCAGCGCGATCAGCAGCTCGCCGTCGAGCGTGCCGATGGTGCCGGCATTGCTGTACGACAGGTTGATGCCGCTGACGGGCAGGCCGAGGTTGTCGACGATCGCGCCGAGTTCGTCGGGCGGCACGACTTCGCGGATCACGCGCTCGACCCGGTCGGCGAGGCGCGCGGTTTCCTCGATCCGGTAGCCGGTCGGCGCGCGCATATGCAGGCGGATGTTGCCGGAATCGGCGTTCGGGAAGAAGTCGCGGCCGAGCGCGAACACGAGGCCCGTCGACAGCACGCAGAAGCCGAGGAAGCACATCGCGTAGAAGCGGCGGCGCACGAGCAGCATGCTCAGCAGCACGATGTACCACGCGCGCAGCCGTTCGAACGAGTTGTTGAACGCATGATGAAGGCGCGCGAAACGCGACGTCGCATGATCGGGGCCCGTGCTCGCCTGCTGCGGGCGGAACAGCAGCATCGCGAGCGTCGGCACGAGCGTGCGCGACAGCACGTACGACGCGAGCATCGCGAACACGACGGCTTCCGCGAGCGGCACGAACAGGAAGCGCGCGACGCCCGTGAGGAAGAACATCGGCACGAACACGATGCAGATGCACAGCGTCGACACGAACGCGGGCACCGCGATCTCGCCGGCGCCTTCGAGGATCGCATCGTGCAGGTTCGTGCCGAACGACGACCCCCGCGCTCCCTCCGGTCGCTGCTCCCCGACGGGGTCGCTCGGCATGCTTGGGGCGGCCCGGCGCGTGCCGAGATGCAGGTGCCGCTCGATGTTCTCGATCGTGACGGTCGCATCGTCCACCAGGATCCCGACCGCGAGCGCGAGCCCGCCGAGCGTCATGATGTTGATGGTCTCGCCGAGCGCCGACAGCGCGATCAGCGACGTGAAGATCGACAGCGGAATCGAGATCGCGATGATCAGCGTGCTGCGCCAGTTGCCGAGGAACAGCAGGATCATCATCGCGGTCAGCACGGCCGCGATCAGCGCCTCGTGGATCACGCCCTGCACGGCCGCGTTGACGAACACCGACTGGTCGAACAGCGGCGTGATCGTGAGCCCTTCGGGGAGCGTCGGGATCACCTTCGGCAATAGCGCCTTCAGGTCCGACACGACCTTGAGCGTCGACGCGTCGCCGCTTTTCAGGATCGACACGAGCACGCCGCGCTGGCCGTTCTGGCGCACGACGTTGGTTTGCGGCGCGAAGCCGTCGCGCACGGACGCGACCTCGCGCAGGTAGGTCGTCGCGCCGCTGACGGTCTGGATCGGCAGGTTGTTGATGTCGGCGACCGTATCGGCCGACGCGTTCGTGTCGATCCGGTATTCGGTCTGGCCCATCTTCGCGGTGCCGGTCGGCAGCACGAGGTTCTGCGCGTTGACCGCGTTGACGATGTCGGCCGGCGTGAGGCCCTTCGCGAGCAGCGCCTGCGGATCGAGATCGATCGCGACCACGCGCGTGCGGCCGCCGTACGGGAACGGCACCTGGGCACCGGGAATCGTGATCAGTTGCGGGCGCAGGAAGTTCAGCGCGATGTCGGCGAGCGACTGTTCGCTGAGCGTCGTGCTCGACAGCCCGAGCTGGATCACCGGGATGCTCGACGCGGAATAGGTGATCACGAGCGGCGGCGTCGCGCCCTGCGGCATCTGCCGCACGATCGCCTGCGCGGACGAGACCGTCTGCGCGATCGCCGTCTGCACGTTCGCGCCCGGCTGCAGGAACACCTTCACGACCGCGATGCCGGGCAGCGACGTCGACTCGACATGCTGGATGTTGTTGACGGTCGTCGTCAGGATCCGTTCATGCACGGCCGTGATGCGGTTCGTCATCTCCGTCGCGGAGAAGCCGCTGTAATTCCAGATCACGCTGATCACGGGGATGTTGATCGCGGGCAGCACGTCGACCGGCGTGCGCATCAGCGCAAGCGGCGTGGCCAGCACGATCATGATGGCCATCACGATGAACGTGTAGGGGCGCCTGAGCGCGAGATTGACGATCCACATGGAGGCAGCGGGACAGGCGGTGATCAGGCGTCGGTGAGGGGAACCCGAATGATAGGCGTCGGCGTGGAACGGGTTACTGTCGCGAAACTGGCGGGATTGTCAGGTTGGGCGCGCGGTCGCCGCCGGCCGATTCCGCAGATGAAATGCGCGCGCATGCCGCGACCGGCGAACCGCCGCGGCACCGGATGCGCGCGTCGTGCCGGCGACGGTTTCGCTCATCGCGCCGCGCTCAGATCTGCTCCATCCCGAAGCGCGCGAGCGCGCCCAGATCGACGACCTCGATCTGGTTGTACGCGAGCCGCAGCGCGCCGAGCTTCTCGAGCTGCTGCAGCGCCTGGTTGATCCGCTGCCGCGACACGCCGACGAGCATCCCCAGTTCCTCCTGCGAGATCGACAGCGACGGGCCGGTGTCCGGGTACAGGTCCGGGTTGAAGAGTTGCGCGAGCGCCTGCGCGACGCGCGCATCGACGTCGAGCAGCCGGCTGTTCTGGATCGATGCGATGAATTCGCCCATCCGGTTGTTCAACTGGTGGATCACGAAGCGCGTGAACGGCAGGCTCGTGTCGAGCAGCGCATGGAACGTGTCGACCGGCACGAACAGCACGGTCGAGCGCTGGATCGCGACGACCTCGTACTTGCGCAGTTCGCGCTTGATCACGCTGCCTTCGCCGAACCAACCGCCCGACGGCACACCCGAAAACGTGCAGCCGCGCCCCGACGCGTTGAAGATCGCAAGCTTCAGCAGCCCGCGATGCACGCCGATCCAGTATTCGGACGGCGCGAGCCGGTGCGCGATCACGTCGCCGGCCTCGCACTGCTCGACATGCGACTGCGCGAGCACCAGCGCCTGGTGTTCGGGCGCGAGCGTGCGGAACCACGCGCACTGGCCGAACAGCGTCGACAGCGCCGGCAGCGGGCCCGGTTCGGGAAGCGCGTCGGCCGGGTGGGCGGCCGCGTCGGGCGGCGCAACGTGGTGATCGTGCATGGGTGCGGGTTTGCGAGGTTAGGGATAACGCGCGGTGCTCGAAAGGCACTCTGTCGTTTCGATGACAGACGGCTCACAATAACGCCCGTTAGGCTGTCGGCAATTGAACCACATCAAAGCGATCCGGGGTGCATGCACACCGGTCGACAGAACACGG
Organism: Burkholderia sp. NFPP32; assembly: GCF_900119325.1. Taxonomy (NCBI): domain Bacteria; kingdom Pseudomonadati; phylum Pseudomonadota; class Betaproteobacteria; order Burkholderiales; family Burkholderiaceae; genus Burkholderia; species Burkholderia sp. NFPP32. Next base: position 226,740 of record NZ_FPJP01000002.1, on the reverse strand, counting down.
GAGACAGGATCATGACGCAGATGTTCGAGGCCGGGCTCGGCCGCCGCGATGCCAATTACGTACCGCTCACCCCGATCGACTTCCTGGTCCGGACGGCGGAAGTCTACGGCGAGCGCCTCGCGATCGTGCACGGCGACGTGCGGCGCACGTGGGGCGAGACCTACACGCGCGCGAAGCAGTTGGCGAGCGCGCTCGCGCAGGCCGGCGTCGGGCGCGGCGACACCGTCGCGGCGCTGCTGCCGAACATCCCGGCGATGGTCGAGGCGCACTTCGGCGTGCCAATGGCCGGCGCGGTGCTGAACACGATCAACACGCGGCTCGACGTGCCGTCGGTGATCTTCATGCTGCGTCACGGCGAGGCGAAGGTGCTGATCGTCGACACCGAATACGCGGAGCTCGCGCATCGCGCGGCGCTCGAGGTGCCGGGCCTGAAGATCGTCAGCGTCGCCGATGCGATGCCGGCCGATCCCGAGCGCTTCGCGGGCGCGATCGACTATGAAGCGTTTGTCGCGAGCGGCGACGCCGGCTACGCATGGACGCCGCCCGCCGACGAATGGGACGCGATCGCGCTGAACTACACGTCCGGCACGACCGGCGACCCGAAGGGCGTGGTCTACCACCATCGCGGCGCGTATCTGGCGGCGATCAGCAACATCCTCGAATGGGACATGCCGAAGCACGCGGTGTATCTGTGGACGCTGCCGATGTTCCACTGCAACGGCTGGTGCTTCCCGTGGGCCGTCGCGGCGCGTGCGGGCGTGAACGTCTGCCTGCGCAAGTTCGACGCGAAGACCGTGTTCGACCTGATTCGCCGCGAACGCATCACGCACTATTGCGGCGCGCCGATCGTGCAGAGCGCGATCGCGAACGCGCCGGCCGAATTCCGCGAAGGCATCGACCACACGGTGCACGCGATGGTCGCGGGCGCGGCACCCGCGCCGGCGGTGATCGCGAAGATGAAGGAGATCGGCTTCGACCTGCTGCACGTGTACGGGCTGACCGAGGTCTACGGCCCGGCGACCGTGTGCGCGAAGCAGGCGCACTGGGAAGCGCTGCCGGATGAAGAGCGCGCGCGGCTCAATGCGCGCCAGGGCGTGCGCTACCACCTCGAAGCGGGCGCGACGGTGCTCGATCCCGACACGATGGCGCCGGTGCCGGCCGACGGCGAGACGCTCGGCGAGATCATGTTCCGCGGCAACATCTGCATGAAGGGCTACCTGAAGAACCCGCACGCGACCGACGAGGCGTTCCACGGCGGCTGGTTCCATACCGGCGATCTCGGCGTGCTGACGCCGGACGGCTATATCCGCATCAAGGATCGCCGCAAGGACATCATCATCTCGGGCGGCGAGAACATCTCGAGCATCGAGGTCGAGGACGCGCTGTACCGGCATCCGGCCGTCGCGGTTGCGGCCGTCGTCGCGATGCCCGACCCGAAATGGGGTGAGGTGCCGTGCGCGTTCGTCGAGCTGCGCGAAGGCGCACGCGCGACCGAGGAGGAGATCGTCGCGCACTGCCGGCAACTGCTCGCGGGCTTCAAGGTGCCTAAGGCCGTGCGCTTCGGCGAGCTGCCGAAAACGTCGACCGGCAAGATCCAGAAGTTCCAGCTGCGCAATGCGGTCGGCTCGGACAAGGCGATCGACCTGGCGGGCGACAAGAAGTAGGCGGCGAGCGGCCGCCGGCCGCCGCCGGTCGACGCTCATGCGTCGCGTTCGAGCCGGAACACGCTGACGGCTTCCGACAGTTGCGCGGCCTGGTCGCGCAGTGCGACGGCCGCGCGTTCGGCGTCCGAGATCAGCGTCGCGTTCTGCTGCGTGGTCTCCCCGATCTGCGTGACGGCCTGGTTCACCTGCTCGATACCGGTCGATTGCTCTCGCGACGCGGCGCTGATCTCGCCGATCAGCGTGCTGACCTGATCGACGCGCGCGACGATGTCGCGCATCGTGCCGCGCGCCGCGTCCGCGATTCGGTACCCCTGTTCGACGGTCGTCGACGATTCGGCGCTCAGCGCGTCGATTTCCTTGACCGCGGCCGCGCTGCGCTGGGCGAGCGCGCGCACTTCGGCCGCGACCACCGCGAAGCCCTTGCCGTGCTCGCCTGCGCGCGCGGCCTCGACGGCTGCGTTCAGCGCCAGAATGTTGGTCTGGAACGCGATGCCTTCGATCGCGCCCGTGATTTCGGCGATCCGGCGCGTTGCGCGGCCGATTTCGTCCATCGTCGCGACCACGCGCTGCACGGCCTCGTCGCCGTCGGTCGCGGCCGCCGATGCGTTCGCGACCAGCGCGTTCGCTTGCGCCGCGTGCTCGGCGTTCTGCTGCACGGCGGCCGTGATCTGCTCCATGCTGGCCGCTGTCTGTTCGACGCTGCTCGCCTGTGTCGCGATCCGCGCGGCGATGTCGCCGCTGCCGGCCGCGATGCCGACCATGCCGCGCGCGATGTCGGCCGAGCCGCTGCGCACCTGCGCGACGATCCGCGCCAGGCCGTCGCCGATCCCGTCGACCGCCTGCACGAGCCGGCCGATCTCGTCGCTGCGCGTGGCGCCGCGTGCCGTCTCGCCGTCGCGGATCCGCACGCTGAGGTCGCCCGCCGCGTAGCGTTCGGACGCGCGTGCCGCCGCATCGAGCGGCCGGCTCACGACGCGCCTCACGACGACGACGAACAGCGCCGCGAACGCCGCGACGAGCACGGCTGCGATCATCAGGAAGCGATCGCGGAGGGTGCGCATGCCGGCCAGCAGTTCGTCGTCGATCGCGATGCCGCCGACCAGCCACTGCCATTGCGGAACCGTCGTGAACGACACGAATTTCGCGGTTGGCCGGCTGTCGTGCGCGGCCGGGTCGGCCGACGTATACGCGAGCCGGCCGTGGCCGGCCGCGAGCATCTGCGTGTACGGCGCGCGCGCGTCGTCGGCGCGCTGGCCGGCTGCATCGGGATGGACGACGAAGGTGCCGCGCGATGCGCCCTGAGAGGCGTCGAGCACGAAGTAGTAGCCGTTCTCGCCGACCTTCAACGCACGGATGCCGTCCTGGACGACTTGCAACTCGGCGCCGACGTCGAGACCGACGAACAGTGCGCCGATCACGCGGCCGGTTGCATCGGTGACCGGCTTGTACTGCGTGATGTACTGCCGGCCGAACAGTTTGGCGAGGCCGGTGTAGCTGCGTCCGGCGGCGAGCGGCGCGTACGCGGGGCTCGCGCGATCGAGGCGTGTGCCGACCGCGCGTGCCCCGTCCTGTTTCTTCAGCGACGTCGTGATGCGCACGAAATCGTCGCCGTCGCGCGCGAAGATCGTCGCGATCGCGCCGCTTTTCTTCAGGAACTGGTCGGGAATCGAGTAATCGAGGTCGAGCGGCTGACCGCCCGCGGACAGCGTGGGCGCGGCGACGCCGCCGATGTCGACGGTGCGCGCCGGGTCGAGCGAGAAATCGGCCGGCAGGAAACTCGCGAACAGCGACATCGCGCGACTGGCTTCGGCCGACAGCGCCTTGTCGAACATCTCGACCATCGCACGGATCGACTGCTCCTTGTCGGCGATTCGCGCGTGCGCCTCGTCCGCGAGTTGCTGGCTGGCGAAATGGGCGAGCGCCCACGCGAAAACGGTGAACAGCAGTGCGACGAGCGTGCACGCCAGCGCGGCCAGGCGCGCGCCGACGCTCACCCGGCCCAATTGGGTCAATCTCATACGGCATCCTGAGTGGGGTGGGAGAGGGGCGGAACGCACGCGTCACCGCACACCGTAAGGAATACGGCAGCTTCGGCGGATTCTTTAGCGGTGCGAAGCCGGTGGCGGCGCAAGCAGGCGCCATCGACGGAGGAAAGGCGGCGTCAGTACCGTCAGTACGTCACGAGCCACGCGACGGCCAGATAGCGGCCGACCTTCGCGAGCGTGACGATCGCGAGAAAGGTCGGCAGCGGCTCGCGCAGCACGCCGGCGATCATCGTCAGCGGATCGCCGATCACCGGCGCCCAGCTCAGCAGCAGCGACCAGCGGCCGTAGCGCGCATACCAGCGCTCGGCGCGCGCGAGCGCGGACGGCTTGACCGGAAACCAGCGGCGGTCGCGGAAGTGCTCGATGCCGCGCCCGAGCGCCCAGTTGATCGCGGAGCCGGCGACATTGCCGAGGCTCGCGACGAGCACCAGCGCCCACACGGGCTCGCGCCCGGCGAGCAGCAGGCCGGCGAGCACGGCTTCGGACTGGAGCGGCAACAGGGTCGCGGCGACCATCGACACGGCGAACAGGCCGCCGTAAGTGAGCAATTCGGACATCGCGCGATTGTACCGGTCGAGCGCCGACCGCTCCGGGTCACACGGTTAGCGGCTCAACGGCTCAACGGCTCACTGGGGCAGGCGGCATCGGCGGTCCCGAACACCAGATTCGAGATCACCGACTTGTCGCCCGGTTCGTCGTTGAGCGTGCTTGCGAGCAGCTCGCCCGCGAGTTGCCGCGGCGAAAACACCGTGTGGGGTTTCGGCAGCCGCAGCCGTTCGAGGTTGCGCTGCTTGCTCAGTTCCAGCCGACCATGATCGCGCCCATCCCGACGAGCAGCCCGCCCGTCACGCGGTTCATCGCGCGCATCCGCGCCGGCCGCCGCAACGCGCGGCTCAGCCGGTGCGAGAACAGCGCCATCGACGCGACGCCGCCCGCGAACAGCAGCGCGAACGTTGCGGCGAGCAGCAGGTATTGAAGGTTCAGGCTCCAGTCGGCGTTCGGGCTGATGAACTGCGGAAAGAACGACGGAAAGAACAGCAGCGTCTTCGGATTCAGGCCCGACGTCGCGACGCCGCGCCAGAACAGCGCGCGTCCGGTGTCGGCGTCCTGCGGGACGATCGTGGCTCCGGCTCCAGCCCTGGCTGCGACTTCCGCCGATGCGGCGGGCGCGTTGACCGGCGAGCGGCCGAGCCATTGCTTGCCGCCGAGCCACACGAGATACGCGGCGCCGGCCCAGCGCAGCACGGTGAGCGCGTGTTCGTCGAGGTGGACCAGCGAATTCAGGCACAGCGCGGTCAACGCGAGTTGCAGCAGCACGGCGAGCGTACCGCCCCACACGCACGGCAGCGCGCGGCGCCAGCCGGCGCGCAGCGCCTGGTTCATCGTGAGCAGGTTGACGGGGCCGGGCGCGTAGATGAGAACGACGGAAGCAGCGAGGAACGACAGATAAAGCCTGAACGACATGACGGGAAGTGCGAGAACGGGGATGCAGGCACCGGCTCCGCACGCGGTCGGATAGGCGTGCGGGCGGCGGGGAATCGCATGCCTGCTTGTCCGGCACCGCAACTCGTGATTGCGGCCGTGCGTCCCGGTGCGAAGGGGTTGTCGCGGGGAGCGTGCCGGGCAACAGGCATGGTGAAAATGTATCAAGCGAGCAGGTTAAAAGGCTTCCTGTTTTCCGGTAAAACGGGCCCGAAACCGGAATCTTGTTCAGATAGAATGCTGATTTTCAGTAGAAGATTCTTTTCATCATGGCTATCCGCGAACGCACGCCGAAAACACTCGACAATCAGGACCGCAAGATCCTTGGTGCATTGCAGAAAAATGCGCGCCTGTCGAACGCCGAACTGGCCGAACAGATCGGCATGTCGACGACCGCGTGCTGGAACCGCACGCGGCAGCTCGAAGTCGACGGCTACATCGACGGTTACGTCGCGCTGGTCAACCAGCGCATGCTCGGCTACGCGGACATCGTAATCCTTGAAGTCACGCTCGATCGCCACGAAGACGACGCGCTCGCGCGCTTCGGCGCGGAACTGGCCGCGCTGCCGGAAGTGCTCGAGGCGTATCTGGTGTCGGGTGAATACGACTACTGGATCAAGGTCGCCGTGGACGGCACGGCCGGCTACGAGCGGTTCCTGCGCGAAAAGCTGTACAAGATCTCGAGCATCCGTCACAGCCGCTCGATGTTCGCGCTGCGCTGCATGAAGGATGTGCCTTCGATCCAGGTGTGAGGGGGCGGAGAAGGGGCGCGGCCGTCGTTGAAACGACGGCGCATGCAACTGCGCGATGGCGCGGAGAAAGCCGGCGATCGGCCGCCAGGGACGGCGTTCGGCGTGGAACAGCACGCGGGTAGACAAAACGGATGAATCTTCCGTCCGCAACGATCCGGCGCAATCGCGCGCCGACGGGATAACGGTAGCCCGTCCGGGCAACCGGCAGACAAAACCGCACCGATGCTGATTGGTGCCGGACCTCAAACCGACCTCAACGCTCCCGACGCGGTCAGCGCATTCAACCCGGGGCAAGCCCGGCCAGTTTCCGCGTGGCCTGCCAGATATTCCTGTGCCGGACGCAGCGACCTCGCGGCGTGCGTCCGCACAAGCGGATCCGGCAGGTCATCGCGCCGGCTGGCGGCTGATCGTTCCGTTCAGCGCGGAAGGCGCGCGTGTGCTTCGGCGATGACTTCGCAGTTCTCGAGGTGGAGCTGCCAGGCTTCCGCAAGCAGCTCGCCAACACGTGCGAGCCAGCCAGTGGATTGGGTGGAACGATCGGAGACATTAGACGTTTGCATGACGAAGCCCCATATAGGTGGCGAGTTAGGGATAACCCTAATCATAGCGAAACGTCTCCGCGTTGTGAAATGCGATTTCGTTATATGAGAATTACTGACACTTTGTGTTGCTGCTTCGCAACATGAATTGGGGCGGTCCGTCAGGTAGCGGACAGGCGCAAGAAGGCCGTGGCAAGCACACGGCCTTCAACGAGAAAGAGAGGGGAATCGCGCGACGGAGAGGAAGGCGGCGGCGATTACCGGCCGATCCACCCGAACCGCCACGACAGTCGCCGCGTCGCGGCGAGCAGCGTCTGAGCGAGGTCGCTGTCCGGCCCGCGCGGGAAGCCGCGCGACGAGCCGATGATCGCGATCACGAGCCGGATGCTGCCGGTGTGATCGAACACGGGCGCGGCGACCGTCCCGATGCCCGGCACCGGCGCGTCGAACGCGAAATCGAGCGCGTCCGCGCGGATCGCCGCGAGCCGCGCGCGGAATGCATCGTCGGCCTGGGCGGGGCCGCTGCCGGCGAGGCGTACGGGCTCGTTGGCGAGCAGGTCGGCCAGCACGTCGTCGGACATGCCGGCCGCGAAGATCCGGCCGATCGCCGTATTGACGAGCGACATCACGGTGCCGACCTGCAGGCTCACGTGCTGCGGCCGCGCCGATTCCTCGAGGCGGATCACGGTCGGGCCGAGCGGCCCGAGCGTCGCGGCGGCCACGCTCATGTCGGTCGCGGCGGCCAGCGCGACGATCTCGGCTTCCGCGTCGCGCGTCGGCGACACGCGCTGCATCGCGATCAGGCCGAGCGCCTGCCCGAGCGGGCCGCCGTCGAAGCAGCCGGCGTCGTCGCGGCTCAGCAGGCCGATCTTCTGCAGGCTGACGAGATGCGGAAACGCCTTCGCCGCCGGCATGCCGGCCGCCGCCGCGAGATCGCGCAGCGGCAGCGCACGGCCCGCCGATACCAGCGCGAGCAGCAGCTCGCCGGTGCTGTCGAGCGCGTTGATTCCGCGCTGCGCTTTCGCATCGTCGGCCAGCGCGGGCGGCATGCGCGGTGCGCCCGCCGAGGGGGCGGGCGGCGGTTCCGAAACTGCCGCGCCGAGCGATGCGGTGGCCTGCCGCGCCGCATCGCGCAACGCGGTCGCGATCGGGCCATCCCAGCCGACATCGATCGACCCGCTCGAACCGATCACCGTCAACGCGAGCTGCAGGCGCCCGTGCGCGTCGAATACCGGCACGCACATCGCGCTGACACCGGGGCTCGGCCGGTCGACGCTGCGTTCGATGCCGCGCGCGCGGATCGCGTCGAGTTCGGCCAGTTGCGCTCCGGCATCCTGCGTGGGTTGCGTGCTTTCGGCGCCCGCGAGCGTATCACCCGCGCCGGCATGGCTGGCCGCCATCGCATCGGTTTGCGCAGGATCGCCGAACGCGCGGAACACGCGGCCGGTCGCCGTCGTGTCGAGCGACATCACCGAGCCGACGTGCAGGTTCACGTGCAGCGGATAGCCGCCGTGCTCGATGCGCACGATCGTCGGGCCGAGCACGCCCGGTACCGACAGCGCAACGCTCAAGCCCACCGCTTCCGCGAGCCGAGCCGCGTGCGGCAGCGCCGCGCGATAGGCCGGCTGGCTCTCGATCGACATCAGCCCCAGCCGCAACGACAACGGGCCCGGCTCGTAATTGCCGGTGATCGCGTCGCGCTTCACGAGCGCGAGCCGCGTCAGGCTGACGAGATAGGTATGCGCCTGCGCGGTCGACAGGTCGGCTGCCGCGGCCAGCTCCGACAGGCCGAGCGGCTTGCGCCGGCGCGCGAGCGCGTCGAGCAGCCGGCCGCCGACCTCGACACTCTGGATCCCGCGCTGCGCCTTGGGCGGCGCGTCGTCCGCGCTGACTTCGTGGTTCTGCACGCGATGATTCTTCCGTTGACGAAACCCCGCATGGTATCCGACGCCATTTATCGCGCCAGCCCGCAGGTTTACCCGCATTAGACAATAGCAAGTCGATTTGTCATTGACAAATAATCGATGGGAGAAGATGATCCGTTCACACCCCTCAACACATGGCTCGCAGCCACGGAACGCAACATGGCCAAAGCATTCGCCTCCCAAGCCGATCTGGAAGAGAAGAAAGTCACGTGGACGAAGCTGTCCGAGAACGCGTACGCGTACACCGCCGAGGGCGACCCGAACTCGGGCGTGATCATCGGCGACGACAGCGTGCTGATCGTCGACACGACCGCGACGCCCGCGATGGCGCAGGACCTGATCGCGAAGATCCGCAGCGTGACCGACAAGCCGATCAAGCACGTGGTGCTGTCGCATTACCACGCGGTGCGCGTGCTCGGTGCGTCCGCGTATTTCGCCGAAGGTGCGCAGCACGTGATCGCGAGCCGCGGCACCTACGAGATGATCGTCGAGCGCGGCGAGGCCGACATGAAGTCGGAGATCGAGCGTTTCCCGCGCCTGTTCGCCGGCGTCGAGACGGTGCCCGGCCTGACCTGGCCGACGCTCGTGTTCGAGCGCGAGATCACGCTGTTCCTCGGCAAGCTCGAAGTGAAGATCATGCATGTCGGCTCGGGCCACACGAAGGGCGACACGATCGTCTGGCTGCCGTCGCAGAAGGTGCTGTTCTCGGGCGACCTCGTCGAATACGACGCCGCGTGCTACTGCGGCGACGCGCAGCTCGAGCAGTGGCCGGCCACGCTCGAGGCGCTGCGCGCGCTCGGCGCCGAGAAGCTCGTGCCGGGCCGCGGCCCCGCGCTGCTGAATCCGGCCGACGTGAACAAGGGCCTCGACTACACGAAGGATTTCGTCACGACGCTGCTCGCGCAGGGCCGCAAGGCCGTCGAACGCAATCTCGACCTGAAGGCGTCGATGGCGCTCACGCGCGAAGCGATGGATCCGAAGTTCGGCCATGTGTTCATCTACGAGCACTGTTTGCCGTTCGACGTGTCGCGCGCGTTCGACGAGGCGAGCGGCATCAAGCATCCGCGCATCTGGACTGCACAGCGCGACAAGGAAATGTGGGCCGCGCTGCAGGACTGAGCGGCACACGGCGGCGGGGCGTTCGCGTGAGCGCGTCGCCGTTTCACTGAGGGCGGCGGTTTCCGCCGCCGTATCCGGTCTCACAAGAAAGCAGGGCGCATGCACGCCCTCGGAGACTGCTGCGCGCTCGAATCGCGCGGCCCGTTTGGAGAGAGACATGCCCCAATCGCTTCCCGCCGAAGCAACGCTCGCGCACACGAGCGCTTCGGTATCCTCATCGACGTCGGAATCCGGCGACGCGCGGCTGTTCCGCAAGATCGCGTGGCGGATCGTCCCGTTCCTGTTCCTCTGCTACGTCGTGTCGTTCCTCGACCGCATCAACATCGGCTTCGCGCAGTTGCAGATGAAGCACGATCTCGGCTTCAGCGATGCGATGTACGGCCTCGGCGCCGCGGTGTTCTACGTCGGCTACGTGTTCTGCGAAGTGCCGAGCAACCTGCTGCTCGCGCGTTTCGGCGCGCGCCGCACGTTCACGCGGATCATGCTGCTGTGGGGCATCGCGTCGACCGGGATGATGTTCGTGTCGCAGCCGTCGCATTTCTACGTGCTGCGCTTCCTGCTCGGCGTGTTCGAAGCCGGCTTCTTCCCCGGCATCGTGCTGTACCTGACCTGGTGGTTCCCCGCGAACCGGCGCGCGGCCGCGATCTCGGTGTTCTTCGCGGGCGTCGCGGTGGCCGGCGTGCTCGGCGGCCTGATGTCGGGCTGGATCATGCGCGACATGAGCGGCGTGCTCGGGCTGCACGGCTGGCAATGGATGTTCGCGATCGAGGGTGCGCCGGCGATCCTGCTCGCGTTCGCCGCGTTCACGTTCCTCGTCGACCGTCCGCAGGACGCCGCATGGCTCACGGCCGATGAAAAGGCGCGCGTCGCCGCGCTGTGCGCGGACGGCCGCGGGCATGGCGGCGCGCACGACGGGCGCAGCCTGGCGGCCGCGCTCGCGAACCCGCGCGTGTACCTGTTCGCGTTCATTTATTTCTCGCTGACCTGCGCGTCGCTGACGCTCAATTTCTGGATGCCGCTGATGATCCGCGACTTCGGCGTGACCGACGTCGTTGCCGTGAGCCTCTACACGGTCGTGCCGAATGCGGTCGGTGCGGTCGGGCTGATCCTGATCGCGCGCCGCTCGGACCGCACCGGCGAGCGCCGCAGGCACTTCGCGTGCTGCACGATCGGCGGCGGGCTCGCGCTCGCGGCGCTGACGTTGCACCTGCACAGCTTCGCGGCGATGCTCGCGTGCCTGTCGATCGCGGCGACGCTGATCTTCGCCGCACTGCCGATCTTCTGGGCCGTGCCGACCCGCTACCTGTCGGGCAACGCGGCCGCGGCCGGGATCGCGCTGATCAGCAGCATCGGGATCACGAGCGGCATCGTCAGCCCGTGGGTGATCGGGATCATTCGCACGCGCACGGGCAGCATGGATCTCGCCGTGTACCTGCTGGCCGCGCTGCTGGTCGCCAGCGGCGTCGCGCTGATGCTCGGCGTGAAGGGCGGCGATGCGCTCGTACGAGCGGAAGCTCAACGTTGATCGTGAGGTCGGGCAATCGCGCGGCTGGTGTTGTCGCCGTCCGGTTCGACGCGGGTGGCCCGTATCGCTTCGATTACGCCCGACATACCTCGATCCGGTTGCGGCCGCGTTGCCCGACAGGGAGCGGGGCGGGCAGCGTCCCGTCGGCCGCCAGCACGTGTTGCGTGCCGGCTTCGGCGTGCGCAACGAAAGCGCCGGCCGTGCCGAAATGCGCACGCGCGACGCGGCAGACGGTCTCCAGCTCGGGCGGAGCAAACGCGGGCTGACCGTCGGCCGAACCACGCGCGGCGGCCGGCGCGTCGCCGGCCTCGGTGATGAACATACGGAACCGCATGGTCGAATTCCGCAACGGACGATTGCCCAGGTGATCGGACGAATGCCGACCGGATGATTGCTGCTCGGGAAACTGCGATCGTAGAGCTTACTGTTGCACCAATTGAGTGGCAGTCGGGTTTGAATGGGATTTCAATGCGATCCATTTGCGCTTGCCGGGAAAGAATCCGGGGGTGTTTTCCCGGCGTTTTCCCGGCACGCGGGCGGCCGGACGCCGTGCATCGTCGGTGCCTTCCCGCAGACGAATGAAGCGACCGACGCTCGCCCGGAAATGTGCCGCCGAACACCGGATGACCGTCGGCCGATTCTCCGCATGTAACCTCGTGCCGCAGCACGCCCCGGTGTTCGGCAAGCTTGCCGCCTTCGATCCGCAGGATGTCAGACGCGATCAGCGCGCCGCCGCATAGCGCGGCGCCGGCGTATCGGTCGACAGGTGCGGCGCCATCGTCTGGCGCGCGGCCTCGTACGCATTCCATTCGTCGGCCGCGTGCAGCGACGGAATCGTCACGAGTTCGCCGCGATCGAAGCCGACCAGCGCCGCGTCGACCATGTCGGACGCCGACATCACGATTTCCTTCGGCAGGTGCTCGAGCGGCAGGCCGCCCGTCTGCCAGAAATCGGTGGCCGTCGCGCCGGGCAGCACGGCCTGCACCTGCACACCCTTGCCGCCGAGCTCGTGGTGCAGCGACTGGCTGAACGCGAGCACGAACGCCTTGCTGCCGCCGTACACGCCGTTCAGCGTTTCCGGCGAGATCGCGACGATCGACGAAATGTTGATTACCGCGCCGCGGCCACGGGCGACGAAGCCGGGCACGGCTGCATAGGTGAGGCGCGTGAGCGCGGTCACGTTCAGGTCGATCATCCGCGTCATCGCGTCTACGTCGCTGTCGAGCAGCGGGGCGTGCGTGCCGACACCCGCGTTGTTCACGAGCAGCGTGATGCTCGCATCCTGCTTCAGCTTCGTTTCGACGGCGGCGAGTGCCGCGCGGTCGTTGAGGTCCGCGTCGACGATCTCGACGCTGCGCCGCGTGTCGTTCGTGATGCGCTCGGCGAGGGCGGCCAGCCGGTCGCGGCTGCGCGCGACCAGGATCAGGTCGTAGCCGCGGCGCGCGAGCCGGTCCGCGTAGATTGCGCCGATGCCCGACGACGCGCCGGTAATGAGGGCGGTACCGCGATGTGCTTGAGTCATGATGTCGCTCCGTTTTCGATGAAGTGGCCGAATGGCGTGAATGCATTCTGGCTTCGAATCGCTGCGACACAAATGACGTAGATGGGTATGATTCAGGACACCGGGCCAAACGCACGCCCGGACTGGAGAACACGCATGCACCGAATCGGCTTTCTGATCAGCGACGGTTTCCAGATCATGGCGCTCGCCGCGCAGTCGGTGTTCGAGTACGCGAACATGGGAGCTGGCGAGCCGTTCTACGTGATGGACAATTATTCGGTCGATGGCGGCGACGTGCGCTCGTCGCTCGGGCTGTCGGTCGCCACGCGCGCGCTGCGCGGGCGGATCGCCGTCGATACGTGGATCGTCGCGGGCGTCAACGATCCACTCGCTGCGCCGGCGCCGGCCGGCGTGGTCGCGTTCCTGCGCCGCACGAACGCACGCGCAAGGCGGATCGCCGGCATTTGCACGGGCGCGTTCGTGCTGGCCGAGGCCGGGCTGCTTGCGCAGCGCCGCGCGACGACGCACTGGGCGTTCGGTCGCGACATGCAGCGGCACTACCCGGAGATTCGCGTCGAGGAAGACCGGATCTACATCGTCGACGGGCCGATCTGGACGTCGGCCGGGATGACGGCCGGCCTCGACCTCGCGCTCGCGATGGTGGAAAAGGATCTCGGCGCCGATGCCGCGCGCTCGGTCGCGCACAAGCTCGTGATGCACCAGCGTCGGGCCGGCGGTCAGTCGCAGCATTCGGAAATGCTGGAGCTCGCGCCGAAATCCGACCGGATCCAGAACGCGTTGAACTACGCGCGGCAGAACCTCGGCCGCGCGCTGACCGTCGAGGATCTGGCCGATGCCGTCCACCTGAGCCCGCGGCAGTTCAGCCGCGTGTTTACGCTCGAAACGGGGCAGTCGCCCGCGAAGGCGATCGAGCGGCTGCGGCTAGAGTCCGCGCGGCTGATGATCGAACAGAGCCGCCATCCGCTCGACGTGATCGCGAAGGAGAACGGTTTTCGTGATCGCCGCCATATGCGCGAGGCGTTCGTGCGCGGGTTCGGCGTGCCGCCGCAGGCGATGCGGCGCGATGCGCGCGCGGACGAGCGGGAAACAGGCTGACGCGTGGGCGCGAGCCGTTCGTCGCGGGTCGGAAAAATGGCGCAGAATCTCGTCGATATTCTTCGCGAGGAGACACGATGCACACCGCCCCGTTCAACATTGCGATTCCCGATCACGCGCTTGATGATCTGCGCCGGCGCCTGCGCGACATGCGCGCACCGATGCTGACACCCGCCGGGCCGTGGCAGCAGGGTGTCGACGGCGCGTGGCTGCGCGAACTGACCGCGTACTGGGCCGAACGCTTCGACTGGCGTGCGGTGGAGCGTGCGCTGAACCGGCTACCGCAGTTCGTCGCAGACGCAGGCGGGCAGCGCGTGCATTTCATCCATCGACGCGGCGTCGGGCCGAGGCCTTATCCGCTCGTCGTCACGCACGGCTGGCCGGGCTCCGTATTCGAATTCGACGCGCTGATCGATCGCCTCTGCGACCCGGCGGCGTTCGGCGGCGATCCGGACGATGCGTTCGACGTCGTCGTGCCGTCACTGCCGGGCTTCCTGTTCTCGCCGGCGCCCGCGGCACCCGGCATGTCGGCATTTCAGGTCGCCGACCGCTGGGCGGCGTTGATGTCCGGTCTCGGATATCGACGCTTCGGCGCGCAAGGCGGTGATCTCGGCGCAGGCGTGTCGATTGCGCTCGGCGCGCGACACGCCGACGTGGTGGACGGCATCCATCTGAACTACCTGCCCGGCAGCTACGAGCCTCCGACCGACGCGGCTTCGCCGCTGACCGAGGACGAACAGGCCTTCGTGACGCAGCGCGGCGAGTGGGCCGCGCTGGAAGGCGGATATGCGCATATGCATATGACGAAGCCGCAGACGCTGGCCGTCGCGCTCAACGATTCGCCGGCCGGGCTGGCCGCGTGGATCACCGAGAAATTCCGCACGTGGAGCGATTGCGACGGCGACGTCGCACGGCGGTTTTCGCACGACGTGCTGCTGACCGGAATCTCGCTCTACTGGTTCACCGGCTGCATCGGTTCGTCAATGCAGATGTATTGGGAAAACCGGCTGCAGCCAATGCGCTTCGCGGCCGGGCAACGCGTGGCGGTGCCCGTCGCGTTTGCGCGTTTTCCGAAGGAAATCAGCCACCCGCCGCGCAGCTGGCTCGAACGGGTGTTCGACGTCGTGCAGTGGACCGACATGCCGAGCGGCGGCCATTTTGCTGCGATGGAAGAGCCGGATCTGCTGGCCAACGATATTCGGCGATTTTTCCGGCGTTTTCGGTAATGCGCGGGTAGGCCGGGGAAGCTGGCGAAGTGCGCAGGCGGCCATCCGCGCATTAGCGAGAGCCGGCACCATGCGGATCGTGACGCGACGATGCCGCCTGTCTTACCGTGTGACGAACGGCGCCGCGTCGTCCGGCGCCGTACGCGCATGCTTGCGCTGGCGCAGCAGCGCGACGCGGCAGTTCTCGCGCGCAGTCTCGCGGCCGTCGTCGTCGAGCAGCACGAGATCGCCGCGCATCACGTTGAGCGTGATCACGTCCTCGCCCGGCGCGCCGAGCGTTTCCGGCGTATGCACCGAGCCGGCCGGTTCGAGCACCGTCGAGCCGGCGTGCGCGACCCAGTCGTACTCCAGGTAGCGCCACGCACCCTGCAGCGTATGGACGAACACCTCGCCATCGTGGCGATGGCGCGGCAGCGTGCCGCCGGCCGGCATCTTCAGCAGCGCGGTCAGCGTGTCCTCGGCCGCATTGATGTGCAGATACTTGATCGCCAGCCCCGGCAGGTCGGCGCTCATCGGCAGCCACGGCAGCGCATCGCCGGGCAGGCACGAGATCGGCGGCAGGTCGGTGGAGAGCGGGGCGGACGGTTGCGTCATGGCGGGGCGGCGGAGCGGAAATGGGGAGCCCGCATTATCGCAGAGCCGGATCGCGCGGCCGAACGGCGGCGGTTCGCGTGCGGCGCAGGGCGTTGAACGCGATGCCCGCGCCGCCGTTCCCGCGCGGCGCGGCGCGGACCGTCGCGCCGGCTACGCTTTCACGTCGTGCGCGGCTTCCAGGCACGACTGGAACAGCAGCGCGGCCCGCGACGGCCGCGGCGAGCGCCGCAGCAGGCTCACGAACCGGCACCGGTAGTTGAACCGGTGCGGCGCGATCGGCTGCATCAGCCCCTTGTTTTCGAAGCTTTCCGCGTAATGGTCCGGCAGGAAGCCGAGATAACGGCCGGACAGGATCAGCGTCGCGATCGATTCCTGGTCCGACGCGGTCGCGCTGCGCGTGAGCTTCGCGCGATGGCTCAGTTCCATGTTCGGCGAATGGAAGCCGAGCCCCGCGAACGCGTGGTTGCGGATCGTCGTCCACGTGAGCTTGCCGTGCGGCGCATCGTAGAGCGGATGCTGGCGGCCGCAGTACAGCAGCATCCGTTCGTCGAACAGCTCCGAATACACGAGGCTGCCCGAGTTGCGGTGCGCGGGAATGATCCCGACCTGGTAGCTGTCGTCGATGATCCCGCGCTCGACCTCGTTGATCGACGCGACATGCAGGTTCAGCGCGACGTCGGGTGCCTCGTCCGCGAACCGGCGGATCGCGTCGCCGAGCCGCGCGTTCGGGTTGGTAGCCGTCTTGTCGAACACCGCGATGTGCAGTTCTCCGCCCATCCTGTCGTGAATACCGTCTATCCTGCTGCGAAAGGCCTCCATCGACGCGAGCAGCCGCAGCGTCTCCTCGTACACCGTCTGCCCCTCGGGCGTCAGCGTGAAGCCCGCGCGACCGCGCCGGCACAGCACGAGGCCGACGCGCGTTTCCAGATCCTTCACGTGCCGGCTGATCGTCGAGATGCCGATATTCAGTTCCAGTTCGGCCGCCGCCATCCCGCCGCACTGCACGACGCCCTTGAAGACCCGCAGCAGGCGCAGATCCATGTCGCTGAGCTGCCCGAGCAGCGCGCGGCTCTTCGGTTTCTTTGCTTGCATAGCTGAGCAAGTGAACATTGATATTGCGATATTGAAGAGACTAATTGTCGTCCCGACAATGTGCAACATCATCACAAGAAGGAGGGGCGCGCCGCGCCGACCGACATGACCGACATCACCACCGCCGCGCAGCAGGACGACACGACTATCCGCACCGACGCCGCCTGGCTCGACGCGCACTGGATGCCGTTCACGGCCAACCGCCAGTTCAAGGCCGATCCGCGCATGATCGTGTCGGGCAACGGCGCGTATTACACGGACGCCGAAGGCCGCAAGATCTTCGACGGCCTGTCGGGCCTCTGGTGCACGGGCCTCGGTCACGGCCGCACGGAAATCGTCGAAGCCGTGAGCCGCCAGGTCGCGCAGCTCGACTACGCGCCGGCGTTCCAGTTCGGCCATCCGAAGTCGTTCGAGCTCGCCAACAAGATCAAGGACCTGACGCCGGCCGGCCTCGACTACGTGTTCTTCACGGGTTCGGGCTCGGAAGCGGCCGACACGTCGCTGAAGCTGGCGCGCGCGTACTGGCGCGCGAAGGGCAAGGGCACGAAGACGCGCCTGATCGGCCGCGAGAAGGGCTACCACGGCGTGAACTTCGGCGGCATCTCGGTCGGCGGGATCGGGCCGAACCGCAAGCTGTTCGGCCAGGGCCTCGACGCCGATTTCCTGCCGCACACGCAACTCGCCGAAAACAAGTTCTCGCGCGGGATGCCCGAGCACGGCGCAGAGCTGGCCGACCGCCTGCTCGACCTGATCGCGCTGCACGACGCATCGAACATCGCGGCCGTGATCGTCGAGCCGTTCTCCGGTTCGGCGGGCGTGGTCGTGCCGCCGAAGGGCTATCTGAAGCGGTTGCGCGACATCTGCACCGCGCACGACATCCTGCTGATTTTCGACGAGGTCATCACGGGCTTCGGCCGTGCCGGCGCGATGACGGGCGCCGATGCGTTCGGCGTGACGCCGGACATCCTGAACTTCGCGAAGCAGGTGACGAACGGCGTGCAGCCGCTCGGCGGCGTGGTCGCGACGAAGGAAATCTACGACACGTTCATGGCGGCAGGCGGCCCCGAGTACATGCTCGAATTCCCGCACGGCTACACGTATTCGGCGCACCCGGTCGCGTGTGCGGCCGGCGTCGCGGCGCTCGACCTGCTCGTCAAGGAAGACGCGGTGGCCCGCGTGCGCGACCTCGCGCCGCATTTCGAGGCGGCCGTGCACGGGCTGAAGGGCCAGCGCCACATCGCGGACATCCGCAACTACGGCCTCGCGGCCGGCCTGACGATCGCGGCGCTGCCGGGCGAACCGGCACGGCGCCCGTACGAGATCGCGATGCGCTGCTGGGCGAAGGGCTTCTACGTGCGCTACGGCGGCGACACGATCCAGCTCGCGCCGCCGTTCATCTCGGAGAAGCGCGAGATCGACAACCTGGTCAACGCGCTGTCCGACGCACTGAACGAAGTGGACTGAGCCGCGGCCCGCCCCCAAGCGACAACCGAATTGACGAAAGAGCCAGACAGATGAAACACGACAGCAAGGTGACTTCCACCCTCGGCCACCTGATCGATGGCAAGCGCGTCGACGGCGGCAGCCGCGTCCAGCCGGTGTTCGACCCGGCCACCGGCGAATCGGACAAGAGCGTCGCGCTCGCCGACAAGCTGACCGTCGAAGCCGCGATCGCGTCCGCGCAGGCAGCGTTCCCGGCGTGGCGCAACACGCCGCCGCTGAAGCGCGCCCGTGTGATGAGCCGCTTCAAGACGCTGCTCGAGGAGCACGCCGACGAGCTGTGCGCGCTGATCACGGCCGAGCACGGCAAGGTGCTCGCCGATGCGATGGGCGAACTGCAGCGCGGGATCGAGAACGTCGAATACGCCAGCTACGTGCCCGAGCTGCTGAAGGGCGAGCACAGCAAGAACGTCGGCCCCGCGATCGATTCGTGGAGCGAGTTCCAGGCGCTCGGCGTAGTGGCCGGCATCACGCCGTTCAACTTCCCGGTGATGGTGCCGCTGTGGATGTGGCCGATGGCCGTCGCGTGCGGCAACACGTTCGTGCTGAAGCCGTCCGAGCGCACGCCGTCGTCGACGCTGCGCATGGCCGAGCTCGCGCTCGAGGCCGGCCTGCCGCCGGGCGTGCTGAACGTCGTGAACGGCGACAAGGAAGCGGTCGACACGATCCTGACCGATCCGCGCGTGAAGGCAGTGAGCTTCGTCGGCTCGACGCCGATCGCCGAATACATCTACTCGACCGGCTGTGCGAACGGCAAGCGCGTGCAGGCGCTCGGCGGCGCGAAGAACTTCGCGGTCGTGATGCCCGACGCGGACATCGGCAATGCGGTGAACGCGCTGATGGGCGCCGCGTACGGCTCGTGCGGCGAGCGCTGCATGGCGATTCCGCTGGTCGTCGCGATCGGCGACGAGACGGGCGACCAGGTCGTCGCGGGCCTGAAGGCGGAAATCGACAAGATGAAGGTTGGCCCGGGCAACCGCGCGGGCATCGACATGGGCCCGCTCGTCACGCAGCAGCACTTCGAGAAGGTGACGGGCTTCGTCGAAGCGGGCGTGGCAGCGGGCGCGACGCTCGTCGTCGACGGCCGCGGCGTGAAGGTCGACGGCCATGACGGCGGCTACTACCTCGGCCCGTGCCTGTTCGACAACGTGAAGCCCGGCATGCCGATCTACCAGCACGAGATCTTCGGGCCGGTGCTCGGCGTGATCCGCCTGAAGTCGCTCGACGAGGCGATGGCGCTGATCGACGCGCACGAATACGGTAACGGCACGTGCCTGTTCACGCGCGACGGCGAGGCCGCGCGCTACTTCAGCGACAACATCCAGATCGGCATGGTCGGTATCAACGTGCCGCTGCCGGTGCCCGTCGCGTACCACTCGTTCGGCGGCTGGAAGCGTTCGCTGTTCGGCGACCTGCACGCATACGGCCCGGACGCCGTGCGGTTCTACACGAAGCGCAAGACGATCACGCAGCGCTGGCCGTCTGCCGGCGTGCGCGAAGGGACGGTGTTCAGCTTCCCGTCGAACCGCTGACGCGCATGCCGGCTGCATGCGTCGCCGGCCTGTCGGCTGGCGATGCAAGGTGGCCAACGTGAAGATGCGAAGGCCCGCCCCGGTCGACGACGATCCGGGCGGGCTTTTTTACGTCCGCGCCGGTTGCGCGGACGGCGGCCAATAACGCTTACGGCGCGACCACGTGCCACATGTCCTTGAAGTTTTCGCCGTTGCGGTCGCCCTGTTTCATGTCCTTCGAGAAGAAGTACAGCGGCTTGCCCTTGTACGCCCATTGCGGGCTGCCGTCGTCGCGCTTGACGATCGTGTAGGGCCCGACCGGAACGTCGGTCGCGCTGGCCTTGTACGGCGGCCAGAAGGTTTCGCACTGGCCCGTGCATGCGCTGGTCCCGGCGTTGGGCTTGTCCTTGTCGAAGAGACGGTCATCCCGTTCGCGGCGACGAGCGCGCCGTTTTCGACTTTCGTGATCGAGCCTTGGGCCGAGGCCGAAGCGGATGCAATGGCGAGCAGGGCGGAGCTGACGAGCAACGCGGCTTTCATGAATGCCTCCTGTAATCCGGTGGGCGGCCGCGATCGTGCGCACGGGCGAGCGGGCGCGACGATCGCGATGAATGGTGCCGGAACGCGGTGCCGTTGCCGCCGGTGCGAGCGACTCAGGGTCGGATGGCGACGAACGGGGCGCTTCATTCACGATAGGCGGTTTTTGGCAGGGCTGCGAGAAAGTCGGGGGCGCGTGTCGGCGACGCGTAGGCGGCGCGCAACGGTGCTGCGAGTGCCGTCGCATCCGGTATTCGGGATCCGTCCCCGAGCCTGCGCGGCGTGTGCCGATGCGTCAGCGCCGTGCGCGATTGACCAGAGCGACGCCCGCGATCACGAGCGCGCGCGGCCGACGATGTCGAACCGTGCGATGACTGGCCAGCAGGCTGATTCAGTGGGTATCGGGCGGGGCGGCGCCGTCAGCGAAACGCCGGTGCCGACGCGAGCGCCGTCAGCACGACCGGCATCGCGAGCGCCGCGGCGATCGTCTGGAATGCGGTGATGCCGGCCATCAGCGGCGCGTCGCCGCCGAGCTGGCGGGCCATGATGTACGACGCCGACGATGTCGGCAGCGCCTGGAACAGCAGCGCGACCGTCAGCGCCGCTTCGCCGAGCCCGAACAGGCGGCCGGCCGCGAGCGTAATGAGCGGCATCGCCATGAACTTGAACGCCGACGCGACGCACACCGGCTGCAGCCATGCACGGGCCGCATCGAATTTCAGCGCCGCGCCCACGCACAGCAGGCCGAGCGGCATCGACGCGGCGCCGAGCGCGCGCACGGCCGGCTCGACGGCAGCGGGAAATGCAACACCGCCGGCCTGCATCGAGATTCCGAGCGCGCACGCGACGACGAGCGGATTCGACAGGATCTGCCGCACGAGCGCGCTCGCACCGAGCCGCGTGTCGCCATACCGCGCGAAGACCAGCACGCACATCAGGTTGACGGTCGGGACGATCGCCGCGACGCAGACGGCCGCGAGCGCGATGCCTTGTGCGCCGAACAGCCCGGCGGCGAGTGCGGTGCCGACATAGTTGTTGAAGCGCACCGCGCCCTGGAACACGGACGTGAAGCCGGCGCCGTCGACCCGGACGAACCGACGGACCAGCAGAAGAAGCGCAGCGGCGACGGCGGTCGAACCGACCAGCGCGGCCGCGAGCGGTAAAACGGGCAGCGCTTGGAGTCGCGCGTTCGCGAGGCCGTCCGCGAACAGCGCCGGCAGCAGCACGTAGTAGCAAAGGCGCTCGGCCTGCGGCCAGAACGCATCGGCGATGAAACCCGTGCGACGCAGGCCATGGCCGAACGCGACCAGCAGCGCGACCGGCGCCAGCGCGAGCAGGATCGGGCCGATCATCGGCGCGCCTTCATGCAGGCTGCGTGCAGCGGCTGGCAGGCGGAGCGGCGAAACGACGCGGGAATCCATCCGGCGGGCAACATGGCGACTCGCAATCGAAAGAGTGACGATGCCGCCAAGTTAACACGCGAAATCAACAGGAATAATTGTTAATTATCGGGCGTTCAATGAGAAATTCTCATCGATGACGCGGTGACTTCAGCGGCCAGCGCACGCGCGAAACGCTCGGCCGGACGCGACTGGTGTTCGAGCAGCACGACCGCGCGCCCCATCTGCGGCTGGCCGAACGGCAAGCGCGTGACGGGCGGCAGGCGCGCGAGCGTCGCATCGGGGAGCGCGACGATCGCGGCGCCGAGCCCGCGTGCCACCATGCGTGCGATCGTTTCCGCGCTGTCCAGCACCATCTCTTCACGCACGCGCACGCCGATGCGGCGCAGCTCGGCCGCGATCATGCGGCCGGCCCAGGCCTGTGCGTCGAAGCGGATGAACGGCAGAGCTTCGAGCAGCGTGCCCGCGTCGCGTTCCGCATGGTCCGGCGGCGCGAGCAGCCAGAAGCGATCCTCGTACAGCGTGGTCCACGTCAGCTCCGCCGGATGCGGGCGCACGGGGCGCGTCGTGATCGCCGCATCGAGTTCGCCGGCCGCGACGCGGTTCGCCAGCTCGGCCGACATGCCGGCCGACACGTGCACGCGCAGCGACGGATGTGAGTTGCGCAGCGCGAGCAGCGCGTCGGGCAGCGGGCCGGACAGCGCGGTCTGGATCGCGCCGATCCGCAGGCGGCCGACGAGTTTCTTCTCGTCGCTGAGCGCATCGGGAATCCGGTCGACCATCGCGAGCACCTGCTCGGCCTGCGCGAGCAGGATGTTGCCCGCTTCGGTGAGCACCGGTTGCCGGCGCGAACGGTCGAACAACTGCACGTTGTATTCGCTTTCCAGTGCCTTGATCTGCAGGCTCACCGCCGACTGCGTGAGCCCGATGGCTTCGCCGGCGCGTGCGAAGGTCCGGTATCGGGCGATGGCGACCAGCGTTCTGAATGCGCGTAGTGACATGGACGAAGTGACGTTGGCGACGGGGCCGGCATGCGGATTGCTCGCACGACGGCGGCGGCGTTCGCGTGACACGCTGCACAGGTGCGGCGAGGTCGGCGCGAACCAGCGGAACAAGCGGCCGGCGAGTTCGCGGACATCATGCCCGTGCCCGTCGAATCGGGCAACCGCGGCATTGCCGGCTTACGATGGAAAGCGCGGGCTGCCGGCCGATGCGGGTTCGCGTGGATGGCAACGGACGCGTTCCGCCGAAACATCTGCACCGGTGCGAGCGAGGCTCACGCCGATTCTTCGAGGAGGACACGACGATGCTTCAGAACCCGGGCGACGTTGCGCGCGCGAGCTACCGCGCGTATGCCGACAAGAACCGCGACGCGATCGAAGCGCTGATCGCACCGGATTTCCATTTCACGAGCCCGCTCGACAACCGGCTCGACCGCGACACGTATTTCCGGCGCTGCTGGCCGAACAGCGTGACACTGGCGCGTTTCGATTTCGTCGACGTCGCCGTTCACGGCGAGCACGTATTCGTCGTGTACGTGGCGGAAACGAGCAGCGGCAAGCGGTTCCGGAATGCGGAGCGGTTGCGCGTCCGCCACGGGCGGATCGTCGAGGCGGAAGTGTATTTCGGCTGGAACGTGCCGCACGATGCGCCCGACGGCGGCTTCGTCGAACCGCGCGGTTGAGTGGAGGGCGCGAGCGGGCCGTGCATTGCGAAACGGCTCACCAATGCGGGATCGGCCGCCGCCGCGTCACACCCAGAGCCGATACATCCAGAACGATTCGTCGTCGATGAAGCGTTGCGTGAATTCGCTCGGCGAGAATCCCGTGATGCGCTTGACCTCGCGGCTCAGGTGCGCCTGGTCGGCGAACCCTTCGTCCAGCGCCAGCGTGGCCCAGTTGAACGCGGCGCCGGCTTCGAACCGGTCGCGCGCCGCGAAGAATGTGCTTTCCGTCCTGACGAGCGCCTGCCATTCGCGCAGCGATCGGCCGCTGTAGGTCTTGATGCGCCGTTCGACCTGACGCGGGCTGCGCGTGCCTCGCCACTCGCGCGCTTGCAGCGCGAGCCGCTCGACCCAGCTGCGCCCCGCGTTGCGCAGCGATGACAGCGGCGTCGAGGGCCGAAGCGCCTGCCAGCGGGGCGCGAGGTGGCGATCGATCGCCGCCAGCGCGTCGGCGTCGCGATCCGCGCCGATCAATGCATCGAGCAGCGGGTGCCAGTCGCGGCCGAGGCACGCGTGCGCGTTGAGCACGCGGTCGTGAATGCCCGGCAGCGCGATGCCGAACAGCGTCCGCGCCGCATCGGCGGTGAAACAGATCATGCCGATCAGCCCGCCCGTCGGCGCCCATGCGACGGTGGGGGCCGAATGGCTGCCCGACAGCGTCGCGGCCGCGCCGAAGGGTCGCCATTGCGTGCCGTCGGCCGTGGGTTCGATGAAGCCGACGTCGAGATTCCGATACCACGACACGCAGACGAGCGGCGTGGCCGGAAAGTGCGAGAGTCGCTGCGCGTCGCTCAACGCGAGGCCGCGCGTGTCGTACAGGACGATCGCGACCACCGCGCCCTGCAGCGCGGCCGGCGCGGGATGCAGCCGCGCATGCGGCGACTGTCCGCCGCTTTGCACACGGGGCGCGCGCGCAAGCGGATCGGGGCATGACGGCGGGATCGATGGCGGTCCTGAGAACATGATGCCGGAGTATAGGGACCGGCCGTACGCGTGTCGATGTCGTTTGCGTTCAAGACCGCCGGCTCGCCGATGCGGACAATCCGGCGCATGAACACACGATCCTCTTCCCAATGTCCATTCCATGCGGGCACCGCTGCGCCGGCGCCCGTGCTTCACCCGCCCGGCGTATGGCCGCCGGGGCCGCGTGCCGGCCTGACGGGGTGGGCGCTGCTGCGCGCGATGTCACGCGACCTGATCGGCACGCTGGCCGGCTGGCAGCGCGATTACGGCGACGTCGTGCACTTGCGCGTGTGGCCCGAGCACGCGGTGGTCGTGACCGATCCGGCGCTCGCGCGCGAGCTGCTGGTCACGCATCACGATGCGTTCGGGCGCTGGGAGCGCGCGATCCGCGTCTTCGCGCAGGTCCACGGCCATAGCGTGCTGGTTGCCGAGGGCGATGCGTGGCGCGACAAGCGGCATGCGTTGCAACCGAACTTCATGCCGAAGCCGGTTCAGGCGTTCGTTCCGGCGATCGCGGCGACGGCTGGTCATGCACTCGCGCAGTGGCCCGCGCGCGATCCGGACTGGCCGATCGAAAGCGCGCTGACGTCGTTGGCGATGGACGTGATCATGCGCACGATGTTCTCCGATACGATCGGCGACGATGCGCGTGCGGCCGAGGAGGCGGTGCGGGCGGTGAGCGCTGCGGCCGACGCAGAGTTCTATCAGCCGGCGAGCACGCCGGACTGGATGCCGTGGAAGCGCGGCAAGGCGCGGGCAAAGGCGGTGCTGAACGGGCTGATCGACCGGCAACTGCGTGCGCGCGTCGACATGCCGGAGCGTACGTGGCCCGATGATCTGCTGTCGCGCCTGTTGCGGCTGCATCGGGCGGATGGTCGGAAATGGCCGCTGCAAGCCGTGCACGACGAATGCATGACGGCGTTCCTGGCCGGCCACGAGACGACGGCCGGGGCGCTGACCTGGTGGGCATGGTGCATGGCCACGAATCCGGCCGTGCAAGCCGCCGCGCGCGACGAGGTGTCCCGCGTGCTGGGCGGTCGAGCGCCGTCCGCCGAGACGCGATCTTCGTTGCGCTATCTGGCGCAGACGCTGGACGAAACGCTGCGCCTGTATCCATCCGCGCCGATCCTGATCAGCCGCCGTGCATCGCGGCCGGTCGCGCTGGGCGCATGGCAGTTTCCCGCGCGCACGCTGTTCATGCTGCCGCTGCAGCTCATGCATCTCGACGAACGATGGTTTCCGGCGCCGCATGCGTTCCGTCCGGAGCGCTTCGCCGAAGATGCGCCGGCACCGCCGCGCGGCGCGTACATGCCGTTCGGCTCGGGCCCGCGCGTATGCCTCGGGCAGCATCTGGCGATGACGGAGATGACGGTTGTGGCCGCAATGATCCTGCAGCGTCATGTGTTGTCGGTGCCGCCCGGCATGACACCGCCGCGCGCGGTGTTGAACGTGACGCTGCGGCCGGAGCGGACGTTGCATCTGGCGATCGAACCGACGGGGCTGACGGCCCATGCGGTCTGCGCATGATGTGGGCATAAGCGGTCGATTCGACCCGGCCTGCATCGCGCGGGCGATTGCCGTTTGTGCGACGCGGGGTCATCGAATCGTCGGAATGTGCATGCGTGCCGGCAACTGCTTGCGGCGCCACTGGCGCGGCGCCGCGTAGCACCTATGCTTGAAGGGCCCAGGCCGGGCGGAGCCCAAGGAGGATGGTCATGCGCATGCTTCTCAACATACGAATCCCTCACGAGCCGTTCAACACGCTGGTGCGCGACGGCAGCGTCGGCGACGTGATCTCGCGAATACTCGAAGCGGTCAGGCCGGAGGCCGTGTATTTCACTGAGCAGAGCGGCGGGCGCGGGGCGGTCGTGATCGTCAATCTGGATGACCCGTCGCAGGTCCCGGCGCTCGCGGAGCCGTGGTTCCTGATGTTGAATGCGGACTGCGAGTTTCGCGTGGTGATGCTGCCGGACGATCTCCGGAACGCCGGGCTCGCGCAACTCGGCGCGAAGTGGAGGTAACAGGACGCTGCGCATGACCGTGCCCCTGCCCGAAAACGGGGCGGGCGGCATGGCGCGGCGTTCGCGTGCCGCTTATTGCGCAGACTGTGACGGCTCGACGTTTGCTGCTTGCCTGTCTTTCGGCCGCCGCAGCAGCAACAGCAGGCCGCTCAGCGCAGCCGCGCCCAGGAACATGAAAAAACACCGTTCGTTCCACACGGTCAGGCTGTCGGGAGCAACGCCGCCCGCACTCCCGGCCGCGGCACCGGCTTCCAGCAGGAACGTGAAGACCGCCGGCACCGGCGCGGAACCGAGGTAGGCCAGGAACGCGAACTGCAGCCGGCCGCGCGTCAGGATCGACCAGACATCCTTCCCCATCAGGCAGGCGACCAGCAGCAGCGGCGGCACGAGCACGATCGATGTGGCGCTGATGGCACACAGAAGCAACCAGCCGAGTCCGACGAGCGGAATGAGCGACATGGATCGGGGTTCCTGTTTCCGGGCAACTTCGTTGTCGACGGAACATCCGCGTGTGCTTCACCGGATGACCACGGATTGCGGCGCTCCACGGATATTGCACGATTCCGCGCCCGTTGCCATCCGTGCTGCACGATGCGCTCATCCCGCCGCATCTTCTCCCAGCGCCTGGATGAACCGCGAAAACAGCTCGGGCTGCGACGAAATCCCGAGCTTCGCGTAAAGATGCCGCCGATGCACCTTCACCGTTTCCGGCGAGATCGCCAGCCGCTCGGCAATCGCTTTCGACGAATTGCCGCGCAGCACCATTCTCGCGATCGACATCTCGCGATCGGTCAGCACGCCCGCGCCGAAGCGCGCGAGCGCCTGCTCGACGCGCGCGCCGAGATCGGCGTCGGGCGTCGAGCGCGCGGCGTCGCCCACCAGCCGCCAGTGCTGCCGGATCGTCGCGAGCACCCACGGCATCGCGGCCGTCAGCTTGCCGAGCGGCTCGACGTCGAAGCGCGCGGCCGCGCCGAGCGACAGCGACAGCAGCGTGTCGGCGTTCGGCCGCACGAGGATCTGAATCTCGTCGTCACCGACCGCATCGCGGAAGTAGCTCAGGAAATACTCGCTTTGCCGGAACAGGTCGGGCGCGACTTCCTCGAGCCGGTAGCAGCCGTCGGCGAGCCCGTCGTGCGCGGCCTGCAGGAACGGGTCGAGCAGATATAACCCGTTCAGGTAAAGCGGCACCGGCGACGCCGTATCGGTGCCGCCGGTGTCGTATTCGTCGAGCACGAGCGGCACGCCGTCGCGGCCGATCGCGGTCGCGAGCGCGTTGTCGAACGGCGCCATTTCATTGAGCAGCAGCACAAGGAACCGCCAGAAGCGCGGCTGGCCGAGGTGATCGATTGCGCGGCCAAGCGCCTGGTGCATCGCGATTTCGGAAAAGAGACGATCCATACCACCACCGGAAGGGCGTAACACGAAGGGGGAATAGCGGTCCTGAAATTGGCTTCCTAGACTGCCACGCAATCAATCGGGCCCGAGTATGGGCGTTCAAAAAAGTGCAGCACAGGAGAACGAGATGGCGATGATGTCGGAATCGACGGGCACGCTGCAAGCGGCGCCTGCAACGGAAGACGCGCCGCGCGCGCTGTCGCAGACGCTCAGCGTGCGCGACGCGGTGATGATCACCGTATCGGGCGTGACCCCCGCAAGCTCGATCTTCGTGATCGCGCCGTTCGCGATCCAGCAGGCCGGCAGCGGCGCCGTGCTGTCGTTCCTGCTCGGCGGCGTGCTCGCGCTCGCATTCGCGCTCTGCTATGCGGAGCTCAGCGCCGCGCACCGCAGCGCGGGCGGCGAATACGTGATGGCCAAGCGCGTGTTCGGCACGCTGCCCGGCTACCTGACCTTCATCACGGTGCTGTCCGTCAGCGTGTTCATCCCGGCCGTGCTCGCGAGCGGTGCCGCGCCGTACCTGAACAACGCGCTCGGCACGCACTTCGGCAACCAGTCGGTCGCGCTGACGATCGTGCTGCTCAGCTACCTGCTCGGCATGCTGAACATCAAGACGAATGCATGGATCACCGGCGCGTTTCTCGTCGTCGAGATCGGCGTGCTGATGCTGATCGCGGGGCTCGGTTTCGGCTCGATGCATCGCGGCGCCGACGTGCTGGTCGCGCCGGTCGTCGCGAGCGGCAACGCGCTCGTGCCGGCCACGCTCGCCGCCATCGTGCCCGCGATCGGCACGGCGATCTTCTGCTACAACGGATTCGGTTCGGCCGCATACCTCGCCGAAGACTTGCGCGGCGGCAACCGCAACGTCGCGAAGGCCGTGATCTATTCGCTGCTCGTGATCCTCGTCGTCGAACTGGTTCCGCTCACCGCGATCGTGCTCGGTGCGCCGTCGCTGACGGAACTCACCAAAAGCGCCGACCCGATCGGCTATGTCGTGCGTTCGCTGAGCAACCCGGCCGTGTCGCGCGTGGTCAGCGCCGGGATCTTCCTGTCGGTGTTCAACGCGATCATCGCGATCGTGATCACGATGGGCCGCCTGTTGTACAGCAGCGGCCGGCACGCGCTCTGGTCGCGCACCTGCAACCGTGCGTTCTCGACGATCCATCCGCGCCTGGAATCGCCGTGGCTCGCGACGATCGCGCTCGCGGTGCCGTCGGCGGGGCTCGTGTTCGTGTCGAGCCTCGACGAGCTGACCGCGTTCACGGTCGACCTGCTGCTGCTGATTTACCTGGTCGTCGGGCTGGCCGCGCTCGCGAGCCGGTTCGTGCGCCGCGACGTCGAACATCACTACCGGATGCCGCTGTGGCCCGTGACGCCGCTCGTCGCGGTGGCGGGTGCCGCGTACACGCTCTACACGACGCTGGCGACGGCGACGAAGCCGACCGACCTGATCATCATCGCGGGGCTGCTGGTTGCCGCACTCGTGATGTATGTCGTCTGGGCGCGCCACAGCGAAGCATTCCGCGCGCTCTGAACGCCGGATCGTCACGTTGCAGCACCGAAACACCGAACCATTGAAAGACTGGAGGAATTGCATCATGCGCACGAGGGATCTCGGCATCCGCATCGGACTCGGCACGCCGGGCCGCTTCAACGCGATCACGGACGTTCCGGGCGTGCGGGTCGGACATTGCACGCTGAACGTCGAGAACGGCGACGCATCGATCCGCACCGGCGTCACCGTCATCGAGCCGCGCGCGGGCGCCGCGCACGATTCGCCGTGTTTCGCGGGCGTGCACGTGCTGAACGGCAACGGCGATGCGACAGGGCTCGAATGGATCCGCGAGGCCGGCCTGCTGACGACGCCGATCGCCTATACGAACACGCACAGCGTCGGTGCGGTGCGCGACGCGCTCGTCGCGAACGAGCGGGAAGCGGCGGCCGGCCGCGTGTACTGGTGCATGCCGGTCGTGATGGAAACCTACGACGGGCTGCTGAACGACATCTGGGGGCAGCACGTGAGCGCCGCGCACGTGCAGCGCGCGCTGGCCGCCGCGCAGTCGGGGCCGGTCGCCGAAGGCGGCGTGGGCGGCGGTACGGGCATGATCTGCCACGAGTTCAAGGGCGGCATCGGCACCGCGTCGCGCGTGCTCGCGGCCGATGCGGGCGGCTGGACCGTCGGCGCGCTCGTGCAGGCGAACTACGGCGTGCGCGAGATGCTGCGCGTGGCCGGTTATCCGGTCGGCGAAGTGCTGCGGCACGTGCATTCACCGTTCCGCGCACCCGGCGCGACAGGCGAGGCCGGCATGGGCTCGATCGTCGTGACGATCGCGACCGATGCGCCGCTGCTGCCGCATCAATGCACGCGCCTCGCACAGCGCGCGAGCGTTGGGCTCGCACGCGTCGGCGGCGGCACCGAGGATTCGAGCGGCGACATCTTCCTTGCGTTCGCAACGGGCAACGACGGGCTGCCGGCCGCGAACTACGGCAGCAAGGGCGCGCCGACCACCGGCGTGAAGATGGTCAACAACGACCATATTTCCGCGCTGTTCGTCGCGGCGGCCGAGGCGGTGGAGGAAGCGATCGTGAATGCGCTCGTCGCGGGCGGCGACGTCGAATCGCGCGGTGCGCGGGTCGAAGGGCTCGGGCAGGCGCGCCTGCTGGATGCGTTGCGCGAAGTGGGGTGGCGGCCGGGGCGCGGCGCCTGAAACGGCATGCGCCGCTTCAATCGAAGCGGCGTGGAGCGGGGCAGTGCAGCGATCGGCCGGTCCGCCGCCCGCCCGCGGACTGGATGCGGGCGATGCGGGCCAGGCCGTGACGACGCGGCGTCATGCTCAGCTGCCGAAGTAGATGTTGCAGAAGCTGACGGGGCCGACACAGGCGTTCGGGTCTTCCTGCTTCGACTGCGAACGATCGACGCGGCCTGCGGCCTTGACGGCTTCGGTGCGATTCGCCTGTTGCGGTGCGGCGTCGGCCGGCGCCGGCTGTGCGTGGGCGACAGCAGCGGTCAGCGACAGGGCAACGAGGGCGAGGTGCAGCGGCTTCATTTTGTTTCTCCTGGGTGAGTGCCAGTCTCGCTGGCAGTGAGGAAACTATAGGCTCGCACTGCTTAAAGATTAATCACCGCGCCTGTAGAGCTTATTTCCATTCGGAACAAGGATCCCGTTGCACGCGCATCGATGTTCAATGGCGGCGCCGGTTGAACGGCGCGTCCTTGTCGAGCAGCGCGCTGCGCATGAAGTGCAGGCAGCCGACGATCCGCTGCATGCGGCGTCGCTCGTCGGGCACGGCGTACCACGCTTGCAGCGTGTGCTGAGCGGCGCGGATCGCGAGATTCACCGATTTCAGCGTGCGCGCATGGTGGCCGGGCGTCGGATCGTCGAAGAAGCGCGGCAGCTCGTGCAGCACCGCGTCGATCGAACCGGTCCAGCGCAGCATCTGCGGCGGTTTCGCTTCACAGAACGCGTGCAGTTCGTCGCGCAGGTCGATCACCGCATGGCCGACCTCGAGCGTCGACAGCATCCAGCGCAGCGCGTCGCGATGCTGCCGCGTGCGTCGCACGAGCAGCGTGCGCAACTGCGCCATCAGGTCGTGCGTGCTCGACTGGAAGCGCTGCGCGAGGCCGTCCGGCGCGCCTTCGCACGCAAGCGTGACCTGGCGGCGCAGATCGTGCGCGATGCGGCCCGTGAGCCACGGCATGTGGGTGGGGAACACGACCGCGAACACGAGCGAGCACGCGAGCATCGCGACGACGACGGCCAGCCCGTTGTTGATGAGCACCTCGGGCGTATACGCGATTGCGTTGTCGGGGCCCGCGAGCAGGCAGAAGAACACCGCGAAGCCGATCCCGTAACCGGACAGGCCCGGCCGCATCGCGAGAAACGCGCCGAGGCCGAGCACCGGCGCGAGCGTTGCGCACAGCAGCGGGAAGCCGTCGATGTTCGGATACACGTAGCACAGGAACAGGTAGCCGACGGCAGTCGCGAACGCCGCGCCGACGCCCATCTGCGCGACGAACTTCGGTGCGCGCGGCGACGTCGAGCTGAGCGCGCACGCGATCGCGGTAGCGATCACCGCGAGCGAGCCGCTCGGCCACTCCGACGCGATCCAGAACGCGCTCATCGCACCGACGGCGATGACCGTGCGCAGGAACGCGAAGCCGACGAAGAACGAATTGGTCTTCACCGCGTAATGCGTGACGGAGCGCTCGAATGCGTGATCGTCCTGGTCGAGCGATGCGTAGGTATCGGCGTAGCCGAGATACTCGCCGATGAAGCGGTACAGCAGCTCGATCGCGGTATCGAAATCGAGCAGGCCGCCGGCCGCGTGTTCCTCGATGGTCCGCCGCGACGCGCGCGCGGCCTTCGGCAACGCGCCATGGAAGCGGCGCAGTTCGAGCAGCGCGCCGGTGGCCGGTGCGATGCCGTGCTGCCGCTCGTCGCGCAATGCGGCGAACCGCTGCGCGAGCGCGTCGACGTGCGGCGCGAGCGCGTCGAGCACCGCGTCGGAGCCGTTCGCGCGCAGGCGCTTGACGAGCTGGTGCAGCGCATGCAGCCGCGTGCATGCGTTCATGAACTCGCTGTTCAGCCGTGCGAGCCGCCGGCTGCGTGCGCGAATGTGCGGATCCTCGAACGACGCGAATGCGCGGTTCGCTTCGAAGCCGACGATGTCGTCGACGAAATCGGCGAAGCGCCGTTCGAAATCGCCGCGTGCGACGTCGCCCGCGAGCGCGCCGGCCGTGAACGCCGCGAACGTCGTGTGGCGCGTGTTCAGCGAGCGCATCAGCGCCTTCGCGGAACTGAGCGGCAGGATCAACGCGCTGACCGCGCCCGAGCATGCGATGCCGAGCGCGACTTCCGCGGCGCGCGTGAGCGCGGACTGGAACAGCGTCTGCGGCGTCATCACCGCCGGCAGGCCGATCAGCGCGGCCGTGTAGCCGGCGAGCACGAAGCCGTACCAGCGGAAGTGGCGGTTGCGTACCGCCAGCGCGATGCAGCCGCCGATCCACAGCGTGATGCCGGCCATGTACAGTTCGGGCTGCTGCGCGAACAGCCCGCCGAGCGCGAGCGCGGCGACGAGGCCGGCCGCCGTGCCGAGCATGCGGTAGAAACTCTTCGCGAACACCATCCCCGACAGCGGCTGCATCAGCACGAACACGGTCGTCATCGCCGTGCGCGGCTGCGACATCTCGAGACGCATCGCGATGCCCATCGCAAGGAGGGCCGCGAACACGGTCTTCGCGAGGTGCAGCCAGATCAGCCCGTCGCTGACGGCCCAGTCGCGCGCCGCGTCGCCGAGCGGATCGAGCCATGATCGCCATCGTGCCGGTTCGATGGAAGGTCGCTCGATCGCAGGTTGTGGCTTCATGAAAAGAGGGGGCCCGTGCGGGGCCCGGCGAAGTGCCGCGGCCCGTCGAAACGGGTCCGTTCGACTGGTGAGGCGCCGATTGTAGGAGTGCGGCGCCCGCGCATTAACGCAGCTATGGGGAAACGATAGTTGCAGCCGGAGTAACAATCTGTCGCATTCAGTGGAGGAAAATAGCGCCTCCGCTACAGGTTGCTCACAGGAATGGATACCCTACAAAACATGCGGGTGTTTTCGCGCGTCGTCGAGACCGGCAGCTTCACGGCCGCCGCACAATCGCTGAATTCGACGACGGGCGCGATGTCGCGCGCGGTGTCGGAGCTCGAGGCGCGCCTGCGCACCCGTCTGATGAATCGCTCGACGCGCCGCCTCGCGCTGACGTCGGCCGGCGAAAGCTATCTGCGGCGCTGCCGCCAGATCCTCGCCGACGTCGACCGCGCGGAAGAAGAGGCGAGCTGCGCGCACGAACGGCCGGCCGGCGTGCTGCGCATGCACAGCTTCGCGAGTGTCGGTCATCACTATGTATTGCCCGCGCTGACCCGCTATCACGCGCAGTTCCCGGGCGTGTCGATCGAACTGTCGCTGTCGCAGCGCATGCCCGACCTGTTCGACGGCACGAGCGACATGGCCGTCGTGACCGCGTCGTCGCTGCCCGATTCGGAACTGGTGTCGCACCTGCTCGGCTCGACGTTCAGCATCCTGTGCGCGTCGCCCGACTATGTGAAACGGCACGGCGTGCCGGCCCGTCCGCAGGATCTCGCCGCACATGCGTGCCTGACGCTGTGTACGCCCGCGTTCCCGACGCACGAATGGGTGCTCGAAGGGCCCGAAGGCGTCGAGCAGATCCACGTTGCCGGGCCGGTGCAGACCAATACGGCCGAATCGCTCGCACTCGCGATCCGCGACGGCATCGGGGTCGGCATGCTGCCGCTGTACTCGGCGATCGACGCACTGCGCGACGGCACGCTCGTGCGCGTGCTGCCCGCGCATATCCTGCAGAAGATGAACGTGTATGCGCTGTATCCGTCGCGCCGCTTCGTCGACGCGAAGGTGCGGACCTGGGTCGAGATGCTGCGCGCGCAGGTGCCGGGGATGATCGCGCGCGACGTCGAGATGCTGAACGCGATCGACCGCGAACCGCAGGCGGCCTGAGCGCCGGGCGCGCAGCGGGAGGTCGATACGTTGCGTGGGCCGGTGATCAGGCTTCTTCATGCAAACGCGACATGCGCGCCGCCCGCAGCACACGATTCATGCGGGCGGCGCGCTTCATCACATCGTCACAGCGCGGGTTTCGCCGCCGTGCCCGATTCGGTTGCCGGCTCGCCGGCCGGGCCGTATGCGGCCTGCGCAGCCTTCCGTTGCGCGAGACGCTTCGCCTGCAGTCGTTCCTGTGCCGCCATGATGTCTTCCGGATAGTTGCCGGCTTCACCGCGCGCGGGGTTGTAGCCGACCGACTCGAGATCGACCAGTTCCTGCAGCACCTGCGCGCGCGTGACGGGCGACTTCGCCGACTGGGCGAACGACAGGGCCGGCGCGGCAAGCAGGACGGCAGCGGCGGCGGTAACGACGAGCGATTTCACGAGGTTCTCCTGGGTGAGGGGTAGACGTTCGGTTCGACGCGCGATGCGCGCTCCGGACCTTCGATACGAGTCTACGCAGCGCTTGTGCGCGCAAAAACCCCGATTCCAGGCAGGCAGCCTTCCAGATGGAACAACATTGGGGCGCGTCGCCCGCAGCGACCGAACCCGCGTGCGAACGCGGGTTCGTTGCCGGCGGGCGACGTTGCGTCACACCGGTCAGAACCGCGTGCGCATGCCGATCGCGCCGACGATCTGGTTCGGCGTGCTCGACGCGCCGCCCGAACCGTTGATGAACGCCTGGTAGCCGCGTCCCGACGCATGCTGGTACATCGCTTCCGCATACAGGTCGGTGCGGCGCGACAGCTTGTACACGGCCTGCAGGTCGACCTGGTGCCACTTCGGATCGGTACCGTGCTTGCTGTCCGGGTTCGACACGCTGGCGTCCGTGTACACGTAAGCCGCACCGAGGCTGACCGCCGGCGTCACCGCATAACGCACGTTCACGTCGTAGTTGTTGAACGCGACCTGGCCGCTGGAGCCGAACGAGCCCGTGTTGTCGTACTGCGAGCGTGTATAGACGAAGCCGACGGTCGCCGGGCCGAACACGTAGCTGACGCCGCCGCCGTACGAGCGCATGCGGTCCGAGCCGATCGACCAGCCGCCCTGGTTCACGCTCTTCGCTTCGGCAGAATCGGTCGCGCCGGGGCTGGCGCTCGTCGAGCCCTTCGTGCCGTTCATCTGCAGGTACGCGCCGGCCAGCTTCAACGGGCCGTTCGTGTAGCTCGCCGCGACGCTGTACGCGCGGTTCGCGCTGAAGTTCGTCGAGTTGGAGAACGCGTACATCGCGCCGACCTTGAAGCCCGCGACCGTATCGCTCGTGTACTTGACCGCGTTGTTGATACGCAGCGAGTGGTTCAGGTTGTCGTTGTCGAACGGATGCGCGAAGCCCGCATCGCCGAAGTCGCCGGCCGTCGCGGACAGCGGCGCGACGAAGTCGACCATCGTGTCGTACTGGCGGCCGAGCGTCAGCGTGCCGTAGCCGTTACCGCTCAGGCCGACATACGCGTGGCGGCCGAACAGCTTGCCGTCCTGGCCGAGCGCGCCGTTGTTCGCGTTGAAGCCGTTCTCCAGCACGAACAGCGCCTTCACGCCGCCGCCGAGATCCTCGGTGCCGCGCAGGCCGAAGCGGCTGCCGTTGATCGTGCCGGTGGTCAGGCGCCACAGCGATGCGCCGCCGGCGTTGTTGGTATAGGCGATGCCGGCGTCGATCAGGCCGTACAGCGTGACCGAGCTTTGCGCGTGGGCGAGCGGGGCGAACAGCGCGGCCGCGCAAGCGCCGGCGATGAGGGTTTTTTTCATGGTGAAGCTCCTGCGTGTGGGACTGGAAACGAAAGTTCGGCGCAAGTATAGGAATGCACGGCGCGCGCAAGGCCGCCGGCGCGGCGAGCGCACCTTTCCGGATCCGGCAAGAGTCCTTCACAAAACTGACACGACGCGCCGAGCGCACCCGAGGCCGGCCGTTTTTGTGCGATGGCCTGCACGCGGCATTCGCCCGGCGCGACCTGGCTGTCGCGCCGTTGCAACATGCGCGGGACGCGGCACGGCGGTTGATCCGCACGGCCGACGCGCGGAGAATGAGCCGCTCGTGCCCACGACCGGAGACACACGATGCCCCAGCCCGACCGCCATCCGCCGATCAGCGCCGCCGTGTACTACCGCGATCCGGGCGTCGCGCTCGAATGGCTGCAGCACGCGTTCGGCTTCGCATGCGGCATCGTCGTCCGTACGCCCGAAGGCGAGGTCACGCATGCGGAGCTCACGCATCGCGGCGGCGTCGTGATGATCGGCGGACACTGGGCCGATTTCGTTGCGAGCCCTCAAGAGATCGGCGGCAGGAACACGCAAAGCGTGCACGTGCAGCTTGCCGACGGCCTCGACGCGCATTGCGAACACGCGCGGCAGGCCGGCGCGGAAATCCTGCAGGAACCGGCCGACCAGTTCTATGGCGACCGCACCTATCGCGCGCGCGATCCGGAACAGCACGTATGGACGTTCGGCCAGCACGTGCGCGACGTGACGCCCGAGCAGGCGGCCGCCGAAACCGGCCTGACGTTCGAAGGCTGGTCCTGATGCGCGGCGCGTGCGCGCATCGATTCTTTTCATCCATAGATTCGGCGTGAACCGGAGCGCATCGCTTATCCGGATCGACCGGGTTGATGCGGAACGCGGTTGCAAGTTGCTCGCGCTATATATTCATGAAATGCATGAGTGGATTCGAAAAATACGTTTGTCGCATGAGACGCGCGAGCCTACGATGCGGTCCTGATGACGGCGCGCGTGTTGCGCGCCGTCCTTTCGATCCCCGTTCGCCGACCTCATGCGCCTCGATCTCCCGTCCGCTCCCGCATCCGCTTCCCCGCCCGCCAGCCCGTTCGCGCGCGTGGCCGTCGTCACGATCCTGACCGGCGTCGGCGCGGGCTTCGGCGGCATGCTGATCGCGTTGCTGCTGCATGCGATCCAGCACGTTGCGTACGGTTACAGCATCGCGCACGTGATCGGCACCGAGAGCTTCCTCACCGGCGTGACCGGTGCCGATCCGCTGCGCCGGCTTGCGGTGCTGATCGTCTGTGGGATCGTCGCCGGCGGCGGCTGGTGGGCGCTTTACCGGTACGGCCGGCCGCTCGTCAGCATTCGCCGCGCGGTGCGTGCGGCCGATCCGCGGATGCCGTTCGTCAGCACGACGATCCACGCGCTGCTGCAGATCGTCACCGTCGCGCTCGGTTCGCCGCTCGGCCGCGAAGTCGCGCCGCGCGAGATCGGTTCGCTGCTCGCCGGGCAGCTCGCGCATCGCGCGGGGCTCACGCCCGGCGACTGCCGGCTGATGGTCGCGTGCGGCGCGGGCGCGGGCCTCGCGGCCGTCTACAACGTGCCGCTCGGCGGCGCGATCTTCGTGCTCGAAGTGCTGCTCGGCACGTTCGAACTGCGTGCGCTGATCGTCGCGGTCGTGACGTCGGCGATCGCGGCGGCCGTCGCGTGGATCGGCCTCGGCAACGAACACCAGTACACGGTGCCGCCGTTCGTACTGAGCGCGCCGCTCGTCGCATGGTCGATCGTCTGTGGGCCGCTGTTCGGCTTCGCCGCGTACGGCTTCGTGCGGCTCACGACCCGCGCGCGGGCGAACGCGCCGAAAGACGGGCGGCTGCCAGTGCTCGCGCTGGTCAACTTCGCGGTGATCGGCGTGCTTGCGATGCGGTTTCCGCAACTGCTCGGCAACGGCAAGGGGCCGGCGTCGCTCGGCTTCGACGGCACGCTGACGATCGGACTCGCGGCGACGCTGCTCGTGCTGAAGGTGCTGATCGAGGCGGGCAGCCTGCGGGCTGGCGCCGAGGGTGGCCTGCTGACACCGGGCCTCGCGAACGGCGCGCTGCTCGGCGTCGTGCTCGGCGGGCTGTGGAGTCTCGTCTGGCCGGGCGCATCGATCGGCGGGTATGCGCTGATCGGCGCGACCGCGTTTCTCGCCGCGTCGATGCAGATGCCGATCACGGCGGTCGTGCTGCTGCTCGAATTCACGCGCGCGAATCACGACAGCCTCGTGCCGATGCTGCTTGCGGTGGCCGGGGCGCTTGTTGCGTACCGGTTTGCGCAAAGGCAGGCCGAGCGGCGGGCGAAGGCGATTGCGATGGTGGGCGAACACTCGGCAGCGACGCGCTAACTCAGCAACGAGGCGCGCGAGACGTTGGGCGGCCGGTCGCTGACGCTCGACGCGCTGGTGGCGAAGTATCTCGCGCGCGATTACCGGAATCCCGTGGTCGAATCGGAAGTCGGGGATGTGAAGTTCGACTTCCTGAAGTGCGTCGACCTGTATCACGGCAAGGAGCTCGACGCCGCGGCGAAGCAACTCGTCTTGCGCCCGAACAGCACCTATCGGACGGGGAACCCGCGGAAACCGCTGTAGTGATGTGATCAAGCACCGTTGCGCAATGCAGCGGTGTGTCGTCTGCTGTTTACCGTATCGCCGGCGCTATTCAAGCGTCCTGATCGAATTGCTGATGCCGCGCGCACAGTCGATCACGGCCGGCGCGAGCTTGCGGCGCGCGTCGTCGAACGTCCAGCGGCTCGTCGGCGCGACCACATGCACGGCCGCGACGGGCTGCCCCTGGCTGCCGAGCACGGGCGCCGCGATCGACATGTCGCCGATGAACAGTTCTTCCTGATTGGTGGCGTAGCCTTCGTGCCGCGCGCTGTCGAGCAGCGCGACGAGTGCGTCGAGCGCCGTGACCGTGCGCGGCGTGTGCGGCGTGCGCGCCATGCCGTCGAGCCGCGCGCGCGCATCGTCGGGCGGCAGCGCGCTCAGGAACGCGCGGCCGCTGCCGGTGCAGTACATCGGGATGCGGCTGCCGATCGGCATGTGGATCGGCACGAACTTCGTCGACACGAAACGCGCGACGTACACCATCTCGTCCTCGTCCGGCTCGGTGAGGTTGGTGGTTTCGCCGGTCAGGTTCGTGAGCTCGGACAGGAACGGATTCGCGACGTCGATCAGCGTATCGGCCGCGAGGTAGTTGAAGCCGATCCGCATCACGTGCGGCGTGAGCTGGTAACGCCGCGTGACCGGATGCTTGCGGATATAGCCGAGCTTCTCGAGCGTATAGACCATCCGCTGTGCCGAGCTCTTCGTCATCCCCGCCGCGTCGGCCACTTCCGCAAGCGTCATCGTGCGCCGCTTCGCGCTGAACGCGCGCAGCACGTTCAGCCCTTTCTCCAGCGACTGGTTGAACAGCAGGTCGTTCGACTGATCGGGCAAAGTTTCCATGAGCAGGGGCTTGGTCGATTCGATATCGAATCATATCGTATCGAATATCGATACACAAAAATCTATTTTCGATATTTTTGATTCGTTTTAAGATCGGGTCATCGTCGCAACGTCGATCGGCGACTGGCGGCGCACCGGATTATTCGAGAAGGGGACATCATGGTTTCGTTCATCAAGCAGTTCGGCGCACTGGCCGCCGGTTTCGCCACCTGTATCGCAATCTCCGCGGCATCGGCGGGCGCCGTCGCGGCCGAGCCGACGCTGAAGGTCGGCGCGACGGCCACCGGCGTTCCGTTCACGTTTCTCGACGTCAAGAGCAATTCGATCCAGGGAATGATGGTCGACGCGATCACCGCGGCCGGGAAATCGGCCGGTTTTCGCGTCGACGTGCAGCAGACCGTGTTCTCGGCGCTCATTCCGTCGCTCACCACGCAGAAGATCGACATCATCTCGGCCGCGATGCTGAAGACGCCGGCGCGCCAGCAGGTCGTCGATTTCTCCGACACGGTCTATTCGTTCGGCGAAGGCGTGATCGTGAAGGCGGACGACCCGGGCCGCTATACGTCGATGGACGATTTCAAGGGGCAGGTGGTCGGCGCACAGGTCGGCACGGCGTTCGTCGATGCGCTCAACAAGAAGGGCATCTTCAAGGAAGTCCGGACCTACGATTCGATCGCCGACATCATGCGCGACGTCGCGCTCGGGCGCATCAAGGCCGGCTTCGCCGACCAGCCGATCGTCGCGTACCAGATCGAGCACGGCGTCAACCGCCAGGTGCGGCTCGTGCCCGAATACCAGAGCGTCGTGAAGGGGCAGGTCTGCTTCATCGTGCGCAAGGGCGATACCGCGACGCTCGAGCAGCTCAACGGCGCGATCCGCAAGATGAAGGGCGACGGCACGCTGCAGCAGATCCTGCAGAAGTGGCACATGAGCTGAGCGCCGGCCCCCGGTTCCTCGCCGGTATCGCCCGCATCTCGCGGGCACCCGCTGCGGCGGCCCGCTCGGCTGTCGCATAGGAGACCTCATGTTTTTTCAGAATGCGATCGATTTCCTGCCGATCCTGTTGAAGGGGGCGGTGGTCACGATCGAGATCACGGCATGCGCGTTCGTGCTCAGCTCGGTGCTCGGGCTGGTCCTCGCGCTGCTGAAGGTGTCGCGCAACCGCGCCGTGTCGACGGCCGGCAGCACGATCGTCAACGTGATCCGCGGGCTGCCGATCATCGTGCAGCTGTTCTACATGTACTTCGTGCTGCCCGATCTCGGCGTGCAGCTGTCGGCGTTCCAGGCCGGCGTACTCGGCCTCGGCATCGCGTACTCGGCCTACCAGGCGGAAAACTTCCGCGCCGGCATCGAGGCGATCGACCGCGGCCAGATCGAGGCCGCGCACGCGATCGGCATGCGCGGGCCGATGATCATGCGGCGCGTGGTGCTGCCGCAGGCGTTCCGCATCGCGCTGCCGCCGTACGGCAACACGCTCGTGATGCTGCTGAAGGATTCATCGGTCGCGTCGACGATCACGGTCGCGGAGATCACGCGGGCCGGCCAGTTGATCGCGTCGTCGACGTTCCAGAACATGAGCGTCTATACGCTCGTCGCGCTGCTGTATCTCGCGCTCGGCCTGCCGCTGATGTTCGGCGTGAACCGGCTCGGCAAGCGGCTCGCGCTGAGGAGAGGCACATGATCCGGATCGATTCGATACACAAGCGCTTCCAGCAGCACGCCGTGCTGAAGGGCGTGAGTCTCGACGTGCGGCAGGGCGAAGTCGTGTGCCTGATCGGGCCGTCCGGCTCGGGCAAATCGACCGTGCTGCGCTGTATCAACGGCTTCGAGACCTACGACGAAGGCTCGATCACGATCGACGGCGTGAAGGTCGATGCGCATTCGAAGCGTATCCACGAACTGCGGATGCGGGTTGGCATGGTGTTCCAGCGCTTCAACCTGTTCTCGCACCGCACGGCGCTCGAGAACGTGATGGAAGGCCCCGTGCATGTACGGCGGGTGCCGGCCGCGCAGGCGCGCGAGCAGGCCCGCGCGCTGCTCGACAAGGTCGGGCTCGCGCATCGGATGAATGCATACCCGTCCGAGCTGTCGGGCGGCCAGCAGCAGCGCGTCGCGATCGCACGCGCGCTGGCGATGGAGCCGCAGGCGATCCTGTTCGACGAGCCGACGTCGGCGCTCGACCCCGAACTCGTCGGCGAAGTGCTCGGCGTGATGCGCGGGCTCGCGCGCGACGGAATGACCATGGTGGTCGTCACGCACGAGATGGGGTTCGCGCGAGAGGTGGCCGATCGCGTGTGCTTCCTGCACGACGGCACCATCTGCGAAAGCGGGCCCGCGCGCGACGTGCTCACGCAGCCGACGCATCCCCGCACGCAGGAATTCCTGCGTCGCCTGCTGGCGTCGGACGGCGCCGCCAACCCGGATCGACCATGAGCGAAAGGAAATCGGCACCCGCATGGCCCGACTCACAGTGGCCGGATTCGCTGTGGGCGGCGACAGCCGCGCCGGCGCCTGACACCCCCGCGCTCGATGCGTCCGCGTCGTGCGACGTGGCGATCGTCGGCGCCGGCTTCACGGGTCTGTCGACCGCGCTCCACCTGGCCGAACGCGGCGCCAACGTGCGCGTGATCGACGGCGCGCAGCCGGGCTGGGGTGCGTCGGGCCGCAACGGCGGGCAAGTGATCCCCGGGCTGAAATACGACCCCGACGAACTGATCCGCCGGTTCGGCGACGAGGCCGGCGAGCAGCTTGCCGGCGTTGTCGGCGGCGCGGCCGACACGGTGTTCGACCTGATCGCGCGGCACGCGATCGATTGCGATGCGCGTCGCCACGGCTGGATCCAGCCGGCGCCGACTGTCGCGATGCTCGATACGGTCGCGCGCCGCGCGCAGCAGTGGGCCGCGCGCGGCGCGCCGGTCGAAGTACTCGGCCGCGACGACGTCGCGCGGCGGCTCGGCACGCACGCGTACGCGGGCGGCTGGATCGATCGCCGCGCAGGCAGCGTGCAGCCGCTCAGCTATACGCGCGGCCTCGTGCGCGCTGCGCAGGCGAGCGGGGCGGTCGTGCACGGGCTGACGCGCGCCGTCGGGCTGACGCGTGCCGACGGCCGTTGGCGGATCGCGACGGCCGGCGGTGCGACGCTGTCGGCGGATCGCGTCGTGATCGCGACCAACGGCTACACGGACGGGCTGTGGCCCGGCTTGCGCCAGTCGGTGATCGCCGCGAACAGTTTCATCGTCGCGACGCAGCCGCTCGCGCCGGATCTCGGTCGCGACATTCTCGCCGGCGGCGAGGTCGCATCGGACGCGCGGCGCCTGCTGCTGTATTTCCGCCGCGACTCGGCCGGCCGCCTGCTGATGGGCGGCCGCGGCCCGTTCGCGGAGCCGCGCGCGACGAGCGACTGGCGCCATCTCGAGCGCGCGACGACGCTGCTGTATCCGCAACTGAAGGGTGTCCGGTTCGAATACCGCTGGGCGGGGCGCGTCGCGATCACCGCGGATTTCATGCCGCACGTGCACGAGCCCGCGCCGGGCGTGACGATCGCGCTCGGCTACAACGGCCGCGGTATCGCGATGGCGACGACGCTCGGCAAGCATCTGGCCGCGCACCTGTCGGGCGATGCGCAACTGCCGCTGCCGTTCCGGGCCACGCCGATCCGGCCGATTCCGTTTCACGGGTTGCAGCGCTTCTACATCGCGGCCGGAGTGGCCTGGTATCGGCTGCTCGACAGCCTTTCCTGACGGGGCGCGGGCGCGGGTCGCCATGCGTCGTCCGATCGGGCAGAATCGACACTCCCAGTTTCCGCCGACGGATGCCGCATGACCGACTCGATCGATTCCCCCGGCCGCCGCGCGTACGCGAGCTTCGCGCAACGCTATGCGGACATCGCGCCGACCAAGGCGCACAACGCGCTCTACGAGCGTCCGGCGACGATGGCGCTGCTCGGCGACGTCGACGGCCTGACGGTGCTCGACGCCGGCTGCGGGCCCGGCATCTGCAGCGAGCACCTCGCGCGCCACGGCGCGACCGTGCACGCATTCGACGTGACGCCGGAGATGGTTGCGCTTGCCCGCACGCGTTGCGCGGGTCTTGCGGTCGAGGTGACGGAAGGCGATCTGTCGGTGCCGCTTGACTGGCTGCCCGACGGCCGCTTCGACAAGGTGCTGTGTTCGCTGGCGTTCGACTACGTGCGCGACCTCGAAGCGCCGCTACGCGAATTCCGGCGCGTCGCGCGGCCGGGAGCGACGCTCGTGTTCTCGATGGCGCATCCGATGCGCGACTGGATGGACGAACGCACGCGCGGCGAGGGCACGTATTTCGACACGTCCCGGTTCGGCTTTCACTGGTCGGGCTTCGGCGAACCGAAGCCGTATGTCGAAGCCTGGCGGCGGCCGCTCGCCGACATCCTGAACGCGGTAGCCGACAGCGGCTGGCGGCTCGACCGGTTCGTCGAACCCAAGCCGCTGCCGGAGATGAAGGCTGTGTCCGAACGACTCCATGCGGAGCTGTCGTTGGCGCCGGCCTTCCTTTGCATCCGCGCGCGCCGCTGACGCCGCGCGGCGGTCAACCGGCGCTCAATGTTTCACCGGCTCGTCGTTCAGCGTGCCGAGAAACGCTTCGATATCCTTGATATCCTGCGCCGTCATCGCGGGCGTGTCGCCCGGCTTGCGATCGAACGGTGCATCGGTCACGTCGACGTTCGCGCGATACTTCGGCGGGATGTCGTCGTACTCGTCGACCTTGCCGTCCGTGCCGCGCGAATAAAACTTCTGCGGCGAGATGCTGCGCTCGTTGTAGAACGCCATCACCTGGTCGAGCGTGTGGAACACGCCGTTGTGGAAGAACACCTGGCGCGTCGCCGAATTGCGCAGCGTCGGCGTGAGGAACATCCCGCAATACTGCGTCTGGTCCTTCAGGTCGTCACGGAACGGCCCGCACACGCCGAGATCGTAGAACGCCGCGTTGCGGTTCTGCGCAAGCTGCTTGTTGCGCGGCGCGCCGAGCGCCTCGTACTGGTAGTCGGTAAACATCGGCGGCAGCCCGTCCTTGCCGGGCTTCGACAGGTGGCAGCCTGCGCAATTCGCCTTGTCCGGATCGTTGAACAGGCGCAGCCCGCGCAGTTCGGCCTGCGACAGGCGCGCACGGCCCTCGAGCCAGCGATCGTACTTGCTGTTGTACGGATGGAACGACGGATCCTCGACCTGATACCGCGCGATCGCGAACATCGCTTCCGACACCGCGAGCTGCGGGCTGTCGAACACACGCACCCCGAACAGCTGCTCGAACTGCGCGCGGTGCGACGACTGCGCGAGCTTGTGCGCGACGTCGTCGATGCTCG
Organism: Burkholderia sp. NFPP32; assembly: GCF_900119325.1. NCBI lineage: Bacteria > Pseudomonadati > Pseudomonadota > Betaproteobacteria > Burkholderiales > Burkholderiaceae > Burkholderia > Burkholderia sp. NFPP32. The sequence continues at coordinate 182,015 of NZ_FPJP01000002.1, read as the reverse complement.
CGTTCGCCATCTCGACCGGATTCAGCAGCGGGCCGAACGCCTGCTGCTGCAGCGTATCGGCGCGGCCGTCCCAGAACATCCCGCCCTGCGGCACGAGCTGCGGCGCGGCCGACGTGCCGGCCACCTTCTGCGCCTTGACGACGCCGGCCGCCGCCGCGGCCTGCTGCGCGACACTCGGCGCGGCGTCGTTTTCACCGGCATCGGGGCCGATGCTGAAGTTCGGCTGGCGGTACAGATACATCAGCGACGGCGGCGGGCGATACCCGTGCTGCGTCATCGCGAGGCCGCCCGGCTGCACGTCGAGCGCGTTCGGCGGGCCGTACGCATGATCGGGGCTGTGGCACGACGCGCACGACTGCTTGCCCGACGCGGACAGCGACGGATCGACGAACAGCGCCCGCCCGAGCTGCGCGACCGCCGACAGCGGCTGCGCGGCGGGCCGCTGCAGCACGACCGGATGCGGATTCGCGCCCGTCCAGTCGGCGACGACGGTGCCGATCGCCGCGGGCACCCGCGCGGGGAACGCGACCGCGAATGCGCCATAGCCGAGCACGGCCGCGCCGAGCACGAACGCCGCGCGGCGCAGCAGGCGGGAAGGGGAGCGCGGCGCGGGGGTGCCGGAGGCGTCGGGAGACGGGAACGCGGGGCGAGCTGTCATGCTGTCGGTCGGAAATCGGGCGCCGCGCGAAGCGGCGCGTTAAATGGAAACGGCCGGCGCGTGATGCGCCGGCCTGCGGTCAACGGAAGCCGATCAGATCGACGGCGCCGCGCTCAATGCCGTACCGAGCGTCGGGTCGAGGTACAGCGGCGTCGTGTTCGGCTTCGACGTGAAGTCGAACAACCCGCGCAGGTCGCCCGCCGTCGCATCGAACGAGCCGCCGCCGATGCGCTGGCCGCCAAGCCAGTTGTCCTCGATGAAGCGCACGACCGATGCCTGGTCGATCATCGTGTGGTCGACATAGTTCTGCTTCGCATACGGCGAGATCACGATCAGCGGAATTCGCACGCCCGGACCGCAGCGGCCGTTCACGGTGCCGCCGTTCACGCCCGTGGTGCCGCCCGTGCCGCACTTGCCGTTGCCGTTGACCTGGTCGACGGCGTCGGACGACGAATGGGTCGGCGCCGTGTACACGTGGTCGTACCAGCCGTCGGAGTCGTCATAGGTGACGATCACGGCCGTGTTCTGCCAGTCCGGCTGCTGCTGCAGGAAGTTGACGACCTTCGTCACGAACGCCTGCTCGTCGAGCGGATCCGAATAGCCCGCGTGCGCATCCTGCGCGGCCGGCGCCTTCAGGAAGCTGACCGACGGGAAGTTGCCGGCCTTCACCGCGGCGAAGAAATCGTCGCTGTCGTACTGGTGGTTCGCGGGTTCCGCCGTCTTGCCGTCGGTCTGGACGCTCGAACCGATCGCCGCGATCGAGCTCGGGCGCGTGTGCTGCGGATTCGACGTCGACGCGTAGTACTGGAACCAGTTGTGGTGCGGGATGTAGTCGGCCGTCGCCGCGTTCACGGCGGTGGCGACCGTGCTGCGGCTGCAGCCAGTCGTGCCGTTGCCGTTGGTCGTCGACAGGTTGAAGCCGCCCATGAAGCCGCCCCACGTGATCTTCGCGCCGTTCAGCAGGTCGCCGATGTTCTTGCCCGTCATCATCGCCTGGTCGGTCGTGCTCGAGCACACGTCGAAGCCGGGGTCGACGTCATTGATCATCGTGAAGCCGCCCTGGCCGTCGTTGATGTAGTACGAGGTGGCTGCGAGCGTCGACGGCTGCTTCGACGTCTTGACGATCTGCATCCCGTTGGTCTGCCCCGACACGACGTTCAGCGCGCCCGGTGTCGACGGGCCGTAGACCGTCGTGTAGGCGTTGTCGCTCATCGCGAAGCGCTGCGCGTAGTTCCACAGCGCGGTCACGGTGTTGCCGTCGAAGTAGCCCATCACCTGGCCCTTCGTGCCGAACGCGCCGGCGCCGCCGGACGAGCCCTTGCCGGTGTATTTCGGGAACAGGTCGGCGAGGCCGTTGTCCTCGGCCAGTTGTTCGGCCGTGTACGCGTGGTTCTGGTCGGCGGTCGCGGCCTGCGTGCGGTCGAGGCGGAACGGGTTCGCCGCGTCGGTGCCGTTGGCCGTGTTCGTGAAGTTCGGGTTCGCGGTGAGCAGCGTGCCCGTCAGGCCGTTGGGCGTCGGCGTGCCGGGCTTCGCGGTGAACGCCGGTTCGCCCGACGGGTTCGCCGCGTTCGGGTAGGTGCCGAAGTAGTGGTCGAACGAGATGTTTTCACCGTAGATCACGACGACGTGCTTGATCGGCGTGGCGGTCTGCAGCGCATCTTGCGACGACACCGCGGGCGTCGACGTCGGATCGTCGCTGCCGCCGCAGGCGAACAGCGCAAGCGCCGCGGCTGCGCAGGCGGTGACGAGCAAGGCTTGACGGAACATCGGGAAACTCCAGGTAAGGCCTTCGATGGTGGAGAGCGGCCCCGTCGCCGTGTCGGTTCGGCGCGGAGCTCGCGAGAGAGCACGCGCATTGGAACAGTCGCGTATGAAGATATGGGGACGGAGTGGTTTCGCGACGGTTGCGCTGCGGTATCGATTCCATTACGGCGCAACGCGGTGCGAAAGAGAACGGAAAGGGGCAGACCGCGCGCAACCACGAAGACACATTTCGCGGCGCGCGGGGCCGTTGCCGTGAATGCCGCGCGAGGCGGGCGAGAGGGTGCCGTCGGCCGGTTCGCGCGTAATGCCGTGGTTACCGCGTTTTTGACAATCGTGTGACGTATTCATACGATGAACGCCCTGAGGCGACGATTTCATGTTGTCGACCGTTACCGAGAATTCAGCATGCCGATCCCGGTTCTGTTTGCTGTCCTGTGTGCGGCGTTCCTGCATGCGTCATGGAATGCACTCGTGCGCAGCAGCGGCGACCGGCTGCGGTCGGCCACGGTGCTGCAAATCGCGATCGGGCTGTTCGCGCTGCTGTTCCTGCCTGCCGCCGCGCCGATCACGCCCGTGAGCTGGCTCTGTGTCGTCGCATCGGCCGTGATCCACGTCGTCTACACGTTGCTGCTTGTGCGCGCATACGAGCACGGCGACCTGACCGTTACCTACCCGGTCGCGCGCGGCACCGCGCCGCTGCTCGTCACGCTCGGCGCGGCGGTGTTCTCGGGCGAGCACCTGAACGCCGGCGCGCAAGGCGGGCTCGTGCTGATCTGCGCGGGCATCATGGCGATCGGGCTGGAGGGCGGGCGCGGCGCGAAGCACCGGATGACGCAGGTGCTGCCGACCGCGTTCGCGACCGGCGTGTCGATCGCGGCCTATAGCGTGGTCGACGGGATCGGCGTGCGGGAAAGCGGCAGCACGGTCGGCTATACCGCGTGGATGTTCGTGTTGACGGGCATGATGATGGCCGCGTACTACCGGCTGCGCGCGGGGCCGCTGCGGCTGACGCAGGATGTCGGCGAGACGGCGAAGGCTGTGTGCGGCGGCGTGTTCGCGGCGCTTGCGTACGGCATCGTGATCTGGGCGATGGATCGCGCGCCGATGGGGCCGGTGTCGGCGCTGCGCGAAACGAGCGTGGTGTTCGCGGCGCTGATCGCACGCGTGTATCTCGGCGAGCGACTGACGCCGCGCCGTGCTGTGGGATGTGCGGTGATTGCGGCGGGGGCGCTGCTGATCAGTGCGTTCGAGGCGGTGCGGTGAAGGCGTCCCAGGATGCGCAATGCGTATATGGCCGGGTGCTGATTTTCAGAACCGAAATCCGAAAGCTGACGTGTGAGCTTAATCGTTGCTGACGCAACAAATTAAACCGTATTTGGAGAGAACCGTGGAGGGAGGCGAAGCGGCGCACAAACTCCATCGGGCCGCTTCGGTAGGCCGATTTAGCCGAAAAGACCTAGCGCGGGGAGCGCGTAGGTCGCAAGATGAAAGAGAACAACAAATAGCGTAGCTGCAATGAACGTGATACCCCACTTGCGCGACGACCAACGTCGGTAAGCGAAGGCATTGAGTGCGGCAAAGACGACCGAAGGCCACAAGGTCAGAGCGAACAGGCCGACGATGAATACCGCGTGTGGAGCGCAGTGTTCCATGTCGTTGCAGCCGGTCGAATGCGACGGCGGAGCAGGCCAATGAATACGGCTGAACGTGTAAAGGGACGCCCATGTGATGAGCAAACCCCATAGGAACCCCGGAACTGCAACCGACAGTCGTTTCATTTAACTTCCCAGAAAAGGATTTCTTTCGAGTCGGCCAGATCTGAATACCAATTCCCGCGTCGACCCCGAAGGTAATCAAGTGGGTTAATCATGCTCGGCACGCCTATGCGAAACCTCCAGAACGAAGCGGTAGATGGCGTAAGGGTATCCTTGTTCCATAGGTCAATATGGCCGCCGCTCAACGCGTCGCCAGAATCCCCTTCTTGCCGCCAGTAGCCAAAAAAATAGATGATACCGGTTCGGCCTTTAATCTTGCGCTGCCAATCCTGGCCGGTGATGTTCTCCGGCTTGCCCAGGCCGAGGAACGGATGAAGCTTCAACCATTCGGCCAACTCGTAGGCGCGGGTCGCTGTCGCTTTCCCGTCGAGTATCAGACGACCTAACGACTTCTTCCCCGGCATCGGTTTCAACACCTTCTGCGAAAACGACTTCATGTCGCTTCCGACGTGGTGAAACGTAAGGCTCATGCGAATGGCGCACTGGTTCTCATACTGGCCGGTGGGATCGTCGTATGGATCCTTCTTTGGATAGGCGCTCCAAAGTTCCCGAAATGACAACGTCTGAAGCGTTACCGGTTTGATGGACCCTTTAGTGTCGTTCGAGCGAACCTTCGTAGGCTTGTTTGGCATCAGTCAACTCTCGTATTGTTTTTCGATGGCTTCGTCGCCCCAATAAACCGTGTACTCATCGGGTTTGTTGCCGGTATCGATGCGGGGCAATTCTCCGCTTGGATCGAGTCGGCCGTTGTACGTGCGGCCATCCGCCGTTTCGATGTGGTACGGATATCCGACAAGTATTGACTTGCGCGTCGTACACACCAGCTTTTCGTCGTAGCCGGAAGGCGCGGCAGATTGGGTTGGCGATGTAGGTGACCGAGCTTCACGGGTGGCTGCCACTTGCCTGGACGTGCCGCTGTCAGCTTCGTAGAAAATTCGGCTGTCGCCGCCTGCGATGACCTTGTTTTGTCCACACGGACAGAGCACGGGGTCTCCATTCAAAACGACTCTACGACCGTGGCAACTCATGCGCGTGGCGCTGCCGAAAATCTTGAATGCCCCGTTGCAATTGCCACACGTTGCTTCGTCGCCATCCAGAGCAATGCGTTTACCGTTATCGAATATCGTTGACGTGACGGCAATGACGAATCCGCCGGTAGTTGTCGAGTCACTGTCTCTTGCTGCTGTTCTGCGCATCGTCGTTTCCTTTTGCATTAAGGAATCGAAGACAGTCATCGATAAGGGAGAAATTGTCTATGGGACTAATTCGAATTTGTACGGAATTCATTCGACGGTCACGTGGCGGCAACGCCGCCGTCGATCTCGCCGACGCCCATCTGCGAATGACCGGCAGGCGCGCCGGCTGTCACGCCTCCACCGGCATCGCGCTCGTGCACTTGATCTCGTCGAGGCACACGCTCGAATGCACGCCGCTCACGCCGGGAATCCGCATCAGCGTTTCGAGCAGGAACTGCGACAGCCCCTTCAGGTCGTGCGCGACGACCTTCAGCACATAGTCGATGTCGCCCGTCACCGAGAAACACTCCTGGATCTGCGCGAGATCGGACACCAGTTTCTGGAACTTCGACAGGTCGCGGATATGCCCGCGCTCCATCGTCACATGCACGAACGCGGTGACGCCGAAGCCGAGCGTGTCGGGGCAGAGCCGGGTTTCGTAGCGGCGGATCGCGCCGATCTCTTCCAGCCGCCGGTGGCGCCGCAATGTCTGCGCGGGTGACAGGCCGACGGCCTTCGCCAGATCGAGGTTCGACGCACGGCCGTTCTCCTGCAGGATCGAAAGCAAGTGGCGATCGATGCGGTCGAGAACCGGTTCAGGCATTTTTATTTCCTCATTTGTCTCCTGGATGCAATCTTATCTCATAATGTAGGGTTTGCATGAACGGGTTACGAAACCCGATTTCGCCGTCGCGACGCTAAACTGACGCCGGATTTTCGTGTGTGGCCGCAGCAATGCGGCGTGGGCGACAAGTCGGCGGCCGGTCTGGCGGGCACGCCGACGCGAATCGGGCGCCGCCACGCGAAGATTGCAGTTCCCAACCCGGCGGCTCCACGAACGCCGCCGGCACAGCGAAAACAGCGCCCGGCACACCGAGGCGCGCCGCACCGCTTCAGGCGGAGGCGGACAGAGTGGAGAAGACATGGTTTCTGGAAACGAGAGCGACGGCCTGAAGCGCGGGCTGAAGAACCGGCACATCCAGCTGATTGCGCTCGGCGGCGCGCTGGGCACGGGGCTGTTCCTCGGCATCGCGCAGACGATCAAGATGGCCGGCCCGTCCGTGCTGCTCGGCTATGCGGTGGCCGGCATCGTTGCGTTCTTCATCATGCGCCAGCTCGGCGAGATGGTCGTCGACGAGCCCGTCGCAGGTTCGTTCAGCTACTTCGCCAACAAGTATTTCGGCCACTTCACGGGCTTCCTGTCGGGCTGGAACTACTGGGTGCTGTACATCCTCGTCAGCATGGCCGAACTGTCGGCCGTCGGGATCTACGTGCAGTACTGGTGGCCGGGCGTGCCGACCTGGGTGTCGGCGCTCGTGTTCTTCGTCGTCATCAACCTGATCAACCTGACCAGCGTGAAGTCGTACGGCGAGACGGAATTCTGGTTCTCGATCATCAAGGTCGCGGCGATCGTCGGGATGATCGGCTTCGGCGGCTGGCTGCTCGCCAGCGGCAATGCCGGGCCGGAGGCCAGCGTCAGGAACCTGTGGCAGCACGGCGGCTTCTTCCCGAACGGCGTGTCGGGCCTCGTGATGTCGATGGCCGCGATCATGTTCTCGTTCGGCGGGCTCGAACTCGTCGGCATCACGGCGGCCGAGGCCGACGATCCGAAGCACAGCATCCCGCGCGCGACCAACCAGGTCATCTACCGCATCCTGATTTTCTACATCGGCGCGCTCGCCGTGCTGCTGTCGCTGTATCCGTGGGAGAAGGTCGTCAGCGGCGGCAGCCCGTTCGTGCTGATCTTCCACGCGCTGAGCAGCAACCTGGTCGCGAACGTGCTGAACGTCGTCGTGCTGACCGCCGCGCTGTCGGTCTACAACAGCGGCGTGTACTGCAACAGCCGGATGCTGTTCGGCCTCGCGCAGCAGGGCAATGCGCCGAAGGTGCTGTGCTCGGTGAACAAGCGCGGCATTCCGCTCGCTGCGCTCGGCGCGTCGGCGCTCGCCACCGGCGCGTGCGTGCTGGTCAACTACTTCATGTCGGGCAAGGCTTTCGAGGTGCTGATGGGCCTCGTCGTGTCGGCGCTGATCATCAACTGGGCGATGATCAGCCTGATCCACCTGAAGTTCCGCCAGGCCAAGCGCGCAGCCGGGGAGAAGACTTCCTTCCGCAGTCTGGGCTATCCTTTCACGAATTACCTGTGCCTGGCATTCATGGCCGGCATTCTCGTCGTGATGTACCTGACGCCGGATCTCCGCCTGTCGGTGTACCTGATCCCGGTATGGCTCGCGGTGCTCGCGATCGGGTATCGATTCCGTCAGAAGGATGCAGGCTATGCGGTGCGCGACGGCGCGTCCGCAGGCTGACGCAGGCCACCACCGACCATTCTTCCAAACGAGACCGACTCAAGCCATGTTCGAACACATCGACGCGTACCCGGGCGACCCGATCCTGACGCTCAACGAGAACTTCCAGAAAGATCCGCGCGACCGGAAGGTCAACCTGAGCATCGGCATCTACTTCGATGCCGAGGGCCGGATTCCGGTGATGGGCGCCGTGCGCGAAGCCGAAACCGCGCTGCAGCGCGAGAGCGGCCCTAAGCCGTACCTGCCGATGGTCGGCCTGCCTGCGTATCGCGACGCCGTGCAGGCGCTCGTGTTCGGTGCCGATCACCCGGCCCGCGCGGCCGGCCGCATCGCGACCCTGCAGACGCTCGGCGGCTCGGGCGCGCTGAAGGTGGGTGCCGATTTCCTGAAGCGCTACTTCCCGGACGCGCAGGTATGGCTCAGCGATCCGAGCTGGGAAAACCACCGCTTCATCTTCGAGCGCGCCGGCTTCACGGTGAACACGTATCCGTACTACGACGAGGCGACGGGCGGCCTGAAGTTCGACGCGATGCTCGCGGCGATCGACGCGCTGCCGGCGCGCAGCATCGTGCTGCTGCACGCGTGCTGCCATAACCCGACCGGCGTCGACCTCGACGAAGGCCAGTGGGAAAAGCTGATCGACGTGATCGAGGCGCGCGGCCTGCTGCCGTTCGTCGACATGGCATACCAGGGCTTCGGCGCGGGCCTCGACGCGGACGCGTTCGCGGTGCGCGAACTGGCCCGCCGCGGCGTGCCGGCGCTGGTCGCGAACTCGTTCTCGAAGAACTTCTCGCTGTACGGCGAGCGCGTGGGCGGCCTGAGCGTCGTCTGCGAGGATGCGGCCGCGGCCGAGCGCGTGCTCGGCCAGTTGGCCGGCGCCGTGCGCTCGAACTACAGCAACCCGCAAACCTACGGCGCGAAGGTCGTCGCGGCCGTGCTCGGCACGCCGGCGCTGCGCAAGCAGTGGGAAGAAGAGTTGTCCGCGATGTGCCGCCGCATCGCGCGGATGCGCCAGTCGATCCACGACGGCCTGCGCGACCACGTCAGCGGCGAAGCGCTCACGCGCTACGTGAAGCAGCGCGGGATGTTCACGTACACGGGCCTGACCGAATCGCAGGTCGACGCGCTGCGCGAAGTGCACGGCGTGTACATCCTGCGTTCCGGCCGGATGTGCGTGGCGGGCCTGAACGACTCGAACGTCGGCATCGTTGCCGACGCAATCGGCAAGGTGCTGAAGAGCGGCGTCTGATCGTCGCGCGCCCGGCGCGCAATGCTGCCGGCCGAACCGGCTGTCTCCCGTCGCGGAGGCAGCCGGTTTTTTGTTGCGCGGCCGCGATGCGTGCTGCCCGGCTGACGCGTGGCCAGGCGCGGCGGTACGATCACGGAATCGGACACAGGGCAGAGGAGCGACATGGGCATCCGGATCATCCAGCTCGGCACGCCGCGCGCGGCCGGCGAGGGCCTGCGGATCGGGACGGTGCGGCGGCCGCCGCGCGGCGTTCCGAAGGCGGAATTCGCGTCGCGCAACTACTATGATGTATGGTTGCCGACGCTGTCGCCGAGCCCCGAGCTCGTCGCGCAGGCGCAGGCGGCCGAAACGGACGCCGAATGGAACGCGTTCAAGCGCCACTTCCGCGCGGAGATGGCGCATGGCGATCCGGCAAAGGTGCTGGACCTGCTGGCGGCGCTATCGGCGACCACCGCGTTCTCGATCGGCTGTTACTGCGACGACGAGCGCCATTGCCACCGCAGCGTGCTGCGCGAGCTGCTCGCGGAGCGCGGCGCGGCGATCGAGCCCGATGCGGGCTGAAGCGAGCTGAATCGGACTGACGCGGCGGCACGATACCGCACTGCGATCGTGCGGTGCAGCGAACCGGTTGACGTGGGTCAAGCGGGCGGCCGCGCGCGCCACTATGCTCTCGTCATGGAGTCATCACGACAATGACAGGCGGACAGATGCACATTACCTTCCCGCCCGAGCCGGCCGAATATTGCGCGCGCGACCTGGTCGTCGCGTTTTCGGCGCTGGTCGACGGACGTTGCGTGCAGTGCGCGGTCACGGCCGAGGCACTGGAAGACCATTTCGGCGCGCCGTCGCTGCTCGAACGCGACCTGCTGGCCGCGTTCGACGCGCACCGGCCGGCGATCGAAGCGATGGCACGACGGATGCTCGAGGAAATCGGCGGCCGGCCGGTGCTGCTGCACAGCGGCCACTTCAGGCTCGGCGATTGACACCGCGGGAGGGCATATGAGTCTGCAGGGCAACATTCACGAACGCGACTGGTCGGTCGAAGTCGAGACGCGCCCGTGCGAATCGGGGGAATTCCGCTGCCGCGTGTCGGTCGAGCACGGCAGCGGCGCCGCGCGCTTTCATCATACGTTCGAGCACAGCCATGCGTATCCGACCGAGCGCGAGGCGATGATCGAAGGGCTGCGGGCCGGAATGACGTGGATCGAGATGAAGACGTCGCAGGTATTCAACGTATGAACGGTGCCGCGCCGGCAGAGGTGCGGACAGACTTATCGGCAGGCCAGCGATCGAAGAATCCGCGCCACGCCACGGGAAATACGCACCGCCGCCTTTCGGCGCAGCCGGTGCATGCAAGGCGGTCGACGAGCGGGCGGCCCCGTCAGGAGAAACGACATGGGCGTGGGCATGCAGATCGCCTGCCTCGGATTCACGGGTTCGGCCGCGATCGAAGCCGAAGCCGGCGCGCAACTGGTGCGGCTCGAACGGTTTCGCGCGCTGATCGACGGCTGTCACCTCGCAATCGAATCGCGCGTGGCGGCCGACGGCGCGCGCACATACGACGTGCGGCTCGACCTGGTGTTTCATGACGAGGCGCTCAGGCCGCTGCCGCCGTGCAGTGGCGATGACGTGGACGATGCGCTGCACCGCGCGTTCGCCCAGGCCGAACAGGCGCTGATCGCGCGGCAGGCGGGCGGTGGCAGGGTGATGCTGCGCGACGCGGCGACCACCGATGGCACGGCTCGGTGACGCACGGCGCGCGATGCCGCGCGGACGATGCCGGCGCGTAAGTCCGACCCGAGTCAGACCCGCGCGAGCGCTTGCGCGTCGATGATGCGCACGCGCTTGCCGCGTGTTTCGACCAGTGCTTCGCGATGGAAGCGCGAGAACATCCGGCTGACCGTTTCCAGCTTCATCCCGAGATAACAACCGATTTCCTCGCGCGTCATCCGCAGGTTGAATTCGGTCGCCGAATAGCCGCGCGCCTCGAAGCGCGACGACAGGTTCAGCAGGAAATGCGCGACGCGCTGTTCGGCCGACATCGTGCCGAGCAGCAGCATCTGGCTCGATTTCCGCACGATCTCGCTGCTCAGCATCTGATAGAGGAAGTGCTGCATCGGCTTGATCTCGCGGCACGCCGCTTCGAGCGCACCGAACGGGATGACGCACACGACGCTGTCTTCGAGCGCGATCGCGTCGCAGCAGTGCTGGCCGCTGCCGATGCCGTCCATCCCGAGCGTGTCGCCGGCGATCTGGAAGCCGGTCACGTGTTCGCGGCCGTCGCGATGCATCATCACCGTCTTGACCGAACCCGCGCGCACTGCATAGATGCTCTGGAACGGATCGTCGGTGCGGAACAGCGCGTCGCCCTGGCGAACCTGCCGGGTCGTGCAGATGATCGCGTCGAGCCGGCCGTATTCGGCGGCCGTCAGTTGCGGCGGCAGGCACATCGAGCGCATCGCGCAGGCCGAGCAGCGTGCGGCGGGATGTTTGGCGGCGTCGGCGCGCGTGACCGCACGAAGCGGAGTCGTCGGCCGGGGCGCGAAGGGGACGTCGGCGGGGCAGGCGGTGGCTGTGGACATGAGTCGCTCCGGCACGTCAGGGGCGGTGCACGCGAGCATGCACCAGGGATTCGATGACACGGCACGCGGCGTCGAATTCGACGGTCTTGTCGAAGAAGTAGTCGGCTCCGGCCGTCGCGCATGCCTCTCTGAATGCCGGCGCCGAATGATTCGTCAGCACGATCGTGACGATGCGCGGCGCGGCCTTCGACAGCATCCCGATCAGGTCGAGGCCGCTGCCGTCCGCGAGCCGCAGGTCGACGATCACGACATCCGCCCGGCTGCCGCGGATCTGCGTCCACGCGTGCTGGCCGTCTTCCGCTTCGCCCACGACGGCGACGCCGCGAATCGCGCCGACGAGCAGCGCGATCCGCTGCCGGACGGCGACGGCGTGATCGACGAGAAACACCCTGAGCGTGGCGGGCGACAAGCTGGCATTCATGCCGGCAGTATCGTGGTGTGCCGCCGGAAATGAAATCGGCCGAATTGGAAGTTGGTGTAGGCCGCTTCGACGCGTTGTAGGGCGTTTCCTACAACGCGTACGGGAAAGTGTCGGAGCGCTCCGGATGTTGCAACGCCGCACCGGCGCCGCGCGCGCGGCCGGTAGGCTTCGCTGCCGGGTCAGCCGGCCCGGCGCGCGTCCAGCGCATCGCGTGCGGTGCGGCACGCGGCAAGATCCCACGCGGCGCAGCCGACGCTCTTGAACAGCAGCGGTCCGCCGACGGCGAATGCGCCGCCCAGCACGTCGGCGAGCGACGCGACCTGCTGCCAGTCGACCTGCGCGACGATCAGGTCGCCGGCCTCGTGGCGCGCGCCGGCCGGATCGTCGACGACGAGCCGGCTGCCGTGCACCGTGTTCGCATCGATCTCGGCCGCATCCGCGGTGAACGCGCCGACGCCGACCACGAGCCGGCCTTCGCGCGCGGCTTCGCGGTAGACGGGCGTGCGGCTCGTCGTCAGCGTGACGACGACGTCGATCGCATCGGGAATCGCGTCGCCGTCGAGCGGAGCGAGTCGCGGCGCCTGCGCGCGGTGCGCGGCGCAGAAGGCGGCCGCGCTGTCGGCGCTGGTGCCGCGCACGTGAAGGCGCGCGTCGGGAAAGATCGCCGCGAGCGCTTCCGCGTGATTGGCCGCCTGCTTGCCGGTGCCGATCAGCAGGATGTCGCGCGGCGCGGCGCCATGCAGCGCGTCGATGCCGAGCGCGGTGACGGCCGCCGTGCGGCGGCCGGTGACCGTCGGGCCGTCGAGCGCGAAGCGCATCTCGCCGGTGGTCGCGTCGTACGCGGTCACCTGGCCGAGGATCGTCGGCAGCCCGCGCGCGCCGTTGCCGGGGCATACGTTCACGAGCTTGTGGGTGGCAAGGTCGCGCGCGCTCGACGGCATCGACAGCATCACGCCGCCGGCCTGCAGCGGCACGACCAGGCGTTCGGGGCTGACGATCTCACCCGCCGCGTACTCGGCGACGGCCTGCCTGAGCGTGGCGAGCAGCGCCGGGTAGTCGAGCAGCGCGGCCGTGTCGGCCGCATCGAAAACGGGAATCCGGGAAAGGGCGGTCATCGTGTACGTCGCAGGCGTCGGTGAACGTGGACGACGGGCGCATGACGCGCCCGCCAAGGGGGCTGCCGGATACCGTGACACGGTGGCAGTGTGGATCGAATCTATACCACTTTCCATCGCACCGGCAACCCGGGAAATAAACCGAAGCGCCGGTTTTGGTTCTAATATCTGTCCAAAAGGGTCGCCGTGGTCTCGATGCCGGCGCCGCTCCGGTATAGTGCGAACCCATTCCAAGTCCACGCCCGCGACCGGGCAGGAGCCATACGATGATGTCCGCGCGTCCCGAATCACTCGAAGGCGGTTTCAGGCCGCTGCAGATCTACGAGCAGGTCGCCGAGAAGATCCGCGACGAGATTCGCGCGGGGCGCTACGCGGCCGATTCGAGGCTGCCGTCCGAGCGCGAGCTCGCGGTGCTGTTCCAGGTCGGCCGGCCGGCCGTGCGCGAGGCGCTCGGCGCGCTGCAGAACGAAGGGCTGGTGTTCACGAAGCGCAATTCTGGCACCTACGTCGTCGCGTCGCCGCTCGACGTGCTCGCGGAACGCGGCGACATGCGGGCGGCGTCCGAGGCCGATTTCAGCCCGACGTCGACGCTCGACGTGCGGCTGATCCTGGAACCCGCGATCGCGCGCCTCGCTGCCTCGCACGGCCGCGCCGACCCGGGCGCCGAGCGCTATCTCGCGCAGATGGAAACCATCACCGACGTCGACGATCCGCACCAGCGCGCGCTGTGGAACGAGAGCGACCGGCTGTTCCACCGGCAGCTCGCGCTGATGACCGGCGATCCGCTGATCGTGAAGATCGCGGACGAGGTCGCGAAGACGATGGACCAGCCGCTCTGGAAGCGGCTGAAGGACGACGGCATCTACGACGCGGGCCGGATCCGGCTCTACGTGTCCGAACACCGGCTGATCTACGAGGCGATCGTGTCCGGAGATGCCGATGCGGCTGCGTTCTATGTCGAGCAGCATATCCGCCGCGTGCGGCGCGACATCGCGCCGAAGTGACGTGCACGGCTTCGTTCTGGTCTGAAATATGACCAGAATCGCGAAAATTATTTTGAAATTGCTTGCGATGTGACCACGCGTGTCCTACATTGGTTTCACACAAAACCAATCAGGAGACATCATGCGACATCTCGTTACCGCGCTCTCGGTGGCCGTTGCCGCCGGCGCGCTGACTTCCGCGCACGCGCAGGAAGTCGTGATGATCGGCCATTCGGCGCCGCTGACGGGCCCGCAGGCCGCGAACGGCAAGGACAATGAAAACGGCGCGCGCCTTGCCGTCGACGAACTCAACAAGGCCGGCGTGAAGGTGGCCGGCAAGACCGTCACGTTCAAGCTGATTTCAGACGACGACCAGGCCGACCCGAAGGCCGGCGTGCAGGTCGCGCAGAACCTCGTCGACAAGGGTGTCGTCGCGGTGCTCGGGCCGTACAACTCGGGCGTCGCGATCCCGGCATCGCGCGTGTATTCGAATGCAGGCGTGCCGATCCTGCCGGTCGCGTCGAATCCGGCACTCACGAAGCAGGGCTTCAAGAACATCTTCCGGATCGGCGCGAGCGACGAGCAGCTCGGCGGCACGATGGCCACGTTCGCCGCGAAGACGCTGAACGCGAAAACCGCGGCCGTCGTCGACGATCGCACCGCATACGGGCAGGGCGTCGCCGAGCAGTTCATGAACATCGCGAAGGCGAACGGGATCAAGATCGTCGACCAGGAATACACGAGTTCGTCGGCCACCGATTTCCTCGGCATTCTCACCAAGATCAAGGCGGGCAACCCGGACGTGATCTTCTTCGGCGGTTATGCGGCGCAGGGCGCGCCGATGGCCAAGCAGATGAAGCAGCGCGGGCTGCGCGCGAAGCTGCTCGGCGGCGACGGCATCTGCTCGGCCGACATGGGCAAGGTGGCGGGCGATGCGGCATCGATCGTCTACTGCGCGCAGGGCGGCGTCGCGCTCGAGAAAACGCCGGCCGGGCGCGAATTCCTGAAGAAGTACCACGACGCTTATCACACGGACACGCAGGTCTACGGCGTCAACTACTACGACGGCGTGAAGCTGCTCGCCGACGCGATGGTCAAGGCCGGCACGACCACCGACAAGGCGAAGCTGATCGCGCAGCTCGCGAAGTCGAACTATGCGGGCGTCGCGGGCACCTATTCGTTCGACGCGAACGGCGACCTGAAGGGCGCGCCGACGTCCGTCTACGTGATCCGCAACGGCCTGCCCGAGCCGTACGCGAAGTAACGGCCAGCCCGCCATCGGACGGCGGCCCGGCCGCCGTCCTTCGTTTCAACGCATTCGACCGAACATGAAAATTTCCCGATCCCTTTCCACCGTCGAAGTCCATACGGGCGGCGAAGCGTTCCGCATCGTCACGAGCGGGCTGCCGCGCCTGCCTGGCGACACGATCGTCCAGCGTCGCGCATGGCTCAAGGAGAACGCCGACGAGATCCGCCGCGCGCTGATGTTCGAACCGCGCGGCCACGCCGACATGTACGGCGGCTACCTGACCGAGCCCGTGTCGCCGAACGCCGATTTCGGGGTGATCTTCGTGCACAACGAAGGCTACAGCGACCATTGCGGGCACGGCGTGATCGCGCTGTCGACCGCCGCGGTCGAACTCGGCTGGGTGCAGCGCACGATGCCGGAAACGTGGGTCGGCATCGACGCGCCGTGCGGCTTCATCGAGGCCTTCGTCAGGTGGGACGGCGAGCATGCGGGGCCCGTGCGCTTCGTCAACGTGCCGTCGTTCATCTGGCGGCGCGACGTGTCGGTCGATACGCCGTCGTTCGGCACCGTGACCGGCGACATCGCGTATGGCGGCGCGTTCTATTTCTACGTCGACGGCGCGCCGTTCGACCTGCCGGTGCGCGAAGCGGCGGTGGAAAAGCTGATCCGCTTCGGTGCGGAAGTGAAGGCCGCCGCGAACGCGAAGTACCCGGTCATGCATCCGGAGATTCCGGAAATCAACCATATCTACGGCACGATCATCGCGAACGCGCCGCGCCATCCGGGCTCGACGCAGGCGAACTGCTGCGTGTTCGCGGATCGCGAGGTCGACCGCTCGCCGACCGGCTCCGGCACCGGCGGGCGCGTCGCGCAGCTGTACCAGCGCGGGCTGCTCGCGGCCGGCGACACGCTCGTCAACGAATCGATCGTCGGCACGATCTTCAAGGGGCGCGTGCTGCGCGAGACGACGGTCGGCGACATCCCGGCCGTGATCCCGGAAGTGGAAGGCAGCGCGCATATCTGCGGTTTCGCGAACTGGATCGTCGACGAGCGCGATCCGCTGACCTACGGTTTTCTCGTGCGCTGAGCAGCAGCGCCGATCGGCCGCCGTCGCGCGGCCACCCGGTTGTCGTACCAGGCCTGGCGCGTCGTTCCCGTTGCGGGGGCACGCGCCTTTTTTGCGTGCGGCCGGTCGCGAAGCCGTGCGGTGCGCGAGGGCGCAAGGCCGCCACGGCCGGCGGGCCGCGCGAGTTTTGGTACGATGCACCCTTTTCAGCCGAGCTCCACCCGCGTGAATCGCCGAAACGTGTCGTCAGTGCGTGACTTCTGTGCCAGCTGGGTTGCGCGCGCCCAAGCCGTCGCGGCTGCCGCCGTCGCGAGGGTCAAGCCTCTCGCCGCCGCCGCGTGGCAGCATCTCCGTCGTCCCACGCGCCGCGGCGTACTGCTCACGGCGGCCGGCGTGCCGGTGCTGTTCGTGCTGTACGTGATCGCGCTGATCCCGTTCACGCCGGGCATCGGCGACATCCGCAAGGCGCGCGTCGACCAGCCCGCGCAGGTGCTGTCCGCCGACGGCAAGCTACTGGCCGAATTCAAGCCGTCGAACCGCGAGTGGGTGCCGCTCAAGCAGATCTCGCCGCATATGGTCGACGCGCTGATCGCGACCGAGGATCATCGCTTCTACGAGCATCACGGCCTCGACTGGAAACGCACCGCATCGGCCGCGCTCCATACGTTCTCGGGCAGCCGCCAGGGCGGCTCGACGATCACGCAGCAGCTCGCTCGCAACCTGTATCCGGACGAGATCGGCCGTGCGCCGACGCTCACGCGCAAGGTGAAGGAAGCCATCACCGCGCTGAAGATCGAGGCCGTCTACAGCAAGGACCAGATTCTCGAGACCTACCTGAACACGGTGCCGTTCCTGTACAACGCGTACGGCGTCGAGATGGCCGCGCGCACCTATTTCGACAAGTCGGCCGACGAACTCGACGTGCTCGACAGCGCGACGCTCGTCGGAATGCTGAAGGGCAACAGCTACTACAACCCGGTGCTGAACCCCGAGCGTGCGCTGCAGCGGCGCAACACGGTGCTCGGCCAGATGGTGAAGTACGGCAAGCTGTCGACGGCGCAGTTCGCGCAGTTGCAGCGCAGGCCGCTGCGCATCGATTTCGAGCGCCAGAAGGAGCCGCCGGGGCCGGCGCCGCATTTCGCGCAGCAGTTGCGCAAATGGCTGATCGCGTGGGCCGACCGCAACGACTACAACATCTACTCGGACGGACTGATCGTGCGCACGACGATCGACTCGCGGCTGCAGCAGATGGCGACGCAGGCGCTCACGCTGCAGGGCAATCAGCTGCAGGGCATCGCGAACAACGCGTGGAGCGGCCGCGACGGCTGCGGCACCGACAACGAGGTGTTCCGCACCTTCATGCGCGAGTCGCCCGAGTACAAGGCCGCGCAGGACGCCGGCAAGGACGACGCGGCCGCGATGAAGCTGCTCGCGGCCGACCGCGGCTTCATGCGCGCGCTGTGCAAGACGAAGACCGACGTGCAGGCCGGCTTCCTCGCGATCGATCCGCGCGACGGGCAGATCCGCGCGTGGGTGGGCAGCCGCGACTTTACCAACGAGCCGTTCGACCACGTCGCGCAGGCACGGCGCCAGCCGGGCTCGACGTTCAAGCCGTTCGTCTATGGCGCCGCGTTCGCGGGCGGGATGAAGCCGGAGGACACGTTCATCGACCAGCCGGTCGAGATCCCGCTGAAGGGCGGCGAGATCTGGCGGCCGAACGACGACGTGCCGCCGACGGGCAAGCCGATGACGCTGCGCGACGCGGTCGCGCTGTCGCGCAACCGGATTACCGCGCAGGTGATGGAGAAGGTCGGGCCGGCGGCGGTCGCACGGCTCGCGCGCGACATGGGCGTGCGCGAAAGCCCGCTCGAACGCGTGCCGTCGCTCGCGCTCGGCACGAGCCCGGTCACGCTGAAGGAGATGGTCGCGTCGTACGCGACGATCGCGAACGGCGGCCTCTACGTCGAGCCGCAAATGGTGACGCGCATCGAGAACCGCCAGGGCGACGTGCTCGCCGAGTACGCGCCGTCGCCGCCCGAGCGCGCACTCGACGCCGAAACCGACAAGACGCTGCTCGACGTGATGCGCGATGTCGTGACGCGCGGCACCGGCGGCAGCATCCGCACGCGCTTCGGCATTCGCGGCGATGTAGCCGGCAAGACGGGCACGACGCAGGACAACGCGGACGGCTGGTTCATCCTGATGCAGCCCGGCCTCGTCGCCGGTGCGTGGGTCGGTTTCGACGACGGCCGCGTGACGCTGCGCAGCGATTACTGGGGACAGGGCGCGCACAGTGCGCTGCCGATCGTCGGCGATTTCCTCCAGCGCGCGCAGCGCGCCCGGATCGTCGACACGAAGGCGAAATTCGATACCGAGCCGTCGCCCGGCTGGTTCGCGTCGCTGCGCGAGCGTGCGACGGATCTGTTCGACACGTGGTTCAGGCCCGAGCCGACGAAGGCGCCCGCGCCGGTCAGGACGCAGCGCATGGAGCCTTCATCGGAGGCCGACGAAGGCGCTGCATCGGCCGCGTCGGCGGCATCGGCGCCCGAAGCGGCGTCCGGCGGCATCGTCGAGGAATGGATACCGGCGTCCGAAGTGGCCGCATCGGCCGCTGCATTGTCGCCAGGCGCATCGCAACCGCAGACAGCGCAGCCCCCGGCAGTGGGCGCAAGTACGACGAGCGACGGCAGTGCGGGCATCGGTGCTGCGCCGGCCGCCACGCCGGCCCAGCCGCCCGCGCCGGTCGCTCCCGACGCGACGGGCGCCTCGCAGTAACGACGCCGTTCAGATTTCGCGCGATGCTGCCGTAATCATGTTGTCACGACAGTTCGCGCGGTCGTTCCGCGCCTCTCCGATGCGACCTCCCACCGACTACGTCGCGCTAGCGCGCGACGACCTCTGCGTTGGCGTTCCGCTCGGCTTCGATCTCTACGATGCCGACGGCGCCGCGCTGCTGCCGGCCGGCACGACGCTGAGCGATGCCGCGCAGCATGCTTTCCTGTTCGACCATTTCCGGCCCGTGCGCATGCGCGATGACGCCGATGCCGAGCCGCGCGCGCATGGCGCGGTGCCGCCCGCCCCGCGCATGGGGCTGTCGGCCGGTGCCGCGATCGGCATCCGCCGCCGGGTCGGCACGACACGCGGACTGCAGCGCTTCCGGCTGATCGGCATCGCCGCGTCGGGCGCGCTGTTCGTCGAGCCGCAGCCGGCGGCCGTGTTCGACTTCGCGCGCGGCGACGACATCGAAGCGGTAGCGATCGGCCGGGCCGCGGTGTCCCGTTTCGGCGCGACGGTCGAGTCGGTGCAGGTGTCGGGCGCCGCGCGGTTCATGATTCTGTCGCCGCCCGGCTTCGTCGACCGGCTGCGTACGCGCGCGGAGCCGCGCGTGCCGGCGCGGATCGCGGCCTGCTGCACGGGGGGAGCCGACGGGGTGGAAGGCATCGGAATGGTGCACGACATCAGCCTGAGCGGGCTGTCGATCGCGGTCGACCGGACGATCGCCGCAAGCGGAGAGCCGTTGCGCGTGCTGCTGCCGTACGCGGCGGGCGACCGCGTCGAGCAGCTGGCGCTCGACGGCACGGTGCGGGCCGTGCATGCCGATCCGGCGGCGCCGGCACTGACGCTGCATCACGCGGCGTTCGGCGAGACCGGCGCCGACGATCTGGTCCGCCTCAAGGCCCTGCTGTTCGACAGGCTGATGGCGTCGGTGGACATCGATCAATCGCGCTGACGCGTGGGCCGCGCGCGCCAGATGCTGTATCGCAGCATTCGGCGTATGAATGTCGACAATCGTCTGATGATTGAGGCTATTCCGGCGAAATTGTACGGTTTCCGTCAACAGTGAATTTGCGATTTAAGTATTTACCCTGATAGTCACGCCTCCTAGACTTCTACTCATGCGCAACGACCCCGAGTCCGAAGCGCCTGACAAAACAATCCTGGAGGTAACGCATCATGAAATCGCTGATCAAGGCAGTTGCACTGGCCGCCCTGGTGGCCGCACCGGTCGTCTCGTTTGCCCAATCGAACCAGCAGCCGCTGACGCGCGCGCAAGTGCGCGCCGAGCTGGTCCAGCTCGAAAAGGCCGGCTACAACCCGAACGACTGGGTGAACTATCCGGAAAACATCCAGGCCGCGCAGGCAAAGATCGCCGCAGCGCAGAACACCGGCGCGCAGGCTGACGCAACGGGCTACGGCGCGAATGCCGCCGCGACGTCGCAGTCGGGCCAGCGCGTGGTCGTGCCGGCCGCCGCCGATCGCACGTCGGTGTACTTCGGCCACTAAGCGGGCCGGCGCCCGCAACGGTGCCCGGTTTGCGGTTTCCCCAAAACCCGTGCACGGTATCCGTGTACGGGTTTTTCGTTTCCGCATGACCGAATGAGCCGGGGCGAGCGCGGTGCGCCTGCCTGGCATTACGACGCGGTGCCCGCGCGGCGGGCACGAGTCGCGAGCACGACCGCGACGCCACCGAGGATGGCGGCCGATGCGAGCGCGAGCCGCCAGGTCGGCTGTTCGGACAGGAACAGCACGGCGCCGCACGCGGCGATCGGCGGTACGGACAACTGGATTGCCGCGGCGCGCATGGCCGTGAGGTGCCGCAGCGCGGCATACCAGACGATGTAGCCGAGGCCCGAGGTGAGCGCACCGGAAAGCACGGCAAGCGCGACGCCGGCCGGCGTCACGCGCATGCGGGCGGCGAGCGCGACGCTCAATGCGAGCGCCAGCGGTGCGGCACGCAGGAAGTTGCTGGCGGTCGCCGCGACCGGATCGGCAGGCTTGCGGCCGCGTATCGAATAGATGCCCCATGCAATGCCGGCGACGGTCATCAGCGCGGCGCCTTGCGGCGTCGGCGCCGCGAGCCCCGGCGACACGAGATACAGCAGCCCGCCGAGCGCGACGCCGAACCCGGCCCAGCCCGCCGGGGCGAACCGTTCGCCTGCGCGCCATCCCGCCGCGAACATCGTCAGTTGCACGGCGCCGAACAGGATCAGCGCGCCGGTTGCGGCACTGACGGTCAGGTACGCGAACGAGAAGCACGCGACATAGGCGAACAGCATCGCCGCCGCGGGCCAGTCCGCGGGCGGGGCGGGCCGTCGCGCACCCGCGCGGGCAACGATCGCGAGCATCAGCGCGCCCGACACGAGGCGCAGGCTGCCGAAGCTGGCCGCGTCGATCCGCCCGGCCTGCAGCGCGAGCCGGCACAGCAGCGAATTCGACGCGAAGGCGAGCATCGCGACGGACGTCAGCGCGGCGACCCGCACGCCCGGCCGTACGTGCAGCGCGAATGCGGAGGCGGGCGGGCGCATCGCGGGCCTCACGCGTGGTTCGCGACGATCAGCATGGCCACGCCGAACAGCGCGGCGCCGAGCGGCGCCGTGAGCTGCCGCCCCCACGCCGCATTCTTTTCGATGGCCATCAGCGCGGCGAGCGACAGCATCCAGCCGAGACTGCCGGCGCCGACGACGAACATCAGCAGCATCAGCGCCCAGCAGCACCCGACGCAGAAGAGCCCGTGGCTTGCGCCCAGCGCAAATGCGTTGCGCAACGGCGTGCGGCCGCGCCAGCGGCTGATCACGAAACTGAAAGGGGTGCGGCACCGGTCCAGGCAGTGTTCCTTCAGCCAACTGAACTGAAATGCGCCGGCGAGCGCAAACACGGCCGCGCCGATCAGCCAGCCGCGCCACGCGAGCGCCGGCACATGCGCGACGCCCGTCAGCACCAGTGCATGCAGGCCGTGCGCGACGAGGCCGAATCCGCTCCACACGACGATGTAGCCTACGCCGACGAGCGCGAGCAGGCGCGCCTGGTCGGGGCGGTTCGCGACGACGCGCGCGAACGCATTGAACAGCGCCAGCGTCGTCGGCAGCATCATCGCAAGGATCATCAGCGTCCAGGCGGCCGCGTCGAGCACGGCCGGCAGCCATAGCGCGCCGCCAGGCAGCGCGCGACAAAGCGCGCTGAACGGTTCGGAGGCGGCACCGTCGCCGTGCTCGAGATAACGCCCGTACGGACTGCGCGTCCACGCCCACAGCGTGACCCACGCGAATCCAACCAGGCTCGTGAGCACGAGCGGAAACAGGCGCCGATGCAGCGACGCTGCCATGGCCGTTTCCGTGCGATCGCGATTCACGCGTCGAACAGGAACGTGCTCTGCAACGCGTTGTGATTCTTCAGATCGACGTCGATGCCGATCGCCGCATTCTTCGACCGGTAGACGGGCGCCTTGCCGACGAACACGGGGGCGCCGGGCACGGTCGAGAACACGGTGTCGGTCAGCGTCGTCTGCGCGCCGCTCGGGCCCAGGTACGGCTCGAGTTCCGCGTGATAGTCGGTGCCGATCGACAGCGTGCCGCGCGCGCCTTCGACGTCGAACCGGATCGGTGCGCGCTCGATCGACACGACCTTGCCGATCAGTTTCGCGAGTTCGGCGATCGGGCCGCCGGCCTGTCCCGTATAGACCTTGAGGAGCGCCTGCTCCTGCTCGTCGGACGCCGTGTCGCTGACGTAGATCGCAGCCGTCCAGTTGCCTTCCAGGATATTGCCCGGCACGCGGCACACCGCGGCGATCGTGTTGCCGCCGACGTCGACGCCGTCGACCGTGCCCTTGTCGACATGCCATGCGACGATGGTGTCGCACACGCCGAAATCCGGATCCTCGCCGATCCAGCACGGGCACAGTACGCGACAGTTGCAGACCTCGAGCAGACGGCCTTCCAGGTGATAGCTCATGATTTCCTCCAGAGAGCGACGGCGATCGCGCGTTGCGCAAGGCAGAGGAAACCGGCTGACGAAACGTCACGCCCGCTCGGCGGCACGAACGCGAAATGCGCTGAGAAATGCGCGGAAGCGGGACGGGATGGACGCGATAGCGCTGGCCTGAAGCGGCGTATCAATTTTTCCAGTGTAGGTGCGCGTGGATGATATGCAAGCCGACGCGCGAGCATGATGCCGGCTGACAAGCGGACGCGCGTGCGCTAGCATCGCGGACGGTGTCGCCGCGCGCCGAGGCGCGGCAGGGGCGTCATGCTCCGCACCGGCTTCCACGACTTCAACGAACAACAAGGAGCATCCATGCGTGTCTTGACCGGTCTGCTGTGCTCGCTGGCACTCGCGGCGAACGTCGCCCATGCACAGGCGAATTGTGCGGACGCAACGGATCAGGCGACGATGACGGCGTGTGCCGATCGCGCGTACAAGAAATCCGACGGGGATTTGAACCGGACCTACCAGTCCGTCACCGCGCGCCTGCGCGATGCACGGCCGCTTGCCGACAAACTCGTGAATGCGCAGCGGGCGTGGATCGCGTACCGCGATGCCGAATGCAGTTTCTCCAGCGCGAATGCCGAGGGCGGCAGTGTGTATCCGATGGTCGTATCGACCTGCCTCGACGATCTGACGAAAGCGCGTACGGAAACGCTGAAGGCCTATCTGTCCTGCGAGGAAGGCGATCTCGCATGCCCGGTGCCAGCCAGGTAGGAAAAGTCACGAACCGTTACCGGCCGCATGCCGCGCGGCCGGTCAAGCCGCCATCCGCTGCTACACGTCGTCCGTTACACGTCGTCCGTTTCGTCGAGCAGCTTGTGCCGCATCGCGTAACGCACCAGCGCCGCTTCGTGCGGCATCTGCATCTTTTCCAGGATTCGCGTCTTGTAGGTGCTGACCGTCTTCGCGCTCACGCACAGCGCGTGCGCGATCTCGGTCAGCGTCTGGCCGGCGGCGATCCGTCGGAACACGTCGAATTCGCGATCGGACAGCCGCTGGTGCGGCAGCGTCTCGGCCGGCTCGTTCAGGCTCTGCGCGAACTGCTCGGCCATCGCGAGGCTCACGTAGACGCCGCCCGACGCCACCTTCGTGACCGCGCCGACCAATTCGGCGCTCGCGCTTTCCTTCGTCAGATAGCCTGACGCACCCGCGCGGAACGCGCGTACCGCATATTGCTGTTCCGCGTGCATCGTCAGCACGAGCACGCGCAGCGCGGGCTTCTCGTCCTTGATCTGCTTGATCAGTTCGACGCCGTTGCGGCCCGGCATCGACAGGTCGAGCACGAGCACCTGCGCGGGTGTCGAGCGAACGAGCGCGATCGTCGACGGGCCGTCGCAGGCTTCGCCGGCCACCTCGAATCCGCTGGCGTTCTGGAGGATGTGCCGCAGACCGTCGCGCACGAGCGTATGGTCGTCGGCGATGAGCACCTTGATCATGTGATGAGGGTTTCCTGTTGGACGGTACTGAGCGGTAACGCGACGGTAATCGAGAAACCGCGCGCGAGCGCGGTGTCGATCGTCACGGTACCACCGAGCATGTGCGCGCGTTCGCGAATGCCGATCAGGCCGAACGATTTGTCCTCGTGGACCGTGCCGCCGGGCGCCGCGCCGCGGCCGTTGTCCGCGACGCGCAGCACGCAGAAGCCGTCCTCGATGTCGAGCCGCAGCGCGACGCGCGTCGCATCCGCATGGCGCGCAACGTTCGTCAGCGCTTCCTGGACGATCCGGAACAGCGTGGTCGCGCCCGCGCTGGTGAACGTAAGGCCGCCCGTTTCGATGTGACGCTCGACATCGATCCCGTAGCGGTTCGTGAAATCGTTCGCGAGCCATTCGATCGCGGGCACGAGGCCGAGATCGTCGAGCATCACCGGCCGCAGGTCGGCCGCGATGCGCCGCACCGACGCGACCGTCGCGTCGATCAGCCGCCGCATGCCCTGCAGATGCGACAGCATGCCTTCGTCCGGCTGCGCGCGGCCGGGCACGCGTAACTGCTGCTCGACCACCGACAGGTCCATCTTCAGCGCGGTGAGTTGCTGGCCGAGGTCGTCGTGCAGCTCGCGTGCGATGCGCGTCTTTTCTTCTTCACGCACGTTCTGCAGGTTCGCCGACAGTTCGCGCAATTCCTCGCGCGATTGCTTCAGTGCATTCTCGGCGCGCAGCCGCTCGGTGATGTCGCGCAGCATCACCGTATAGAGCTTGCCCGACGCGTCGCGAATCTGCGAGATCGACGCCTCGATCGGAAATTCCTCGCCGCTGGCGCGCAGCCCGAACAGCACGCGCTGGCGGCCCATCTGCCGCTCGGAAACGCCTGTCACGCCGAACTGGTCGACAT
The DNA here is from genome assembly GCF_900119325.1 of Burkholderia sp. NFPP32. NCBI lineage: Bacteria > Pseudomonadati > Pseudomonadota > Betaproteobacteria > Burkholderiales > Burkholderiaceae > Burkholderia > Burkholderia sp. NFPP32. The sequence goes on along the minus strand of NZ_FPJP01000002.1, from coordinate 156,516 downwards.
GCCTCGCGTGCGCGGCGCGGAACCGCTCGGGGATGAAGCGCGACAGCGGCGCGCCGATCGCCTCCATCGCGGACACGCCGAACACCTGCTCGGCCATCGGATTGAAGATCACGACCGTTTGCTTCTCGTCGATCGTGATGATCGCTTCCATCGACGAACGGATAATGCCCATCATCCGCGCCTCGTTGAGGATGCCGCGGCTGCTCGCGCCGGAATCGGCCGTGGCGCCGGACCGGCCGCGCATCAGCGCATGGACGAGCGCCGCGAACGCGAACGACGCGATCAGTCCGGCGGCAAGCACGGTGCCGGCCGCGCGCTGCGCGCCGGTTGCGCTCGGGCGGCCGTCAGCGGAATAGGCGAGCGTCAGCACGGTGCCGCCGAAATTCAGCACGTCGGTGCGCCGCAACAGGTCGGGCGAAGCCAATGCCTCGTCGGTCGTCGTTTCGACGCTGGCGATCGCGCGCGGATCGCCGCCGGCGGTCATCCACAGGTCGATCCCGCGTTCCGCGTCGAGTGCGCGCTCGACCAGGCGCCGCGGGCTCAGCGCTGCGAACAGCATCCCGTCGGCGCCGGCTTCGCGCGTGCCGGACGGCGTGGCGGCCGCATGCGGCGAGGCGCTCACGGGCAGGAACAGTGTGAGGGTGCGCGCGTCGCGGGACGTGTCGTCGTCGGCCGGGTGAACGCCGAGCGCGATGTCGCCGGTTTGCAGCGCGCGCGCCAGCGGCGCCGCGTCGGACGTGCCGAAGCGCACGACGGGCGAACTCGACGGGGGCGCGCTGAGCGCCGCGGCCGCGAGCGCGCCGCCCGGCATCGGTTTCGAGCCGGCGAGGGCGCTGCGTGTCGCGGGCGGCAGCGGCACATAGCCGATCTGCCGGACCGGCGAGCGGCCGCTGTCGAGATCGAGCGTCTCCGCATACCGGCGCCATTGCTCGGGCGTCATTTCCGGGACGAGGCTGAATGCGCCGCGCGCGCCTTCGAGCACGGCGACGCCGGACTGCAGCTCGTGGCGCAGCATCGCGGTCACGTGCGTCGTGCGGCGCTCGAAGCGCGTACGGACGGCGCCTTGCCACTGCTCGCGCACCAGCAGCGCGACGCCGAGCGACAGCACCGCGCCGACGCACAGCGCGACGATGCCAGCCGCAAGCGGCTGGCGTAACATGCTCTGGAGGCGCGTGGGCCCTCGGGAATCACGCGTCGGGGTTCCACTGGCGGTCATTCGATGGCCATTCTGTTGTCGGGGCGGCCCGCAGCACTCGGGCAGCGCGGCAAAACCGGGCAAAACTCGCACCGGCTGCGTACAGCGTCTATTTTGAAGATGAAATTGTGCGCGTTTTACACGTTTTATGTAATAGGGTCGGCTGAAAATGCGGCAAACGGCACGGAGCAGCGGGTGCGCCGGCCGCGCTTGACGCGCGTCAACGAGCGCGTCGGCACGTGGGGCAGACTGTTCGGCAGGCGAGCCGGCACCGGGCCGGCTTGCGGTAACGGGCCGTCGTCGTACAACGCGCGACGCATGCCCGGTCGGAGGAACGGACCATGTACAAGCGGATTTTCGTCGGGCTCGACGGCGGCCCGAGCGCGCGTCTCGCGCTGAACGAGGCGATCCGGATCGCGGCGGCGTCCGGCGGCGAGGTCACCTGCGCGTATGTCGTCGAGCATCGGCCGCAGCTCGTCGACGTCGACGCGGGCTTCGCAGCCGAGCGCGATGGCGATGCGGCGGCCACCGCCGCTGCGACGCCGGTGCTCGACGCTGCGAAAGCGGAGCTCGCTCAGCAGCACGTGCCGGGCACCGTGCGCGCGCTCGACGCGTACGGCGAGGATGTCGCCACGGTGCTGATGCGCACGGCGGCCGAAACCGATGCCGACCTGATCGTAATGGGCACGAGCGGGCGGCACGGGCTGCGCCGGCTGTTGCTCGGCAGCGTCGCTGAATCGCTGCTGCGCACGGCCGACCGGCCCGTGCTGCTGGTGCGGCACAGCGAGCCGGGCGCGCCGGCGACCGCGTGATGCATGCGGTGCGTTGCTGACGCATGAGCGGTTGCGGGCAGGAGACTGCCGCGCGCCTTTGCCGGATGTCTGCCTGATGGAACGCGCGACGCGCTGATCGGCGCAGCGCGCGTGAGTGCGCCTGTCGCGTTCGACGCATGCGTCGTCCGGACGAGAGGGCGCCCCGGATGCGCACACATAGGCGCCATTGACGCCCGCGGGTTGCATCCCGACCCGCAGTTCTGGCAGCATCGACCGTGTCCGATTCCTCGCCGCGCGCATGGCCGCGGCGATCGACGCAGCGGTATCCGGCGGCACCCGGTCGCATCCGCGACGAACCGGGCCGTAGCCGGATGCCGGTTTCTCACGTTACCGACGTCATCCGCCATGCCGATTTCCGCCACCGACCTGATCCGCCAGTTCGACCTGCAGCCGCACCCCGAGGGCGGCTATTTCCGCGAAACCTACCGTGCGGCCGATTCGGTCGTGCGTCCGGCCGACGGCGCACCGCGCGCCGCATCGACCGCGATCTACTACCTGCTTTGCGACGGCGCCTATTCGTCGTGGCACCGGATCCGTTCCGACGAGGTCTGGCATTTCTACGCAGGCGATCCGCTTGAAGTTTGGGTGCTCGACGAGCGCGACGGGCTGACGATCCACCGGCTCGGCAACCCGCTCACGCATCCGGGCACGGTGTTCCAGACGGTCGTGCCGGCCGGGCGCTGGTTCGGTGCGCGCTGCGCGTCGCCGGAGCATGTCGCGCTGGTCGGCTGCACGGTTGCACCGGGGTTCGAGTTCGCGGAATTCGAACTGGCCGACGCGGCCGCGCTGGCTGCCGCGTTTCCCGACTACGCGGAGCACGTTGCAAGGCTCGCGCAGCGCCCGGACGCGTAACTTGGTGCAGCCGTCGGCCTGAAGCCCGTGACGGTCGCGTGTGTTCCGCGCGATCCCGGTCAAACCCGTTTAGAATGCCCGTGATGCACAAGGTCTGCTGCGGACGTGCCGCGGCGGCCGTTGCGCAGCCGGTCCGACGGCCCCCGTCGCGCGGCCCGCATGTCTTCCAGGAGCGCCGCCGTGTGGCACTTTCCCATTGCAATTCCATCGTCGCTCGGCCCGTGGGCCGTGTTCGCGAGCGTGTTGATCACGCAGCTCGGCGTGCCGGTGCCGGCCGTGCCGATGCTGATTCTCGGCGGCACGATGGCGGCAATGGGGCAGGCGTCCTGGGCCAGCATGTTCGCGGCGGCGATCGGCGCGACGATGCTCGCCGATTCGCTGTGGTTCTTCATGGGCCGCACGCGCGGCCGGCGCCTGCTGAACGGCCTCGTGCGCTTCTCGCTGTCGCTCGACACGACGCTGCGCTTCGCGCGTAACGTATTCGAAAGATACGGCGCGCCGCTGCTCGTGCTGTCCAAGTTCCTGCCGGGCCTCGGCCTCGTGTCGGCGCCGCTGCTCGGCACGACCGCGATCGGCGTGGGCGTATTCCTGTTCTGGGATTTGGCCGGCGCGTCGCTGTGGGCCGCGTTCTGGCTCGTCGGCGGCGCGGCCATTCACGACCAGATCGTCCAGTTCGTGCTGTGGGTGCGCGCGAGCGGCGGCACGATCCTCGACGCGTTCCTCGCGATCTTCATCACGTTCCTGCTGTACCGCTGGGTGCGCCGCGTGCAGTTCCGCCGCTATCTCGCGCAGGTACGCATCTCGCCGCCGCAGCTCGTCGAGATGATGACGTCGGACGAGCCGCCGCTGATCTTCGACGCGCGGCCGCGCGCGATCCGCGAACGCGAGCCGTACCGGATCGCCGGCGCGGTGCCGGTCGATCTCGACTCGCCGGATCTGCTCGACCCGGAAATGCTGAAACGGCCGATCGTCGTCTATTGCGTGTGCCCGAACGAGGCGACCGCGAAGCGCCTGATCGCGAAGATGCAGCGCAAGAAGATGATCCACAACATCCGGGCGCTGAAGGGCGGCCTCGATGCGTGGGAGAAGCACGGCTATCCGGTCGAGCCGCTGCCGGCCGATCTCGATTCGTCGCGCTATTTCGTGCGCCCCGAACACGGTGCGCTCGAAGGCGAATATACGGTGAGGGCGACGCTGTCCAAATAAATGCGTGCGCGGCGTCGCGCGCATTCGAATTCCGCCAGCGGTTTCACGCATCGCGATTTTGCGAAAATCGGCTGGCGTGAAACCTCCGATCATTCATATAATCCCGCCTGCATATTGCTGCGCATGATCGCGCACATTCGACGCGCGTTCGTTCGCGCCGAAAGCGATTGATCCCGTTGCCGCTCGTCACGCGCACAGCCGCGTCACACGGGCCGAACGGGCGTATTCCGTGAAAAGCCCGATCCGTTTTCCGGATTGTTCCGGAGAATACGGATAATCCGCGGCGATTCCAGTCGGATTGACGCAGTATTCGTGTCGTTTCTCATTCGAAAAACGACAGCGGAGATTATTTCGTTTTCGGCTGCCGGGATCGGCATGAACGGTCGCGCATTGACATCGACACAATGACGGCGGCCCGCGCGCGGCTGCCAGGAGACGGACTTGAAACAACCAGAAGACCAGTTGCACCGCGGGCTGGAAGAGCGGCACATCAACCTGATGGCGCTCGGCGCGACGATCGGCGTCGGCCTGTTCCTCGGCTCGGCCACCGCGATCCGCACGGCCGGCCCGGCGATCCTGCTGACCTACCTGCTGGGCGGCATCGCGATCTTCCTGATCATGCGCGCCCTCGGCGAGATGGCGATCACCAATCCGGTCGCCGGCGCGTTCAGCCGCTACGCGCGCGACTACCTCGGCCCGCTCGCGGGCTACCTGACCGGCTGGACCTACTGGTTCGTGTGGATCGTCACCTGCATGGCGGAAATCACGGCGGTCGGCGTCTACATGCACATGTGGTTCCCCGGCGTGCCGAACTGGATCTGGGCGCTCGCGGCGCTCATGGCAATGGGTTCGGTGAACTTCATCGCGGTCAAGCTGTATGGCGAATTCGAGTTCTGGTTCGCGTTGATCAAGATCGTCACGATCGTGCTGATGATCGTCGGCGGCGGGTTGATGATCGCGTTCGGCATCGGCAACGGCGGTGTCGCGACCGGCATCTCGAACCTGTGGGCGCACGGCGGCTTCATGCCGAACGGCATCGGCGGCGTGATCGCCGCGCTGCCGATCGTGATGTTCGCGTATCTCGGCGTCGAAATGCTCGGCCTCACGGCCGGCGAGGCGCGCAACCCGGAGAAGTCGCTGACGAAGGCCGTGAACTCGGTGTTCTGGCGCGTGCTGATTTTCTACATCGGCGCGCTGTTCGTGATCATGTCGCTGTATCCGTGGGACCAGATCGGCACGCAGGGCAGCCCGTTCGTGATGACGTTCTCGCGGCTCGGCATTCCGGCCGCCGCCGGCATCATCAACTTCGTCGTGCTGACCGCGGCGCTGTCGTCGTGCAACAGCGGCCTGTTCAGCACCGCGCGGATGCTCTACAACCTCGCGCAGCAGGGCCAGGCGCCGGCGCAGCTCGGCCGCGTGAACCGCAACGGCGTGCCGGTGTACGGCGTGATCGTGTCGGTCGCGCTGCTGCTGATCGGCGTGCTGCTCAACTATCTCGCGCCGCAGCACGTGTTCACGTGGCTCACGTCGGTGTCGACGTTCGGCGCGATCTGGACGTGGTGCGTGATCCTGATCGCGCAGATGCGCTTTCGCCGCACGCTTTCAGCCGACAAGATCGCGCGCCTGCCGATCCGCGTGCCGTTCTATCCGCTGGGTTCGTATATCGCGCTCGGATTTCTCGCGTTGGTCGTGGTGCTGATGGCGTTCACGCCCGACACGCGCGTCGCGCTCGTGATCGGGCCGGTGTGGATCGTGCTGCTCGGCATCGCGTATGCGCTGTTCTACGCGAACCGTCCGGCGGCATCGGTGCCGACGAAGTCGTAAGCAGTACGGGCAGGGGCTGCGCGATCGTTGATCACGATCATGCGCGCGTGGGCCGGACGTCCTATGCTGAACGCATTGCTTGTCCGCGCTTCGCGTGGTCACCCGGCGATCCCCGCGACCGCGCCAGCCGTTCGGCCGCCCGGCCGTCGCGCGCCGTTTCCGCGCGAAGCTCCCGTCGTCGTTCCGCGACGACGCGCACGCACGGAGGCCTTCGCCATGCAGCCTGCTCATTCCATCCCGACGCTCGCGCGAATCGCGCTGGCCGTCGATCCGACGCCCGAATCGCTGGCCGCCGCGCGCTACGCGCGCACGCTTCTGCGCTCCGGCATGCGATTGCGCATCGTCTGCACGATCGACAACCCGCGCCTCGTATTGCCCGACATCCCGCGCATCGACGCGCTGCTGACGTCGGCGCGCGAGGACATGATCCGCGAGGCGCAAGCCACCAACGCGCGGATCGCGGCGCTGTTCGACGACAGCGGCATCGAGGTCGAGCAGGTCGTCGTCGATACGTCGGTCACGGGCGGCACGGTCGCCGATGCGCTGGTGAACGACACGCTGGCGTGGCGTGCAGACGTGCTCGTGGTCGGCGCGAATCCGCATCACGGGCTGCTGCGGCTCGTCGAAGGTGCGATGTCGGACACGCTGACGACACGCGCGCGCTGCGCGCTGCTGATCGTGCCGGCCGGCTATGCACGTCCGTCGGACGGCACGCTGCAGCGGCTGATGTTCGCGGTCGACGGCAGCGAGCCGTCGCTGCACGCGGTGCGTGTCGGGCTCGGCTTCGCGGCGCCGACGACGTTGCTGTATGCGGCGTACGTGATCGATCGCGCGGTTCGTCTGACGGATTTCGTGCCGGTGCGCGCGCTGGAGGATGCGTACCGTGCGGAGGGCGAGGATGCACTGGCGAAGGTCGGTCCGCTGTTCCATGCGACCGGTAACCCGACCAAGCGCGGTATCGTCGAAACGCGTCCGACCAGCGACGACGTGGCCCATGCGCTGATGCGCGACGCCGTGCACTGGCGTGCGGAACTGCTGGTGGTCGGCTCGCACGGCCGGCGCGGCATCGCCGCCTGGCTGATCGGCAGCGTCGCGCGCCGCGTTGCGCACCTCGCGCAAGTGCCTGTCTTGCTCGTGCGTGGCGCGGAGTGACTGGCGCGCTGTCACGCACGAAACGGGTTTCGGTTGACCTGCATCAGAAACGTCGTGCGCATCGCGTGAGATATTCATGGAGCATCCGCCGACGCGGCCGGTCTGTCGTGCAAATGTAATGACAGTCGCGCATGAACGCGGGCATCGATCGACGGCGCGTTGGTCGTCGACCCATCCTTTTCAGGAGGCGCGCCTCGCATTGCATGGCGCATCGTCCGACCCGGAACTCTCTGGCACGAGGGTAGGCAGCCGACCGCTGCCTTGGAGGACGGGCGGGGTGCGAGTCACCCCGTCCGCTTTCCGCATTGCCGGCCCCGTCAGATTTCTTTTCCCCGCGGGAACTGTCGTGAATGCTGCCGTGTGGAACGGCACGTCATGGCACGTCATGGCGCGCGGTCGATGCGGGTCGGCGGATGCTCGCGGCGTGCATGGCATCGCCGTACATGCGCGGCACGCTGCAGGCCCTGTAGAAGCCAGGCCATCGCACGGCCCCGCGCCGTGCCTGCTAGAGGGTGCGAAGAATGGACCGCAGAGTGTGCCGGCGGCCGGCACCGCGGCGTACATTCGGATGCGGGCGTCGGCGCACGACATGCAGCGGTGCGCACACGCCGCATGTGCGATTGCGCAGCCGGTTCGCATGCGGCCAGCCGGGGCGCGCCTTGCGGCGCGACTCCGAAACGGCCGGCGCGTCGTCCGCGGCCCGCGCGCAGAGTGCCGCGGCGAACCGTTGCAGCGCGAGTAGCGACCCCGCGACGCTCTGGTATTTTTCGCGGCCGATCTGCCCGTCGAGCGTGACGAGCAGCCCGGCTTCGCGTGCGAGTGCGAGCAAGGTGTCGAGATCGTCGGACGGACGGATGCCGGCCGACCCGGCCCGGGCGGGCAGGGCGCGCGCATTGCCCGACGCGTGCCGCTGGCCGTCCCGGCCTGCGAAGTTGCGATGTGTCATGGTTGGTCTCCTGCGCCGGACCCCGCATGCCGGCTCGAAGGCCGGCTGGGCGATGACCCGGTATGAACGCCTTGTTCATGCCATCAGTATCGGGCGGCGACAACGCGCTGCCAAGCAGCGTGCGCTGAAGTCGCTGTCAGGCATTGCGCGGTGCGTATCGGAATCCGCTGACACGCGTGGCGGCCGATCGGCGGGTGCGGTGCTATCTGCCGTGATCCGTGCGTTCGTTCCGACGAATGAGCGGGGTGCCGCAGACGTCGCTTGACGCATGATTTCGGCCGGTCTAAGTTCCCCAACTGCATCGGCGTCGCGCGGCATTCCATCGTCAGCCCGTCGACCGGTGCCGCGCCCGGGGTGGCGTGGCAGGGCTTCCAGTTTCGTTCGCGGGCGGTTTGCGCCGCGAACCGGGCGCGGCCGGTCCGGAGACGGATCGGCACGGCGGCACGCAACGTGCCGTTGATCGCGCGCAAATATGCTCCGGCGCATCGCACGCCGCGTAGCCGTCCAGTCTCTAAACTTCCAGTACCGTCTTCTTTTCGTTCCTCGACCGTCAGGAGTTCGTCGATGTCCAAGGACAATTTGCTCGATTCACTCAAGGAAGCCGCCCAACAGCGTGCGATCGGCGCAGACCAGTTGCGCGCGATGCTCGACGACGAAGTGCGCGCGCTGTCGTCCGGCGCGCGTGTGCACGACTACATCCACGTGTTCGCGATCCGGCACCTGCGCGAACGGATGCGCCAGCAGGACGATCTCGACAGCGACACGCGGGCCGATACGTCGCCCGCTGAATCCGATCCGCGCCCGAGCCACCGTCTATGACGGGCGCTCGCCGCGGCTGACGCGGCGGGCGTTACCCGATCCGTCGCCGGGCCGCGGTCAAATCCCGCTCGACCTTCACGCATGCGGTCGACGGCGAGCCGGCCAACCCGAAACGCCCGGCGATTTCCGCGCACGAGGCCGTCGGCACCGTCGCCGCGCCCGGCGACCTGCGCGCGGGCACTGGTCAGGCACGGCAGTCTCCTGACGATCCGCCGACAGCCGGCGGCGTTTCGTCATACATTTCGCTGAATTGTCGCAACGGCCTCAAGTAAGCGGCGCGATTGCCGTTTACCCGGTGAACTGGTCCACCGCGCGTTCGCGCTCCCTTACCGAGTCGTTGCCATGTTCTCCTCCATCCGCGCCCGCATCCTTGCCGCGTGCGTCGCCATCGTCGTATTCGCGCTCGTTGCCACCACGCTGATCAACTACTTCATCGCACGCTCGTACAACGACGACGCGATCGATCGCAACCTGACCTCCGTCGCGAGCGGCCACGTGGTCGGGATCGCCGACTGGGTCGCCACCCGGAGCCGGATGATCGCGTCGCTGCAGGATGCCGCGCTGGCGTCCGATCCGCTGCCTGTGTTCAAGCAGACGGCCGCGGCCGGCGGCTTCACGAACGTCTACGCGGGTTATGCCGACAAGGCGTTCCGCTTCTCCGACCCGACCGGCATCCCGCCCGACTACGATCCGACCGGCCGCCCGTGGTACAAGCAGGCCGCGCAGGCCGGCAAGCCGGTCGTCACGCCGCCTTACGTCGACGCCGGCACCGGCAATCTGGTCGTCACGTTCGCGGTGCCGATCCTGCGCGACGGCGCGCTGAAGGGCGTGGTCGCCGCGGACGTCGCAATGGACAGCGTGATCGCCAACGTGAAGTCGATTCATCCGACGCCCGCGAGTTTCGGGATGTTGATCGACAGCAGCGGCCACGTCGTCGCGCACCCGGACCCGAAGCTCACGCTGAAGCCGGTCGCCGACGTGTCGTCCGAACTCGGTGCGACGAGCGCCGCGTCGATCGCGGCCGCGACCGCGCCCGTCGAGGTCGGTGTCGGCGGCGAGGCGAAGCTGGTGCGCGCGCGGCCCGTGCCGGGCACCGACTGGTACGCGCTGGTGCTGCTCGACAAGACCGAGGCGACGGCCGGGATGCGCTCGCTGCTGACCGCATCGCTGGTCACGCTGATCGTGATCGTCGGCGTCGCGTCGCTGATCATCGGCGCGATCACCGCGACCGCGTTCCGCCGCCTGTCGCTGGTGCGTCAGGCGATGGCCGCGATCGGCTCGGGTGCGGGCGACCTGACGCAGCGCCTGCCGGCCGACGGCCGCGACGAAGTCGCCGACATCGCGCGCTCGTTCAACAGCTTCATCGACAAGCTGAACGACGTGATGCGCCAGATCCGCGACGCGAGCGAATCGGTGCGCACGGCTGCGAACGAGATCGCGGCGGGCAACCAGGACCTGTCGTCGCGCACCGAATCGGCGGCGGCGAGCCTCGAGGAAACGGCCGCTTCGATGGAAGAAATCACGGCCACCGTCGGCCAGTCGGCGGCAGCCGCCGACCAGGCCGACGAACGCGCGGCGGCCGCGTCGCGGATCGCGTCGCACGGCGGCGTGGTCGTGTCGGACGTCGTCGCGACGATGGGGAAGATCGAGGAAGCGTCGGGCCGGATCGGCGACATCATCGGCGTGATCGACGGGATCGCATTCCAGACCAACATCCTCGCGCTGAACGCGGCCGTCGAAGCGGCGCGCGCGGGCGAGCAGGGCCGCGGCTTCGCGGTGGTCGCGCAGGAAGTGCGCAGCCTCGCGCAACGCAGCGCGCAGGCCGCGCGCGAAGTGAAGGTGCTGGTCGAATCGACGGTCGCGAGCGTGTCGGCCGGGTCCGGGCAGGTGCGCCAGGCCGGCGACACGATGCGCGAGATCGTGTCCAACGTGTCGAACGTGACGACGATCATTTCCGAGATCACGCACGCGGCGAACGAGCAGACGCGCGGCATCCAGGAAGTGAATCGCGCGGTCACGCAGCTCGACGAAATGGTGCAGCAGAACGCGGCGCTCGTCGAACAGTCGACGGCGGCCGCAACCGCGCTGCAGTCGCAGGCGAACGCGCTGGCGACGACGGTCGGGCAGTTCAAGGTCGCATGACGCGGCACGCCGGATGCGCGGCCGTGCCGCTCAGGAGCGGCCTCGGTCGCGCATCAGCGCGAGCCGGTTGTAGAGCGTCTTCAGGCTGATCCCGAGCGCTTTCGCCGCGCGCGGCTTGTTGCCGTCGAAATGATGCAGCGTCGCCGCGATGAAGCGCTGCTGCGCATGGTGCAGCGTCGCGCCGAGCGGCAGCGCCATTGCGCTCTCCGACGTGCGGTCGGGCGGCATCGCCAGCTTCGGCAGCGCGACGTCGATGCCGTCGTCCGCCAGGATGTACGCGCGCTCGAGCGTGTTGTGCAGCTCGCGCACGTTGCCGGGCCACGAATACGCGCGCAGCGCCGCGATCGCCGCGTCGGTCAGCCGCTTGTGCGAGCGGTGCCGCGCGTTCAGCGTATCGACGAATTCCAGCGCGATCGTCTCGATGTCGCCGTCGCGCTGGCGCAGCGGCGGCACGTACAGTGCGAACGCGGCGAGGCGATAGAACAGATCCTCGCGCAGCCGGCCGTCGCGCACGGCGTCGGCCGGATTATGGCGGGTGGCCGACACGATCCGCACGTCGAGCGGAATCGGCTCGGTGCCGCCCACCCGCACGATCGCGTTCGACTCGATTGCCCGCAACAGCTTCACCTGCAGCGCCGCGGGCATTTCCGCGATCTCGTCGAGCAGCAGCGTGCCGCCGCGCGCGGCTTCGAAAAAACCTTCCCGCTGCGCGATCGCGCCGGTAAAACTGCCTTTCTCGTGCCCGAACAGTTGCGACTCGGCAATATCGGGCGGAATCGCGCCGCAGTTCACGGGAACGAACGGGCCGTCCCGCTGTGCGCTGAGATCGTGCAGCCGGCGCGCGACGATATCCTTGCCGACCCCGCTTTCGCCGGCAATCATCACGCTGGCGCGGGTCGGCGCGATTTTCTCGATGCGGCCGAGCAGCGTGCGCATCGCGGAGGACCGTCCGGATAGCCGGCGGCCGTCTGCGCGCTGCTTCGACCGGTTTGCGGGTTCGACCATCGGCGTTAGCGGGCCGTTTTGAAAATCGGCATCACGTGTTCCGTTCATTGCAATATTTATCATCGACAGCGAAACGGCCGCGAAGGTGCCGCTGAATAGGAATTTCCAATGTGTGCGGCGTGAGCGGAAGGAATCGCCCATCGGTCTTTCCGCAAACCCGTGGAACGATCCACCGGCGCCTTTTTACAGAAACCCGATGAAAAAGCCGGTTGCGATTGCATTCCTCCCGGGCGGACCGCGACTTCGACCGGTGCCGGACCGGCTGCGGCCGAACAGACTGCCGCCATGACGCCGGTCCGACCATTCTCGGTCCGGACACCGCCCCAGGCCCGCATCGGGCATGTTGCTTGCTGATACCACCATGCTCGCTCGGCACGCTCGACGACAATGCCGGATGGCCGACAAGCGGCACGATGCCGCGCGACGGGAGCCGGCGCGATGCAAGGATGCAATGAGGACCCTGAACCGTGAGCTGTTACGGCAGGGTGCATGGGTCATGCTGGCCGTCGGGCTGGCGTCCGCGCTGCAGGCGTGGGCGATTCGCGTCGTCGGCGAGCACGCGCCAATTGCGCCGCTGCCTTTCTATGCGGCCGTTGCGGCTGCTGCGTGGCTGACGTCATTCGGCGGCGGCCTGGCCGCGACCGTTGCGAGCGTGGCCGTGATCGGCATGCTGTGGTGGCGCGATGCGCCGCTGGCCACATTGTTCGCGCAGGCCGGCACGTTCGTCGCGATCGGCTTCGTCGAGTGCGTGCTCGTGACGGCCGTGAAGCCATTGCTCGCGAACGATCGTCCGCGTCCGCGCGAAATCGATGACGACGGCCACGGCAATGCCCGCTCGCCGCGCCGCGAGCCCGCGCCCGCCGCGCGCGCGCCTGACGACAGCCAGCTGCGCCGTGTGGTCGACGCGTCACCCGATGCGATCGTCGGGGTCGACGCCGCGCGGCGAATCACCAGCTGGAATCCGGCCGCGTGGCGGATCTTCGGGATCGACGCGGCGCAGGCGACCGGGCGCGACATCGTTTCGATGATCGCGCCGCGCTGGTTGCGGCGGCATCCGGTGCCCGCATCGTTCGCGAACCTGCATGCGCCTGTCGGGCCGCTCGACGTGCTGTGCGTGCGCGGCGACGGCGGCCGCTTTCGTGCGACCTTTGCCGCGTCGCCGATCATCGATGCGCAGGGCAACTGCACGGGCCTGTCGATGACGCTGAGCGAAGCGCGCGAACGCCGCCGCGACGAGCGGCGCGATCTGCGTTCGCTGCGCGGCGCGCGCGACGCGCGTGCGCAGGCCGACTCGTCGAACCGGCTGAAGGACGAACTGCTGGCCACGGTTTCGCACGAGCTGCGCACGCCGGTGAACGTGATCTACGGCTGGGTCGAGGTGCTGCGCAACGTCGACGGGCAGGGTTTCGCGCAACAGGCGATCGACGCGATCGATCGCAGCGCGCGATCGCTGTCTCACATGGTCGGCGACCTGCTCGACGCATCGTCGCTCGCGACGGGCCGGCTGCGCCTCGAACACGTGCCGGTCGATCTCGTGCGCGTCGTGGGCGACGCCATGCGCGAACTCGACGCGACGGCACGGGCGAACGGGCTCGTGCTGTCGACGGAGTACTCGATGCCGACCTGCGTGATTTCGGCGGACGGCGAGCGCGTGCGCCAGATCCTGTCGAACCTGCTGTCCAACGCGATCAAGTTCACGCCGCCGGGCGGGCGCATCACCGTGTCGCTGACGCGAGCGGGCGAGCGCGTGCGGCTGTCGGTCGCCGATACGGGGCAAGGCATTGCGGCGGAATACCTGCCGCACCTGTTCGAGACGTTCAGCCGGCCCGAAGGCGCGTTCGCTTCGCCGAAACGCGGCCTCGGGCTCGGCCTGTCGATCGTGCGCAACATCGCGCAACTGCACGGCGGCGACGTCGTCGCAACGAGTGCCGGCACCGGACGCGGGACGACCGTGACGGTCACGCTGCCGGCCGGCTGGGACGCAGACGATCCGGTCGCACAACCGGTGCGCACGACGGGCCGGCCGGCCGCGGCCGCGCTCGACGGCCGGCGCGTGCTCGTCGTCGACGACGACGCGACGTCGCGCGCCAGCCTCGCCGCGGCACTCGAAACGATGGGCGCGCAGGTATCGACCGCGCAGTCGGGGCACGATGCGCTCGACGTGGTGGAACGGCATCCGCCGAGCGTCGTGTTGTCGGATCTCGCGATGCCCGACGGCGACGGCTTCTGGCTGCTCGACCGCATTCGGCATTTGCCGGGCGGCGGCGGACACCTGCCGGTCGTCGCGGTCACCGCGCACGCCGGCAAGGCCGACCGTCACCGCGTGCTGGCCGCCGGTTTCGACGCATATCTGTGCAAGCCGGTCGACATGCCGACGCTGGCGAGCGTGATCGTCGACGTCGCGCCGGACGATTCACGCGACGGGAAAGTGCGCGACCGGTAGCAGCGGATACAGCGGGCGCATGGAGCAACGGCGCAGGACCGATTTCCTTACGTCGGCCGAGCGTCCCGAGTGACGGAAAACGCGCGGCCGGCCCGCTCCGTCTCGCATACGGAGGTCCCCGGATGAAAACGAACCGGATGAACCGGGACGAACGCCGGCCGGCGGCAGGCGCGCTGGCCGCCGCCGGCGCACTGGCGTTCGCGCTCTCGCACGCGCAGGCGCCGCCTGCTTCTTCGGTGCAGGTCGCGCCGGGCGTCGTCAGCCCCGGCCCGACCGCCGACGAGGCCGCCATGACGCAGCGGCCGACCGGCATCGATGCCGAATTCGTCGACAAGGCCGCGATGCTCGGCAAGGTCGAGCGACAGGCCAGCCAGCTCGCGCTCGACCGCTCGTCGAACCCGGACGTAAAGGCATTCGCGCGCCGGATGATCGACGATCTCACGCGCATCGCCGCCGAATTGCGGCAGCTTGGCGCGCAAAAGGGCGTACCGGTCCAGACGCGGATGCTAGTCGATCCGGCAGTGACGGCATTGCGAACGAAGGATGGCCGCGCGTTCGACACGGCCTATGTCGCGCTGGCGGGCCCGCGCGCGCACGAGGCGGCGATCCGGCTCTACGAAGCCGAGGCGCGCAACGGCCGCGATCCGCAGCTTCGCGCATTCGCGGCCCGCGCGCTGCCGACGCTGAACGCGCATCTGGCCGCCGCGCGGCGGCTCGCGCAGACGGTGGCGGCCGCGCACTGAATCGCGTTGCAGCCGGCCGATTTCAACGCCTGCGCCGGCCGTCGTCTTCGGGGCCGCCCGGCGACGCCTCGTAAGGCGGCGAGTCGAGCGCCGTTTCGCCTTCCTCGATCAGCCAGTACGGCGCACTGCCGTAGTACGCATGCAGCGCCTCGGCCCAGTCCGGATCGGCCATGGCCGGCCAGCGGTTCCTGTCGAAGCCGGGTGCTTCGCGCACCTGCTCGGCGGCAACGGGCAGCACGAAGCATTTGCGCTCGACGTCGAGTATCAGCGCGTTCCATGGCACCGCGAGCAGCTTGTCGCCGCTCCCGCTCCCGCCGCGCGACGCGACGACTGCATATGCGATCCGGCCGGAACGCACGTCGAGCATGATGTCGGTGACCTTGCCGATGTCGTCGCCGTCCACCGTCAGCACGCGATCGCCTTCGAGCGTGCGGGCGGCCATCACGTCGGGCCCCGGCCCACCCGCGTGCGGGCGGCGGCCGGCGCCGACGATGCGCGCGGCGTCGCGCGACGGTTTGTCCGTTGTCATCGAAAACCTCCTGGTCGAAACGGCAACCCGGCGCACGCGCGAAACGCGTGCGTGTGCGCGTCGCACCCGGGCAGCGGGCCGTCGTGCGGAACGAGGGAGCGCGCGTGTGTCAGCGCCGACGCGGCAGCGACACGTCCTCGAGCGTATTGGCGAGCTCGTCGCGCTCAGGGCCGCCCGCGCGCGTTGCGATGTCGCCGAGCGACACGATGCCGACGAGCCGCAGGCTGCGGTCGAGCACCGGCAGCCGATGCAACTGCACGTCGGCCATCCGCTGCTGGACATCACCGACGCCGTCGTCCTCGACGCACCACTGCACGGGTGCGGATGCGACCGCCAGCACGGGCGTATCGGACGAATGGCCGTGCGACAGCGCCCGCACCGCGAGGTCGCGGTCGGTCACGATCGCGACGAGTTCGGTGCCGTCGCAAACGGGCAGCACGCCGATATCGAAGCGCTGCATCAGTTCGGCCGCATGGCGAATCGTATCGGTCGGCGCGACGCACACCACGTCGCGCGACATGATCTCGTTGACGCGATACATGAAGCCTCCTTCGTGAGCGAATCGATTCGGGAGCAGATACCGTGCCGCGCGCGCTCCGCGCACGCCGGCCCTTGTCGGCCGGACGACGGAGAAATTTGCCAGCCCGCTTGTACATCTTCCACGGCGGCAGTCGCGAACGGGCGGCAAGCGATGTCAGTGGCCGATGCCGGTCATCGCGACGATCGCGAGCACCACGGCGCTTTCGATCGCCGCCAGCGTCGCGACGCCGGCGGCGCCGCTGATTTCATGCCATCGGCGTTCAAGGATCTTCATCAGATCGCTCCGGATTTCGCCGGCCCGCCGATGCGCCGCAGCGCATCGTGAGCCGGGTGCCGCCGTCAGCCGTGATCGCGGGGCGGGGAAGGGACGTGCGGCGCACGACGTTCGTGCTTGCCGGACGGCTTGGCGGGGTCGATACGCGTCGCACCGCCGACGGCGGGCGGATCGCTGGCCGGGAACGTCTCCTCGAGCCCTTCGTCGATGCGCTCCTCCGTCTTGTCTTCGGGCGGCGGGCGGGACGTGGCGAGCCTGAGCAGGCCGGCAGCCGGTGACACGGCGTCGCGGCGGCCGGGGGCGTGAACGTTCATGGTCGAACCTCCTTGTTCGTTGATGCGGGCGCAAGCGCCGTGCCTGCGCGGCATCGGCGGCACGACGCTTGCACGCCGGGGGACGCCGGCCGGTGCGACGGGCATGACCCGCGCGCCGTCGACCTGGACGAGAGGACATCGTGATGAATGCAACCAAGGAAAGGATACGTTACGACGCAAACGTATGCGGCGGCGATTTCGGCCACGTACGCGAGCGGTTCGACGCGTGGAAGCGCGAATCGCTGGTCTATCGGCCCGAACGACGCATGTTCGACGGCAAGGACGAAGTGCGCGAACTGAACGACGTCGTCTACGACGGTCCCGAACGCGCGCAGCGGGCGCTCGTCGCGCAATGCTCGCCGTCCGATCCGTTCGCGCTCGCGGTGCGGCTGATCGCGGAAGGGCGCACGATGTGGCTGGTGATGGCGGCCTACGACGACTGACCGCACGGCAGCGTCAGGCCGGATCGGGCAACGGGCACGCCGCTTGCGCACGGCCGCAGCGCCATCGAGATGTGCGCCGTCGCGCAGGAGTGACATGAAGACGCCATTCACGCTGCACCGCCCCGAACCGACACCTGACGTCGACCCCGATCCGACGCAGCCCGGGCACGACGATCCCGTCGATCCGCCCGTGCCCGAGGGGTTGCCGCACGGCGATCCGCCGTCGCACCCGCCGCCGATACGGATGCCGGGCGGGCGCGGTGCGGTGCGCCGCAACCGGCCGCACGACCACTGAAAGGAGGACCATCATGGACATTCACGTGCAATCGCCAGACAAGCGCGCGATCGCTCAGGTGCTGGGCCGCTATTTCGAATCGCGCTCGTTGCGTTATCACATCGAGGAATTGCCGGGCGGCGTGCTGCATATCGGCTTTCGCGCCAGCGGCCGCCCGGTCGCCGTCACCGTATCGTTCGACGATGCTGCATACGACACCTATACGCACTGGGATACCAGCCAGAAACAGCTCGCGCTCGGGCGGCTCGCGGACGGCTTCTCGCGGATGATGTCGACGCGTAGCCCGGCCGCGCTGGCCGGCGACTATCACGTCGAGCGTTTCTGATCCGGCAACGCTTCACCCATCCATTCCGGAAAGCGGCAAAGTGCCCGCGCGCAGCGGGCGCTTTGCGTCTGCGCGCGCGTCGCGTAGGATGTCCGTTAATTCAGCGCACGCTACGTTCGTGCCGCAGGCTGCCCTGCCAGCCGCTGCAGCCGAAGAGGCTGCGCTGCGCTTTTCCTCAGGTTCGTTTCGCGCAACCGACGGAGACCGCCTTGATGACTGTTGCCCGCCCGTTACTGTCACCCGGCGCACGCCGGTTCGTATCCGGCTTGTCGGCATGCGCGGCGCTTGCCGCGGCCGGCGCCCGCGACGCGTCGGCCCAGACACCTTCGCCGCTCGGCGAGTGGCAATACTCGGCAGGCGTGCCGCTCGAGAAACTGTTCGATCCGACCGTCTCCACCTGGCAGGTCAGCGTCGGCGCCGCGATGACGCTGCAGCCGCGCTATGCGGGCTCCGACCGCTATCGCGTGATGGGCGGCCCGAATCTCGACATCCGCTATCGCGACCTGTTCTTCCTGTCGACGGGCGAAGGGCTGGGCGCGAACGTGCTGCGCGGGCCGAACTGGCGCGTGAGCCTGTCGGTCGGTTATGACCTCGGGCGCCGCTCGGCCGACGATCTCGGCCACCTGAACGGCCTCGACAACATCAACGCGGCGCCCGTGATGAAGCTGGCGGCCGATTACGTGATCTCGAAGGAATTCCCGCTCGTGCTGCGCGCGGATGTCCGCCGCAGCATCGGCGGCTCGAACGGCTGGACCGGCGATTTCTCCGCATACATGCCGATGCCCGGCAGTAACGAAAACTTCTTCTGGTTCGCGGGGCCGACCGTCTCGTTCGCCGACTCGCGCTACATGAACAGCTGGTTCGGCGTGAGCCAGGGTGCCGCCGCTCGCTCGGGGCTGCCGGCTTATTCGTCGGGCGCGGGGATCAAGTCGGCTGGCCTGGGCGTGACGATGGTCTGGTTCGTGAACAAGCACTGGTTCGTGACGATGGACGGCGCGATCGAGCAGCTCGTCGGCCGCGCGGCGCGCAGCCCGATCACGCAGCAGTCGACCAACGGCGTGTTCGACATGTCGGTGAATTACCAGTTCTGATCCAGGTGTCTGGCCGGGCGGCGGCGTGCGGCAATTCCCATCACATTTGATATGATTCCGACCTGTACAAACGTACAGTGATCGATTCCCGTGACGCCTGCTTCGCCGACGCCCCCGGCGTTTTACTACCTGACCAATTTCGAACGCGCGCTGGCCTGGCTCGGCGAGCGTTACGACGATCTGCTCGACCATCGGGAGCAGGCGTTCGTTCGCGATTTTGCGTCGCTGCCGCAGGCGTCGCGCGCGCTGCTGGTGCGGATGCTGATGCGCAGCGGGTCCGACTTCCGCGCAAGCAAGCTCGCGTACGACGAAATCGGCTGCACGCTCGATGCGGCCGCGCCGCTCGTCGCGCTCGGCTGGGTCGATCCGGCGCCCGCGCTGACGCTCGACGAGCTGTTCGCGCTGTCGACCAAGGCCGACCTGCTGCGCATCTTCCCGTCGCTGGCCGCGCATGCGGGCGAGCGCAAGCCCGAATGGCTCGAACGGCTGCGGCCCGCGCACGATGCCGCGCAGCCGCTCGACGCGTGGTGTGCGCAGGCGGGCGACCGCGTGCTGCGCGTGACGGTCGGTGCGCTGTGCGACCGGCTGCGCCTGATGTTCTTCGGCAATCTGCATCAGGACTGGAGCGAATTCGTCCTCGCCGATCTCGGCGTGTTCCAGTACGAAAGCGTGCCGATTGCGCCGTCGTCGCGCGCGTTCCAGCAGCGCGGCGACGTCGACGCGTATCTCGCGCTGCAGATGTGCCGCGACGCGCTCGACGCGTGGCCCGACGATCTGCCGTTCGACGACCTGCTGCGCGCGATCGACGCGGTGGGCTGTGCGCAGCCGTGGCTCGCGACGCGTCGCGCGAAGCTGCTGTTCGCGCTCGGGCAGACCTGCGAGCGCCGCGCCGACTGGGCCGCCGCGCTCGACGCTTACACGCGCAGCGCATGGCCCGGCAGCCGCCATCGGCGCATCCGCGTGCTCGAGCGCTGCGGGCGCGACGACGACGCGCTCGCACTGGCGCTCGATGCGCGCGGCGGTTTCGAGAGCGACGAGGAGCGCCAGCGCGTCGAGCGCATGCTGCCACGCCTGCAGCGCCGCGTCGGCCAGCGCGTCGAACGCGCGGCCGCCGCGCCGGACGTGCCGCGCGAGACGCTCGTGCTGGCGCGCCCCGACGCGTTCGTCAGCGTCGAATTCGCGGTGCGCGACCATCTCGCGCAGCCGGCGTCGACGGTCCATTACGTCGAAAACACGCTGATCAATTCGCTGTTCGGGCTGCTGTGCTGGGAGCCCGTGTTCGCAGCCGTGCCCGGCGCGTTCTTCCACCCGTTCCAGCGCGGCCCGGCCGACCTGCACGCGCCCGATTTCGCTGCACGCCGCGCGGACGCGTTCGCCGCCTGTTTCGCGCAGCTCGATTCGGGCGCGTATCGCGACACGATCCGCCGGCATTACTCGACGAAGGCGGGGCTGCAGTCGCCGTTCGTGTTCTGGGGCGTGCTGACGGACGAACTGCTCGACGAGGCGCTCGCGTGCCTGCCGCCCGAGCACCTGCGGCTGTGGTTCGCACGCCTGCTCGCGGATATCCGCGGCAACCGCTCGGGGCTGCCCGATCTCGTCCGCTTCTGGCCCGGCGAGCGCCGCTATGAACTGATCGAGGTGAAGGGCCCGGGAGACCGGCTGCAGGACAACCAGACGCGCTGGCTCGCCTACTGCGTCGCGCACGGCATGCCGGTGCGCGTCGTCGATGTCGAGTGGGCCGGCGCGGGCGGCGCGCAAGCTGACGCGGCGAGGCTGTCCGCGTGAGCTACGTCGTCGCGGTGCGGGCAATGTGCGAGTTCACCGCGCGGCGCGGCGATCTCGACCTGCGCTTCACGCCTGCGCCGACCGCGCTCGAAGGCATCGCCGGCCACGGCGCGGTCACGTCGAACCGGGGCGCGCGCTACGAAACCGAGATCGCGCTGACGGGCACGTGGGGCACGCTCACCGTGCGCGGTCGCGCGGACGGTTACGATCCCGTGGCGAACCGCATCGAGGAAATCAAGACCTATCGCGGCAGCCTCGACGCGATGCCGGCGAACCACCGCGCACTGCACTGGGCGCAGGCGAAGGTCTATGCGCACCTGATGTGCGACGCGCGTGGCCTCGCGGAAATCGACGTCGCGCTCGTGTATTTCGACATCGTGTCCGAGCGCGAGACCGTGCTGACTGAAACGCTGGACGCGCACACGCTCGCAGCGTTCTTTGCCGAGCAGTGCGCATGCTTCGTCGGCTGGGCCGAGCGCGAGACGGCCCATCGCGCGGCGCGCGATGCGGCGCTGCGCGCGCTCGCGTTTCCGCATGGGCAGTTCCGCAGCGGCCAGCGCGAGCTGGCGGTCGCCGTCTATCGCGCGGCGCGCGACGAGCGCTGCCTGATGGCGCAGGCGCCGACCGGCATCGGCAAGACGCTCGGCACCGTGTTCCCGCTGCTGAAGGCGTGCGGCGAGGGTGAGCTCGACCACGTGTTCTTCCTCACCGCGAAAACGCCCGGACGCGCGCTCGCGCTCGAAGCGGCGACGACGCTCGGCGCCGGCACGCCCGCGCTGCCGCTGCGCGTGCTGGAGCTCGTTGCCCGCGACAAGGCGTGCGAGCATCCGGACAAAGCGTGCCACGGCGAGTCGTGCCCGCTCGCGCAAGGTTTCTACGACCGGCTGCCGGCCGCGCGCGACGCGGCGATCGGTGCCGGGCTGCTCGATCGCGATACCGTGCGCGCGGCCGCGCTCGCGCACGACGTCTGCCCGTACTACCTCGCGCAGGAGCTCGCGCGCTGGTCGGACATGATGATCGGCGACTACAACTACTACTACGACGGCAGCGCGATGCTGCACACGCTCGCGCAGCAGAACCAGTGGCGCGTCGGCGTGCTCGTCGACGAAGCGCACAACCTGTTGGACCGTGCGCGCAAGATGTACAGCGCGTCGCTCGATCCGTTCGCGTTCGCGGCCGCGCGCGAAGCCGCGCCCGCGGCGCTGCGCAAGGCGTTCGACCGGCTCGCCCGCGCATGGGGCACGGTCAATCGCGCGCAGGCCGAGCGCTATGCGGCGTATCCGGACATTCCGGGCCCGATCGTGTCGGCCGTGCAGAATCTCGTCGCGGCGATCGGCGAGCACCTGACCGACGCGCCGCGCGCGAACGGCGACGCGCTGCTGCGCTTTCATTTCGAGGCGATCCAGTTCGGCGTGCTCGCCGAAGCCTTCGACAGCGCGTCGATCTTCGACGCGACGCTGCACGGCGAGCCGATGCCGCGCCAGCCGGCGCTCGACGGCGTCGCGTCGGCCAGCCGGCGGCGCCGCGTTCAGTCGACGCTGTGCGTGCGCAACGTGATCCCGGCCGGATTTCTCGCGCCGCGCTACGAAGCCGCGCGCGCGACCGTGCTGTTCTCGGGCACGCTGAGCCCGTTCCATTTCTACCGCGACACGCTCGGGCTTCCCGGCGATACGGGCTGGCTCGACGTCGACGGGCCGTTCCGCGCCGAGCAACTGACGGTGCGCGTCGCGAGCCACGTGTCGACACGCTGGCGCGACCGCGACCGTTCGCTCGAACCGATCGCCGACCTGATCGCCGCGCAATACGCGACGCGGCCAGGCAACTACCTTGGTTTCCTGAGCAGCTTCGACTACCTGGGGCGCGTGGTCGCGCTGATGCAGACGCGCCATCCGGACGTGCCGGTATGGGCGCAGGCGCCCGGCATGGCCGAAAGCGAGCGCGATGCGTTTCTCGCACGCTTCGACGCGGGCGGGCGCGGCGTCGGCTTCGCGGTGCTGGGCGGCGCGTTCTCGGAAGGCGTGGACCTGGTCGGCGAACGGCTGATCGGCGCATTCATCGCGACGCTCGGGTTGCCGCAGGTCAACGATGTCAACGAGCAGATGCGGCGCGCGATGGACGCGCGCTTCGGCAACGGCTACGACTACATGTACCTGTATCCGGGCTTGCAGAAGGTCGTGCAGGCGGCCGGGCGCGTGATCCGCACCGAGCACGACGAAGGCGTCGTGCATCTGATCGACGATCGTTACCGGCGGCGGGAAGTGCGCGATCTGCTGCCGCGGTGGTGGCGGATCGGGTGAAGGAGAGGTTGCCCGGCCGGCAGACTGCCGGTTGCAGCGCAGAAGCGTTATCCGTTCGTTGCGTAGCGGTGTAGCGGGCGTCGCCCTGGGCGGGGCACTACAGCACGTTCAGCATCGCCAGCGCGGCCTCCTGCAGGTGCGGCAGTACGCGCCGCACGGCAGCATCGGTCGTCTCCGTGCCGATCGGCATGTTCGTGCTCAGCGCGGCGACGACTTCGCCGTGACGATTCTTCAGCGGCACCGCGATCCCGCGCACGCCAACCTGCAGTTGCTGCTCGATCGCCGCGAAACCGGCGTCGCGCGCGTGGTCGACCTGTTCGAGCAGGCGCGCCTTGTTGGTGATCGTGTGCGGCGTGAATGGCGGCAGTTCGGTGTCGTCGAGCCATGCACGCACAGCCTCGCGATCCGGATGATGGGCGAGCAGCACGACGCCCGGCGACGTCAGCGGCGCCGGCACGCGCGCGCCGAGCACGAAGCCGGTCGTCATCACGCGCGACACGCCGTTGCGCGCGATGAACACGAGTTCCCAACCGTCGAGCACGCTCACGTAAGCCGATTCGTTCAACGACGCGCTCAGTTGCTGCAGATACGGCTGGACCGTGCGCGGCAGCCGCGCCGAGTCGAAGTACGACCAGCCGACCCGCAGCACGCGCGGCGTCAGGCCGTACAGCTTGCCGTCGGTGTAGACGTAGCCGAGCGATTCGAGCGTCAGCAGGTAGCGCCGCGCGGCCGTGCGCGTGAGGCCGGTCCGCGCGGCGGCCTGCGTGGGCGTCATGCGCGCGTGCTGGCTGTCGAATGCTTCCAGGATCATCAGGCCTTTTTCGAGGCCGGCAATCCAGTCGCGTCGGTCGAGTTCGGGCTTTTTCATCGTCGGGAAGCGGTGCCGTCATGCGCGGTGATCGCGCGGGAGTGGGCGATTATCGCGCAGATCGAACAGGCTGCGGGCACGCAGCCGGTCGCATGGTTCGGGCTTGTATGATTCGGCGCAGGATTCTCGGCACGAGCGTGGGGAAATGAGCGTCGACAACAACCGAATCACGCGCCATCTCGCATACTGCGCCGTGGCGCTGGCGCTGGCGGCATTGCCCGCGCATGCGCAGGCAGCGCCGGCCACGCCGGATGCGTGGGCGCTGGCCGTCAAGGAGACTATCGGAACACGGTTGATCGCGCCGACTGGCCCCGGTCATCCACAGTCTGGATAGAATCGCCGGTCCGACTGGAACAAAAAATGAAAATTCGCGAATCCGCTCTCGCCGTGCTCGTCGCGGCCATGCCGCTGCTTGCCGCGGCGAACCCTTCGACGGGCGCGGCACTCCCGAAGCCAACCGTCGACATCCGCGCATGGCCACGCATGCCGTCGCCGGCATTCGGCTGCACCCTCGAAAAGACTTTCGACTATCGCGACAAGCGCTTCAATTGCATGCTGAAGAAGTACCGGAATACCGGCGACGCGTGCAGGAACACGACCGCATATTACGAAGGCCCCGCATTCCCCGACCGGCTCGCGGCCCGCGTGCATCCGCTCGCGACGAAAGTCGACCTGGACTGGGAGCATGGCGACCTGCAGATGGTCACAGTGATGCTGAAGGGAACCTGGAACGAAGCGGACGTGCGCAAGGCGTTCGGGTTGCCGCGCGCGGAAGGGCGCAAGCTGACCGAGGCGGAACTGCGCAAGCAGCCGGCCAACCTGATGGACACGAGCATCCAGTATCCGTCGAGCCCGGCCGACGACGGCCTTGGCAGGCGGCCGAGCGATCCCGCGCACGGGACGACCGCCGTGATGCTTTACGGCTTCGACCACATGGGAGCGGGCGACGTCGAGTGCGGGGAGGGAGAGTAACGCCTGGAAGCGAAGCGGCGATCCTTCAACGCGCGCCGCTTGCCGGGCAGTCTGCCGACGCCGGCCGGGGAAGGAGGGAGGACGGATGCGGCGCCGACTTCACGCGAGCCGCACCCGCCGGAGCGGCATTATTCGCTGCTCGTCCACTCGACGTTCGCGCCGACCGAGCGCAGGTTCTCGACGAAATGCGGATGCGCGCGGCGGATCGGCAGCGCGTTCATGATTTCCGAGCGGCCTTCGATGCTCGCGGCCACCATCAGCAGCGCGATCGCGACGCGGATGATGTACGGGCTCTCGACGCGCGCCGGCGTCAGTTGCAGCCCGCCGAACGTGATCAGCCGGTGCGGATCCGACAGCAGCACGTGCGCGCCGAACTTCGACAGTTCGCCGGACCAGCCGAGCGCACCGTCGTAGACCTTGTTCCAGAACATCGCGCTGCCTTCCGCACGCACGCCGAGCGCGATGAAGATCGGCAGCAGGTCGACCGGCAGGTACGGCCACGGCGCGGCTTCGACCTTGGTCAGGATGTTCTGCGTGAACGGCCGGCGCACGCGCAGCGGGCCATCGCGTTCCGCGCGCGACCAGCCGTCGCGGTGCGTGACGTTGACGCCGAACTTCGCGAACGTGCGGTCGATCAGCGGGAAATGCTCGGGCGACGAGTTGCGCACGGTGATGTCGCCGCCCGTGATCGCGCCGAGCGCGAGGAACGTCGCGATCTCGTGGAAATCCTCGGCGAAGCGGAATTCGCCGCCGCCGAGCTTGCCGCCGCCCGTCACGCAGAGCCGCGACGTGCCGATGCCTTCGATCGTGACGCCGATCATCGCGAGGAACTGGCAGAACTCCTGCACGTGCGGCTCGGACGCCGCGTTCATCAGCGTCGACGTGCCGTTCGCCGCCGTCGCGCACAGCGCGAAGTTCTCGGTGGTCGTCACCGACGCGTAGTCGAACCAGTGATCGTTGGCCGTCAGCGGGCCGTCGGTGCGAACGATCAGCGAATCGGGCGTGCGCTCGATGTGCGCGCCGAAGCGCTCGAACACCTCGACGTGCGGATCGATCTCGCGCACGCCGAGCGTGCAGCCTTTCACGTCGTTCTCGAGGCGCGCGACGCCGAAGCGCGCGAGCAGCGGCGGAATCAGCATGATCGACGAGCGCATCGCCTCGGGCAGCCGGTGGACGGCCGGATCGAACTTCGTGTTGCGATGGTGGAGTTCGAGCAGGCCGGTCGTGAAGTCGACCGACACGTCGCTGCCGAGCGTGCGGAAGATGTCGAGGATCTTGCGCACGTCGGTGATGTCCGGCACGCCGACAAGGCGCAGCGGCTGATCGGTCAACAGGGTGGCGCACAGGATCGGCAGGACGGCGTTCTTGTTCGCGGACGGCTTGATGTCCCCGCGCAGCGGAGTGCCGCCGTGGACGATGAGATTCGACATGATATGGGGGCGTATCGGTGACTGACGTAGGCCCATATGATGCCATTGGTCGGCGGGCGGCGTGGAATGTTCAGCGGGGAAAAGGGGAATCGCCGCGCGTGATTGACGGTGTTTGACGTTGGGCGGGGGACCGCCGTTCGGCCGGCGGCCGATGCGGAGAAATGGCCGGCCGCGGATCGGGCCGGCCACGCGCTCACTTCGTCACTGCGCCGCGCGCATCCGCGCGGCAACCACCAGCGAGATCAGGCAGCCCGCCGCGAGATAACCGGCGACGAGGTGCCACGAGCCACCGGCGAGACTGACCAAGCCGACCGCGATGAACGGCGTGAACCCGCCGCCGACGACGCTCGCGAACTGGTAGCCGACGCCCGCGCCGCTATAGCGGTATTCGGCGCCGAACAGCTCGGTGAACAGCGGCTGCTGGACGCTCACGACCATGTCGTGCGCGGCGTTCGCGAGCAGGATCGAGAAGATCA
Source organism: Burkholderia sp. NFPP32 (assembly GCF_900119325.1). NCBI lineage: Bacteria > Pseudomonadati > Pseudomonadota > Betaproteobacteria > Burkholderiales > Burkholderiaceae > Burkholderia > Burkholderia sp. NFPP32. The sequence continues at coordinate 129,717 of NZ_FPJP01000002.1, read as the reverse complement.
CGATCCACGCGATCGACCGCGCCTCCAGCGCGATGAAGAACGGCACCGCGGATGCAAGGCCGATCAGCGCGCCGATCAGGTAGATGCGGCGCAGGCCGTAGCGGTCGGCCAGCCACGCGAAGCACGGGATCGTCACGCAGCTCACCGCACCGACCAGCAGGCCGACGTTCAGGAACAGGTCGCGCGACATGCCGAGGTTCGTCGTCGAATAGCTGAGCGCGAACGCGGTGACGATATACATCGTGAACAGTTCGGCGAGACGCAGCGCGACGATCAGCAGGAACGCCTTCGGATGGCGCGTCAGCGCTTCCAGCACCGGCAGGCGCAGCTTGCGGTTGCCGTGCTCGACCTTCTCGACGAACTCCTGCGATTCGTCCATGCTCTTGCGCACCCACAGCCCGACCAGCACGAGCACGATGCTGAACACGAACGGCAGGCGCCAGCCCCACGACTTGAACGCGGCTTCGCCGAGCGTGTGGCTCAGGATCGACACGATGCCCGTGGCCAGCACGAGCCCGACGCCGTAGCCGACCTGCACGCCGCTGCTGTAGAACGCCTTCTTTTGCTTCGGCGCGCTCTCGACGGCCATCAGCGCCGCGCCGCCCCATTCGCCGCCGACCGCGAAACCCTGGATCGCACGCATCAGCACCAGCAGCACCGGCGCCCACCAGCCGATGGTCGCGAAGGTCGGCAGCAGGCCGATCGCGACCGTCGACAGCCCCATCAGCATCACCGTCAGCACCAGCATCCGCTTGCGGCCGAGCCGGTCGCCGTAGTGGCCGAACACGACGCCGCCGAGCGGCCGGAACAGGAAGCCGACGCCGAACGTCGCGAACGCCGCGAGCGTGCCCATCGTCGGGCTGACTTTCGGGAAGAACTCGGAATTGAATACCAGCGCGGCGACGATCCCGTACAGCAGGAAGTCGTACCAGTCGACGACGGCGCCGACGAAGCTGCCGAGCGCGGCCTTGCGGGCCTGGCTGCGCGCGCGGCTGCCGGCGGCGACGTCGAGGGTGTCGAAGGTTGGGGTCATGGCGGTGTCTCCTGGTACGGCGCATCGTGGAATCGTGGCGGCGCCGCGTCCGATGCTGCATTGAAGTCGATGAGTGAACGGAGAATAGGGTGCGCGCCGCACGGCGGCAATTGGCCAATCGGGCAAAGTGCGCGATTATCGTTCAATATCGTGCGATTATCGAACGCTTTTCGGGTTTGCACTAGGCGGCGCGACGATATCCCGTTCGGCCAGGGTGTGCCGTCGTGAACGATCTGGTTAAAATCTGCAGCATGAAAACTCGCCCGCTCGGGGCGGATGCCCGGTCGCCACATCGGCCGCGCATGCCGCCCGCGCGGGGCGCCATCCCCCTCGACCGCATGCCCCCGGAGACTGGAATGCCCGGCAATTCCCACCCCCTGTCCAGCGATACGCCGTCCGTCGTCGATCCGGTCGCCAATCCGCTCGGGATGGCCGGCCTCGAATTCGTCGAATTCGCGGCGCCCGTGCCGGAAGCGCTCGCGCAACGCTTCGAGCAGCTCGGGTTCAAGGCGATCGCGCGGCATGTCAGCAAGAACGTCACGCTGTACCGGCAAGGGCAGATGCATTTCCTGATCAACGCCGAGCCCGATTCGTTCGCCGCACGCTATGCGGAGGAATACGGGATGGGCGTCTGCGCGATCGGCTTGCGCGTGGCGAATGCCCGGCGCGCGTTCGAGCGCGCGATCCAGCTCGGCGCGTGGGCGTTCGAAGGCGAAAAGGTCGGTGTCGGCGAGTTGAAGATCCCGGCGATCCAGGGCATCGGCGATTCGCACCTGTATTTCGTCGACCGCTGGCGCGGGCGGAACGGCCAGCGCGGCGGGGTCGGCGACATCTCGATCTTCGACATCGATTTCCGGCCGATCGACATCGCGACCGCACACACCGATCTCGACTGCGCGGGCGTCGGCCTGCAGCAGGTCGACCACTTCACGCAAACCGTCGGCGCAGGCCGCATGCAGGAGTGGCTGGATTTCTACCACGACCTGCTGCATTTTCGCGAGATCCACCAGATCGACGCGCACTGGCATGTGTCGGAGGAATCGCGCGTGATGGTGTCGCCGTGCGGCGCGGTGCGGATTCCGGTCTACGAGGAAGGCACGCGGCGTACCGAGCTGATGCACGCGTATCTGCCCGACCATCCGGGCGAGGGCGTCCAGCACGTCGCATTGTCGACTGACGACATCCTGTCATGCGTCGATGCGCTGCGCGCGAACGGCGTCGAATTCATCGAGCCGCCCGCACGCTATTACGACGACGTCGATGCGCGGCTGCCCGGGCACGGCGTCGATCTCGACGCGCTGCGCAGCCGCGCGGTGCTGGTCGACGGCGAGATCGGCAGCGACGGCGTGCCGCGCCTGTTCTTCCAGACCTTCGTCAAGCGCCGGCCCGGCGAGATCTTCTTCGAGATCGTGCAGCGCAAGGGGCACCACGGGTTTGGCGAAGGGAACCTCGCGGCACTCGCCCGCGCGCGCGACGCGGGCTGAGCGGCTCGCGGCGGCCGTCAAACCTCACGCGGCACTTCCCGCCCCGAGCTTGCGGCTCTGGCGACGCATGCCGTCGAAGATCGCGTCCGCCACGTCCGCCGGAAAATTCGCCGGGATCTGCGCCGCGACTTCGGCAATCGCGGGTTCCGTGCGCGCGGCGACAGCCGCCATCGCCACGCGCACGTCGTCTTCGGTCAGGCCGACGCGCCGCCCCTGCGCGATCCAGTGACGCGGCTGGATCTCGCCGATCACGTAGTGCCGGTTCTTCCCGCACACGGCCATCGCGAGCCGCGCGCGGCGCGGCGGCAACTGGTTGCGGCGTGTACCGATGATCGGATGCGCGGACAGCACGTCGTACAGCGGCGTGCTGCGGTACGTATTGCCGGGCAGGTGCGCGATGCTGAAGTTCTTCGCGTGGCCGTCGATCGCCGCCAGCACCCAGAACACGAGCTGTGCGACGAAGAAATTCATCCTGTCGTGCGCGGCGTCGGTCGAATTCGCGAGGATGCCCATGATCGTATCGATGCCGGGGCCGCCGTCGGATTCGTATTTCGCGCCGGACGGCGTGCCGGTCGCCTGGCACATGTCCTCCTGCGGCAGTCGCAGGATCCACGTGCCGTCACGCGAAGGACGCCGGTCGAAGCGCTCGACGATCAGCGCTTTCTGGTCGTCGAACCTGCCGATCTCGCACGGCGCGACCGGCAGGCCGTATGCGGCGACGAGCTTCGAGCACAGCCATTCGTTCTCGACGGACGTCCGCATGTCGGCCTGCATGTTCCCGACGCGCCCGAGCGGCAGCTTGAAAATGTGTGTCGTCGGCGTGCTGCCCGACGGCCGCAACCAGCGGTTTCCCTGACGCAGCAATGCGGTCTTTTCCTGCGCGCCGGCGATCGACAGGCGCAGGTCGCCGTCCGGCTCCGCGCGGCCGGGCAGCGGAGCGGCGGTCGCGTGGCGCAGCACGTCGGCGACGGCTGCGTCGTCGAGCGCCACGCCGTCGATCGTCTCGAGGTCAACGGGCATTTCGCCGGGCGGCAGCATCTGGATCGCGCCGACGCAATCCCGGCCGATCGACGCGAGCAGTTCGAACGGTGCCGTCGATCCGAGCCGGTAACGCTGCGCGATGCGGCGGCGGATCGGCTCGCTGTCCGGCAGCAGGTTGTCGAAGTAGTCGGCGACGATCGCGCCCTGGTGCGGCTGGTTGCCGGGCGTAAAGGGCAGCGACAGCGATAGCGGCCGCCCCTGGGGATCGTCGAGCCAGCCCGGCAGGTAGACGAGGCGCTCGACGCCGCGCCGGATTTCCCAATAGCCGACCGGAATGCCGTTCATCCACAGGTCGAGCCGGTCGTGGCGGGCGCGTGACGCCATCGTCACCAGTCCTCCCGTTTCGAGACCCGTGGCTTGCCCGGCGCTGCTGTCGCCGGCCGCTTGCGCGCGGCGCCGGTCGTGGTTTTGGTTTGAGCTTTTGCTGCCGTTGCGCCGCGCGCCGGGTCCGGCATGCGCTTTTTCGCGGCCGGCTTGGGAGCCGCCGGCCGTGCATCGGTACTGGCTGGTCCCGCCGATTCGTCCTGCGCGCCCAGGTCGAGCGTCATACGAACGCCAAGCGTGTTCAGCACCTTGAAAAGCCGTTCGATGCTCACCGCCGACGGATTGGCTTCGAGCTGCGCATAGGATTGCTGCGTGACGCCCAGGCGGGCGGCCAATTGCGCCTGCGTGAGCCCCGCGGATTTCCGGAAACCGACGAGTATCGGGCGCAACTGGGTCAGGGTCTGGACAGGAAAGGCCATCGGGCGCTCCGCAGGATGACAGGCGATCGTTTGTAATCTGAAAATACAGTCTATGGCATGTATTGTAAAAATACAAACCTGAGGCTGTATTTCGTGAAAACAAGCGATCGCCTGTTACGCGAAAACCGGACCAACCCTCCTGCCGGCACCGCGATCCCGCAGCCGGCCGTATTGATTCGATCGTCGACGGGCTGGTTGGCAACCCAGGCTCGGCCTATTCATCGCCAACCGGGCGCGCGATGGAGGCAAGGAGGGGCCAGCGCGCGCTTCGATTCCACACGCCACACTGATCTTCGGCCATCTCGACATTATAGAAATAATGTCAAATAAATAGACTGCAATAATTAGATATTTAACGGTTTACGTTATATTATTTACGAAATTCCCGACGAAACCACACCATGTCCGATCTCGCCGCCGCCGAACCCCGCCTGACCGCCGAAATCGAGCGCCTCAAGGCCGACTTCCCGAAAACCCGCGAGCTATACCGCGAGGTCTGCGCGCTGCTGTTCTTCCGTTTCGGCATCACGCCTACCGCGAACCGCCTGTACCAGCTCGTCCGCAAGGGCAGCATGAGCACGCCGACGGCTGTCCTCGGCGAGTTCTGGGCCGAGCTGCGGGAAAAGAGTCGCGTGCGGATCGAACATCCCGGCCTGCCGGCCGATCTGCAGGCGGCAGCCGGCGAGCTGGTCGCGGCGTTGTGGAATCGTTCGAGCACCGACGCGGCCGCCGCGCTCGACGTACTGCGCGCGGAAGTCGAAGCCGAACGAACGGCGGCGAAAACGGAAGTCGCTACGCTGCAGGCCGAGCTGGCCCGCACCGAAACCGCGCTCGAACAACGCACGGCCGCGCTGCTGGCCGCGCAGGTGCGCATCCAGGAACTGGAGCAGGCGAGGGCGGCCGACGACGCATCGAGGCGCGCGATGCAAGCGGAGATCGAACGCCTGAAAGCCGACAACGCGGAAGGCGACCGCGCACTTGCGCAGGCGCGTGCGGATTTCACGACTCAACTTGACCGGCTGCGCGACGACGCAGGCCGGGCCGAGGAACGCTTGCGCGCATCGGAGAAGCGGGCGCTTCAGGAGATCGATCGCGAACGGCTCGCCGCCGCACGGCTGCAAAAGGAACTCGACGCGACGGCATCGCGCGCCGAGCAGCGCGATGCGCAGCAGCGGAAGGATGTCGCCGCGCTGCAGGCGCAACTCGGCGATGCACTGCATCGATGCGGGGTGCTTCAGGGGCAGCTCGACGGCGCGCAGGCGACCGATGCGGCGCGCGCCAAGGAACTCGATGCGTTGAGGCGGGAGATGACGGTGCTCGCGCGCCGGGCACCGGTGCGCGGCACGAAGACGGCTCCGGCCGCGCAGCGAAGCGAGCGGCGGGCGCGCACGAGGAAACGCGCCGACGAAGCGGCGCGCTGACGGCGGTCGATTGTCCGGTCGCGATCGGGTAAAGTGCCGCTCAACATGTCGGTCCGGCGTTGCTAGACGACCGGTCTAATCGTTGCTACCATACGCCATCATGAATGCATCTTCAGGCGCGGAAGTCCGCCAGCACATCCTGAACATCGCGAAGCCGATCATGCTCCACAAGGGGTTCTCGGCGGTCGGTCTGAACGAGATTCTCGCTGCGGCGGGCATCCCGAAGGGCTCGTTCTACCATTACTTCGGCTCGAAAGAAGCATTCGGCGAGGCACTGCTCGAAGCGTATTTCGAAGGTTATCTCGCGCATCTCGACAACCTGCTCAAGCATCAGACCGGCACGGGCGCCGAACGCCTGATGACGTACTGGGGCAACTGGCTGCACACGCAATGCGCGGACGATCCGGAGGGCAAGTGCCTCGCGGTGAAGCTCGGCGCGGAAGTGTCGGACCTGTCGGAAGCGATGCGCGCGGTGCTGCGGCGTGGCACGAGCCAGATCATCGAACGGCTCGCGGGCGGCATCGAGGCAGGGCTTGCCGATGGCTCGCTGCGTGCGGTCGACGATCCGCCGCACACGGCCGCGATCCTTTACGAGCTGTGGCTTGGCGCAACGCTGCTGGAAAAGATTCACCGCAACCGCAAACCGCTCGAAAGGGCGATGATCGAAACGCGGCGCATGCTGAACCTGCCGCCGGCCGCGCATGACGGAGCGCAGTCGTAACCCGGGCGCGCATCGGCGCGCCTTGTTTTTGCCCCGATTCTAGACGACTGGTCTACTTATCCGCGCATGACGAATACCTCGCTCCGCGTTACGCTGTCCCGATTGTTCCAACCGCACGCGTGCAACCACGCCGGCCTGACCGCCGACGCTGCCACGCGTGCGCGCCTTCTGTCGGTCCATCCCTGATCCGATCGTGCCCACGAAGCACGTTTATTCCTGTTGACGGAGACACTCTTATGCCGCAAAGCAAAACCGCAAACCGCCAGATCATCCTGACGTCGCGCCCGGTCGGCGCGCCGACGCCGGGCAACTTCCGCTCCGAGTCCGGTAGCGTGCCGACGCCCGGCGCCGGCCAGGTGCTGCTGCGCACGGTCTGGTTGTCGCTCGACCCGTACATGCGCGGCCGGATGAGCGACGCGCCGTCCTATGCCGCGCCGGTCGAACTCGGCGACGTGATGGTCGGCGGCACGGTCAGCCGCGTCGTGTCGTCGAACCTGCCCGCGTTTCGCGAAGGCGATCTCGTCGTTGCCGGCGCCGGCTGGCAGGACTATGCGCTGTCCGACGGCCGCGACCTGATTCCGCTCGGCCGCGATTTCGCGCATCCGTCCTACGCGCTCGGCGTGCTCGGCATGCCGGGCTTCACCGCGTACACCGGGCTGCTGAAGATCGGCGAACCGAAGGCCGGCGAAACCGTCGTCGTCGCGGCAGCCAGCGGCGCGGTCGGCTCGGTCGTCGGCCAGATCGCGAAGCTGAAGGGCTGCCGCGTGATCGGCGTCGCGGGCGGCGCCGACAAGTGCGCGTACGTGACCGACACGCTCGGCTTCGACGAGTGCGTCGACCACCGCGATCCGGCGTTTGCCGCGAAGCTGAAGGACGCCTGTCCGAACGGCATCGACGTCTATTTCGAGAACGTCGGCGGGGCCGTGTTCGACGCAGTGTGGCCGCTGCTCAACGATCACGCGCGCGTGCCGGTGTGCGGCATCATTGCGCATTACAACGACGCGGCATACGACGACACCGCGGTGTCGTCCGGCCGTGATCGCGTGCCGGCGCTGATGGGTGCGATCCTGCGCAAGCGCATCCGCGTGCAGGGTTTCATTATCCTCGATCACTATGCGACCGGCTATGCGCCGTTCCTGAAGGAGATGAGCGAATGGGTCGCGCAGGGCAAGGTGAAGACGCGGGAAGATGTCGTCCCCGACCTCGCCGACGCACCGGAAGCGTTGATCGGCCTGCTGGCCGGCAAGAATTTCGGCAAGGTCGTCGTGCGCGTGGGCCCGGACGAACTGGCCTGATGCTGCGGCACGGCAACACAAACACACCGAGGTTGCACGCTGGCGTCACGCGACGCCGGCTTGTGGCATGCTCGATTCCGTTTCGAAAGGAGTGACAAGATGGCGCTTCACGTGATTGCTTCGCTGTTCGTGAAACCCGAACACGCTCAGGCCGCCGAGGCCGAACTGCGCAGCCTGGTCGTCAAGACGCGCACCGAACCGGGCAACCGGCGCTACGACCTGTTCCGCGAGCAAGACGGCTCGCCGAACCTGCACCTGTACGAAATCTACGACGACCAGGCCGCATTCGACGCGCACCTCGCCAGCCCGTATTTCGGCGAATTCCGCACGAAGTCGGCCGACTGGTTCACGGCACCGCCGGTCATCAAGGTGCTGTCGGGCATCGACGTGGCCGAGTAACGACGCAGGACCACCGCCGCGGCTCGTCCCTCCCGGGCCGCGCGGCATCCGTTGCGCACCCGTGACGGCAATGACAACGACGACCCCGCGCGGCGCGCCATGCGCGCCGCTTCCCCAATACAACGGCCCCGGAGGCTGAATGGTCACCCTCAACATCAACGGCGAAACCCGCACGGTCGACGCCCCCGACGACATGCCCTTGCTCTGGGTGCTGCGCGACGTCGTGGGCCTCACCGGCACGAAGTTCGGCTGCGGGATCGCGCAATGCGGCGCGTGCACCGTGCATCTCGACGGCGTCGCCGCGCGCTCCTGCGTGCTGCCGGTCGCGGCCGTCGCGGGCCGCAGGATCACGACGATCGAAGCCGTCGGCGCCACGCCGGCCGGCCACAAGGTCCAGCAGGCATGGCGCGAGCTCGACGTCGTCCAGTGCGGCTACTGCCAGTCGGGGCAGGTGATGGCGGCCACCGCGCTGATTGCATCGAACCCGAACCCGAGCGACGCCGACATCGACGCGGCGATGGCCGGCAACATCTGCCGCTGCGGCACGTACAACCGGATTCGCGCGGCGGTCAAGCAGGCCGCGAAGGGGGTTTGACATGTCGCGAGGACTGATCGAAGCAGGCAAGGCCGCCGGACAAGCGGCAGGCGCCGGCGTGTCGCGCCGCGGGTTTCTCAAACTCGGCATGTCGCTCGGCGCGGCGGCGGGCGGCGGCTTGCTGCTCGGCTTCAGCCTGCCGGCGGCGGGCGACGACACGCGCCGTTCGGTGATCGGCGGCGACGGCGATGAAACCGCGCGTGCGGGCGTGTTCGCGCCGAACGCGTTCGTGCAGATCGACCGCGGCGGCAAGGTCACGCTGGTGATGCCGAAGGTCGAGATGGGACAGGGCGTCTATACGGCGCTGCCGATGCTGATCGCCGAGGAACTCGAAGTGCCGCTGTCGAGCGTGACGCTCGATCATGCGCCGCCGAACGAGAAACTGTTCCTCGATCCGCTGCTCGGCGGCCAGCTCACCGGTGGCTCGACGTCGGTGCGCTACGCATGGGAACCGCTGCGCCGCGCGGGCGCAACGGCGCGCACGCTGCTGGTCGCGGCGGCCGCGAAGCAATGGAATGTCGATCCGGCATCGTGCCGCGCCGCGAACGGCGAAGTGCAGCATCCGCCGAGCGGCCGGCGCGCGTCGTATGGCCAGTTGGCCGACGCCGCGGCGAAGCTGCCGGTGCCGAAGGATGTCGTGCTGAAGAAGCCGGAGGATTTCAAGCTGATCGGCACGCCCGCGAAGCGGCTCGATTCGCCGGAGAAGGTCGACGGCACCGCGCAGTTCGGGCTCGACGTGCGCCTGCCGGGCATGCTGTACGCGGTAATCGTGAACAGCCCGGTGTTCGGCGGCACGGTTGCGAGCGTCGACGACACGGCCGCGAAGAAAATTCCGGGCGTGCGCCAGGTCGTGCGCGCGGACAACGCGGTCGCGGTGGTCGGCGATCACACGTGGGCCGCGAAGCGCGGCGCGTCGGCGCTCGTCGTGAAGTGGAACGAAGGCGCGGACGCGAAGGTGTCGACGAAGGACATCGTCGCCGATCTCGCGCAGGCCGCCACGAACGGCAAGGGCGCGGTCGCGCGCAAGGACGGCGACGTCGGCAAGGCGTTCGCGAACGCGAAGACGCGCATCGACGCCGTCTACGAGCAGCCGTTCCTTGCGCACGCAACGATGGAGCCCGTGAACTGTACGGTGCACGTGCGCGGCGACGGCTGCGAGATCTGGGTCGGCACGCAGGTGCCGACGCGCGCGGTCGACACCGTGCAGCGGCTCACGAGCTTTCCGCCGGACAAGATCGTCGTGCACAACCACCTGCTCGGCGGCGGCTTCGGCCGGCGCCTCGAGACGGACATGATCGGCCAGGCGGTGAAGATCGCCAAACAGGTCGGCGCGCCCGTGAAGGTCATCTGGACGCGCGAGGAGGACATCCAGCACGACATGTACCGGCCGTACTACTACGACCGGATCTCGGCCGGCCTCGACGCGAACGGCAAGCCGGTCGCGTGGCAGCACCGGATCGTCGGTTCGTCGATCCTCGCGCGCTTCGCGCCGCCCGCGTTCAAGAACGGCGTCGATCCCGACGCGGTGGAGGTCGCAACCGACCTGCCGTACGACCTGCCGAACCAGTTGATCGACTACGTGCGGCAGGAGCCGCGCCACGTGCCGACCGCGTTCTGGCGCGGCGTCGGGCCGACGCGCAGCACCTTCGTCGTCGAGAGCTTCATCGACGAGCTGGCCGCGCAGGCCAAGACCGACCCCGTGCAATACCGCCGCTCACTGCTCGGCAAGACGCCGCGCGCGCTCAACGTGCTCGACGTCGCGACGAAGGCAGCCGGCTGGGGGCCGTCGCTGCCGAAGGGGCAAGGGCGCGGCGTGTCGGTGATGCACGCGTTCGGCAGCTTCTTCTCGATCGTCATCGACGTCGCGGTGGACGACGGCGAGGTGCAGGTCAAGCGCGTCGTGTGCGCGGTGGACTGCGGGATGTTCGTCAACCCGAACACGATCGAGGCGCAGGTGCAGGGCGGCATCATCTTCGGGATCACGGGCGCGCTGTACGGCGAGATCACGATCGAGGACGGCCGCGTCGTGCAGAGCAACTTCACCGACTACCGGATGATGCGAATCAACGAGACACCGCCGATCGAAGTCCATCTGGTGAAAAGCGGCGAAGCGCCGGGCGGGATCGGCGAACCGGGCACGGCCGCGACCGCGGCGGCGCTGTCGAACGCGATCTTCGCGGCAACCGGCAAGCGGCTGCGCAAGCTGCCGGTCGGCAACCAGCTGAAGACGGCCTGAGGAGAGGAGACGAACATGCGAAACCTCACCCTGAACACGCTCGGCGCATCGCTGCTCGCACTGTCCGCGCTGCTGGCCGGCACGGCCGCGCACGCCGCGCAAACGGCACCGGCCGACAGCGCGCTCGTCGCGCGCGGCGCGTATCTCGCGAAAGCCGGCGACTGCGTCGCGTGCCACACCGCGCCGCGCGGCACGCCGTTCGCGGGCGGCCTGAAGATGGTCACGCCGATGGGCGCGATCTACACGACCAACATCACGCCCGATCCGGACACGGGCATCGGCGGGTACACGGAAGCCGAATTCGCGAGCGCGCTGCGCCGGGGCGTCGCGAAGGACGGCCATCGTCTGTATCCGGCGATGCCGTATCCGTCGTACGCGAAGCTGAAGGACGACGACGTGAAGGCGCTGTACGCGTACTTCATGCACGGCGTCGAACCGGTGAAGCAGGCGAACCGGGCGGCCGACATCCCGTGGCCGCTCAATATGCGCTGGCCGCTCGCGTTGTGGAACGCGGTGTTCCTCGACACGACGCCGTATGCCGACAAGCCCGGAAAGGATGCGACGTGGAACCGCGGCGCGTATCTCGTGCAGGGGCTCGGGCACTGCGGGTCGTGCCACACACCGCGCGGTGTCGGCTTCCAGGAGAAGGCGCTCGACGAAGGCGGCTCGGCGTTCCTGTCGGGCGCGGCGATCGACAACTGGTTCGCGTCGAACCTGACCGGCGAGCACAACACGGGGCTCGGCCGCTGGAACGAGGCCGACGTCGCGCAGTTCCTGAAGACCGGCGCGAACCGGCACGCGACCGCGTTCGGCTCGATGGTGAGCGTGATCAACCACAGCACGCAGGCGCTGAGCGACGACGATCTGGCAGCGATTTCCCGCTACCTGAAATCGCTGCCGGCCGCGGGCGGCACGGGCGCGCCGCCGTACAGCTACGATCCGAAGCCGACGCAGGTGGTGCTGGGCCGGCCGGCAGCCGACCCGGGCGCGAAGGTGTATAACGCTTACTGCCTGCATTGCCACGGCGTGGACGGGCGCGGTTACGCGCCGCTGCTCGCGCCGCTCGCCGGCAATCCGAACGTGCTCGAAACCGATGCATCGTCGCTGATCAACGTGACGCTGAACGGCAGCGACACGCTCGTGATCGACGGCGTGCCTTCCGCGTATCCGATGCCGGCGTTCTCGAACCAGTTGAACGACCGGCAGATCGCCGACGTGCTGACGTTCATGCGCGCCGGCTGGAACAACGGCGCGCCGGCCGTGCAGGCGGCGGACGTCGCGAAACTCCGCAAGGCGACGGCGGCCGCGCACTGAGCGCGGCCCATGCGGAACGACGGCAGGCCGGTGTGCCTGCCGTCTGCACCGCCGGGTGGTTGTCAGCCCCGGCGGCTTTGCTCTTTCTGTCAACCGGCGCGCGGCCGCTCGCGGCAGCGCGCGTTTTATCGACGCAATGTAGGGGTGTCTGGATGGCTAACGTGACTTATACGGATACGCAACTGCTGATCGACGGCGAGTGGGTTGACGCCGCGAGCGGCAAGACGATCGACGTCGTGAACCCGGCGACCGGCAACACAATCGGCAAGGTGGCCCACGCGGGCATCGCCGACCTCGACCGCGCGCTCGCCGCCGCGCAGCGCGGCTTCGAAACGTGGCGCAAGGTGCCCGCGCACGAACGCGCGGCGACGATGCGCAAGGCGGCCGCGCTGGTGCGCGAGCGCGCCGACGCGATCGCTCAGTTGATGACGCAGGAACAGGGCAAGCCGCTCACCGAGGCACGCGTCGAAGTGCTGTCGGCGGCCGACATCATCGAATGGTTCGCGGACGAAGGCCGCCGCGTGTACGGCCGGATCGTGCCGCCGCGCAATCTCGGCGCGCAGCAGATGGTCGTGAAGGAGCCGGTCGGCCCGGTCGCCGCGTTCACGCCGTGGAATTTCCCGGTCAACCAGGTCGTGCGCAAGCTGAGCGCCGCGCTCGCGACCGGCTGCTCGTTCCTCGTGAAGGCGCCGGAGGAAACCCCCGCATCGCCGGCCGCGCTGCTGCGCGCGTTCGTCGACGCAGGCGTGCCGGCCGGCGTGATCGGCCTCGTGTACGGCGATCCGGCCGAAATCTCGTCGTACCTGATCCCGCACCCGGTGATCCGCAAGGTCACGTTCACGGGTTCGACGCCGGTCGGCAAGCAGCTCGCCGCGCTGGCGGGCCAGCATATGAAGCGCGCGACGATGGAGCTGGGCGGGCACGCGCCGGTGATCGTCGCCGAGGACGCCGACGTCGCGCTCGCGGTGAAGGCCGCCGGCGGCGCGAAGTTCCGCAACGCGGGGCAGGTCTGCATTTCGCCGACGCGCTTCCTCGTGCATAACAGCATCCGCGACGAATTCACGCGCGCGCTGGTCAAGCATGCCGAAGGGCTGAAGATTGGCAACGGCCTCGAGGAAGGCACGACGCTCGGCGCGCTCGCGAACCCGCGCCGGCTGACCGCGATGGCGTCGGTGGTCGAGAACGCGCGCAAGGTCGGCGCGAGCATCGAGACGGGCGGCGAGCGGATCGGCTCGGCAGGCAACTTCTTCGCACCGACCGTGATCGCGAACGTGCCGCTCGAAGCGGACGTGTTCAACAACGAGCCGTTCGGCCCGGTCGCGGCGATTCGCGGCTTCGACAAGCTCGAGGATGCGATCGCGGAAGCGAACCGTCTGCCGTTCGGGCTGGCCGGCTACGCGTTCACGCGTTCGTTCGCGAACGTGCACCTGCTTACGCAGCGTCTCGAAGTGGGGATGCTGTGGATCAACCAGCCGGCGACGCCGTGGCCGGAAATGCCGTTCGGCGGCGTGAAGGACTCGGGCTACGGGTCGGAAGGCGGGCCGGAAGCGCTCGAGCCGTACCTCGTAACGAAGTCGGTGACGGTGATGGCGGTTTGACAACAGGTTGAGCGTAGTGAGGCCGCCGCTTCCACGTATGGGGCGGCGGCGTTTTCTTGGCGCGTTGCCGACGGCGAACCTCAGCGGGCCGGCAGAATGCCTTCAAAGACGCCTTTCACTGCCTTCTGCTGGTCGGGGTTCAGATTTCCGTAGGTTAGCGGAACCCTGCCGCATTCGGCGACCTTCGCGCTTGCGACCTTTCCTTTCGCGACTGCCCATTCGGCCGACAGATTGCCTTCGAATATCATGCCGAAGTCGCTATTGGCACCTGCCGCCTGGCCCCAGCCGTCCACCATCATGGTTTCCTGCGCTCCGCCCCACGCGATCGGGTGCTTGCCGTTCTGCGACTCACCGCGGTTCTGGCAGGACTCGGCATTCGGCACGCAGTGGCCCCCGATGATTTGCGCCGGCGTGGCCTTCTTCACGTCGGCAAGGTCCATCAACATGTAGTTCTCGAGGTTGACCAGATAGTCGCGATTGCTTTCGGCGATCAGGATCGCCGCCATCGCGTTGCCGAGCGCCTGATCGTTCGCGTCGGTTCCACTCAGGCCGCCCGAGTAGACCGTCTTCATCGCGTTGAGCAGGTCCGCCGGCTTCCTGTCTTTGGTGGCCTTGGCAAACATCGTCGGGTAGTCGCTGGCGAAACACGTGCTCGGGTTCCCGTTCGCGCGTCCCCAGAAGTGAATGTAGTTCGAGTATTGCCCGCCTCCACACTGGCGATAATAAATGGCCTGGTTCATCGAGAAGAACTGACTCTGGTTTCCGGCTCCCGCGCATTGATACGCCGCGAGACGCAGGAACTTCAACGGGCTCACGACATTGCCGAAGTAGTTGCGGGTGCCGGGACCGTCCGCAGGAAGGTGATCGTTCGCCCCGTCGCAACGTTTCGGGTCGGGCGGGGGCTTTACCGGCGTCAACGGCGTACCCTCGATGGAGGCGGTGACTCGCGCGTTCGCGACCTTGAGCGCGGCTTCGCGCAACACCCCCGACGTCACGTAGAGCTGCGATCCGCGCATGTCGACGGCATAGCAGGCGCTCGCCCCCTGCGCCTGCGTGGCGAAAGAAAGTGCGGCGGCAAACGAACATGCGGCGATCCCCAGGGTGCCGCCGATAAAGTTACGATCGATATCCATGAACGGGCTCCAGTGATTTCGTGGATGGGAGAGGGCCCACGAGCGGGCATGCGTCAGCGATAAGCAGGCGCACGTAGACGGCCGGTGGGCCGAAAGCGCTGCCCGGCATCATGGGGTGAAGGACACAGGGGGAAGGGACGTTCGGGGCGAGCTGTTGTGACCTGCCCGGGAAGCGGAGAGGCGCTGTGCCGCTGTGCGTTAGTCACGCCCGAGCGGTATTACGGGCCGCCGGTCCATTGGCTATTCTCTAATCGATACGAGTATCGGGATTTCGCGGACGGCAAGGCGCGCGTAATGGAGAAATGACGATTGCGCCATAGGCTCTTCAACTGCCTCGCCCACAAAAATGCGGTCAGGTTCGTTCCTTTTTTTGTCGTGACGAGCGACGTCCGCGGTAAAGCGAACCCGGACTAGTCGAGTGACTGTCATTGCGGGGGGGCGGTCCATCGCCTATTCTCTGACCAGTACGAATATCAGGATTTCACGGACGGCAAAGGCGCCTGTAATAGAAGAACGGAAAATGCGCCATACGAAACGGGGATCATGCTGACAGAACTTGCAACAATCCCCGAGCGACGCCATTTGATTGAAACAGTCTGCCTGTGATTCTTGAATTGATCGATCAGCAAACGATCGATACAGCTTTCCGGCACCCAGGTCAAAACCTGGCACTTTCAACAAACAACGAAAAAGAGCAGCGGGACGCAGTTCAGGCATTAACCACCACTACGGAGATATCTTCATGGCCAACTCGATAGCGAATCAATTCGTCGATTGGGGTTCGGAATTTCACAATCCGCCGTGGCAAGCGAACGACAGCATCGCGATTGCCCCCGGCGTGACGACCGTATTCGATCTGCTGACGACCGACGGCGTGTCGCCCGCTCTCAACCCGCAATGGCAAGGTTCAGGCGCGAGCCTGTTCATTACGGCCTTGGGTGGAGTAGACGCCAACCAGGGCGGCAACGGCTACTGGTGGGTGTATTTCGTCAACGGCCAGATGCCCGACGTCTCATGTGCGGTCTACACGCTGCAACCCGGCGACAGCGTGGCCTGGGACTACAAGCACTACTCGAGCGGCTTGAAGCAGGCGGTTCATCCGCCGCTGGTTTGACGTTCGTCACGCGATCCATGCGACGCGGCCGGCATCGGCCCCTTCAATGCCGGCCGCTCCCCCGATAGCTTTCCACTTCCGCGTCGTACGCCGCCAGAAACGCCTTGCCGAACACCGACGCGAAATCGTCCTCGATCGCGAACACCGTATCGCGATGCGTCGCCGCGTAGCGATCCCACATCCGCGCCTTGTACAGCGCGGGCACGCGCTTCTCGTACCAGCGCATCGCATCGTCGCGTTCGCGCAGCCGTTGCGGCGAAAAACGCGTCAGCAGATCCATCAGCGCAGCGCGCATGCCGGCGACCATGCCGATCTGGTGCGCGTGCAGATCCTGGAACGCATCGCTGACCGCGCTCTGCGGCGACATGAAGCCCGGCAGCGGCAGCCCGAACATCTGCCGCAGCACCGCGCCGCCGTCCGGCAGCAGCTTCAGCGGATTGTTCTCGCGATCGAGCAGCATCGTCATGTGCGCCTTCACCTCGCGCTTCAGGATGCTGCGCGACGACAGCAGCTCGACCGTGCCGTTCGCGAACAGCGCCAGCAACTGGCCCGCGATGTAGAGCTGTTCGGCCGACCATTGATGCGATTCGGCGGCCGTATCGAGCCCCGCGCCTTCGAAGAACGCGTTCAGCAGTTCGTCGGGTGTCGGCGGCGCCGGTGCGCGCGCGGCATGCGGCGCCGGTTCGTCGGCCGGACGCACGTCGGCGCGCGCGGCTGCCGGCTGCACGCGCACGTGCTGCGTCCACTCGGGCGCGTGGTCCGCCTGCGTCGCGGACGACGCTTCTCGATCCGCATTGCCGCGCTCGGCCGGCGGCGCCGAGCCCGGCGTGCCGATATCGCCGGACGACTGCGCGAACAGGTCCAGCGGATCGGTCGATAGCTGATTCAGGTCGCGCTGCGACGGTGCGGATGGCACGGCGTGCTGCGCGGCACGGTTCGCCGGCTGCGCTGCGTCGGCGCGGGCAGGACCGCCCGGCCTGGCGCCGGTATCCGCCGCCTTGCCGCGCGGGGCGAGACGGTCCTGGAGCAGCCCCCACAGCCGGTTGCCGGCGCCTTTCGTGTCGTCGCGCGAAGGCGAGTGCGGGTGCAGAGGCTGCGCCGATTCGGCGGCCTCCGGCGCGCCGCGCCTGTCGACGTGCACGCCTGTATCGGGCGCCATGTCGATGACCGGCGCGTCGTCGCCATCGTCGCGTTCCGCCCTCAGCACGTACGGCCCGATGCGGATGATGTCGCCGGTATTGAGCGGGCGTTCCTGCGCATAGCCGACCGGCTCGCGATTCACCTCGATCGTCGACACGCTGCTCAGGTTCTTCAGCAGGCACGCGTCGTCGCCGACCTGCAGCAGCGCCTGCAGCCGCGAAATCTGCCGCGTGTCGTCGCGCAACACCAGATGGTTGTCGCTGGCCCGGCCGATGGTGCCGCCCGGCGGGTGAAACACGACGGCGTCGTAGGAGTCGTTTTCGACCGGTTCGCCGGCATGTTCGATCACGATCAGTTGCATGTCATACGTCGCTCGGTGGATGAAGCGCTCGCGTGGAAACCGGTTCGTTCAGGATGACGACGCATGTCTGCGGCGCGCGAACTCGAACGCGGGCCCCCAGACCGGATGCCCCTTCTCGGCGGCGGACAGGTCGAAGCGCGGGTTGAGGTCGAGAATCTTCGAGAACTCGGCGCGGCACTGCATGACGCGGTTCGTCACGCAATAACTGAACGCGAGGAGCTTGTGCGCGGCAACCTGCGTGTCGGTGTCGGCGCCGTCGATCTCCTTCGCGCGGCTCAGCAGCGCGATCGTGCGCCCGTAGTCGCCGGCGGCGTACGCGGCGCGCGCGCTGTCGACCGTCGCATGCGCGGCCGACCGGGTCGGGGACGTGCTGCACCCGCCGGCCCCCAGCAACAAGGCGCCGAGGAAAATAACGAGCAATGAACGGCCTTTCATTTTTGAAATGAAAATTCGGCGTAATTGGAAGGTGGCGCACAAGCGCTGTTGGATTCTAGTGCCAATCATCGGCATCGATGCCGCTGTTACGTTTTGTTTCAACTGGACGATCCGATTCCATTTTAATCTGAAAATAGACTACGAATTTCATCACTTGTTAATCTGGGAAAACGACCTATAGTTCGCTGTGTTTTTCGGATTCGTCAGTTGTTTTGTCAGCGCTCGGCAATGCACAAAAAACCGGACCGTCCGTTCGGGCGGCACGAACAGCCTGGCACACCATCAGCGTCGCGAGCATCCCTTGCCCGGCGGCCGGCTGGCTTGCGCCCCACGCCCATCCGACAGGTGTCCATGCAATAGAACCGGGCCGCCACGGCGAACCGGCCGGGTAAGTTTTTTCGATTAATAACCAATATCGATTCAATTGCCTTTCATCTCGATAATTCAACTTTCATAAACCCAGGATGACTTGCCCCGGTTTTTGCGATAAAAATTTTCCGGAAAAAATTTCAGCGGAAGGATATGCCAACCACACAATTACCGGTCAATTAATTGTCCCTTTTTTAATCCGGTCAATCGGTTTCGAACTCGGAAACCGGGGGATGGCTATTGGGTGGCGAGGGTGGAATATGCAATGGCGGTCGAGCAGTTTCATCGTATGGGGATGCGTGTTGCTGTTTCCGGGGTGCGGCGCGACGGAGCACGCGGCCGCGGTGCCGTATGCGATCACGGTCGACGTTGCGCCGGACGTCAACCCTGACATGAATCGCAAGCCTTCGCCGATCGTGCTGAAGGTGTTCCAGCTTCGAGCGGCGTCGGCGTTCGACAGCGCGGATTTCTTCTCGCTGCAGGACAAGCCCGGGAACGTGCTCGGCGCGGATCTGCTCGGCACCGACCGCGTGATCCTGCGGCCGGGCGAATCGCGCACGCTGCATTACCGCGGCAACGTCGAGGCCGGCGCGATCGGCGTCGTCGCCGAATACCGGATGCTCGAAAAGAACCGCTGGCGGCTGACGGTGCCGCTGCCGCGCGCGAAGCAGCTCAACCTCTACAAGTTCTGGCAGACGTCGCCGGGCGAGCTGAAGCTGTCGATCGCGGTCCGGAACGGCGGCATCGCACTGAACGACGCGCAGGGGCGCCCATGACCGAACCGACGATGTCCGCGACGCCGGTCGCGGCCCTCCGCCAGCGCGTGGTGTGGACCGAGGGGATGTTCCTGCGGCCGCAGCATTTCCAGCAGCTCGAACGGCACTGGGAACGCTACGTCGCGCTGCGCTGCCTGCCGCTGCAGGGGTTCTACTGGGGCTTCGATGCGCTGGAAATCGATCGCGAGCAGCTCGCGCTCGGCAAGGTCGCGCTGCGAGCCGCGTCGGGCGTGATGCGCGACGGTACGCCGTTCGACCTGTCCCATCCGGACGATCTCCCCGAACCGCTCGACGTGCCGGCCGACGCGAAGGACCAGCTCGTCGTGCTCGCGCTGCCGCTGTGGCGCGGTGGCGGCGAGGAGGTGTCGTTCGGTGCAGGTGCAGTCGTAGGCGTAGGAGCAAGCGCCGGAAACGTCGCGAACAACGCGAACGGCGGCAACGGCGCAAACGGCAACGCCGACGTCGCACGCTACGTCGTGCGCGAATACGAAGTGGCCGACGCGAACGCGGTCGCGCTCGGCCCCGCGCTGCTGCAGACGGGGCGCCTGAACGTGCGGCTGATGCTCGAAGCCGAGCTGACCGGCGACTGGCATGCGCTCGGCGTCGCACGGATCGTCGAGCGGCGCACCGACGCGCGGCTGCTCGTCGACGACGGCTACATTCCGCCGCGGCTCGTCGCACAGCGCGATGCGGTGTTGCTGGCGTATGCGCGCGAGCTGCACGGGCTGCTCACGCAGCGCAGCGAGGCGCTCGCGGAACGGCTGTCGGAGCCGGGGCGCGGCGGCGTGTCGGAAGTCGCGGACTTCCTGCTGCTGCAACTCGTGAATCGTTATCTCGCGCTGACCTGGCATGCGCAGCAGCACGTGTCGACGCATCCGGAAGCGCTGTTCTGCGACTGGCTGAAGCTCGCATGCGACCTGAGCACGTTCACGGCGGCCGGCCGCCGCCCGCAGTCGCTCGCGGTCTACGTGCACGACGACCTGCGCACGAGCTTCGCGGAACTGATGACGGAACTGCGCCGGTCGCTGTCGACGGTGCTCGAACAGAACGCGATCCAGATCGAGCTGCGTGACGCGGGCAACGGCATCCGCGTCGCGACGCTGGCCGATCCGGCGCTGCGCGACACGGCCGGCTTCGTGCTCGCGGTGCGCGCGGACGTGCCGGCCGACAGCCTGCGCGCGCGCTTTCCCGCGCAGGCGAAGCTCGGGCCGGTCGAGCGGATCCGCGATCTGGTGCAGTTGCAACTGCCGGGCATCACGATGCGCCAGTTGCCGGTCGCGCCGCGGCAGATCCCGTATCACGCGGGTCATACGTACTTCGAGATCGACAAGGGCAGCGACCTGTGGAAGCAACTGGCGCGCTCCGGCGGTCTCGCATTTCATTTCGCCGGCGAATTCCCTGGGCTCTCGATGGAGTTCTGGGCGATCCGCGGGTGAGGGCGGGCATCGCGATGAATAGTTCCTCCGATTCGATCGCCACCGGCGCAGGCGCGGGCGGCTTTGTGCCGCCGAATCCGGGCGGCATGCATCCGGCCGCCGCATCCGGTGCGTCCGGCGCGACCGGGCCGACGGCCACGCAGCCGCGGCCCGGCCGCTGGGCCGCGAGCGGCACGAACCCGCTCGTCGCGGCCGCGAACCCGTTGCTCAACCTGGTGCCGCAGATCCGCTCGACCGTCCATCATCCGAACCCGGCGTGGCTGCGCGAGCATCTCGTCGTCGAGATCCGGCAGTTCGAGGCGCGCGCGCAGGAAGCCGGCGTGCCGTCCGAGGCGATCATCGGCGCGCGCTACTGCCTGTGCACGGCGCTCGATGAAGCGGCCGCGCTGACGCCGTGGGGCGGCAGCGTATGGTCGTCGCACAGCCTGCTCGTGTCGTTCCACAACGAGACGTGGGGCGGCGAGAAGTTCTTCCACCTGCTCGAACGCCTGTCGCAGCAGCCGCGCCAGCATCTCGACCTGCTCGAGTTGCTGTATTTCTGTCTCGCGCTCGGTTTCGAGGGCCGCTATCGCGTGCTCGACAACGGCCACGCGCAGCTCGATGCGCTGCGCCGCCAGCTCGCGCAGACGATCCGCTCCGTGCGCGGCGAATTCGATCCCGCGCTGTCGCCGCACTGGCGCGACGTCGTCACGCGCGACGTCGCGCGCCGCTTCACCGTGCCGCTGTGGGTGTGCGTGGCGCTCGCGCTGCTGATCGGCTTCGGCGTGTTCGTCGGGCTGCGCATCGCGCTTGCCGGGCATTCGGATCGACTGTTCGCGTCGATCGACGCGCTGCACGTGCCGAAGCTGCAGCCCGCGCAGGCGCCGCCGCGCCCCGCGCCGGCGCCGCGCGTCGCGAAGTTCCTGGCACCCGAGATCGCGGCCGGCCTCGTATCCGTGCGCGACGACGCCGATCGCAGCGTGATCGTGCTGCGCGGCGACGGGCTGTTCAAGTCCGGTTCGACCTCGGTGATCGACCGCTACGTGCCGGTGCTCGCGCGCGTCGCCGACGCGCTGAACAAGGTGCCCGGCAACGTGCGCGCGACCGGCTATACCGACGACACGCCCGTGCATACCGCGCGCTTCGCGTCGAACTGGGACCTGTCGCGCGAACGCGCGGAAGCCGTGCGCAGCATGATCGCCGCGCGGCTCGACCATCCGGAGCGGCTCGCGGCGGAAGGGCGCGGCACGCTCGATCCGGTCGCGCCGAACGATTCGCCCGCGAACCGCGCGCTGAACCGGCGCGTCGAGATCACGCTGCTGCCGGCGCCCGGCAGCGCCGCCGTTGGCGCGACGCAGGGGACCAACTGACATGAACCAGGCTGTCGCGCGTTTCGTCCGGCCGTTGCCGTCGCGGGAGATCTGGACCTTCGCCGGTCTCGTCGTGCTCGCGTGCTTCGTGTGGCTCGCGGGCCCGCTGTTCGCGTTCGCCGAGATCCGGCCGCTCGAAAGCGGCTGGGCCCGCGGGCTGACGATCGCGGTGCTGTTCGCCGCGTGGGGCGCGCGCGTCGCGTGGCGAAGCTGGCGCGCGGGCCGCCTCAATGCGCAGTTGCTGAACCAGTTGCGCGAGGCCGCGCCGGCGCCGGCCACCGCCGACGATCCGGCGAAGGCGCAGCTCGACGAGTTGCGCAGCCGTTTCGACGAAGCCGCGACGCTGCTGAAGAAGGTCCGCTTCGGGCAGGCCGATGCGGTGCGCAAGGGCCTGCCGCGCTGGTTCGACCGGATGTCGCGCCAGTATCTGTATCAATTGCCGTGGTACGTGTTCATCGGCGCGCCGGGCTCGGGCAAGACGACCGCGCTCGTGAATTCCGGGCTCAGCTTTCCGCTCGCCGAGCAGTTCGGCCGCGCGGCGATTCGCGGCGTGGGCGGCACGCGGCACTGCGACTGGTGGTTCACGAACGACGCGGTGCTGATCGACACGGCCGGCCGCTACACGACGCACGAAGGCAACCGCGCGCTCGACGAAGCCGAATGGAAAGGCTTCGTCGACCTGCTGAAGAAATACCGCACGCGCCAGCCGCTGAACGGCGCGATGCTGACGATCAGCGTGGCCGACCTGCTCGGCGCGTCGGAGGCCGAACGCACGCAGCATGCGATGGTGCTGCGCAAGCGGCTGCTCGAACTGCGCGCGCAGCTCGGCATCCGTTTTCCCGTGTACTTGCTCGTGACGAAGGCCGACCTGCTCGCGGGCTTCGCCGAATATTTCGGCAACTACGGCCGCGCGGAATGCGCGCAGGTGTGGGGCTTCACGTTCCCGCTCGCGCAGAGCGAGGCGCCCGGCTTCGACCTGCGCGCGGCATTCGACCGCGAATACCGGCTGCTGCACCAGCGGCTGAACGACGGTCTGCCCGAACTGCTCGCCGCGCAGACCGATGCACGCCAGCGCGAGATGACCTACCTGCTGCCGCAGCAGATCGCCGACCTGCAGGACATGCTCGGCCAGTTCGTCGCCGAGGTGTTTTCCGTATCGAGCTTCGAGCCGATGCCGATGCTGCGCGGCGTCTACCTGACGAGCGGCACGCAGGAGGGCACCGCGTTCGATCGCGTGATGAGCGGCATCAAGCGCTTCCTGAAGATCGAGGGCGTGCCGCCGGTCGCGCAGGTCGGCTCGACCGGGCGCAGCTTCTTCCTGAAGTCGCTGCTGCAGGAGCACATCTTCCGCGAAGCCGCGCTCGCCGGCAGCGACCTGCGCTGGCATCAGAAGCGGCGCGTGCTGCGGATCGCCGGCTACGCGCTGCTCGCGCTCGCATGCGTGGCCGTGCTGGCCGCGTGGCTGCGCAGCTATTCGAACAATCGCGCGTATCTGGACCAGATCGCCGCGGGCGTGCCGGCCGTCGATTCACGGATCGCCGGCGCGAAGTTCTCCGACGCGGCCGACATCGCGCGGCTGCTGCCCGTGCTCGATGCGCTCGGCGGACTCGCGAATGCGGGCGGCGTCGACCTGCAGCATCCGCCGCTCGCATATCGGTGGGGGCTGTTCCAGGGCGAGAAGATTGACGAGGCCGTCGATGCCGTGTACCGGCGCGCGCTCGACGACGTGCTGCTGCCGATCGCCGCGAGCCGGATGGAGGCCGCGCTGCGCGACGCGCGGCCCGACGAAACCGACTACGCGTATGCGGCGCTGAAGGCGTACCTGATGCTGTACGACAGCGCGCACTACGATCCCGCGTTCGTACAGGCCGTCGTCGATCTGGAGATGGAGCGCTCGCTGCCACCGGATTTCTCGCCGACCGAACGTTCCGCGCTGCGCGCGCATCTCGCCGCGCTGTTCGGCAACCGCGTCGCGGTGTCGCCGTATCCGATGAACGAGCGGCTCGTGGCCGACGTGCGCGACCGGCTGCGACAGGTGCCGTTCTCGCAGCGGCTGTACCGGCAGCTCACGCGCACGCTGCGCCCGGCGACGTCCGCGTTCGACTTCAGCGTCGCGCGCGCGGTCGGCCCCGACGCATCGCTGGTGTTTCGCCGCCAGGGCGGCAAGCCGCTGTCGGAAGGCGTGCCGGGCCTCTATACGCGCAACGGCTATCGCAACGTGTTCGCGCCGCGCCTGGCCGGCGAGGTCGAAGCGTACGGGCGCGAGGAAGTGTGGGTGCTGAACCTCGGATTGTCGGAGATCCCCGGGCCGAACGACGCGGCCGCGTGGGCGCGCGATATCCGCCAGCTCTACCTGAACGACTACCTGAAGATCTGGGACGACTATCTTGCCGACATCAAGCTGCAGCGCACGGCCACGCTCGCGCAGAGCATCCAGGTGGCGCGCGCGCTGTCGTCGGCCGATTCGCCGCTTACGCGGCTGATGGTCGCGCTCGCGCGCGACACGGCGCTCGGCGATGCGCCGGGCGGGGCGCGCAATTTCGCGGCGCGTGCGCAGGACAAGGTCGACGAGGCGCGCAGTTCGCTGTCGCAGATCTTCGCGGGCCAGGCCAGCGACGCGAATCCGTCCGCGACGGCGCCCGCGAGCCCCGAGCAGATCGTCGACAGCCACTTCGCCGGCTTGCGCGCGTTCGCGCCGGGCAGCGGCGACCAGGCGCAAGGATTCGACGCGGTGCTGAAGTCGATCGACGCGCTGTACACGTACCTGACGGCCACCGACGACGCGCTGCGCAGCGGCGCGCAACCACCACCGTCCGACGCGCCCGCGCGGCTGCGCGCGCAGGCCGGCCGCCTGCCGACGCCGTTCCGCGAAGTGCTCGACGACCTGTCGAACGTCGCGAACGGCAGCGTCGCGACCGTCGAGCAGCGCAGCGTCGCGCTGCGGGCCGGCGCGAATGTCGGCGACTTCTGCCGGCAGGCGATCGCGGGCCGCTATCCGTTCGCGCGCGGATCGTCGCGCGACGTCGCGCCGGCGGATTTCGCGCAGATGTTCGCGCCGGGCGGGCTGATGGACGATTTCTTCCAGAAGAACCTGCAGTCGATCGTCGATACGACGTCGCACCCGTGGCGCTTCGCGAACCGCAATGCGGACGCCGATCCGGCGGCGGCCGCGATGCTCGCGTCGTTCGAGAAGGCCGCGGTGATCCGCGACGCGTATTTCGGCGGCGGGGCGCGCACCGCGCAGTTGAAGGTGCAGATCCAGCCGCTCGAAATGGACCCGTCGATCACGGAGATGGTGCTCGACGTCGACGGGCAGATCGTCCGCTACGCGCACGGCCCGCTCGTGCAGAGCGCGGTGGACTGGCCGGGCCCGCGCGGCAGCAACCAGGTGCGGCTGCAGGTGTCGGCGCAGGCCGGCGCGACCGACGGTTTCACGACCGGCGGGCCGTGGGCGCTGCACCGGCTGTTCGACCGCGCGGCGGTATCGGCCGGGCACGGCTCGGACCAGATGATTGCGCGCTTCACGGTCGACGGCAAACCGATCGTGCTGCAGGTGAATGCGGGCAGCGTCCGCAACCCGTTCAGGCTGGCCCAGATGGAGTCCTTTACATGCCCTCCGAAGCAATGAGCCCCACACCGCCGCTCACGAGCACGGCCGGCGACGCGCCGGCCTGGTACGGGAAGATTCCCGGCGCCGGTGACTTCGTGAACAGCCGGCTGCCGCATGCGCTCGCGCTCTGGTGGGAACGCTGGCTCCAGCAGGGGATGGCCGCGATGCGCCAGCGCGGCGCGGACGAGATCGAACGCCATTACACGGTCGCGCCGGTCTGGAATTTCCTGATCCCGACGGGCGCCGGCGCGTCGTGCGTGCAGCCGGGCTGCCTTGCGCCGAGCTGCGACCGCGTGGGGCGCTACTACCCGGTGATCGTCACGCTGCCGATGCGCGCGGCCGATTACTGGAACGGGCTGCCGGACACCGCCGACGCGTTCTACTGGCAGGTCGGCCATGCGCTGCTCGACGCGATCCGCCATGCGCGCGCGCCGGGCGATCTCGAACGGACACTCGAACGCGTGCGGCTCGTGCCGGGCAGCGGCAGGTACGCGGAACGCGTCGACGGCATGCCGGCCGCGCTGCCGGAGCAGCCGGCGCCGGCAGCGTGGCCGGGGCTGTCCGGCTATTTCGATCCGCACGGCGGCACCAGCTTCTGGTGGACCAACCGCGCCGACGGATCGCCGCTGCGCACGCATGCGCATACGGGCACGCCCGACAACGCGCTGTTCCTGACGCTGTTCGGCGGCGGTCAGCAGCCCGGCTGAAGCGCGGCGGGCAGAAGACACACGGTTTCATGAGGTGGACATGAAGGACGCTGGATCGAGAGACAACGAGTACGACACGGCGACACGCGGCGACGCATCCGAATTCACGGTGCGGCCGCTGCCGCTCGGCCATCGCCTCGGTGAACTGCAGCTCGACGAGGTGCTGGGGATCGGCGGTTTCGGGATCGTCTATCGCGCGTTCGACCGCACGTTGCGGCGCGCGGTCGCGATCAAGGAGTACATGCCGTCGATGCTCGCGACGCGCGGCGGCGACTACACGGTGTCGCTGCGTTCCGAGCGGTTCGCGCAGGCGTTCGACGCGGGGCGCGGCGCGTTCCTCAACGAGGCGCGCCTGCTCGCGCAATTCGATCATCCGGGGCTCGTCAAGGTCCTGCACTTCTGGGAAAGCCACGGCACCGCGTACATGGTGATGCCGTTCTACGAGGGGCGCACGCTCAAGCAGCTGCTCGACGGCGGCATGCGGATCAGCGAGACGCAACTGCGCAACATCGTCGGCGCGCTGCTCGGCGCGCTCGACACGCTGCATCGCGCGCAGTGCTTCCATCGCGACGTGGCGCTCGACAACGTGCTGATCCGCCCGAACGGCAGCGCGATCCTGCTCGACTTCGGCGCGGCGCGCAAACGGATCGGCGATCTCGTCGACGACGGCGCGATGATGATCAAGCCCGGTTACGCGCCGATCGAGCAGTACACCGACGATCCCGCGTTCAGCCAGGGGCCGTGGACCGATCTCTATGCGCTCGGCGCGGTGATGCACGCGATGATTACCGGCGAACTGCCGCCCGCGGCCGTCGTGCGCAGCATCAAGGACACGTACCGGCCGCTCGCGTCGCGCGAGTTGCCGGCCGGCGAGGTGTACAGCCCGGCGTTTCTCGCGGCCGTCGATCATGCGCTGCAGCTGCGGATTCCGGATCGGCCGGAATCGGTCGCGGCGTTCGCGGCGGAGCTCGGGTTGCGGGACTTCGACAGGGCGGGCGGCGGGTATGGCGCGGTCGTGCCGCCGGTGGGTGACGCGGGCAGCGGAGGAGAGGGGAAGGGTGAGGCGTCGGTGGGTTCCGCTGCGTCGGGCATCGCGTCGGCCGCTGCTGGTGCTGCTGCGATCGGCACGGGCGGGACGGCTTCGGGCAAGACTGTGTCGGATGTGCAGTCGTCAATGCCTGAGCGTCAGGACGGTATGTCGACACCGACGGACACCGCGTCTGCTTCATCTGCCGTGTTCGGTGCCAAGCCGGAGGTGGGTGCGCCTTCAACGTCGAAGACCGCTGCGCAGGGCGCCGCGATTGCGGCAACGGGCGCGCCGGCATCGTCGGCCTCGCATGCTTCGCAGCCCCCGGCGAAACCGGTTGAATCCGGTGCGCCGAACGGAAACGCCGAGCGTACAACGGAGCCAGCCCCTGCCAGAACCGATACGCACCACGAAGCAGATACACGATCCACGCGTGCCGACGCAGACATCGGCAAGCGCAGCGCAGCGGATTCCGGGAACACGAACGGGAACGCGTATGCGACTGCCGGCGCCGACGATACGACCGCACCGCATCCCGCTGCATCGGCATCGAGCCGGGCATCCGCGCCGTCCGGCACCCAACGCAGCCACTTACTCGCAGGATCCCGCCGCCGCATACCGGTCTACGTCGGTGGCGCGCTCGTCGCGCTGATCGCCGTCGGCCTCGCCGCGACCTATCTGTCGCGTCCCGCGCGCATCGCCGACGAGGCCGCACCGGGCGCGAGCCAGCCGCAGGCCGGCACGTCGTCGCCCGCCAGTACGCCGGACACCACGCTGGCCCAGCACGGACCGACGCCGATCGTCGTGCCGCCGTCGAGCCTGCCGGCCGGTTCGTCGGCACAGGTTCCGCCGCCGCCCGTCGCCGCCGCGCCGGCCAGCACGCCAGCCGTCGAGGCCGCCGCTGCCGCGCCGCAGGTCGCGACCACGGTCACGAACCCGCCCCCTTCGCATGCCGGTTCCAGTTCGACCATCGCGCCCGCCGGCAGCCTCGACACGTCGGAGCGCGTCGTCAGCGTGCCGCCGTCGGAAGCGGCCGCATTACCGGCGACGACGCCGGCCCCGGCGCCGAAGCCGCCGTCGGAAGCCGATACGGCCGTCGCTGCCGTGAACGTGCTGCCTGCCGAACAGCGTCCGCCGAAGGCGCAGGAAACCGTCCAGGTGCGCTTCAACGTGCGGCCGTGGGGCGACGTGTACGTGAACGGTGCGCGGCGCGGCGCGAGCCCGCCGCTGCGCTCCGTGTCGCTGACGCCGGGCGTCTACCAGATCGAGATCCGCAACGGCTCGCTGCCGCCGTTGCACCGCACCGTTGCGGTCGATTTCGGCAGCAAACCGATCAATATCGACTATGCATTCGAATGACATCAGCCAGGCGGCGCTGGCCGCCGCCGCGCTTTCCCCGGGGCCGCCCGGCGTACCGTGGGCGTCGCCGCGCGCCGACCTGATCGGCCGGCTGCTCGCGGACGTCGCGCCCGATGCGCCGTGCGGCGCGAACCTCGAATACGACGCCGAATTCCTGCAGTTGCAGGAGCGCGCGACGCCGCGCGCCGAGCAGCAGTACGGCGACACCGTGATCCCGGCCGAGGCGCCCGACTGGGGCGCGGTCGAGCGGCTGGCGCTGGCGCTGTCCGCACGCACGAAGGACCTGCGCGTCGTCGCGCATCTCGCGCGCAGCTGGATCGAGCAACACGGCCTGCCCGGCTATGCCGACGCGCTCGCGGTCGTCGCGAACTTGCTCGAGCGCCGGTGGGACGACCTGCATCCGAGGCTCGACGCCGACGACGAACCTGACCCGACGCCACGGATGAACGCGCTCGCCGACGTGGCCGGCGCGCACGACTGCGCACGTGCGGCGCGTCGCCAGCCGCTGTTCGACGGCGGCCCGAGCGTGCGCGATGCCGAACGGCTGCTCGACGGCCGCGACGAAGCCGGCGGCCGCGCAAGCCTGATTGCCGCGCTGTCGGCCGTGCGCGGCGACGGCACGACGCCGCTCGACGCTGCGCGCGCCGCGTTGCAAGCGCTGGACACGATCCGCGCGTGCGTGATCGACAAGCTCGGCCGCGAGTGGGCACCCGATGCGGGCGATGCGGAGAAGGCATTGCAGAGGATCGTGCGCGAAGTGCCGGTGCCCGAATCGCAGCCGGGCGCGTCGGACGGAGCGAACTCCACGCCGCAGGCCGCATCCGGTGACGCATCGCAGGCCGGCACCGTGCCGGCCGCGCCCGCTGCGATGCCGAACGCGCATGCATGGCGCGATGCCGAGCTAACGAGCCGCGACGACGTACGGCTCGGCCTCGACAAGATGTGCCGCTATTTCGAGCTGCACGAGCCGAGCCATCCGGCGCCGCTGCTGCTGCGGCGCGCGCAGCGGCTGCTCGCGCTCGACTTCTACGAAATCATCCGCGATCTCGCGCCGGAGAGCCTGCCGAAGCTGGACCTGCTGAGCGGCGAGCGAAGCGAATGAACCGAACGAGGGAAGCCGCCACGCGGGCGGCGGCAACGTACCGCGCAACCTGATCGACGTGAAGGAGTGGACGATGACTGACAGAACCAAGGCAGCGGGCAGCGGACAGAAGTTCATCGCGCGCAATCGGGCACCGCGCGTGCAGATCGAGTACGACGTCGAAACCTACGGCGCCGAGCGCAAGGTGCAGCTGCCGTTCGTGATGGGCGTGATTTCGGACCTGGCGGGCAAGCGCGCCGAGCCGCTGCCGGACCTGCCGGAGCGCAAGTTCCTCGAGATCGACGTCGACAACTTCGACGAGCGGATGAAGTCGGTCGCGCCGCGCGTCGCGTTCCAGGTGCCGAACACGCTGACGGGCGAAGGGATGCTCAACGTCGACATGACGTTCGAGCAGATCGACGATTTCTCGCCGGCCGCGATCGCGCGCAATGTCGACGCGCTGCGCCGGCTGCTGGAAGCGCGCACCGAGCTGTCGAACCTGCTGTCGTACATGGACGGCAAGCACGGTGCCGAACAACTGATCGAGCGCGCGATCAACGATCCCGACCTGCTGAAGACGCTCGTGCGCAATCCGCACGAATCCGCGCAGCGCGGCGATGCGACCCAACCGGAGGCCCGCGATGAATGACCCCGTCCAAACCCGCGCCGACACGCGCGACGCCGCGCAGCCGGCCGTCGCGCACGACGAGTTCGCCGCGTTGCTGCAAAAGGAATTCAAGCCGAAGACGGCCGAGGCGCGCGAATCGGTGGAGCGCGCGGTGCGCACGCTCGCGCAGCAGGCGCTCGAACATACGGTCGGCATGACGACCGACGCGTACGGCAGCGTGAAGCAGATCATCGCGGAGATCGACCGGAAGCTGTCCGACCAGATCAACCAGATCCTGCATCACGAGGAGTTCCAGACGCTCGAAGGCGCGTGGCGCGGCCTGCATTACCTCGTCACGCATACCGAGACCGACGAGCTGCTGAAGATCAAGGCGCTGCCGGCATCACGCAACGAGGTCGCGCGGATGCTGAAGCGCTACAAGGGCGTCGCGTGGGATCAAAGCCCGCTGTTCCGCAAGATCTACGAGGAGGAATACGGGCAGTTCGGCGGCGAGCCGTTCGGCTGCCTGGTCGGCGATTTCCATTTCAACCACAGCCCGCCCGACGTCGAGATGCTCGGCGAGCTGTCGAAGATCGCGGCGGCCGCGCACGCGCCGTTCATCGCCGGCGCATCGCCGGAGCTGATGCAGATGGATTCGTGGCAGGAGCTGTCGAACCCGCGCGACCTGACCAAGATCTTCCAGAACACCGAATACGCGGCGTGGCGCAGCCTGCGGCAGTCGGAGGATTCGCGCTACGTCGGCCTCGCGATGCCGCGTTTTCTCGCGCGGCTGCCGTACGGCGCGCGCACCAATCCGGTCGACGAATTCGACTTCGAGGAAGATACGGACGCCGCGAACCACGACCGCTACACGTGGGCGAATTCGGCATACGCGATGGCCGCGAACATCAACCGCTCGTTCAAACAGTACGGCTGGTGCTCGTCGATCCGCGGCGTCGAATCGGGCGGGGCGGTCGAAGGGCTGCCGAGCCACACGTTCCCGACCGACGACGGCGGCGTCGACCAGAAGTGCCCGACCGAAATCGCGATCAGTGACCGCCGCGAGGCCGAGCTCGCGAAGAACGGCTTCATGCCGTTCGTACACCGGAAGAACTCGGATTTCGCGGCGTTCATCGGTGCGCAGTCGCTGTACCAGCCGGCCGAATACCACGATCCCGACGCGACCGCGAACGCGCGGCTGTCCGGCCGCCTGCCGTACCTGTTCGCATGCTGCCGCTTCGCGCACTACCTGAAGTGCATCGTGCGCGACAAGATCGGCTCGTTCCGCGAGCGCGCCGACATGGAGCGCTGGCTGAACGACTGGATCATGAACTACGTCGACGGCGACCCCACCAACTCGTCGCAGGAAACCAAGGCGCGCAAGCCGCTCGCGGCCGCGCAGGTGGTCG
This sequence comes from Burkholderia sp. NFPP32, assembly GCF_900119325.1. Taxonomy (NCBI): domain Bacteria; kingdom Pseudomonadati; phylum Pseudomonadota; class Betaproteobacteria; order Burkholderiales; family Burkholderiaceae; genus Burkholderia; species Burkholderia sp. NFPP32. The sequence goes on along the minus strand of NZ_FPJP01000002.1, from coordinate 97,924 downwards.
TCGACGAGGTCGAGGACAACCCCGGCTACTACACGTCGAAATTCTTCCTGCGGCCGCACTACCAGCTCGAAGGGCTCACCGTGTCGCTGCGGCTGATCTCGCGGCTGCCGACCGCGAAGGCGGCGAACGAATGAGCTGAAAAATGAGCTGAAAAACGAGCGGAAAGCGGCATTCAACACGGCATTCAACCTGACCTCGAACCGAAACGGAGACGGCAATGGGCGTGGCAATGTTTATGAAGGTGGACGGCGTGACCGGCGAATCGGCGGACGCGCAGCACAAGGGCTGGACCGACATCCAGTCGTTTACGTGGGGCGCGAGCCAGCCGGGCGCGATGGCGAGCGGCAGCGGCGGCAACGCAGGCAAGGCGAGCTTCAACGATCTCGTCGTCGCCGCGTACATGGACAAGGGCGCACCCGCGATCATCAAGAACTGCGCGAACGGCAAGCACCTTTCGTCGGTCGAGATTTCCGCGTGCAAGACGGGCGGCACGCAGGTCGAGTTCATGCGCGTGACGCTGCAGGAGGTGCTCGTCACGTCCGCGCAGGTGGCGGGCGTCGATCCGGGCGACGTCGCGGACCGGCTGATGATGCATTACGGCTTCCAGGCCGCGAAGGTGAAGAAGCAGTACTGGCAGCAGAACGACAACGGCGGCAAGGGCGCCGAAGTGACGGTCGGCTGGAACATCAAGGAAAACACCGAGATGTGACGGGCCGGGCAGGCACGGAGACGACGATGGACGACCCGCGAACCCGCGACGGACGCGAGGGCCGGGAAGGCAGCCTGCGCGACCGGCTGCAACCCGCCTTGCTCGACCGCCTCACCGACGATGCGCCGCAGCGCGCGGCCGAAGCGCCCGGCACGCAATGGATCGGCACCGAGCGGCTGCGCGCGGCCGTGCTGCGCGATCTCGCGTGGCTGCTCAACACGCGCAACGCCGAGGACGGTTTCGTCGACTGGTCGGCGTTCGCGCACGCGCAGGCGTCGGTGCTGAACTACGGGATGCGGCCGCTCGTCGGTAAGCCGATGTCGGGCGTCGAGCGGATGTCGGTCGAGGCGTCGATCCGCGACGCCATCGTTCGCTTCGAGCCGCGCATCGCGCCCGACAGCGTCGAGGTGCGCAGCGTGATCGACGCGCCGGGCGGCCGGGCCGGCGAGCGACGCCACAACGTGCTGCAGTTCGAGATCCGCGGCACGCTGTGGTCGATCCCGCATCCGCTCGAATTCGTGCTGCGCTCCGACCTCGATCTGGAAACGGGCGCGATGTCGCTGCAATCCGTGGCGGGGGCCTGACGCAATGGATACGCGCCTGCTCGACTACTACAACCGCGAACTCGCGTATCTGCGCGAGCTCGGCGGCGAATTCGCGCAGCAGTTCCCGAAGGTGGCCGCGCGGCTGCGGCTGCATGAATCGGGGCCGCCCGACCCGTACGTCGAACGGCTGCTCGAGGGTTTCAGCTTCCTCACCGCGCGCGTGCAGCTGAAGATGGACGCCGAATTCCCGCGCTTCACGCAGGCGCTGCTCGATGCCGTGTATCCCGGTTACATCTCGCCGTTACCGTCGATGGCGATCGTCCGGTTCGCGCCGCTGATGAACGAAGGCAGCCTTGCGCAGGGCTGGCGGCTGCCGGCCGGCACCGCGCTGCGCGCGCGACCGGCGGCGTCCGAGCAGACCGCGTGCGAATTCCGTACCGCGCACGACCTGACACTGTGGCCGCTCGAACTGACCGATGCGACCGTCACCGGCGCGCCGTCGTGGCTGCCGCGCGGCGCCGTCGCGGCGCGACAGGACGTGCGCGCCGCGCTGCGCATCCGGCTGAAGGCGCGCGGCGGCGCCAAACTATCGCAGTTGCCGCTCGACCGGCTGACGTTCCATCTCGCGGGCCCCGAGCGCGACGCGCTGCACCTGCTCGAACTGATCGCCGCGCATGCGCTCGGCGTCGTGTGTCACGACCCGGCGCAGCCGCCGCGCTGGCTGCATACGCTCGACGCCGACGCGATCGTCCACGAGGGTTTCGATCCGGCGCAGGCGATCCTGCCGGACGACGGCCGCAGCTTCCACGGCTACCGGCTGCTGCGCGAGTACTTCGCGTTTCCGGCGCGCTTCCTGTTCTTCGGCATCGGCGGGCTGCGTGCCGCGCTGGCGCGCGCGACCGGCGACGAGTGCGAGCTGACCGTGCTGTTCGATCGCCACGACGCGGCGCTCGAAGCGGCCGTCGACGCGCGCCATCTCGCGCTGAACTGCACGCCGGCCGTGAACCTGTTCGCGCGCCGCGCCGATCGGATTCCGCTGCAGCCGGGTGCGCGCGAGCATCATGTCGTCGTCGACCGCAGCCGGCCGCTCGACTACGAGGTCTATGCGGTGCAGCGGCTCGCAAGCGAGCAGCGCGACGACGGCCAGTCGCGCGAATTTCGGCCGTTTCACGCATCGTTCGCCGGCGATGACGGCAACCACGGCGCGTACTACACGGTGCGGCGCGAGCCGCGGCTGGTGTCCGCGCAGGCACGCGCGAACGGCACGCGCACCGGCTACGTCGGCAGCGAGACCTACGTGTCGCTGGTCGACAGCCAGTGCGCGCCTTACGACGAGACGATGCGCTACCTGGCGGCCGATACGCTGTGCACGAACCGCGATCTCGTGCTGCTGCAGCCGCCCGGCGACGCGAACACGTTCACGCTGCGCGTGTCGGCCCCGGTCGAGCGCATCGTCGCGATCCGCGGCCCGTCGCGGCCGCGCCCGCCGATCGCCGACGCGCAAACCGCATGGCGGTTGATCCGCCATCTCGGTCTCGCACGCCACACGCTGACCGATCTCGACGACGACGAAGGCGCGCATGCGCTGCGCGAACTGCTCGGCCTGCATGCCGATCCGGCCGATGCCGCAATGCGTCGGCAGATCGACGGCGTGCAGCGCGTCGCGTTCTCGCCGGTGTTCCGCCGGCTGCCGGCGCTCGGGCCGCTGATGTTCGGGCGCGGCGTGCAGGTCGACGTGACCGTCGACGACCATGCGTTCTCCGGCGACAGCCCGTTCCTGCTCGGCGCGGTGCTCGAACAGTTCTTCGCGCGCCATGTGTCGATCAACGCGTTCGCCGAATGCGTGCTGACCAGCGCGCAGCGCGGCACGCTCGCACGCTGGCCCGCGCGCATCGGCAGGCGGCCTGCGATATGAAACGCGATACGTCGCCCGGCACTCGGCCGGCCGCCGAAGCCGCACGCCGCGACGCGTGGTGGGCACGGCTGCGGGCCGCGCCGCACGGCTACGACCTGTTCCAGGCGCTGCGCTGGCTCGACGCGCTGTCGCCCGGCCGCGCGCCGCTCGGCCATGCCGCGCGACCGCGCGACGAGCCGGTGCGGCTCGGGCAGCAGCCGTCGCTCGCATTCGCGGCGTCGATGCTGGCCGGCGTGCACGAGAACGGCACCGCGCCGCCGCGTATCGCGATCCACGGTTTCGGGTTGTTCGGGCCGAACGGGCCGCTGCCGACGCACCTGACCGAATATGCGCACGAGCGCGCGGCCCAGCACGACGACCCGACGTTCGCCGCGTTCGCGGACCTGTTCCATCACCGGCTGATCCTGCTGTTCTACCGCGCATGGGCGGACGCACAGCCGACGGTGAGCCTCGATCACCCCGGGCGCGCACGGTTCGACGGCTATGTCGCGAGCCTGATCGGGCGGTCGTCGCATGGCGACACGCCGACCACGCCGACAGACACCGACACGCTCGCGCCGCATGCACGCTATTTCCATGCCGGCCATCTCGTGCGGCACACACGCAACCCGGAAGGGCTCGTGCAGATCCTGCGCCGGCATTTCGGCGTCGATGCGCGCATCGTCGAGCACGTACCGCAGTGGGTCGCGATCGAACGCTCGCAGCGCTGCACGATCCGCGCGACGCGGCCGACGTTGCGTGTCGGCGCCGTCGCGCTCGGCGTCGCGGTGCGCGATGCGCAGTCGCGTTTCCGGATCGTGCTCGGCCCGCTGTCGCTCGACGCCTACCGCGGCTTCCTGCCGGGCGGGCCGCACGCGCGGCAGCTCGCGCAATGGGTGCGCGAATACGTCGGCATCGAGTTCGACTGGGACGTGCAGCTCGAACTGGCGGCCGACGCGGTGCCGGCGATCGCGCTCGGCGCGCCGCAGGGGATCGGCCGCACCGCGTGGCTCGGGCAGCGGCTCGAACCGGGCCCCGCGCGCGACCTCGTCGTCCGCTACGACGTGCGGCGTGGCGGTGCCCCCCTTCATCGCGAAACCGCCTAAACGGGAGCCGTCATGTCCGATATCGGCCGCGTCAACCTGTTCGGAAAACTGAATCCGTTCCTCTACGAGACGCTCGAGCAGGCGACCGGGTTCTGCCGGCTGCGCGGCAATCCGTACGTCGAACTCGCGCACTGGTTCAAGCAGATGCTGCAGCGGCCCGACGGCGACCTGCAGCGCGTGCTGCGCCGCTTCGACATCGACACGGATGTGATCGACCGCGCGCTGGTCACCGCGCTCGACCGGCTGCCGCGTGGCGCGGGCTCGGTGTCGGACCTGTCCGTGCACATCGACGACGCCGTCGAACGCGCGTGGGTCTATGCGACGCTGAAGTACGACGCGACACGGATTCGCGGCGCGGTGCTGTTGCTCGCGATCCTGAAGACGCCGCAGTTGCGCAACGTGCTGATTGCGATCACGCGCGAATTCGAGCGCATCGTGCCTGACCTGCTCGCCGACGAACTCGAATCGATCGTCGACGGCTCGCCCGAGGCGCAGCCGGCCGCACAGGCATCGAAGGGCGACGCGTTGCGCGCCGCGCCAGCCGACGGCTCGGCGCTCGCGCGCTTCGCCGTCGACCTGACCGAGCGCGCGCGGGCCGGCGAGATCGATCCCGTCGTCGGGCGCGACGCCGAGATTCGCCAGATCGTCGACATCCTGCTGCGGCGCCGCCAGAACAACCCGCTGCTGGTCGGCGAGGCCGGTGTCGGCAAGACAGCCGTCGCGGAAGGCTTCGCGCTGCGGATCGCCGCCGGCGACGTACCGCCGTCGCTGCGCGACGTCGCGCTGTACCTGCTCGACATCGGGCTGCTGCAGGCCGGCGCCAGCGTGAAGGGCGAGTTCGAGAGCCGGCTGCGCGGCGTGATCGACGAAGCGATGTCGTCCGAGCGGCCGGCGATCCTGTTCATCGATGAAGTGCATACGCTCGTCGGCGCGGGCGGGGCGGCCGGCACCGGTGACGCCGCGAACCTGCTGAAGCCCGCGCTCGCGCGCGGCCTGCTGCGCACGGTCGGCGCGACCACGTGGTCCGAGTACAAGCAGTACATCGAGAAGGACCCCGCGTTGACGCGGCGCTTCCAGCTCGTGCACGTACTCGAGCCGGAAGAAGAGGCCGCGCTGACGATGCTGCGCGGCCTCGCCGCGAAACTCGAGGCCCATCACCACGTGCTCGTGCTCGACGACGCGCTGCAGGCCGCCGTCACGCTGTCGCACCGGTACATCCCCGCCCGGCAGTTGCCGGACAAGGCGATCAGCCTGCTCGATACGGCCTGCGCGCGCGTCGCCGTCAGCCAGCACGCGGTGCCCGCGCCGATCGAGGACGCGCGCCGTCGCATCGACAGCCTGCGTGTCGAACAGGAGCGGATCGGGCGCGAGTGCGCGCTCGGCACCGGTGATGCCGAGCGGCGCTACGCGATCGACACCGACATTGCGGCCGCGCAGGCGGAACTCGATCAGCTCGACGTGCGCTGGCAAACCGAACGCAACGCATTGGCGGCGATCGTCGAATCACGCGCCGCGTTGCTCGACGACGATCCGTCGCGCGAACTCGATGCCGCCACGCGCGCCGAAATCCAGGCGCACCTTGCGACCGCGCAACAGGCGCTGGCCGACGTGCAGGGCGATGCGCCGCTCGTGCTGCCCGCCGTCGACACGCACGCGGTGGCGGCCGTGGTCGCCGACTGGACCGGCATTCCGCTCGGCCGGATGGTGCGCGACGAGACGCAGGCCGTGCTGAAGCTCGCCGATACGCTCGGCGAACGCGTCGTCGGCCAGCGGCATGCGGTCGAACTGATCGCGCAGCGGATCCAGACCGCGCGCGCGAAGCTCGACGATCCGACCAAGCCGCACGGCGTGTTCCTGCTGTGCGGCCCGTCCGGCGTCGGCAAGACCGAGACCGCGCTCGCGCTGGCCGACACGCTGTACGGCGGCGAGCGCAACGCGATCACGATCAACATGAGCGAGTTCCAGGAAGCGCATACCGTGTCGACGCTGAAGGGTGCGCCGCCCGGTTATGTCGGCTACGGGCAGGGCGGCGTACTCACCGAAGCCGTGCGCCGCCGGCCTTACAGCGTCGTGCTGCTCGACGAGATCGAGAAGGCGCACCGCGACGTGCACGAGATTTTCTTCCAGGTATTCGACAAGGGCTGGATGGAGGACGGCGAGGGGCGCGACATCGATTTCCGGCATACCGTGATCCTGCTGACATCGAACGTCGGCGCCGATCGCGTGATGCAGCTCTGCCGCGACCCCGAGCGCCTGCCCGACGCGCAGACGCTCGCCGATGCGCTGCGCGCGCCGCTGCTCGACGTGTTCCCGGCCGCGCTGCTCGGTCGGTTGACCGTCGTGCCGTATTACCCGCTCACCGATGCGACGCTCGCGCGGATCGTCGCGTTGCAGTTGCGGCGGATCGAGAAGCGAATCGACGCGCATCACGGCATCCGGCTGCGCTGCACCGACGCGGCGACCGCGCTGATCGTCGAGCGGTGCCGGACGATCGAATCCGGTGGCCGGATGGTCGACGCGATCCTCACGCACACCGTGATGCCGCGCATCAGCCGCGCGATCCTGCAGGCCACGCTCGAAGGCCGCACGCTGGCGTCGATCGAGGTGAGCGCGGCCGATGGTGAATTCGCCTACCGGTTCGACGAGGAGGCAACGACGTGAATCGCGTATTCACCCTCGACAGCCCGCACGGCGACGACCTGAAATTCCACACGCTCGACGGCAGCGACGAACTCGGCCGGCTGTTCGAATTCCGGATCGAGGCGCTTGCGGACAGTCACAGCCTGTCGCTGAAGGACATGCTCGGCAAGCCTGTGACTGTCCGCATCGAACAGCAGAACCAGTCGACGCGCTACCTGAACGGCATCGTTGCGCGCGCATCGCTTGCCGGCCGGCGTGCCGAGCGGTACTACGGCTACGAGCTGGTCGTGCGCCCGTGGCTGTGGCTCGCGACGCGCCGCTCCGATTGCCGGATCTTCCAGAACAAGACCGTGCCCGAGATCGTGCAGGAGGTGCTGTCGACGTACGGCTTTCCTATCGAAAACCACCTCGCCGAATCGTATGTGCCGCGCGAGTACTGCGTGCAGTACAACGAGACCGACGCCGCGTTCGTGTCGCGGCTGATGGAGTTCGAGGGCATCTATTACTGGTTCAAGCATGCGGAGGACACGCATACGCTGATGCTGAGCGACGCGATGTCGTCGCACACGGCGCTGCCCGGCTACGAAACGATTCCGTACATCGCGCGCGACCGCACCGCGATCGCCGACGAGGAGCACATCGACGGCTGGCTGCCTGCGCAAGAGGTAAGCGTCGGCAAGCACCAGACCACCGACTACGACTATACGAAGCCGCGCGCCGATCTTTCGTCGCAGAAGGTCGATCCGCGCGGACACGATCACGACAGTTTTGCGTCGTTCGAATGGCCGGGCGGTTATCGCGACGATGCGCCCGGTGTGCATTACAGCCGCGTAAGGCTCGAGGAACAGCAGGCGGAGCACGAGCGCGCAAGCGCGGATACCGACGTACGCGGCGCCGCGCCTGGGTATCTGTTCACGCTCGCGCATTGTCCTCGTGCCGATCAGAACCGCGAGTACCTGATCGTGCGGTGTCGGTACCGCTTTCAGGAGAACGCGTACGCGAGCGATCAGGGCGCGGAGGCGGTGGTGCATCAGACGATGATGCTCGTGCAGCCGTCGAGTTTGCCGTTCCGGTCGCCGCGTGAGACGCCGCGGCCGCGCACCAACGGGCCGCAGACGGCGACCGTCGTCGGGCCGCCGGGCGAGGAAATCTGGACCGATCAGTATGGGCGGGTGAAGCTGCAATTCCGCTGGGACAGGTATGGGCAGAGCAATCAAGATTCGTCTTGCTGGGTCCGGGTGTCGAGTCCTTGGGCCGGCGGCGGGTTCGGGGGCGTGCAGATTCCGCGTGTGGGCGACGAGGTGGTGGTCGATTTCCTGAACGGCGATCCGGATGAGCCGATCGTGACGGGACGCGTTTATAACGGCGAGAAGATGCCGCCGTGGGGGCTGCCGGGGAGTGCGACGCAGAGCGGGCTGCTGTCGAGATCGTCGCCGGGCGGAACGACCGAGCATGCGAATGCGTTCCGGTTCGAGGACAAGAAGGGCGCGGAGCAACTCTGGATGCACGCGGAACGGAACTTCGATGCGGAGACGGAGGCCGATCACACGCTTTCCGTCGGGAACAACCATACGCATACGGTCGGGAATGACGAAACGATGCAGGTCAAGAACAACCGGCAACGTAGTGTGGGGCAGAACGAGACGGTGAATATCGGCAAGAACCGGGTCGCGCAGATCGGGGTGGATGAAACGCATGAGGTTGGCGGGAACCGGACGCGAACGGTCGGGAAGAAGGAGACCGTGACGATCGCGTCGGATCGTGAGGCGACGATCGGCGGCAGCCACACGGAGTCGGTCACGCATGCCAAGACCGAAACGATTGGCGAAGGCAAGACGCTGAACGTCGGACAGATGTATCAGACGACGTCGCAGGACATGAAGACGCTGGTTGCGTCGGCGCATACCGAGGAGATCGGCACGCGAACGTCGACGATCGCCAAAGCCCATACGCACACGGTCGGCGGCGAACACACCGTCAACGTCGGGGCGAACCATACGACGAACGTACAGCATCAGGTGACCGTCAACGCCGGCGACCAGCTTTCGCTCGTCTGCGGGATGTCCAGCATCGTGATGAAGAGCGACGGCACGATCACGATCCAGGGCGTCAATGTCGCATCAAGCGGCACGGAAAGCCACAGCGTGAACAGCAAGAAGGTAACGTCGTCGGCGTCGGTCGAGCACACGGTCGAAGGGACGATCCTGAAACTGAATCCGTGACGGAGGTTCGCACGAATGCAGAACTGGCAGCCGACCAATCCGGTGGAGCGCAGGTTCATGGATGCGCATACGGACTGGATGAGTTTCGCGAAGGAACGCGACGCGCGATTGATGATATGGCAGACCGACGAGACGGATGCGGAACTCGTGCGGCTGTATTTTCAGGTCCAGGATGAAACTTCGTGTGCGGTAAGGACGATGCGGGCGTCGTTCGTCAATGAAGCAGGGTATGCGAAGGCGCTGACGGACGAGCTTATTGCGTTCTACGACAGTCGGCGTGAGGGGTCCGCTGCGCAAGGTGTGCGGGCGGATTGGCAAGCGCCGTACGACGATGGGAAGAATCCTTTGCTGTATCTGTTCACGGTTGCCGACAGCCTGATGCAGCACCATCCGGATATTTTCCCGGCGATGGTCTTCGTGCTGGAGCCGGCGAAAGTGCGGGATGACGCGGCATGGGTGCAGTGGATGGATGGCTTGCTGACGATCATGGCGGTCGCGCCGCAGCTTGGCGAGCGCGTGCGTTTTGTGGTGCCGCGCATCGATATCGCGCCGTTTGAAGCCTTGATGCAACGGCATCGCGCCGCGGTGCGCGTTGTACAAGGCAAGTATTCGATGGCGAGCGTGCCGCGCGAATTGCTGGCGGAGTCGGGCGAGCGCGGGCCGAGTGGTGAGTTTAGACGACATTTCGTGATGCTGACCGAGGTGATTGAAGGCGGTAATCCGGTTCGGCTCGAAGAATTGCGTGCGGCGGCGCTGAAGGTAGCTCAACGCGAGCAGTGGTTCGACCAGTGCGTTGTCGTGCATTTGATCGCAGGTGCGGCGTATCTGAAGTGGCGCGATCGCGAGCGTGCGATAGAAGCGTACCGGAGCGCCGCCAGCAGCGGCATGCTCGCGGTCGAGGCAGGGCATCCGGCAGGGCACAAGCTTGTTGCTAACGGGCTGTTCGGCGAGGCGAGCGTGCATCTGACGCACAAGGATTACGCTCACTCGGCGTATTGCTATGAACGCGCAGCGGCGTCGACCACGGCTGCAAAAGACGGGCTGATGACCGTCGAGGCGTGGCGCATGAGCGCCGTGTGCTGGGAGCGGGCAGGAGAGCGAGAGCATGCGCTCGAGGCGGGGTTCAATGCGCTCGATGCGGGATTGATGGTCGACGAACCGATGCGGGCGAAAAGTAATCTGCCGATGGTTGTCGAGTGGATGATTTCGCAGTTGGGTGTGCAAGACCGGCGGCGCAACGCGCTCAGCGAGAAGGTCGCCGCGTTGCGCGGTGGGCGCTGAGCGGGGAGGATGACGTGGGACTACTGGCCGTCAAGCATCTGGATCCCGTCGTTGGCATCGACGTTCATTCGGTGTTGGTTGCACCTAGCCCGACGCCGGTGTTTCTACCGCATCCCCACGTCGGGTTCATGCTCGACCTGCGGGAGTATGTCGAGGCGGCGAAGGGCGTCGTTGGCAGCATCGCGATGGCGATTGTTCAGGAGAAGGTGACCGAGTATCTCGAGGACCATCCGGATGTCGTGAAGAAGCTCGACGATGCGGCAGCGTTCACGTCGGGAAAACTGACGGATATCCAGGACAACTCGATCGTCGAGGAGGGGCTGAAACTCGAACAGCAAGCCGCGGCACTACGGAACAGCATTGGAAGCGTGCTCGGCGCAGGCGTCGGAATGGGTGGAGCCGCCGGCAGGCCGATATTCGTGAACGGCTTGATGCGGGCCACAGTCGGGACGCATTCGTATCACGTTCCGGGGCTGCATTTTCCACTCGGGGAGTCGTTCGCACCTCCGCCGGCGCCGGATCCCATGCCGTCGGACGACGCGGAGTCGTACATGGGCAGCCGGACGGTACTGGCCAACAACGATCCGATGTCGTTCATGGCACTGCCGGCGCTGAGCTGCTGGTCGGTTGGCATGGAGCCGCCGGGGCACAACAGCGCGCATACGGAGCGGACTTATCCGTCGATGCCGAGTTCGGTGATGCTGCCGATTCCGGCGGGAAGGCCGGTGATGGTCGGCGGGCCGCCGGTGTTGAATATGGCTGCGGCGGCGAAGGGGCTGTTCAAGGCGTTTCAGGGGTCGAAGTGGGCGAAGAAGCTCGCGGACAAGCTGAATCTCAAGCCGGGTTTTCTGAAATGCAACATCCTGCATGCGGAACCGGTGGACGTCACGACAGGAGAAGTCATCGTTGCGCAGCACGACTTCACTGTCACCGGACATCTTCCTCTCGAATGGAACCGGCGTTATGCGAGCAGCGACCGGCGCCTCGGTACCATTGGCGTCGGATGGAGTACGCCAGCAGACATTCAATTGAATCTCGTTTCGCGCGACGACGGCATCGGGGCAGCCGTCTACTTCGTCGATCACGCCACGGCATTCGATGAAGTTCCCAGGCATGAGGGGTGGTCGACGCGGGTCTACGATTGGCAATACGGCTATGCACTGTATTCCCGCGACAATCAACTGGTACTGAGAACGGGCGAAGGCATCGAATACGGGTTCTCGTTACCGCAATCGTGGGACGCGGCTGTCGGCAGCCTAGCCAACACGCCCGCGCTAACGCTGATGCTCGACTGGATCGGCGATCTCCATGGTCACGCGTGGCTGTTCGAGCGCAAGCCTTCAGGTCATCTTTCGCGAGTACTTGAACATGACGTCGAGGGTCCAAGCGGACGATGCATCGAATGCGAATCCAGTATCGTCTCGGATGTAGCGTTAACGACGTCGATGACGCTAATCGATGCCGACATGCATGCATATCCGCTCGCGGGGTACGAATACGATCGCGAATTGAATCTGGTCGCAGCACTCGACGCCATTCGCAACTCGTGCCCTTTCAACTACGAGAACGGCAATCGAATGACCGGGCATACGAGCGCACGCGGCGTTTCGTTCCATTACAGCTATCTGCAAGGTAGCGACGGCATATGGCGTGTCGATCACGCATGGGGCGATGAGGGCGTGCTTGATTACCGCTTCGCCTACGATCTCGACCGATACGAAACGCGCATTACCGATTCCATCGGACACGTCGCCGTCATCCAGATGAACGGGCGTCACGTTCCGATCGCCGAGATCGACGTACTCGGAGGCATAACCAGCTACGGTTACGACGCCCATGGGCGAACCAGTACCGAGACGGACCCGATGGGCCGTACGTCTCGATGGGAATACGACGTGCACGGCAATCTGACCGCGCAATTCATGCCGGACGGTCAGGCTGTCCGAACCGAATATGATGCGAATCACAAGCCCCGGTTCGTCACCGCCCCGGGGGGGCGCCAGTGGCAATACGAATGGGATTCACGCGGACGCCTTCTCTCTTACATCACCCCATCCCGAGCGATATCCAGATACGAGTACGACAGTCATGGTCGCATCACATCCTGGACCGGACCGAACGGCGATGCGACGACATTCGGTTACGACCGTCATGGCAATCTCACTTCAATAATCGATGCGCTTGGGAACGCCACGCAATACGAGCGTGACGCGCGTGGATACGTCGTTGGCACTGTCGATGCAGCCGGACATGAAAACCGATACGAACGCGATCCATGCGGCAGGCTCGTGCGAGCCATCGAATCCGACGGACGTGAAACCCACTGTACCTACGACGCAGATGGCAATCTGGTGCGGTATCACGATCCGGCCGGCCATGTGATACGCCTAACCTATACAACGCTTGGTGAGATCGCTAAGCGTATTCAGCCGGATGGCACCGAAGTCCAGTATCACTACGATCCTGAAGGACAACTTGTCGAGGTTGTCAACGAGCGAGGAGAGCGCTACCTGATCAAGCGCGACGCGCTAGGAAGAATAGTCGAAGAAATCGACTATTGGGGGCAGTCACGCCGCTACGAATACGGCCAGACCGGTGAACTCCTACGCTCGATCAACCCTCTCGGTCAAACAATCCACTATCGATATGACAGAGTGGGGCGAATCGTCGAGAAACGCATTCCCGATCCGGACCAGCAGAACGGATTTCGTACGGATTGCTTTCATTACGACGAACATGGGGATCTTGTCCGCGCATCAAACCCATCCGTGATCCTTCAGTTCAGATATGACTGCGACGGCCAGCTGATCGAAGAACGACAGGGTAACAACTTCAGGCTTTTCAATCGATACGACGCTGCCGGTAATCGCGTCGAACGAAAAACACATCTCGTTTCCGGTGGCAAACCCGTCGAGCAATCGATTCGTTACGGCTACAACGCATTGAATGCCGTCGTCCGAATCGAGATCGACGGACACGCGCCGATCGTTATCGAACGGGATGCGCTTGGTCAAATCCGCGACGAACGCCTGGGCGATGTTCTCCGCCGCGAGATGTCGTATGAAGCAAGAGGGCGTTTGTCTCGGCAATCGCTGCTTGCCGAGACCGGGGAAATGTTCGCAATCGAGTATGCGTATAACGCGAACGGCGATCTGATCGAGCGACGCGATTCCCGGTCGGGTATAGAGCGGTTTCAATACGACCCGGTCGGAAACGTCGTTGCGCATATCGATCCCGCGGGTACGGTACGTCGTTTTCTGTACGATCCCGCCGGAAATCTGCTGCGCACCAAGAATTTTCTGACGGGCGCTATCCAGAACAGTTCGACGTCGCGCACATGGTTGCGCGAAGGGTGGCACGGCGACAGTCGCTACGTGTTCGACAGAGCGGGCAATCTCACGCACAAGCAAGATGCGGAACAGGATATTGCGCTTCGATGGGACGCCGCAGGGCAATTGACCGAGACGCTAGCGACCCGGCACTCAGGAAAAAGCAACCGCAGTCACGATTGTCGTATTCGCGTGCGGTACGAATACGACGCTTTCCAGCGACGAACCAGGAAAATCACGTCGACACTGCGGCGCGAAGTCAGCCGAACGTGTGTCCATCGATTCTTCTGGGACGGCGATATGCTCGCCAGCGAATTACGGTTCGATGCCGAAACGACGGACGAGATCACACCAGAAGCCGAGCAAGCCGCGTGTCGCCCCGGCATGGTCCAACCGGGCATGCGCGACGCGCCAACTCGTCAGGACGTACGGGACTGGATCTATTATCCGGACACATTTCGTCCGATCGCAATGGTTCATCGGAACTCCAACGTTGATATAGGGCGCACGACGCGACAAGACGAATATCCAGGCGAGACAGACGAGCCTTTACGAAAACGGTCGCGACCGCCTGCGCTGGTTCCAGACTACGCCACGCAAATCGACACAGCTGATCGGTCGCAGTCCTATCATCCTCGTGGCACAGTCTACTTCTTTCACAATGACCCGAACGGCGCACCAGTCCGCCTGGTCGATGAACATGGCGACGTCGCGTGGGAAGTGAGTTACGCCACATGGACAAGCGATGCCCCGATACAGGGGAAAGACAGAACGAATCTTGATCAGCCCATTCGTCTTCAAGGACAGTACTACGACGAAGAAACCGGTTTCTGCTACAACCGATATCGGTATTTTGACCATGAAATCGGGCAATTCATCAGTCAGGACCCGAGCCGGATCGAGGGCGGTCCAACCCTCTATCAATATGCTCCGAATCCTGCCTCCTGGGTCGACCCCTATGGTCTTGCGAACACCATTGACGGACAGGGGAATACGGTCCCGATCGTCGCCCTGGGTATCCCTGATAGGACCTTGTTCAAACCCAAGTCCGGCATCACGACGCCATACTCGCGCAATTCAAAATGCGGACCAACCCCAGCACAAACGAGGGCGGTACAAGGCAAACCATGCGCGGAGTGTGGCCAGACGAAGCCCAGGATGATTGCGGACCATATCGATGCACTTGTGGTCGAGTATTATCGAACCGGCGCCAACGACGTCAGCGTGCAATCGTCAGTTGCCGCAGTGCAACCACATTGCCCCACTTGCTCGCCATCCCAAGGGGGCAAGGCATCGGCATTTTCGAAAGCAATGAACAAGATTCTCGGTATCTGAACGCACATCCGGAAGAGGAAGATGGAATCACGACACGAAGCAGCGATTGCGGTAATGCAGCGCGAAGTATGCGAACGATATGGGTTGCGCCGCGAACCCGTGGAGGACATGGTCGCCTTCGCGACCTCGACTTTGGGTCAGATGCCTGTCTATGGCACGCGCGTTGAACGCGGTGCGGGAGACAATATCAGTTGGTACTTTCATTGTGGTGAATACTCGGACGCCGACGATTTCTATCAGCCGATACATACGGAGCATCTTCAACAAATGCTGCCGCTCGTCATCAAATATCTCGCGTTACCGCCGGGCACACATTTCATCATCGACGATCAAGGATACGAAGATGTGTGGCAGGAGCCGGCCTGAAATCGTCGCGGTAGTCGACCGCCGGGTCAATGATCGTCGCAACTCGGTTTGCGTGCAATTTTGATTTTACATAACGTGAATTATCGAATTTTTGGGTGTAGTAGCTTTTTAGATGGAATGGTCGCCTCCCGCCTTAACGGGCCGTCCGGCGCCGCAATCTCGCGTCCAGAGCATGCGACATTGCTGGTTCGGCAGCCTAGCCGACAAGGAGAACCAGATGGAACCCACGACCATTGCCATCGATCTAGCCAAGCGCGTTTTTCAGATTCACTTTGTGGACCCGGACGGCACGATTCACAGCAAGGTGCTCAAGCGTGCCCAGATGCTGCCGTTCTTCGCCAACCGGCCGGCGAGCCACGTCGTTATGGAGGCCTGCGGCAGCGCTCATCATTGGGCCCGGGTCCTGGCGCGGCTCGGCCACGACGTGCGGCTCATCGCAGCTCAGTTTGTGCGGCCGTTCGTGAAGTCAAACAAGAATGATGCGGCTGACGCCGCGGCGATCTGGGAGGCTGCCCAGCGTCCCGGCATGCGGTTCGTGGCCGTTAAGACCGAAGACCAGCAGGCCATGCTGGCGATGCACCGGATACGCCAGCAACTGGTCCGGATTCGCGTCATGCAGGTCAACCAACTTCGCGGATTGCTCTACGAGTTCGGCGTCGTGTTGCCTCAAGGCCGTCGTGCATCGGTCGACGCCGCCAAAGCCGCGCTGGCGTCACTGGCCGACGAGTTGCCGGCCATGCTGCTAGACAGCCTGCAGGATCAGCTTTCGCGACTCCGTGCGCTCGATGAGCAGATTGCTCGGATCGAGCAACGCATTCTCAATTGGCGTCGCAATGACGACGCATGCCTGCGCATCTCTGAGATTCCGGGCGTGGGCGTGCTCACGGCAACTGCCGCGGTTTCGGTCATTGGACAGGCAAGAACGTTTCGCTCGGGGCGGGAGTTTGCCGCCTATCTCGGTCTCGTGCCGCGGCAAAACGGCTCGGGAGGCAAAATCAAGCTCAGTGGGATCAGCAAACGCGGTGACGTTTATTTGCGGACGCTGCTGATCCACGGCGCGCGATCGGTCATCTCGAGCTCAAAGCACTTGCCGGAGCGTTTGCGTCAGATGCTGTCCCGACGACCAACGAACGTCGTTGCTGTTGCACTCGCAAACAAGATGGCGCGAACAATCTGGGCGCTGCTGGCGTATGGCCGAACGTATGAGGCAGCACCGTCGCAGTAGTCAAGCTTCAATCCCTTTAACCCATCCACGGTTGCACAGGTGATGCTGAAAGATGGCAAGACAGGTTGGACCGCGCAAGGGCAAGCCTGAGACATTTCTCGGACCTCGAGTCCGCTATTTAGATTAGGAACCTTGCGGCGAAATCCATCGGGGCCGGCAGGCACGTCCTGCGATCGAGTCCGGATATAAGTCCGCAACCACCCTCCTCGCCACGATCAAAAATCACCTTGCAAATGGGAGGCGACCATATAAGAAATGTCGTGTTCGTGTCGCGTAAGCTGACCGGCCGCTGGGTCACCACTGCCTGACGCGGTCTCAACATCCGTCTGCTCACCCGCACCCGATGCTCGACAGGTCAATCGCGCGCCCTCAACGTCTTCCTTCCTGGATCCTTCAAGCAGCTAATGCCGGCGATGATTCATCCGTGACATCCGGGTTGAAACGGGTCATGCAGTTCAGGTCAAGTGCGCGTATCTGCTCGGTCATGAAGTCGACGAAGATACGAATGCGTGTCGGCAGATGTTGCCGACTGAGATAGCAGATGTAGTGACCGCGATCTTCCGGCAAATACTTCGCCAGCGCGACTACGAGCTCGTTCGATGCAAGGTGGTCGCGAATCTGATAGCCCGCCATCTGCGCGATACCCGCTCCGCGTAGAACCGCCTGCAACACCAGATCCGCGTCATTGAACGTGAGGCGGGACGTCGGCAAGTACTTTTGTACTCGGCCTTCGACGTTGAATTCCCATTCGAAGATACGGCCGCTCGCAAAACGGAAGTTGATGCACTCGTGCCGGTCGAGATCCTCCAGGCTCTGCGGGAGCCCGTGCCTCGCCACGTACGATGGTGCTGCGCAAAGCGCCATCTGCATCGGAATCAGTTGCCGCGCAATGATGCTGGAGTCCTCGATGCGGCCATTGCGAAACGCCACGTCGATCCGTTCCGACACCAGGTCGATCGGCCGGTCGTCGAGCAGCAGGTCGAAGACGATGTCGGGGTACGCCTGCGCAAACGTTTCCAGCAACGGCGCAACGATTTTCCGGCCAAACCCCACCGCCGAGCTAATACGGATCAGGCCGCGCGGCGGCCCCTGCCGCAGTTCCAGCATGTCGTTCATGGCCTCGACGATCTGCGCGACGCCCTGGCGGCAGTTCTCGAAGAATCGCTGGCCTTCGCACGTCAGCTCGGTCATGCGCGTGGTCCGCTGGAACAGCCGCGTACTTAACTGCGCTTCGAGCTTCTGGACATTCCGGCTCACGGCCGGCCGTCCGACGCCGAGCCGTTCGGCGGCCTTTGTGAAGCTTCCCTCGCTCGCCACTGCAACGAAGGCAAGGATGCCTGCATAGCTCGCACCGAAGCTCGCGGACAGTGCATCGGCGCGACCGGTCAGGTCGCGACGAACGCCGTGCTCCGATGGTTCCGAATGATTCATTTCCGCTTCCTCAGACATGTCGCTCACTCCGATTGCCCGTTACCGGCGTGCGCCGGCGAACCGCTGCACGTGCGAACGCGAATCAGCTTCTTGCGAGCCACTGGTCGAGACCGATGCGGCCGAGTCGCGCACTCCCAAGCGGCACCAGCGATTTCTCCTCGACGCGGCCGCCGTAGTAACGGGCGTCGCGATCGGTCACCACCGTACGCGTATCGCCGACCGATTTCAGATACCGTGCGACGATCTCCGCGAACGGCGCGCGATCCGGGCCCGCGATCTCGACCGTGCCGTTCCGCGGCCCGGCGAGCGCGACCTGCACGACGAGCGCCGACACGTCTTCCGCAGCGATCGGCTGAAACAGGCCGTCGCCGATGCGGATCGTGCCGTCTACCGTGCCGGCATCCGCGATGCCGCCGATGAATTCCATGAATTGCGTCGCGCGAACGATGGTGTACGGAACGCCCGCCGCTTCGATCGCCTGTTCCTGCGCGACCTTCGCCGCGAAATAACCGTTCCCCGGCATGCGGTCGCAGCCGACGATCGACAACGCGACATGGTGGCGCACGCCGGCGGCCACTTCCGCCTTGCCGAGATTGCGTGCCGACGTGCGGAAGAAGTCCAGCACCGCCTGCGGCTCCCATGACGGCGCATTCGCCACGTCCACGACGACGTCCGCGCCCGTCAATGCGTCAGCCAGGCCTTCGCCCGTGATGGTATTGACGCCGGTGCGCGGCGAGGCAGCCAGCGCATGATGGCCGGCCTCGCCGAGCAGCGCGACGACACGCGAGCCGATCAGGCCCGAACCACCGATGACAACGATCTTCATCGCAAAATCTCCTGACGAATGGATTGCATTGGACTGCGAGGGGTACGCGACGGCGTCGGATCTGTTGAAAGGCGGTCATGGCCGTCGCATGACGTGCCGCAATTGTGGAAGAATCATGTCCTATCCATAAGTGCCAAGAATCGTCGATCGGACTGGTCCATACCGCATCTGTTCCCGTCCTGTTCGCGCTACCCGAGAGACCGTGATGTCTGCGCAAACGCCCCCGCTGGCCATCGAAATCGACCGGCAACACCAGTTGCCCGTCTATCTGCAGATTTGCGAGCGGTTCAAGGCCGCGATCGCCGCCGGTCATCTGCGCCCCGGCGATCGCGTGCCCGCGCTGCGCGGCCTGGCGACGCAACTGAATACGGCGCGCGGCACGGTCGAACAGGCCTACACGATCCTGGTCGACGAGGGCTATCTGCAAATGCGCGGCGCGGCAGGCACATTCGTCTCGCCGTCCCTCCCGGTCTCGCTGACGCAGCCGCCGCCCGCCCCCGCCGAACACGCCGACCCGCAACGTGCGTCAGTCGGATCGAACGACACCCCGCCGCCACGCCGAGCGCAGCCGATCGCCGTCGCGCTGAGCGGCGAGCCGCGCCCGCTGCAACCCGGGCTCCCGGCGCTCGACGCATTTCCGCGCAAGGTCTGGCACCGGCTCGTGTCGCAGCGCGCGCGCAGCAGCGAACGCGCACTGCTCGGCTACCCGAATCCGGCCGGTTACCGGCCGCTGCGCGAACACATCGCCACCTATCTGACGCTGTCGCGCGGCGTCACCTGCGTGCCGGAACAGGTGTTCGTCACCGGCGGCTACCGCGCCACGCTGGAACTCATACTGCGCAGCCTCGCACGGGCAGACGAGCGCGTGTGGTTCGAGGATCCCGGCTATCTGCTCGCACGCGGGTTCCTGTCCGAGACCGGCGTACAACTCGTCCCCGTGCCGGTGGACGCCGACGGGATCGACGTCGAACGCGGCATGCAGCTGGACGCGCAGGCACGCTTCGCGCTGGTGACGCCGTCGCATCAGAGCCCGCTCGGGCATACGCTGTCGCTGTCCCGCCGCATCGCGCTGCTCGACTGGGCCGAAAAAATGTCGGGGTGGATCGTCGAGGACGACTACGACAGCGAGTTCCGCTATCTCGGCCGCCCGCTGCCCGCGTTGAAGAGTCTCGACCGGCGCGATCGCGTGATCTATTGCAGTACCTTCAGCAAGGCGATGTACCCCGGTTTGCGGCTCGCCTACGCGGTCGTGCCGGAGCGCGCCGTGGAGCGCGTCGAACGCGTGGCGTGCAGCATGAATGCCGGGTCGCCGCCGCTCCTGCAGGCGGCGCTGGCCGATTTCATCGAACAGGGGCACTTTGCCCGCCATCTGAAGCGCATGCGCGCGCTGTACGGCGAGCGCCGCATGCTGATCGTGCATGCATTGCGTCAGGCGTTCGGCGAGCGGCTGATCGTCGAATTGCCGGTGGGCGGCATCCAGTTCGCGGTGCGATTCACCGACGGGCCCGATGGGCCGGTCGACGACGTCGCCGTCGCCGCACGCGCGCGCGACGCCGGGCTCGCGGTCGTGCCGCTGTCGATCTGGTATGCGAACAGCCACACGCAGCTCACGCCGCGCGGCCTCATCATCGGGTTCGCGAACATCGTCGACGCGGACGAAGCGCAGCGTCACGCGACAACGCTGCGCGCCTGCGTCGGCCGCTGACGCGCGGGCCGCAGCCGGGTGGGGTGTCACAGTCCTGCGTCACGGCCCCGATTGGTGTCCGACGGGAAACATTGAATCGCCCGCGACGGCCATACCGTCGCACGGTGCGCTCCGCTAGCATGGGGGCGCCCTTCTCCGTGGACGAACCTGGATTCGGGCTGCACCGGAAGATCGCCACGCTCCGCATACGATCGTTCGCTCCACCTTTCGTGAAGATGCCGTCTGCCCGGGCCGTGCAGCCCCCCTTTGCAACACGCTTCGACAAATGAACGACCGGGAATCGAAGCGTCGCTGAACTCGAGCACGCATCATGAATGACAACAAGCTGCAGGCCCCTCCGCTCTCCCTCCTCGACAGGTATCGGGGTCGCGATTTCCAGCCGCTCTATACGACGAGCGTCACCGTGTCCGGTGGCGAAACGGGACACGGCCGCGCATCCGGCGTCGTGCGCTCGGACGACGGGAACCTCGCCGTCGATCTGCGCCTGCCCACCGAGTTGGGCGGACCCGGCAATGGGACCAACCCCGAGCAATTGTTCGCGGCGGGCTTCGCCGCGTGCTTTCACGGTGCGCTGAACCTGCTCGAGCAACGCGCCGGCATGGAACCCGCCGATACGGTCGTGGAGGTGCGGGTTTCGTTTGGCCGCGATCCGATGGACGGCGGTCATGCATTGCTCGTCGACGTCCGCGTCCGGATGCCCGGCGTCGATCAAGACATCGCGGAAGAACTGGTTCGAGCCGCGGAGCGCCTGTGCCCGTACGCAAAGATGGCCAGACCAGCCACCGTCAATATCGTGACTGTCGTTGATTGACGCGACGCCCGTCGGGCGGTAGCGGCACCTGTCCGCTGAAGACCTTCGTTGCTGCTCCGTCGTGCGTGGCGCTGCGCCGCGCATTCGGGGACGCGCCGAGTCCTCGATGAGGCAAATGAAATGCATCTCGGAAAATCGTACAAGTTGTCGGAGTTCCTGATCTGGACACGGTGGAACATCTACGCGCTTTTCGTCTTCGGGACTGTGCCGGTCATTCTGTACAAGTTCCTGTGCGTCACATGGTTGTCGATCCCGCTGACGATCGTGGTTCTCCTCGGAACCGCGACGTCGTTCATCGTCGGCTTCAAGAATGTCCAGACGTACAACCACGCAACGGACGCGCTGGAAATCTGGACCGAAATCGTGGGCAAGAGCCGTCGTTGGGGCCAGATCGCGCGCGATTTTGCCGGCGACGAAGCGATTTCCCGCACGTTGATCGATCGGCACCTTGGATGGCTGACCGCGCAGCGATACGAACTGCGTCGCCCTCGGGTCTGGGAAAGCACGAGCAAACTCTACAACGCGGAGTACCGCCGGTTCTATCGCGTTCCGGAGTGGGAACAGGACATCAGGGACGTGTTGCTGAAATACCTGTCGCCGTCCGAGACGGCACAGGCGCTCTCTTCCGCGTCCATCGCGACATTCGTGCTGAACCTGCAATGCAGTGCGCTCAGGACGCTTCACGCGGCCGGTCGGCTGAATACGAGCTTCTATATGGAGCTTCACAAGACGATCGGGGATTTCATCGCGCTCCAGTCGAGATCGGAACGTTTCAAGAACTTCCCGTATCCGCGACAGTACGCGACCGTCAGCTCGCTGTTCGTCCGGTTCTTCTGCCTGTCCCTTCCGTTCGGTCTTCTGAACGAATTCAACCGGCTGAACGATGGCGTGAGCGGCTTCATGCACGGCAACATGGTATGGCTGGTCGTGCCATGCAGCGTCGCGGTGTCGTGGATGTATACGTCGCTCGACCAGGTCGGCGAAAGCACCGAGAATCCGTTCGAAGGCGGTGCGAACGACGTTCCCATTTCGACGCTGTGCGGCACGATCGAGCGCGATCTGAAAGCAATGCTCGGAGATCCTGCCGACCATCCGTGCGACCACACGATCATTGCGCTATAGGGAACCGGGCAGTTTCTCGCCGGCATCGGGCCGAAGGTGGCGCACGTCCGATCACCTGCGTACGATTCCCGGCGGCCTCGTTCAGTGCGCGCCGCCCGCCATGCCACCACCGCCCCTGGCGGGCTTGGTGAGCCAGACCAGCGGCACGATCACGATGAAGATGATCGACGACAACCAGCGCCCATCGGTCTCGCCACCGCAGTCGTGGAAAAATCCATGCGCCCGGGCACCCGTCGCTCTCACCGTATTGGTACGGAGCGGGCAACACCATGCATCCCGAGCCGATCTGGTCCGGCGGCGCGTCTTTGACTAGCATGCGAGTGCGCGTCGGCCATCGTTCGAACGATGGGTGATGGAATCGACTCGCCGGCAAGGCCAGCCCCCTTGCGCCGATGTGCTTCGACACACCACGCACCGTCCGGATACGCAAGATTCGAACGTTCGCGTTCGCCGATTACAGACCGGGAGACGTATGGAGAACGAGAGGTTGCAACCTCCGCCGCTGACGCTACTCGACAAATACCGGGGGCGGGAATTCGCCCCGCTCTACACGACGACGGTTACCGTCTCCGGAGGCGAATCCGGGCACGGCCGTGCTTCGGGCGTCGCGCGCTCCGACGACGGCTGTCTCGCCCTCGATCTGCGGTTGCCGACCGAACTCGGTGGTCCGGGCGGCGGGACCAATCCCGAACAGCTTCTTGCCGCCGGCTACGCCGCGTGCTTTCACGGCGCGCTGAGCCTGCTCGCGCAACGCGAGCGGATCAATATTCGCGACGCCACCGTGTCCGTCGAAGTCACGTTCGGTCGTGATCCGATGGATGGCGGATATGCGCTGATCGCCAATATCACCGTCCGCATGCCGGGTATCGACCGGCAGGTCGCGGAACGTCTTGTCCGCGACACGGAACGCCTGTGCCCCTATACGAAGATGGCGCGGCAGGGAATCTGCAGTGTCCTCGCCGTGTCGGCGTGACTGAATCTCGCCGGCATACGTGGCGAACGATTGGTGCCGAAGCGACAACAGAGTGCACACGCACCCGGTACTACTGACCCGCGGGACCCGCGATTACGATGGCTGCCAAGCGGGTCGTGCGATCAATCGGGATACGCAGGGTCGGCAGTACCCCCTTCCACCAATCAGGAGAACGGATCATGACGCAACGTATCAACTACTTTCAGCAATCGCCGGAATTCACCAAGAAACTCGTCGAGCTCGACGGGTTGTTTCAAAAGACGACGATCGAAGCGCCGGTCCGCGAGCTCGTCGAGATTCGCGCATCACAACTGAACGGCTGCGCGTTCTGCGTCGACATGCACGTCAAGATGGCCCGGATCCACGGCGAGCGCGAACTGCGCATGCATCACGTCGCGATCTGGCGCGAGTCGACGCTCTTTTCGCCGCGCGAACGCGCCGCGCTCGCATGGACCGAAGCCCTGACGCATCTTCCGTCGGATGGCGTGCCGGATGATCTCTACGAACGCGTGCGTACCCACTATTCCGAAAAGGAGCTGTCGGATCTGACCTTCCTCGTCGGTGCGATCAACTGCTGGAACCGGCTGAATGTCGCGTTCCGCATCGTGCCCGGATCGTTCGACAAGACGTTCGGGCTCGACAAGGCCAACCTGGAGTAACGACATGAAACGCATCATGCTCGCACTTGCACCGCTCGCGCTGTCGCTGCTGATGCCCGTTCAGCCGGCCGCCGCCGCGCCGCAAGCGACGGTTACAACGCTGACCACGGAGCCGTTGCCCGAGTATCCGGGCAAGGAGGTCGAGATGATCGTCGTGGATTATCCGCCCGGCAGCGTCGATCCCGTTCATCGTCACGACGCGCACGCATTCGTCTACGTGCTGGACGGCAGCATCGTGATGGGCCTGAATGGCGGGAAGGAAGTCACGCTCCATGCCGGCGATACGTTCCACGAAGGCCCGAAAGACATACACACGGTCGGCCGAAATGCCAGCAGCACGAAGCCGGCAAGATTCGTCGTGTTCCTGATCAAGAACAATGGGGCGCCGGTCCTCACGCCCGTGAATTAGCGCAATCGTTGTCGAGGCCCGGCCACGCCGGGCCGCTTCCCCGGTTTTGGTCGAGCCAGTGCGTCGCGATCGCGCACTACCTATATTGCGCGGGACGCGCCAAACCAGTCATGCGCGAAGGCGTTTCTGTGGAAAGGCTGAGCAGTAATACTGGCGCTCGCTTTGCCTCTCATGTCAGTCGGTGATTTTTGCCGTTCGGACAACATGATGTACACATTCGCGACGCTACTGACTCTCACCATCCAAGACTACTATCCGTCACGCGCTCCTTCGAAATGCGAGCAAAACGAAGCGCGCGACGTTCGTGGTCGTACTGTTTGACCGTGCCGTGCTGCGCGGCTTACTCCACTTAATCAATAGGACTATTGAAGATGAGCAAAACAATCCGCAATGTGCAGCCAGTTATCGCCAACCTTGGCAAAGAAGGGTCGGGCGAACTCGTGCCTTCCCGCTATGCCGTGCGCGTGGGTGACGTCGACGTCGTGTTGATTAGCGATGGCGTTTTGCCGCTGCCGACGTCCACCATGTCAACCAACGTGAGCGAAGCCGACCGCAACGAATGGTTCGACGGTCGTTTCCTCCAGCGCGACATGTTCGACTGGGCGCTGAATATCGCGCTCGTGCGTAGCGGCGAACGCCTGATCCTGATCGACTCGGGCGTGGGTGACGGATTCGAATACTTCTCGCGCGCCGGTCGGTCGGTGATGCGCCTGGAAGCGGCCGGCATCGACCTGGCGGCGATCACCGATATCGTGATTACACATATGCACATGGATCATGTCGGTGGACTGAACGTGAATGGCGTCAAGGCCAAGCTGCGCCACGACGTACGCATTCACGTGTCGGCCACGGAAATGGAATTCTGGAAAAACCCAGACTTCAGCAAGACGGTGATGCCGGAAACGGTACCTCCCGCGCTGCGCAAGGCTGCTGCAAAGTTCGTGGAACTCTACCGCGAAAACATCGTGCAGTTCGATCAGACCGTGGAAGTCGCCGCGGGCGTGTCGGCCCGCGTGACGGGCGGTCATACGCCGGGACACTGCGTCGTGGACATCGCGTCCAACGGCGAGAAACTGACGTTCGTGGGCGACGCGATTTTCGAAGTCAACTTCGACAATCCCGATTGGCAAAATGGCTTCGAGCATGATCCGGAAGGCGCTATCGACGTGCGTATCGCGCTGCTCAACGAAGCGGCTGAAACCGGCTCACTGCTGGCCGCGGCGCATGTCGCGTTCCCCTCCATCGGTCACATTGCAAAGAGCGGTGAAGGTTTCCGTTTCGTGCCGGTGCAGTGGGACTACTGATCGACGCTCGACTGGCAGCAATAGTCGTATAGGTTGCATTGACGATTGCCGGAGAACCGCCGCGAATTCACATGACTCGCGGCGGTTTTTTGTAAACGATCGCTTGTCTGCGCGGTGGCCACTCGTTCAAAGGCACTTGCACGCTCATTCAGCGCCCGCCGCCGCTGCTCTCGTACATGCCGGCGCTCGACCTCACCGGCACGAGCGACGATCGAATCGACTGAAAGTCCTGCCACGACGTTGCAGCGAAGGCAACACCGTGGTTCGCGAATCTGCCTTCCGGTGCGAATCGCTACACGATACGGTTGATACCGTTGTACTGAACTCTTACCCTTCAACGGAGCACATCATGCGATCGAGGATTTTTTTTCCCGCGATTCTATGCACTTCAGCAGCACTAGCGGTCATCCCGGCGACAGCCAGCGCGGCGCCGTTCACAATCAGGGTCGATGACCTCAGTCACGGACACTTTACGAACGAACACGTGTACGGAGGTTTTGGCTGTCACGGTCAGAACGTTTCGCCGCGCATTTCGTGGACTCACGTTCCGCGCGGCACGAAGAGCATCGTCGTGACAATTTTCGACCCCGATGCGCCGACCGGGGGACTCGGCTGGACCCACTGGGAGATCGTCAATATTCCGCCTTCGGAGTCGTCGATCGAAAAAGGCGCTTCCGGCAATCCGAAGCTCCTGCCGGCAGGCGCTGTCGAGACGTTGACGGACTTTGGCGAATCCAGATACGGTGGGCCCTGCCCGCCTCAGGGAGCGTCGCATCGATATGTCGTGACGGCGTCCGCCCTGGACGTGGCAAAAATTGACGTGGCGCCGGCGGCGAGTCCTGCAGTCGTCGCCTATCAGATGCACGGGAAAGTCATCGCTCAGGCGAAGTACGTCGCCAGATATCATCGCGCCTTGACTAACGATTGATGGTTGCGGTCACGCCAACGACATTCCACCATCGACGTTCAGGTTGATGCCGGTAACGAAGCTGCTTTCATCGCTAACGAGAAACAGTGCGGCACGAGCCAGCTCTTCTGCATGGCCCAGCCGGCCAAGCGGAATCTTTCCCGCAACGGCGGTCTCGAATGCGGGGCGATCGGCAGCGGCGATACCCAACTTGGAAAGAATGGGTGTGTCGACGGGGCCTGGACTGATCACATTGACCCTGATGCCGCGCTCTTTGAATTCGAGCGCCCAACTGCGAGCGAAAGCTTCGATGGCTGCTTTACTACCGGCATACGCCGCATGGCCTTCGAATACTTTCGAACTCGCTATCGAGCTCGTCAACAGAATGGCGCCTCCGTTGCGAAGTTGGGACGCGACTTTCTGAACACCGAAGAATACCGACCGGGTGTTCGTGGCGAATTGTGCTTCGTACTCTTCGAGACTGACTAGATCCGAGCGGGTGATCGTGTTGACGCCAGCATTGGCGACGTAAATGTCGAGGCCACCGAACCGTTCTGCAATCAACGACGCAACCCGGTCATGCGTTGCGGGATCGGCGAGGTCGCCGGTGAGGCCCATTGCCCGATCCCCAATCTCGGACACTGCGGCATTTACCGCGGCCGGACGCCGTCCGACGATCAGTACATGCGCTCCCTCGGCCACAAACAGCTTTGCCATCGCAAAGCCAATGCCGCTATTACCGCCGGTGATGACGACGACTTTGTTTTCGAGTCTGTTCATTTTGAATCTCCGTTGTTCTACGCGGACGTCGCGTAGAACGCTAATTTAGCCTTGGGTGAGACGACAGCCTACTCATCCAGCGGGACTATCAGTTTTGCCGAATGAGCACAAATGACTGTTGAGAACCTGAACGGCTTATCTGCCTTTGTTCGAGCGGTCGAGGTCGGTTCGTTCACCGGAGCAGCGCGCATGCTGATTCACCGCTACATCGATGTATGGGAGTACCCCGACGGGCGAATCGAAATCCGAGCCGATGGCAAGGTCCTGTCTTGCCGGCTTTACGACAAGCTGGCGGAAGTCGATCAAGGTGCAGTGATCGAGCAAAAGCGATTGAGCCACGTGCTGCAAGTTTCGCAAGCGATTCAGGTTCAGCGCGACAACCGTCGAGCTTCCGAATCGCCGTCGCGAACCAACCAAGGTCAGGCCGTGCGCGGTTCAAAGCAACCCGTTGGCACGAGGAAGCAACGTGCATTTACGCAGGCCGACGTCGAGCAGGTAATCTTGGATCTCGCTGAACACCGACAGGCACAGAATCAACCTCGCAAACCTGGCCGACGGTCTGCGAAGACTAACGCAGTAAGCGTAAGCGCCCTGCCCGATCAGGACCAGCTCTTCGATACGGCGTGAGCTGCAGCCCATGAGAAACAAATCCTGAACCCCTGAAAACACGACATTTCCATTTAGCTGGCGCTACGACATCTTGAAATGGCTTTGACACGCTACGCGACGAACCGGATCGCGCTGTTCTCGATGGCAGCCTGGTTGCCGTATTGCCAAGTGATGTTGCGGTGTTCATGTCCGATCGGCAGACCCGAGTAGATCGGCAGGCCGAAGCCGCCCAGCACGTCGACAAGCATCTGCTCGAGCGTGAAATCCGCGCCGTCCGGGATCGGGCAGCGCATGAATTGCCCGAGCACGAACGCGCGGGCCCCGTCGAACGCGCCGCTCAGACGCAGTTGCGTCAGGCTGCGGTCGAGCCGGTAGCCGAATTCCGTCACGTCCTCCAGCAGTACGATCGCGTCGCGTGAGCGAAGCGACCAGCGTGTACCCGCAACGCTCGCGAGCACCGTCACGTTGCCGCCGCACAGACGTCCCCGCACCGCGCCAGGGGCGCCGGACAAATGCCGCAGGCTCAGCGGGGCGCGTTTGCCACCGGTCAGCACGGCGCGCATGTCGGCACGCGTCGCGTCGTCGACCTTGGTCGCCAGGCTGTGGAATGTCGGACCATGCAACAAGCGCACGCCGGGCCGGTCTGCAAGCGCGCAGAATAGTGACGTCGCGTCGGAAAAACCGACGATCGTCTTCGGCGTCGCGATCTCGTCGGGCAGGTGCTCGAGCAGATGCGCGCAACCGAATCCCCCTCGCGCGAGCCAGACGATATCGATTGACGGATCCATCAAGGCGCGCCGCAGATCGTCCGCGCGCTCCTCGGCGGTACCGGCGAAATAGCGGTACCGGCTGCCGAGATGTGCGCTCGTCGTGACCTTGAAGCCCCAGCTTTCGACGAGCGCGATGCCGCGCTCGATTCCTTGCGGATCGGGTACACCTGCGGGCGCGACGACGCACACTGTCTTGCGTCTTGATTCCATTGAACGGATACCGTGAGGATAAGAACCCGCTGAATATACCTGATACCCTTCGCGAGCCGCTCACACCCGCGAGGCGACATTGAACGCGGGGAGATGCCATTCTCCGTCGTCCGCGAATCCGATTCGCTTCCAGCACCGCTTGAGAATAAATCCGATAATCTGTGAGCAACCCACCTGTACTACGCCTAGAAATCTAAGAGAAGCGTAGAACCAAGCGACGCAACACGCTCCCTCAAGTACCAAGATACGATTCTTTTGTTTGTGGCAGCAAAGTTGAAATGTCGCGTTTGGACCTCGGTAAGCTTGCCGGCTCCCCGTCAGATCATGGAGCCGGCGATGCACCGAACAGCACTGGTGACATTGAACATGCGAGAACTCGAGCGTCTGAAGGTAATCCAGGCTGTAGTGGATTTGGGCCTGCGGCCTGGCCGCGCGGCCGAACGACTGGGCCTGACGGTCCGGCAGATCGACCGGTGAACGCATTGCGCGCCGGCACCCCGCCCACGCGCACGCTCGCCGGCCGCCACGAAGCAGCCGGCTGCCGCCCGTTCAAGGCTCGATCACACGCGGCGTCACGAGAAAGAGCCGCTCACTATGGCCGTCCTGCCTGTCGGTCGAGCGGAACAGCGCGCCGACGAGCGGCAGCTTCGACAGCACCGGTATGCCCGATTGCGTGCTCGAGCGCGCATCCACCTTGTAGCCGGCGATCAGCAACGCCTGCCCCTGCTCGATGAACGCCTGCGTGTTGATCTCGTTCGATACGATCACCGGAATGTTGTCGACCGTTTGCTGCGACAGCTCGCCGTCGACGATCCGCACGTCGAGCTTGATCTGCGTGCGCCCGCCCTCCTCGACGACCATCGGCAGCACGCGCAGCGACACGCCCGTCGAGATGCTGTACAGGTCGGCCGACGTGTAGCCCGCGACGCGCACGAAGAACTGCTTCTTGTTGTCCATCACCGCTTCGACGTTGTCGAGCGTCGTGACTTTCGGGCTCGCGTCGGTGCGCGCCTGGTTCGACGATTCGAGCGCGTTGATCCGCGCGAGCAGATAGCGGCCCGCGTCGCCGAGCACGGCCGTCAGCGACAAACCGAGCGGGCTCGCCGGCAGGCCAACCGAATCGTTGCCAGGCAGCGTGATCGAACCGAATGTCGGATTCAGCGAACCGTTCGCATACGAGTTCTGCGACGTGAGCCCCGTGCCCGTCTGCAGATCGAGATGGCTGTTGTGCGCGCGCCAGTCGACGCCGAGCTGCTTGAGCGCGCCTTCGTCGATCTGGATGATGCGCGCCTCGATCTCGATCAAGCGCGGCTTCACGTCGAGGAGCGCGATCAGGTCCGGATACTGCGCCATGTGTTCCGGCACGTCGCGCACGAGAATCGAGTTCGTGCGCGGATCGGCCTGGATCACCGGCAGGTCGGTCGAATCGCTCGCGCCCACCGGTACGCCGTTCGCACCGCCGCTCGCGTCGGGCCAGCCGGCGCCCGACACGCGCGCCGCGCCCGGATTGGCGATCGCGGCGGCAACCATGCCGCTCGGACGCGGATCGCCGCCCTGACCGCCGAGGCCGCCGGCCGGCATGCTCGCGCCATCGCCCGACTGTGCGCCCTGCATGTACGGCGGCAGCGGCGGCAATTGCGGCACGCCGCCGCGCCCGCCGCCGAGATCCGTCATCGGTGCGGCGCGGCTGATCGGCTTGCCGACGGTCGTCTGCGACGCGCGCTTGCCGCCGCCCGGGTGATACATCCGGTTCAGCAGCGACGCGACGCCCGGCATCGTCACCGTCGTGCCGTCGACGTTGACGTCGCGGTCGGCGGCCCACGCGTGCTTCAGCGAGAACACGCGGATCGTCGTGCCGCCCGTGCGCGCGGAATTCTCGTCGAGCCGCGCGGCGACGCTCGTCACGAGCTCGACGTAGCGCGGCGGCCCCGCGACGAGCGCGGTGCGCTGCTGCGCGTTGTAGGTGACCGGATAGCGCGGATCGGCGACCTTCATCTGCTCGAGCAGGTCCCGCAGGTCGCCCATGTTCGCGTGATCGAGCTTGACGAGCGTGCTCTTCATGTCGCTCGCGGGCGTCACGTACAGCACGGTGCCGTCGTAGTACCAGACGAAGCCGAACGACGCGGAGAGCGTGTCGAGGAAGCGCTGCGGCGGCATCTTCATCTTGCCGCTGACGGCGCCGCTCACGCCGGACGCGACGTTCGCCGCGATGTTCTGGCTCGCGGAGAGGTCGCGCAGGACGTCCTTCACGTCCTTGCCTTCCGCCGCGTACTGGATTTCGGTGCTGCGCCAGCGGATCGGCGCGGCATCGACGGAAAGGCTCGCAAGCGAGCACATCAGGGACAGCAAAATGGAAATCTTGGCCTTCATGGGTCCGTCCGGTGAGGACGCGCGGCCGTCGGTCGGACAGGCGCGCGCCGCGAATGGGAGACCCGTGCAGTTAACCGCATCCGGGCGCGGCAGCGGCCGCGCGCGGCGAAGGTCCGTTCAATAGAACGAATTGATGGTCCAGCCGGTTGCGAGCGGCGTCTGAAGGAAGGTCTGGCCGCCGCCGCAATAGGAGGACGTCCACGGCGTCTTCGCGTAGCTGTCGTACGTCGCCCATTTGCTCGAAAGCCTGACCGTGTATCCGCTGCGCGGCTCGGCGGCCACGTTCAGCGTGACGTTGATCGTCGCGGCGTCTTCGCGCAATTTCGGCGACTGCGCCTCGTTGTGCGCGATCACCTTGTCGCCCTGACGGTCGATGACTTCGACGACCAGGCGCATCTGCCCTTCCCGCCCCTTCAGGTCGCAGGTCGCATAGCTCATGTGCATGTATGCGCTCACCGCAATCAGGCCATTGTTGTCGAGCTTCACCGGCCGGTCGATCGTGTACGTGTACGTGCCGTCCCGTTCGTAGGTGATGAGCGGCGGATTCGGATACCCGCCACGGTAGGTGAACCCGCATGAAAAATCACTCGCGCCAGGCGTCTCCATCAGGATCGCGCATGCCGTGTCGGTGCCGCCGATCTTGATCCCTGACTGCGGCAGCCACTTGCCGTCCTGGCATGACAGCACTTGTCCGTCCTGGCCCATCGATATGAGGCCGGCAGTTGGACGATTTTTGTCGGGCGCGCACGGCGTGTTGACGACGACACGTCCGGTGATCTCGTACTGGTTCGCGGAAACGACGCCGGGCACGATCAGGTTGTCGTTCTGATCGACCGCGAGCGCCTGCCAGGCGGCGCCCGTCCACGCATAGGCGCGGAATGTGTCGAGCGTGAGGCGCACGTCGCCTTTCTCGTTCGATGCATCGGTGGGCAGATCGTTGGTCTCTTCGACAGGATCCTTCCAGTGGCCGCCAGCGCCGCGCCACACGCCACTCTTGCAGCTCAGCAGATTGCCGAATGCGTCCGCGCCAAGCTTGCCGTTCGTGAAGTTGCCGGCCGTTCCGCAGTTCGCCGCGTCGGGGTTGCCGTCCGTGAACGTGTGCGTGAGCCAGATCGGCACCTGCATCGCGTTCGCCTCCGGATGGCCGCCGACGCCAACGCGGTACAGGTAATCGCTGTTGATCTGCTGGCCCGGGCCGTTGAAGAAGATCTCGTTCGCGAGGTGTCCCACATTCGGCGGCGTGGCGCCGTTCGGACCGCAGGTTGGCGAGCTGCCGCCGAGAAACGTGCCGAGCGGCATCCGCCACGCGTCGAATGCGCCGCGCACTTCATTCGGAAACGCCCTGCTGATCGAACCGCCACCCGGCCCCGCACTCGCGGCGACGAGCCCGAGTTCCTTGTCGCCGATCGTCTCGCCGCCGGTCGTCACGACCAGCGCGTCGAGCCCGGTGCCGAGCGCGCTCCGCTTGACGAGTACGCACGTGTTCTGGCCGTATGCATTCGTTGGCCGAAGTGCTGCAGGCAGATCATTCGTCGCCTGCAGATCGGCAAGCTTCATCACGATGGGCGTCTGCTTGTTCGCGCGCTGCAGCCAGGTATCGTAATCGCGCTTCAACGCCCGCGTGGCGGCGGCCGTCACCTGCGCCTGGTATTGCGCGGCCTGCTCCGCACGCACGTCGTCCAGCGACGAATCCATCATCATCGCGATGCCGGCGAGCATCACTGCGGCGATCGCCAGCGCGCCGAGCACCTCGATCAGCGCGATGCCGCGCGCGCGGCGACGGGAAGACTTGAAATGCATCAGTACGCTTGCCCCATCCAGACCGGCATGCCGTTCGCAATTTTCAACCCGGCTGGCAGCGGCACGCCGCTCACCGGCGCGTTCGGATTCGCGTTGCCGGGGCGCACGACCGCATTGCGATACGCGACGCCCGCGAACAGCGAACCGTCGGCGAGCGTCGTGATTTCGCCGGTGATATTGACGGACGGCGCCGCCGACGCATACGCGACAACGGTGCCGTCCATGACGTAGTTGCGCCATAGCGGGTTCGCGCCCGGATACCACGTCGGAAACGGCAGCCGCGTATTCGGCACCGCGCCGCGCGTGCCGGGATGCACGCGCGCGTAGTCGAGCGTCGCCTGCCGGTAGATGGCGAGGTTTTCGGCGAGCGCCTGCGCGGTGCGCGCCGGTTGCAGCGCGGGAATGGCGGACGGGTCTTGCAGCGTCGCATAGACAGCGGCGATCGACGCGAAGGCCAGTGCGGCGGCGAGGGCGTACATAAGTGAAGTGGGTGATGGCGAATGAGTCTGGTGGCGTCAGTTCGACGTCCAGATCATGGTGGCGTTATCGGTGCAAGCGCCTGTCGCAGCGCTCGGCGAGACCGGATAATCGACGGAATTTTCGCCAATCTTCGCCGATTTCCAGTTTCCGCCGGCCGTCAACGTGTTGACGCAGACTTCTCTCGGCACCTGCGTGTAAGTGACTGTGAAAGTCTGGTTCGCACCGGTCACGGTCACAGTCCCTCCCCACGTATTCGAAACACCGCCGTTGCCGTCCGGTGTCAGCGTCCCCGGAAACACCTTCGCCGCACTCAAATTCGCGTTCATCGAACCCGAGCCGTAGTTGTTCACCTGCCCCATGTAAAGCTTTTTTGTGCCCGTCTGAATCGCATTCAGATCCTCAGTCAGCCGATTCGTATTCGCGCTCGAGAACGCCGACCCGAGCAGCGCGATCGCGCCGACGATCACGATCGCCGCGACGCCCAGATACGCGATGCTCTCGAGCAGCGACGCACCGCGCTCCTTGCGGTGCCTCCGGCAGAACGCCGGTGTATGTCGATAGGCGGGAGGGTTGGCGAGTGGTTTCATAATGTGTTCTCCTGAATTGAAAATGCGCGACGTCAATGCATCGCGCGCGTCATCGCGGCGATTTCCTGCTGAATGCCGAAAAAGCCCGTCACGAGCCAGCCGATCACCATCGCGAGCGTGACGATCGCGACGCCGTTCAGCACGCGCATCTGCGCGGTAATCCGCGCAACGCCCTCTTCGAGCCATTCGTCGGCGAGCATCTTGAGTGCCGCGTCGAAGCCGCCGTATTCGGCGTAGATGCACAAATCCTCGACGATCTCGCGCGACGGAAACTGATAACCGGCGTTGAGCAGCGCCTCGCCGGCGTTGAGGCCCGACTTCACGCCGACCAGCGTGTCGTCGATCCGCTCGCGCAGCCACGGCTCCGCGACCGCGCCGATCTTGAGCAGCGCCCTCTCGACCGTGACGCCCGACGCCTGCAGCGCCGAGAACGCGATCAGGAAGCCGCTGCCCGTGACGAGCCGGTAGATCGAATAAGGCGGCACGCGATCCGCGTAGATGCGCAGCGGCCCGCGCCAGCGCGGCAGCGACCACGCGAGCGCGGCGAGCACCGCGACGAGCGCCGCGACGACGACGAGCATCCAGCCCTGCACGAACAGCGACATCAGGTACAGCGAGCGCGCGGCGCCGCGCCAGTGCGTCGGATCGGCGATCAGCGCGAACTTCGGGATCACGTGCGTGCCGAACAGGTACAGATAGCCGATCACCATCACGACGAGCCCGACCGGATACGCGACGCCGCCCGTGACCGCGCGGCGGATCTTGCGGCTCGACTGCACGATGTCGGCAACCGACACGAGCGCGTCCTCGATGCGCCCCGCCTGCTCGCCCGCCGCGACGATCATCTGCTCCGTCGCGGGCACCCATGCCTCCATCGCCTCCGACAGCATCCGGCCGTTCTGCACGGCGAGCCGCCAGTCGGACAGCACGATCGCGAGCGGCTCGCGCGGCTTGCGCCCTTCGCGCGACGCGCGCCATTCGAGTTCCTCCAGCACCTTGAGGAGCGGCAGCCCGTTGCCGAGCATCTTCGCGATCTTCCGATAGACGCGCAGCCGCTCGTCGGCATTCAGGCAGAACTTCGCCCAGCGGCGATTCAGCTCAAGTGCCATAGCTGAATCCGACGAGCGACAGTTGCTGTCGCGCTTCGCCCGCAACCGGCGCGAGCGTGCCGACGACGCGCTCGACGCCGCGCGGATCGACGAGCCCCGCCGCGACCTTGCGCAGCGCGTGCTCGCCAAGCGTCATCCCGCCGCGCGTGCCGGTCCAGTACTCGAGCGCGCCGACCTTGTCGCCGTCGCGCAGGAATTCGAACAGCCGCGCATCGGGCAGGATCACTTCGGCGACGACGGTGCGGCCGATCGTGCCGACCGTGCGGCAGTGCTCGCAGCCGTCGCCTGCGATGCACACGTCGTGCATCCGGCTGTCGAGCGCGAGCCGCAGCCGCGCGAACAGGCCCGGCTCGATCCGGTCCGGATGATCGACGAGCCGCAGCTTGCAATGCGGACACAGCAGCTTCACGAGACGCTGGCTGATGAGCCCCGAGATCACCGTGTGATCGGTGACCATCCGCGCGTGCAGGCCGAGATCGATCAGGCGGTCGGCGATCGCGAGCGCGCTGTTCGCGTGCACCGTCGTCCACACCTGGTGGCCCGTCATCGACGCGCGCAGCGCCGTCTGCCCGGACGCGCGGTCGCGGACCTCGCCGATCATGATCGTGTCCGGATCGAGCCGCATCGCGTTCGTGATCGCCGCCGCGAACGCGAGCGCGCGCGCGTCCTCGGTCGGCGCGTTCGCGACGGGCGTCTGCACCGCGCCGTCGATCGGATATTCGATCGGGTCCTCGACCGTGATCACGTGCAGGCTGCCGCGCGACTCGTCGATCTGCGCGGCGAGCATCCGCTGCAGCGTCGTCGATTTGCCGGAACCCGTCGGGCCGCTGATGATGTTCATCCCGTGCGGCTGTGCGCGCAGCGCACGGAACGCCGCGACGTGCTCGGGCGCGAAGCCGAGCGCCGCGAGATCGGTCGCGTCGCCTGCATCGTTGTACAGGAGCCGCAGCACCATCAGGCTGCCTTCGTTGGTCGGCGTCGTCGCGATCCGCACGCCGTACAGATCGTCCGGCAGCTTGTCGCGGTCGCCAATGCTCGCGTCCTGACGTTCGCTCGGCCGGTAGCTGTTGTCCGATACGGTCGTCATCGCGCCGTACAGCGTCGCGAGCAGCCGCTCGCCGTGCTCGCGCGTGTGCTCGTTCACGCGCATGAGCTCGTTGTGGATCCGGAAGTAGACCTCGGTGCTGAAGCGGCGCACGCGGATATGGATGTCCGATGCGCGCTCGCGGCACGCGCGGCCGATCAGCTCCTTCGCGAGCACCTGCATCACCGTGTGATCGAGCCGCTCGCCGCCGCCCGCGGCGTTCTGCCGGTACGCCTCGCGCACCTGCATCAGCGTCGCGGGCGTCGGCCGGTACGGCCGGCCCATCCGGTCAAGCCGCGCGCGATACGACAGCACGAACGGATTCATCTCGTGGCCGTCGGCAATCAGGAGACGCCCGTCGTCGAACAGGCAGACGAACTTGCGTTCCTCGACGCTCGCAGCGAAGTCGCCCGCTTCGCTGACGGCGCGCGGGCCGCGCGGCGGCGCGGCATCGCCGCTGGCGGGCAGCGGCGCGCGCACGGGCGTCGCGTCGGGTCGTTGCGCGGCGTGGCTCATGATCCGCTCGCCGGCAGTGCGGGCAGCATCGGCGGCGGCGCGGCCGGGTCGGCCGGCAGCGGCGGATTGCCCGCGTACGACGGCGACGCCGTCGACAGCCTCGTGGTGCGCCCACGATTCGATACGACGACCGCACGCGGCTCGATCGCGATGACGCGTCCACCGTCCGGCAGCGCGTCGCCGCGCTGCACTTCGAATTCGGCGCCGCCGTTCATCCGCAGCGTCGCGAACGCGCGCTTGCCGACGCCTTCGATCGCCGTCACCGCGAACTGCCCGGCCGGCGCGCCGCCGCGCACGCGCGCGAGCTGCGCGGACCGCTCGGCGACCTGTTGCTCGGTCTCGAGCTTCTTCAACTGCGCCTGCAGCAGCACCGTCTCGCTTTGCAACTGCGTGAGCCGCGCGGCGGTCGCGCCGTCCTCGTCGGACGACACGGGCCCCGCCGCGCGCACGGCGCCGGCGAGCACCGCCAGGCCAAGTGCGCATATCCATCGGACGCGACTATTTCGCATAGAGCACTCCTTCGAGAGTCCACTGATTGTTCTGGTAAGCGAGGCGCTGCACGCGCAGCCCCGGCACGTCGATCGCGCGCACGAACTCGGGCGGCGCGACGCCGCCGAGGCTCGCGTTCAGCCGGTACGCGCGCCACCCGACCGCGGCGGCCGCCTGCTGCGCGAGATTCGCGAGCGGGGCGCGCGCCGCCTGATCGGGAAGCAGCGGGTCCAGTTTAGCCACGGCATCGAGCCATTGGAGACGCGACAGAAGTTGCGTCCTGACAACCGAATCGTCGACGAGCGGCGTGTCGCCCGCCGTCGGTGCGGCGAGCGGCACCTCGAGCGTCGCGCGTTCGCCGTCGGTGTCGACGATCGCGTCGGGCTCCGCGGCGAGCAGGTAGCGCACGTTCGAGCCATTGCGCGCCCACGTGTAGTGCGCCGCGTCCGGCGTGCATTCGTAGCGATCGAGCCGCCAGCCGCCCGGCGCGAGCCGGCCGAAGCGCGTCGCGCACGCGCGCGCGAACCCGACCGCGTCGGGCAGCGCCGCCCACGGCGGAACGACGGGGCCGCTCTTCGCCTGCCGCGCGGCGAGCTCCGCGCGCACGCGTTCGAGCGCCGCCTCGCGTTGCTCGTCCTCGACCTTCGCGCGATGATGCCAATAGGCGAACGCGCCGCCGCCCGCGACGCACACGACCGCCGCGGCGACCAGTGCGGCGCGCGGCGACAAGCGCCGCTCGATGGGCCGCAACGCCCACCAGCGCTCGGTACGCGGCCGGCCGCCACGGCGCGGCAGCAGATCGTCGAGCCGCTTCGGCTGGAAATTCTGGAAGCCCTGCTTCTCGAGCTCCAGCTCGCCGATCACGACGTTCCAGCCGCCCCAAGCGTAATCGGTATGCAGCCGTTCCAACGCTTCTTCGCGAGTGCCGACCCAGTCGCCGTTCGGCATGAACGCGTGGTCGCGCACCGCGAAGTACGCCCAGCGTCCGTCGGGCAGCGCGAACGCGCCGAGCCAGTTCGGCGCGGGCTGCCGGCGTCCGTTGTAGAACGCGCCTTCGAGCGCGATCGCGCGCGACACCATCGCGCCGAGCGACAGATGCCCGGGCGCGAAGCCGTCGCGCGTGTTCGCATAGCCCGCCGCCGCGCCGCCGCGATCGATCCGCAGCACCATCAGGTCGAACTTCAGCTTCTTCGCGAGCTCGACTGCTTCGGCGCGCAGCTCGTTGCGCCTCGACAGCGACTGCCAGAACAAGCCGCCGACGAAGCGCTGGCGGCCGATTTGAATCACCTGCGCGCTCATTGCCGGCTCCGTCAGGCGCCGCCGCGCTGCGTGACGGGCGTGATCAGGATCACGATCACCTCGCGCGAGCGTTGCGCCTCGTAGCCGCCGCCGAGCGCGATCATCTTCGGCGTGCCGATGCCGCGCTCGTCGAGCGAATCGTTCGTGCCTTCGTAGCCGCTGATGACGAGCGTCTCGCCCGACTTCATCGCGACCCGCTGCAGGAAGTTGCGCATGTCGACGTCGGGCGTCTGGATCCGCGTCGCGCCGCTGCCCGTGCTGCTCGACACTTCCTTCAGCTGGAGCAGCGACGAGATGTTCGTCGAGAACTGCAGCATCACGGTGCCATCGTCGAGCACGTGCGGCAACAGCGTCATGTTGAAGCCCGTCGTTACGGTGCCCGGCGTGAGCGCGGTCGACGAGCCGACGTTCGCGGTGTTCGTCGTCGACACCGACGCGAGATAGCCCGTCTGCGTCGCGACCTGCACGGGCACCGGCTGGTTGTTGAGCGTCGTGACCGACGCCGACGTCTTGCGCCGCACCGTCCCCTGCTGCGACAACGCGCGAATCAGCAGCTTGGTGCCGTTGAAGCGGCTCGTCGGGCTGAGCACCGTCGCGGACAGGTCGCCGGGCGTCACCGTGGCCGGCGTGAACGGGTTGGAGATCCCGAATTGCGCCGACACCGTCTTGTAGACGAGGCTCCAGTCGATCCCGTATGCGTCGCCCGCCTTCAGCGACACGCTGAGCACCGTCACGTTGAGCATCACCTGCCGCGACAGCGAGCGGTTCTGCTGCGTCATGAACGCGGCGACGCGCTCGATCACGTCGGGCGTGTCGGTCACCGAGATCGAGCCGGTCGCGGGCGATGCGACCGAGCTGCCGTAGCGCGACAGCATCGACTGGATCGCGCTCTGCAGCCCGTTGAACACGGACAGCTGCGAATTCACCGCGGTGTTCGCCGTATTGTTCGCGGTGAGGCCCGTCGTGCCGGAGCCCGAGCCGCTCGCGCCGCCGCCCGAGCCGCCGGACTGCGAGCCGCCCGACGTGCCGTCGCTCGTCGCGCCGCTCACCACCGACGCGTTCAGCGACGAGTCGCCGGGAATCGCGTTGACCTGGAACGTGCGGGTATCGGTGAAGAAGAAGCGGATCGTCCCCTGCTCGTATTTCCAGAAGACCCCGAAGCGCGCGCATGCCGCGTCGAGCAGGCCGCGCAGCGTGCCGCCCGTGTATAGGATGCGCGCCGGCGCGAACGACGTGCCGGCGCCGCCGCCGTCCGCGCCGCTGCCCGCCTTGCCGCCGCCGGACGACCCGCCACCCGGCATGCCGGGCGGCAGCGGCGGCACCGAGCGCCCGCCCGCCGCGTCGAGGAACGCGGGTGCGCCGCGCGCGACGCCGTCCGCGCCGCCGCCTTGCTGCGAACGCGCGGCCGCCTGCTGCGCGCTCGCGGCGACCTGCGTCGGTACCAGCGTGAGCCGCGTGATCTGCTCGGCGAATTCGGATAACGAAGAGACCGCGCGGTCGAACGACGCCGGCTCGTCGAATAGCGCGGGGAGCTGTTCGCGGCTCTGCAGCTTCACGGCGCCCGCCGACACCCACAGCCCGTTGTCGACGACGACGGGCGACAGCGCGTGCACGCTGTTGTCGCCGTCGGCGGTGCGCTTGAGGAGCGCGCCGGATTCGTCCGAATCGCGTCGCACGTCCCGCTCGATGCCGCTGCGCAGCCCGG
This sequence comes from Burkholderia sp. NFPP32, assembly GCF_900119325.1. Lineage (NCBI taxonomy): Bacteria > Pseudomonadati > Pseudomonadota > Betaproteobacteria > Burkholderiales > Burkholderiaceae > Burkholderia > Burkholderia sp. NFPP32. Next base: position 57,317 of record NZ_FPJP01000002.1, on the reverse strand, counting down.
TGCAGCCGCCCAGCAGCGCGGCGGCCAGTAACGAAATGACGAAAAAGACGCGCATCAGCCCGCTCCCTGCGCGACGACGCGCAACACGTGATTGCCTTGATAGAGAATCGCCTGGATCGGCGTCGCCGTGCGGCCGAGACTCGCGACGAGCACTTGCAGCGCATCCTCGAACGAGCCGCGCAGCGTCGCCTGCGCGTCGATGCTGAAATCGACCGGCGCATCCCAGACGAGCTGCCAGCCCGCCGTGCGCGCCCATCGCAACAAGACGCCGCGGATCGTGCCGTCGGACGCGCGCACGTCCCAGACGGGTGCGTCCGCAACGGGCAGCGACGCGGGCCGCGCGGCCGTGGCCGGCGCGGCCCCGGCTGACGCCGATGGCGATACCGCGTGCAAGACGTCGACGCGCGTTGCCGTCAGCGGTGCGTGATCGAAGCGCTCGACAAATGGGCCGCCGATCGCCGGATCGGTGCCGGCGGGCGGGCCGCTCGCCGCGCAATCGGTTGCAAAAAGCGCGGTCGCGATGAACGCGGCCGCGGCGACCGTAGCGCCGTGCATCATGATTGTCCTCGTTACTCGACTGCTGCCGTGCGCCGCTGGCCCCCGCGCTTTGCTGCTCGATGATCCCGGATGCCGCGTTCGACGCCCCGGACCGCCTGCGCGGCCGGAAATGGCTTTCCGAACATGGGATTACCGCAGCGTTACATAATAGGTCTACGCACGCAGTCGCATTATTGAAGTGATTATTGCGCGGCAAATATACCCCGAACAGTTTGACAAAAGCTAGTTTGCATGCAAAATTAAATAGACCATTCAATTTTCTCTTTCACCGCGCGAAATCCGCCGCCCAATCCATTCATTCGAACTGCCAAGATGAACCAGCATGCCGCCGCCCCGCTGCGCGATCTCGCGGGCGAAGTGCTCGGCCTGATCGACCTGAAGCAGATGTTCACCGACATCCACATCGAGCAGGACCGTCCCGTCACGATCAAGACCCCGCGCGGCTGGGTCGAGACGAGCGACGAACCGGTGCTCCTCGACGACATGCGGCCGCTGCTCGACGCGATCGACGAGCATTGGGAAGCCGCGCTTCGTCAAGGCACGCTCGACCGCCCGTTCGTCCTCACGCGCTGCCGGCTGCGCTGCCACGTGTACCGGGCGGGCGGCGGCCGCAAGATCGTGATCTCGATGCGCCGGCTGCCGCTCAAGCCGCTGCCGCTCGAGGAACTCGGCCTGCCCGTCTACGTGCGCTCGATGCTCGACAACACGAAGGGCATCATCCTCGTCACGGGCCCGACGGGCTCGGGCAAGACAACGACGATCGCGTCGCTGCTCGAGCACGTCAACGCGACGCGCAACACGCATATCGTCACGATCGAGGAGCCGATCGAATACTATCTGGAGCGCCGCCAGTCAATCATCTCGCAGCGCGAAGTGCCGACCGATACGCCGAATTTCCCGCACGGGCTGCGCGAGGCGCTGCGGCAGAAGCCGGACGTCGTGATGGTCGGCGAGGTGCGCGACGCGCAGACGGCCGACACGCTGCTGCAAGCGGGCGAATCGGGGCACCTCGTGCTCGCGACGATGCACACGGGCAGCGCGGTCAGCGCGCTCAACAAGCTGCTGTCGTTCTTTCCGGTCGAGCAGCGCGACCGGCACGCGGTCGCGCTCGCCGAATCGCTGATCGGCATCGTCTGCCAGAGCCTCGTGCCGAGCGCGGACGGCGAAAGCCTCGTGCTCGCGAGCGAACTGCTGTTCAACAACAACAACCAGGTCGCGAAGCTGATCGCGGATCCGACGAAGCTGCACCTCGTCAACGAGTTCCTGCGGCGCCGCGAGGACAACATGTCGCGTTCCCTGAACGACGACCTCGCCGCGCTCGCGGCCCGCAACCGGATCTCGACGAAGGACGCGTTACGGGCGACTTACAATCGGATCGAGCTGAATGAAATGATGCAGTCGATTGTTAATCGTTAGGCGCGCATCCGATCCGGCATTTTCCATGCCGATCTAAAATCGGAAAAAATCGTATAAACATGCCGAATCCCGTGTTAATCGACTGGTGGAATTAATTTCAAAAGCCGATTGTCATCGCGCGTCTAAATCATGCTAGACCGTCGTTTAATAATGCGTGGGGTTTGCATCAATTGCCGAGCAGGCGCGTCTGCGTGCTGAGGCCGAGGCCGTCCGGCGGCGTCGCCGGCGGATGCGCGCGTAACGTCTCGCGCGTTTGCGTCGCGCGCTTCGCGGTTTCGGGGAAGCTGGCGATTGCGATTGCGATTGCCGCGGCCGGCGCGCGTCGCGCCTGCGCGGTCGGCGATGCCGGCGGCGGCCGGCGCACGGGATCGGCGGACGTCACGCGCGGCGTCACCAGCACGAGCTGCTGCGTCTCATGTCCGGCGGCAAGCGGCAGCGCGAGCGCCACGCATTCCCCTGCCGAGAGCGTCGCGCCGGACACGGTTTCGCGCGACGACGATGCGCCGGCCGAGCGGCTGTCGCGGTCCGCCCAGCGCTCGACGATCCGCATGTCGAGCGCATAACGGCCCGCCTGCGCGGTCTCGCGCGGCGTGACCCGCATCGCGAATCCGTTCCGCTGCGCGTCGAGCGATCGCGCATCGCCATCGCCCGACGTGACGAACACCTGCCGCAGACGGCCGAAATCCGCGCTGTCGTCGGGGAGCGTCAGCGTCGAGCCGTCGGCGTCGATCGATGCGTCGCCGTGCGCGGCAAGCTCGGCGATGCGCTCGCGCATCGGCGCGCAGCCGTCCGGCGCGGGCGCGATCGCCACGCGCGGGGCGGATGCGCCGGAGGATACGGACGCCTGCGTGTCGTCGCGCCACCGCAACCCGAGCGCGTCGATCTGCGCGCGCGCGAGCGTCGCGCCGAACGCATCGATCCGAATCGACGCGGGCAGCGTATCGAGCTGCGCGACGAGCCGTGCATCGCGCGCCAGCCGCGCGGGCACGTCGCGGATCAGCACGGTGTTCGAGCGTGCATCCGCGTCGACGATCGGCAGCGACGCCGTGAATTCGCGCACGCCGGGCACCGCGCGCGGCGCGACGCCGTCCTGCTCGAGCCGGCGGCGCAGCCGCGTCGCGAGCCCCGGCAGCGACGCATCGCCCGCGTCGCCGCGCACGACGCGGTCAGCCGCCGCGCGCGCATGCAGCCTGAACGCGCGCGTCTCGGTCCGCACGCGCGCCTGCGCGGCTTCGTCGAGCGCGCGCGCGGCGGCGAGCACGAGCGCGACATAGCGCGGCGGGCCGGCGACCCGCACGATCCGCGCCGCGTCGTCATAGCCGGGCCGCCAGCGCTCGTCGACGATCCGCTGCCGTGCGAGCGTCGCGCGCAGCTCGGCCGGCGTCGCGTAATTGAGCCGCACCGCCGCACGCTCGAACGCATCGGGCGCGACGAGCTGCAGCACCGCGCCGTCGTAGTACGCCGCAAGTCCGCACGTGCGCGCCACCCAGTCGACAAAACGCCGCGGCGGCAACGCCTCGCGCACGTCGAGCCGGCACGCCGCGCCTGCGTCCACGTCGATCGCGACGCCCGAGCGGCGGCTCAGTTCGCTCAGCGCGGCGGCGGCACTCACCGGCCCGACGCGATAGTCGAAGCGCGCGAGCGGCCACGCGAGCGGCACCGCATGCAGCGCCGGCGCATGGCTCGCGAGCGCGAGCGCGATGGCGGCAGCCGACGCGGCCGCGCGCCGCGTCACGATGCGCGATCCGCCGGCTCGGCGTCCGCGCCCAGGTTCAGGCGGTAGCCTGTCGCGTACGCCGCATGCACGGTCCAGCCGAGGCCCGCCGCTTTCAGCCGGCTGCGCAGCCGGCTCACGTACATGTCGACCGTGCGGGTCTGCGCGGACGCTTCCGCGCCCCACACGAGTCGCAACAGATCCTGCCGCTGCACGACGGTGCCGGGATGCTCGGCCAGATGCCAGAGAATGTCGAACTCCTTCGCGCTGAATGCGTGCGACGCGCTGCCGTCGGACACGGTCAGCGTCGCGCGCGACAACACGCAGCCGCCGAGCTGCATGCGCCCGCTGTCGACCGACAGCGCCGCGAAGCGCCGCAACAACGCGCGCACGCGTGCGAGCAGCGTCTGCTTCTCGAGCGGCTTGATCAGGAAATCGTCCGCGCCGGCGTCGAGAATCTTCACGATGTCTTCTTCGTCCGAATGCACGGTCTGGAAGATCACCGGGACGATCGAGCGCGCGCGGCCACGCACCCAGCCGAGCAGCCGCTCGCCCGTCATCCCGGGCAGGTCCCAGTCGAGCACCAGCAGATCGGCCCAGCTGTCGCCGAGGAAACGGCGCGCGTCGAGCCCGTCGTCGAACGCCTCGACGCGGTAGCCCTCGGCCTTGAGCCAGGTGACGAGCAGCGTGCGCTGCACCGGATCGTCCTCGACGACGACGATCTGCTTGGGCTGCTGCACGGTGCGCTGCATGTTCGGTTCGGACATCGCGGAAATGGGGTTCGTCAAGCGAAAAGGAAAGGATGCCGGCGCTCAGCCGTCGGGCGTGACGCTCGCGCGCCAGCGCGCGATGCCGTCCGGCACGGCCGAAGCTGCCGCGCCTGCCGGCGCGGGCATCGGCAGGCGCATCACGAACGCCGTGCCGACGCCGCGATTCGATTCGGCGTACAGCGTGCCCGCATGCGCGGCGGCGACCTGCGCGGCGAGCTGCAGCCCGAGGCCGAAGCCCATCGAGCCACGCTTCGCGAGCGGCGCGAAATCGGTCATGCGCCCGTCCGTGGCGAGGCCCGGCAGGCCGCCGGCCCAATCGCGGATCGTCACTTCCGCGTGCGCGTCACGCACGTGCAGCCGGATCTCGACGCGCGCGCCCTGCCGCGACGCCTGCACCGCATTGTCGATCAGGTTCTGCAGCGCGCGGGCGACGAATACGCGCGCGCCGTGCAACCACAGCGGTACGGCGTCGTCGAGCCAGAGCTGCAACGCGACGCCGCGATAGACGGCGCCCACTTCGAGCTTCGGCACGAGCTCGCGCAGCATCGTGCGCAGGTCGAAGCGCATGAAATGGCGCTGCCGGAGATCGTCCGCCGCCGATGCGACGAGGTAGTCCTGGCCGAGCAGCAACGCGTGCCGCGCGAGCTGCGCGATCCGTTCGAGGCCGCCGCACGCGGCGAACGCGTCGGGATCGGCGTCGTGCAACTGGGTCAGCGCGAGTATCGAATTCTGCGGCGAACGCAGGTCGTGCGCCAGAAAGCGCAGCGACGCAACACGCTCGTCGAGCGCGCGGCGCAGCGGCGTGACGTCGGCGACCGTGACCGTCGCCGCGATCGCCGGATCGTGCTCAACCGGCTGCAGCGTCAGCCACAGGATCGCGTCGTCGGTTTCGAATTCGAATCCTTGTTCGAGCGTGTCGAACAGCGCGGCGGGATCCGCGCCCGCCGCGTCGCCGAGCAGCGCGTGCAGCGGCAGCCCGGCGGCGAGCGTGCGGCCTAACAGCGCGTGCGCGCGCTCGGTGGCCGCGACGATCGCGCCGTCGCGGTCGAGCGCGAGCGTGCCCCACGCCTGCCGGGCCTGCATCACCTCGAGGATTCGGGCGTCGGCCCGTTGCGACACGATCAAGTTCGACTCCGGCGGACGTCGCGGTCCGCGAATGATTGGACGGGCCGCGACGCGGCGGCGCGAGCGCGCAGTGTGCACCGATTCGAAAGCGCGTGTCCAGTGCCGCCGCGCCGCGCCGCCCGCGCGGTCAGAAGTCGTTCTTCTGGTCGACGTCGCCCGCGCTCACCGTCACTTCGTCCGGCGTGAACTCCATGTTGCCGCCGGCGCCGCGCTTGCCGACGTTCGCGTTCATGAGCGGATTGCCGCCCGTCTCGAGGCGCTCCAGCTCCTTCGTCGCACCGGAGTTCAGCTTCACGTTGCCGTCCTTGTCGACGACGCCGACCGAATTGCCGCTGCCGTTGTACAGGTTGCCCTGCGTGTCCATCTTCAGGTGCAGCGCTTCGCCGCCCGCTTTCGTGTTCAGCTTGACGTCGCGCATGTCTTCGCCGGGCTTGTCGCCCGTCGACGGCGTCACGTGGTTCGTCGGGGTGTTGTCGCCGGTCGGCGTGTTGCCGTTCGAATCGCCACCGATGTCCGTATCGTCGCCGTCTCCCGAATCGTCCTGCATCAGCAGCGCTTCGATTTCGTGGAGCAGCTTGTCGATCTTCTGATCGCGGCTGCTCGACGACGTCGACGAGGAGTTGAACTGCGACGGGTGGATAGTCGTCGATGTAATGCCGTTAACGCTCATGATCGTCTCGCTATGAATGTGAATCGACTGAAGGAAAGGGAACAGAACGCGCACGGCGCTCATGCGCCCGCGGTTCGACGACAAGCTTAGGCAGCGCGTACGCGCGCGCCGCGAACCGCGCGAAGCGACGTCGCGGCGACCGAAACGATCGGTCGCGCATCGTGCGCCGCCGCCGCAACGCGCGCATCGCTTCGCCGCGCACGATGTCGCTTCGCACGCGCCGGCCGCTCGCGCGCGTACGACGGCGATCATCGCAGACGGATCATCTCTTCTCGACGCATCGCACCGACATGGCGATCAAATCGTGCAACAAAGCCGCATTGCGCGCGTTGCTCTCGGCCTTTTCGGTCGGGCTGCGCGCGAGCGCACACGCGGACCTCGACGAACTGCTGATCGCGCTGCGCGTTCTGCAGCCGCGCAACGCCGCGGTCGACCTGTGCGACGTGCGGCTGCGGATCAGCCGGCGCGACTGGATCGGCGCGCTGCACATTCTGCGCACGCTCGAAGACCAGGAGCGCGGCACGCCGATGTGCACGGCGCTGCAGAGCTGGTGCCTGTACGCGCTGCAAGACGACGATTGGCGGCGCTATGCGCAGACCGTGGTGCTGTCGGGGGATCGGGCGTCGACGGTGCTCGTCGGCCGGTTCCTCAAAGTGGATGAGCTCGCGGAGGGCGCCGGCGCGCACGACGGCGACGTCGCCGCACGCATCTCGCAACTGCTGCGGCTCGACCGGTATCAATGGGCGCGGCATGTGCATGCGAGCGGGATGGGGTGAAGATCGGGCGGGTTTGTGGTTTGCGGCGATCGTGGCGAGCCGCACATCGGTCGTCACCGTGTCACGCGAACCCGAATGTCGAGAGCCCGGATACGCGCGACGTTCGACCCGGCGAACCCGCATCTCCGTCGCGACTTCCGTCATTGGTCGGACGCGGCGGCGAAAGTCAGCGAGACCGCACGAAATCCGCGATGCGCGTCGCGACGAATCGGACGCAGGCAATCGATGCCCGGCGCGAGCGTAGTCGCGGATCGTCGCGGCCAACCCGCCGCCCTGGCGCTCCCGTGCAAGCTCCTCGCCGGTTCACGCAGCCTGGCGCGCCGACGCCTGCGCGTCGCGGGTCGCGACGGCCTCGCCCAACGGCGCCGGCGCCCTGGTGATCGCGAACAGATAGCTGTCGCCCGCGCTCATCCCGCGATTCGGACGCGCCTCGTAGTTGCGCACGACGCCCTCGCTGACGAAACCCAGCTTCGGCATGAACGGCGCGGCGCGGCCCGTCACCGAGCAGAACGCCTCGATCCGGTATACGCCCGGCTGCGCGATCAGCCAGTCGAGAAACCTGCGCAGCATCTCCGACCATGCGCGGGTCCGCACGCGCCCCGGTGCGAAGCTCGTCACGAGCCCGATCTCGACGCGCGGCAGGCGACCGTGCATCTCGAGGGTGCCGATCAGACGGCCGTCGCGCTTCTCGAACAGTCCCCAGCTGAAAAACGCGCCGCTGCGCCAGCCCTCGGCGAGACGACCGATGCACGCGCGCGTTTCGTCGACGCTGCGATGCATCGGCCACGGCAGGTCGAGCGTCGTCGCCGGATCGCCGAACAGCGCGTCGAAGGCTTCACGTGCGTCGTCGGCGGTGAGCGGGCGTAGATGAAGGCGCTCGGTTTCGATCAGTTCGGGTGGACGGATGGCATTCATCGGCGGCTCCGGTTCAGGGAATGGACACGCCGATTGTCGGGCGCCGACGCGCGAGCGTGCCCCACGCGCGCGAAGCCGCGGCGGCGTATGCGAAATGCGAATCGCGATCGCGCGAGCCGCGTCGCTTCGGCGACGTTCGCGCGCGGGTGTATCGCTTCGCACCGCGGTCGGCCGCGGCGCGCCTGTCGACGTACAGTGGCGCCACGTCGCCCGGTGCGCCCATTGCGCGGCAGTCGGGCGCCCAGGTCGACCTTCTTCAGGAGCCGGATTGTGCAGCCAGTATCGATCAAATCCCCCATTCAAACCGGGGGCTCGTCTCCACCCTCGCAGAACCCGCCGTCGATCGGCGCGCCCCTGTCCGGCGCCGCGGCTCCTCAACCGAAGCCGTCAGGCGTGCTGGGAGGCTTGCGACCGAAAGGCGAGTCGAGGTCTCGACCCGACGCCCGTCCGCTGAACGCGTCGGCACTGAAGCGCACCGCCGTCAAGCCGGAAGCGACTGGAAACAACGCGTCGCTACTCGAAGCCACGCCCGCCGAATTGCAGACGGTGGCACATCATCCGGTCCTGCAACCGGTCGTGCTTCATTCCGCACACCCGCACGAAGGCAACCTCATCGACCTGAGCGATCCGCCCTCCACGACGAAACCCACCGGTACGCCAACGTCGCTGCTCGAGGCAACGCCCGATGAATTGCAGACCGTCGCGCATCATGCGGTCCTGCAACCGGCCGTGCCTCATTCCGCACATGTGCCGGAAGGCAATCTCATCGATCCGAGCGATCCGCCACCGGCACCGCAACCCGCGCACGGGCAGCCGTCGCCGCTCGGGGCCGCGCACGCTCAATCGCAGGCTGCGGGCACCCCGCCTTCGAAACCCGCATCCGCCGCCGCGCATGAAGCACACGGCGCCCACGATGCGCAGACGCTTGCCGCGGCCGGGATGCCGAGCATCCACCAGATCCATCACGAGACCGAGCAGACGATCAGGATGCAGCGTGCAATCGGTTTCGCGAACCAGCTCCTCGCGGTGGCGGAGATGATCAACAGCTTCCAGATGAAACTGATCGACATGATCAAGAAGGCGGTATCGCGATCGTAATGCGTCGGCGCGACATCGAAGCAACGCGGTGAGGTATTGGCGCGGCGAGCCCGCGCGCCGGCTTCGCCCGGCCAGAACGATCGCCCGGTGTGCAACAGCCGACCGGCGGCGACGCGCTGTGCGTCGCCCCGCGTCCTCACCGGTCGAAGGTCTGCGAAGGCGCCTCGTCGAACATCCGCCGATAGCCGTTGACCAGCGTCGACCGATGCTGGATCCCCCAGCGGTTCGCGATCTCGAGCACGCTCGCCGCGCGCGGCCCTTCCGACAGCAGCTCGCCGCGAATCCGCTCCATCCGCTGCCGTCGGATCAGCTGGCTCGGCGACAACCCGAGAAACGTCTTGAACGCCGCCTGCAATGCGCGCTCGGTCACGTCGATGTGCGCGGCGATCTCCCGCACCGACAGGTCGCGCTGGTCGAGCCGCTCCATCAAATAGCGATACGCGCGCCGGTACTTGCCGGGCAGCCGCGCGCTGACGTCGTCGCTCGGCGCCGCCGTGTGCGTGCCGCACCGCGCGATCGCGAGCGAGGGCGCGAGCGCCGCGCCGTCCGAGCGCACGTGCCGCACCGAGGCGAGCGCATAGCGCGCATACAGCGACGACGATTCGCGAATCCGCCCCTGCTGCTCGCACACCTTCGCCGCGCAGTACAGATAGTCGAGAGTCCAGCGCACGTGCGAGCCGCAGCGCCCGGCCGCGTCGCGATACGGCGCGATCATCGCGTTGGCGACATTCGGCGCGTGCCCCGCGAGCGCCGCGAGCGCGACTTCAAGGCACACGCTGCGCTGGTAGTCGACGAGGCCCGTCTTCGCGCACCAGCTCACATGCGCATCGATCCGCGCGAGGGCCGCGTGGTCGCCGGCGGCGAGCGCGCATGCCTGGCGCATGTAGTCGACGCGCATCCGCAGCAGCGGCAGCGCATCGGCATCGGCCGCCGCCGCGCCCGTTTCCGCGAACGCCGACAACGGCAGATCGGCCAACGCGGAGCACCAGTAGACGTGATCGCCGAGCGCGTCGGCGCGACCGATCCGGTATTGCAGCAGCAAGTCCGCGCGCAGCGCGCCGGCGAGCTGCCGCCAGCGCGGATCGGCATCGCGAGCGGCTGCGTCGAGCCCGTCGAGCGCCACCATCGCGTCCTCGGCGCGGCCGAGATGATGCATGACGACGCACGCGCCGACGAGGCTCTCGAGCTTCTGCCCGACGCTCGCCGCGCGATCGTCGGCGATCCGTCGGAAGCCCGCCTGCGCGACGCCGAAACGGTTCTGGAAGAACGCCTGCCAGCTCGCGTTGCGGCAGGTCATCACGCGCGTCTGGTCGCGCGAATCGCGCAGCAGCTTCAGCGCGCGGCGGAACGTGTCCTCGGCCTCCTCGAAGCGGCCGAGCACGAGCTGGATGTCCGCGTACGCGCTGACGTCGCGCACGTCGTTGGCCGGGTCGCCCGGGTCGGCTTCGCAGCGCGCGGCGACGAGCGTGGCCGCTTCGGCGAAGCGGCCGTCGAACACGCGCGCTGCGTAGGCGTCGTTCGACGCCGGATTGGCAAGCGCGGCGGCGGCGGCGAAATAGAGTGTCGAAAACATGGTGGATCCTCTCGGCAAGCGGGTTCGAATACGAAGTTCGGGCTCGATCCGCGCGCCGCGCCGCCGCTCGTCGCGGGGCGCAGCGCATGGATGCGTGCCGCTATCGTCTCGTTCGCGCCGGATCCGCGCAGCAATTTGTGACGTTCCGTTACGATTGGCCCGGCGGTTGCGCGTGCCGCCGTCGGGCTCCGCTACACCCGCAGCCAGAAATATTCGCCGGACGCGATACCGCTGAACATCTCGTCGCCCGATTCGATGATGTTCTGCCGCCAGTAGCGGCCGTGCTCCGCATAGTGCGCGAACAGATCGGCGAGCGTCCCGCCCGTCACGTCCGGCGTGAGCGGCAATCGCATCAGCAGCACGATGCTGCCGGTGTCCGCGTCGATCCCGAGCTGCGCCTGGTCCTGCGCGTAGATCAGCAGGTTCGCCTCGAGCAGCAGCCGGTACACCGCGAGCGTGCGGCCCGCGCTGACGATGCCGTAATGGAAATTCACGTACATCGACTCCGGATCCTCGTCGAAGTAGTCGACGCGCACGTCGAAGCCCTCGACGTCGATCGTGCGCGTCTCGAGCACGTAATCGACGTCCGGCAAGCCGACGACCGCGCATACCTCCGCGACGACCTGTGCATAACGTTCCCAACTCATGACAGTTTCACCCCGGTATCCGGCGTCCCCAAAAAAAATACAGCCGGCGCTCGCGCGCCGGCCGCCCAACACGATGCCGAATGGCAGCCGGCTTACTGCGCCGGCTTCGACGCGTCGCTGACCATCTTCGTGGCCTGCTTCTTCACGTCGTTCTCCGCCTTCGTCATCTCCTGCATCTGCTGCAGTTTCGTTGCCGCCTTCGAAAACGCGATGCCTGCCATCGTGTCCTTCGTCATTTCGCCCAGTGCACCGCCTACCAATGCCGACATGATTACTCTCCAGAAAGTGCGTGATTCGATCACGCGTTGACAAAGTTCCGGCGCCGCCGCTTCATGTCGCGGCCCGCCGCTTTTCTGCCGCGCAGCGTGCGGCATCGTCGGGAACGGCTCGCGCCGCTCCGTCCGCCGCCGCACGCTGCGCGGCGAAACCATGGCCGCTACGCGGCCGTCGCGTTCGCCTCGTGCAACGTCGCGACAATCCGCTGCGCCGCCAGCAAGCCGCGATAGACCTTCTGCATCGCGTCGCGGTCGTAGTCGCTCGCCGCCTGCGCGGTGGCCGCGCTCACCCGCTCGGCCGTCTCGCCGAGCGCCTCGCGGAGCACGCCGATCCGTACCGCCGCGTCAGGCGCCCCGAGCGCCTGCTCGAGCGGTCCGCATTCATCCGCTGCCCGTTCCAATGCTTCGTACATGCCGTTTCTCCCGTCAGTTGAGGTCCGGCGCGCCGTCCGCCGACGCGCCCGCAAACACGTGCTTCACGCCGTCCGGCGTCTCGATGTAGCGCACGTCGCCGATCTCGAGCATCCCCGAGTACGCGACGGGCACCGGTGCGTCGCCGGACTGGCGTGCATCGACGTCGATCGCGCGCACGTTCGGCCCGACGTCGGCGCGCACGCGCTCGACCGCCGCGCGTAGCTGCGCGATGTCCTGCACGACGCCCGACACCCGAAAGCGCCCCTGCCCCGCATACGCGACCGTCGCCCCCGACACGCCGAGCGATTCGCCGATGCTCTGCGCATCGTCCTGCGCGACGTCGTACCGGCGCTCGACGCGGTGCGCGGCGAGCCGGTCCAGCAGCTTGCGCGCGGCGAGGTCGTCGGCCTGCGTCGCGACCATCCCGGTGACCGCGATCATCGCGCCGCGCGGCGCCGTGTGCAGCTCCGCATAGCCCGCGCGCCGCAGCTCCGCGCCGATGCGCGTCGCGAGCGCGTCGGTACGCTCGACCGGGGGCGGCACGCCCGGATGGGCGCTCGCCAGCATGGCCCCCATCGCAAGCAGGCCGGCGACCAGCGCGCCGCCTGCCGCCGCGCACGCGGCGAGCTTGCGTTGCGCGCCCCGCCGCGCCGCATCGGCGCCAGGCGGCGGCGCCCACAAGGTCGCGAGCAGCTCGAGATCGCTCGGCCACTCGCCGTTCGCGGGCCCGACGCACAGCGCGGTCTCGCCGAACGGCACCGGCACGAAGTCGAGCATCATGAGCGGCGAACCATCCGCGTCGAACGCATCGGCGGCCGCCTCGGCCGGCACGGGCGCCGCACGTCGTGCGCGGGTTGCGCCCTGCGCATCGATCGACAGCAGCAGATCGCCGTCGCGCCAGTCGGTGATGCGAATCTCCGCGTCGTCGCCCGCGCCGATCCGGTGCTCGCCGGCATCGAGCGCGATTTCCGCACCGGCATGCAGGCCGGTCAGGATCCGCAGCAGCTTCATCGGTTGCTCCTTATCCGTGCGTCGTGTGTTTCATTTGCGTCGATCGAATCGGTCGCGATCGGTGCATCCGTTCGATCGCGCCGCATCGTTCGTCCATGCAGCCAGAATAGTTCGACGCGGCATCGGTGTTCGTCCGTCGCGCGAATTCGCCGCCGCATTTGCGAAGAGTCGCGTGCGCCGCGACGTTCACGCTCGCTGAGCGGCCAACACGCCCTTGTGCAACGTCTCGACGCTTGCATACGCGCGTGCGAGTTGCGCGTTCGTCGACGGACGCTCCGCGTTGAACACGATGAGCGGCAGCAGAAAATAATGCGTGCTCGCACGCTCGCTACGCGCGGCCGACGCGTCGCGCGGCGCACCGCCCGCGCTTCGCATCGCGTCGAGCAGCAACTGCTTCACGCCGCTCCAGCCGATCGGCGTCCACGGCCCGGTGTGCAAGCGGGCGGCGAGCAGGTCCGCGTTGTGATTCAGCAGCGCGGCCGTGATGCGCGCGCCGGGATCGGTATCGACGCGCCGGCCGAGCTGGAGCAGTATGTCGGCCCAAAGATGCCGCAACGCATGCTCGCGCTCCATCGGGTCCGCGAGCGTATGCGCGACGTCGCGCAGCGCGCGCTGCGCGGGCACGGGCGCCGGACGCGCTCGCGACGCGCGCACGCGCGGCAGCGCGGCGACGTTCGCCGAATCGCCGTCGCGTTCGTCCTGCTCGCGCTGCTCCCGGCCGCCGCCCTGCCCGCCCGAATGCCGGTCGTGCTCGTCGTGCGGCGCGACGTGCGCGTGCGGCACCGTCGATTCCTCTCCCGCATCGAACGCTTCGCCCTGGCTGTCGGCGCGCCGGCGCCGCCGCGATCCCGCGGCGCCCGCCTTCGGACGCGGCTTCAGCTTCGCGAGCATCTGGTTGCGCGCGGCGAGCGCGGCCGCCTGATTGCCGTTCGAATACGTGAAGCGCGTGCCGTATTTGCCGTAGGTCGTCGCGGTGCGCGCGCGCACCGGCCGGCGTCGTCGCGGATCGGGCTTCGCCGCGTGGATGGTCTGCGCGATCGCGCGCGTGATGCGGCTCATGACGGCACCGCCGCCGACAGCAACTGCTGCGCGAAATGCAGGATCTCGGCGGCCGCCCACGGCCCGGCGATCGCGACGGTCACCGTCACCGCAACCAGTTTCACGCCGTACGAGATGCTCTGCTCCTGCAGCGACGTGATCGCCTGCAGGAACGAGATCGCGAGCCCGGATGCGGCCGCGACCAGCACGACGGGCAGCGAGATGTAAAGACACAGCATCATGCCTTGCGAGGTGAGCCGGATCAGGTCATCGATTTCCATCGGACAAGCCTCCTCGGAATCGGGATTGAAATCGGGATCGGGACATCAGGAATAGGTCAGCACGAGGCCGTGCACGAGCGTCGACCAGCCGTCCATCACGACGAACAGCATCAGCTTGAACGGGATCGCGACGTTGGTCGGCTGCACCTGGTTCATCCCCATCGACATCAGCACGTTCGCGATCACGAGATCGACGATGATGAACGCGATATAGAGGATGAAGCCGATGCGGAACGCGTCGGTCATCTGCGCGAGCGTGAACGCGGGCGCGAGCACGATCAGGTCGTCCTCGCGCAGTTGCGCGGCCGCGGCCTTCGGCCAGATCACCGACGCGGAGCGCAGGAAGAAGCGCTTCTCGCGCTCGCGCGAGTGCGCGGCGAGGAACTGGCGGAACGGCTCCTTCGCCGCGCCGAACGCCTGCAGCATCGCCTGCGTCGGCTGCGGCGACAGCGCCTGCCCCTGCAGCTGCTGCTGCGCGGCGAAACCGATCGGCGCCATGATGTACAGCGACACGAGGATCGCGATGCCGTTCAGCACCATGTTCGGCGGCACCTGCTGCACGCCGAGCGCGTTGCGCAGCAGGCCGAGCACGACGACGATCTTCGCGTACGACGTAACGACCATCGCGATGAACGGCACCATGCTCATCACGAGCACGGCGATCAGCAGGCCGGTGATGTCGTTAAACTGAACCATCGTCGCCCGCCATCCGATCGATCCGCACGCCGAGATGCGCGCCCACCGCGACGAGCCTGCCGCCGCCGATCGCCTGGCCGTATGCGACGAGCCGCACCGGCACGTCGCGCGCGGCGAGCGGCAGCTCGAGCACGTAGCCCGGCCGCAGCGCGGCCAGCTCGGCGATCGACAGCGACAGCGTGTCGATCTCGACGTGCACGGGCAGGTCGACGTCGCCGAGCGCGGCCGGCTCGGGCGCCGCGAGCGGCGCGTCGTCGTCCGGCGCGGCGGCCGGCAGGTCGCCTGCGACGATCGGCTCGTCGAGATCGTCGGCGGTGTCTGGTGTTTCGGTCATCGTCATCGTGGTTCCCTCGATCAGAACGGTTGCATGCCATTGCGTCGCGCGACGCGCGCCCCACCACGCGTGCAGCGGGCCCGCCCGCGCGGTGCCGAGCGCGGCCGGCGCCATGTCCAGCAGCACGTCGCCCGGCCGCAGGCTGCGCAGCACCGACAGCGGCAGCGCGCGCGACCCGAGCCGCACGCGGCCGGGCAGGCGAATGCATGCGAGCAGGCTCGCCGTATCGCCCGTCCGCTCGCGTCGCAGCCGGGCCGCGAGCGCGTCGAGCCATGGCGTCTGCGCGTCGAGCAGCGCGCAGCGCATCGGCGCGCCGTCGAGCGCGAACGACAGCACGCAGCGCGTCGCGTCGAGCGCCGCCGGATGCACGGCGCGCAGCCCGCCGATCGTCACGTCGTCGAGCCCCGCCGCCGCGAACGCGGCTACGAGCGGCGCCAGCAGCGTCGACGCGAGCGCCGTGCGCAGCGACACGCTCGCGTCGCCGGGCGCGTCGGACGTCGGCACGGCGACGACGTCGAGCGCCGGAAACGCCGCGAGGTCGATCGCGACGCGCGCGGTCGCGCCGTTCAGTCGCAGGTCGAGCACGCCGGGGCGCGCGAAACGCGGCCGCTCGCCCGGCGCCGCGCGCCAGTCGGACAACGCCGGGAAGCGCGCGAGCCACGCGGCGAGCCGCGCATCGGCGACGATGCGCGCGAGCGCCGCGTCGAACGCGTTGCACGCGAGCAGCGGCAGCGCGGCGTCGATGCCGCGCGGCGCGGCGGCGAGTTCCAGTTCGCTTGTCTCGGGTTCCATCGTCGCGGTCGGTCGGATTCGGTTGTACGGGCGCTCAGTCGACGTCGATCTCGATCGTGCGCGGCGCGCCGCGATGGGCGAGCAGCGTGTCGAGTCGCGCGTGCAGCGTTGCGCCATGCGTGCAGAGTAAGTGCCGCGTCGCCGCGTCCGGCGTCTCGAACCGAAGCCGCAAGTCGAAACGCGAAAGAACGAGGTGCAGCACCGTGTCCGGCAGCAGCGCGGCGTCGAGCGGCAGGCTGATCTCCCAGTGGCCCGACACGTCGTCGCCGCACAGCGCCGCAATCTCGGCCACGAGCGCCTCGGCGACGCGCACCATCCGCTCGCGCTGCGCGAACACCTGATTGACGAACGCATCGGAGCCCGCGCACGCGCGCGCCATCGCTTCGCGCCCGGCCGCGTCCGGCAGCGCGGCCGGATCGCGTTCGAACGACGGCATCGCGCCGTCGTGCCGGGGCATCGATGCGTCATGTCGCCGCTCGTCGTCGGCGGCGGCGCGCTCGCCGGCCGGCGCGACGCGCGAGCGCCGCATCAGTTGCGCATAGTCGAAGCCGCGCCGCGCCGTGCGCGACGCGCACGCGCCGTCCGGCCCGGCGGCAGGCTCGCCCGCGATGATTCGCACGGGCCTCAGATCGGTGGCGCTCATGCGTGGGCCGCCGCCGGCATCGTCACGCGGCCGACCGGCTTCAATTCGACCTGGTCGCCGAGTTCCTGATACGAGTAGACGGGCAGCCAGCCGAGCCGCGCCTCGATCATCCGTCGCGTGTAGCGGCGCACGTCCATCGACGTGACGAGCGCGACGTCGTCGCGCGGCGTCTCGCCGACGAACGACGCGACGCTGTCGACGAGATAGCGGACCTGCTCGGGCGGCAGCGCGAGGAAGTTGCCCGCGGGTGTCTGCTTGATCGATTGCCGGATATGCTGCTCGACCGGCAGATCAAGCAGCACGGCCGGCAGTTGCCGCGCGCCGCGCGCGGCGCGATACGCGAGATAGCGCGACAGGTCGCCGCGCACGTATTCGGCGAGCATCAGCATGTCCTTCTCCTTCGGCCCCCACGCGACGAGGCTCTCCATGATGTCGCGCGCGTTGCGGATCGGGATGTGCTCTTCGAGCAGGCGACGCAGCACGTCGGCGATCCGCTGCGTCGGCAGCGCCTTCTGCACTTCGGCGACGAGCCCCGGATAGTCGGTTCCGAGCTGGTCGAGTATCCATTGGGTTTCCTGGATGCCGAGGAACAGATGCGCGTTGCGTCGCAACAGCGCGATCGTCTCGTGCGCGATCACCTGCTCGGCACGCCACGCGCGCGCGCCGGCCGGCACCGCCTTGTCGTCGATCCAGTAGCTCTCGGCGAGCCCGCCCGCCGGGCCGCGCTTGGTGCAGCGGCCGGCGAGCGCCGGGTCCGACGCCGCGTCGGGCAGCATCGTCTGGTCGGCCGGCAATTCGAGCCGCGTCTGCGGCACGTCGCGCATCAGGATCTCGCACGTCGCTTCGGGCAGCGCGTCGCTCGTCCACAGCGTGATGCCGGGAAACGGCAGCCCCTGCTCTTCCTGCAGCTTCGCGCGCTCCTCGTCGAACGCGCGATCGAGCGCGGCGGGCGCGAGCCGCGCGACGAGATCCGGCGACACCCGCACGCCGATCGCGCACGTGAAGAGCGGCGCGCGCGGCAGGATCGACGGCGTGCTGCTTTTCGCGCCCGCGCGCTGCAGCGCGATCACCGGCTCGCCGCGCGCGGTCGTGCGGCGCGCGCCCTTCTGCAGCCGGTAGCCGGAAAACGCGAGAATCGCCGACAGCAGCACGAACAGCGCCGCCGGGAAGCCCGGCACCGCCGCGAAGCCGATCAGCAGCACCGCCGCGAAGTACAGCGCGCGATAGCTGCCGCCGAGCTGCTTCGCGATCTCGGAGCCGAGCGACGTGCCTTCGCCTTCGTCGTGATCGTCCGCGACACGCGTGATCATCACGCCGGCCGCGACCGAGATCAGCAGCGACGGAATCTGCGACACCATCGCGTCGCCGACCGACAGGATCGAGAAGCGGTTCGCCGCTTCGCCGGCCGTCATCCCGTGATACATCACGCCGATCGCGATGCCCGCGACGATGTTGACGAGCGTGATGATGAGCCCCGCGATCGCGTCGCCCTTGACGAACTTCATCGCCCCGTCCATCCCGCCGTGCAACTGGCTCTCCTTCGCGAGCGTCGCGCGCTTGCGGCGCGCCTCGTCCGGCGTCAGGATGTTCGCGCGCAGGTCCGCGTCGATGCTCATCTGCTTGCCGGGCATCGCGTCGAGCGTGAAGCGCGCGCCGACTTCGGCAACGCGCTCCGAGCCCTTCGCGATCACGATGAACTGCACGGTCGTGATGATCAGGAACACGACGAGGCCGACGACGAGATTGCCGCCGACGACCAGCTCGCCGAAGCTCTCGATGATGTCGCCCGCGTTCGCGTGCAGCAGGATCGACTTCGTCGACGCGATGTTCAGCGACAGCCGGTACAGCGTCGTGAACAGCAGGACCGACGGAAACACCGACAGCGACACGATGCTGCCGACGTACATCGTCACCATCAGCAGCGTGACGCTGATCGCGATGTTGATGCCGAGCAGCACGTCGATCACCTCGGGCGGCAGCGGCAGGATCATCAGCGAGACGATCGCGACGACCAGCACCGTGATGCCGACCTCGCCGCCGGCGGGGAGTTTGAGGGTTTTCAGCGTCATGACGACCTCTCGGAGGGAACGGCGGCGTCGGTGCGCGCGCCCGCGACCGACTCGACCCAGCGCAGGATCGCGGCCACCGTTTCAAACAGTTCTTCGGGAATCGCCGCGTCGCGCTCGACGCGGTACAGTGCGCGCGCGACGGGCGGATTGCCGACGATCGGCACGCCGAGCGCGTGCGCGTGGCGGCGCAGCGCGAGCGCGCCGTCGTCGACGGCTTTCTCGATCACCCGCGGCAGCGGATGCTCGTCGGGCGCATAGCGGATCGCGACCGCGTAATGCGTCGGGTTGACGACGAGCACGTTCGCCTGGCCGACCTTCTGCCGCGCCGGCGCGCTCGTCGCGATCTCGCGCGCGAGCCGGCGGCGCTCGCCCTTCGTGTGCGGATCGCCTTCGCTCTCCTTGTTCTCGCGCTTCGCTTCTTCCTTCGTCATCCGGTTGTCGCGCATGAACATCACGCGCGCGATCTTGTAGTCGGCCGCCGCGAACACCGTGACGACGAGCGCGACGACGCCGAGCAGCTTCATCAGCACGGTCCACAGCACGCGCGACAACTGCGGCGTCGCCTCGTACACGCTCGCGACGACCAGCGGAAACAGCGACATCATCATCTTCCAGATCACGCACGCGAGCACGACCGCCTTGACGATCATCTTCACGAGCTCGAGCAGCGACTTCATCGAGAAGATCTTCTTGATGCCCGCCATCGGATTGATCGCGTCGAACTTCGGCATCACGGGCTCGAGCGTGATCATGAAACCCGCCTGCGGCGCCTGCGACACGACGCCCGCGACGATCGCGGCGACGACGAACGGCAGCATCGTCAGCGCGGCGCTCGCGGCGAGGTCGTGCAGCGCGGACAGCGTCGCCTGCGGCGTGCGTTCGCCATTCACGAAATCGAGCGCGGTGCGGATCGTGCGCGACAGGCCGCCGGTGAGCATCGATTCACCCGCCGTCAGCACGCCGATCGCGGCGGCCAGCGTCACCGCGTCCGCGACGTCCTTGCTCTTTGCGACCTGGCCCTTCTCGCGGACCTTCTTCAGCTTCCGCTCGGAGGGTTCTTCGGTTTTCTCTTCGGCCATCGCCGCCGTTCCTGTCGAGAGTCGGACATGGCGCGTACGTTAGCGGCACGCGGCGGCGGCCGCGCGCGCCGACCCGAAGCGGCGCCGTCCGGCGCGAAGCGCGTGCGGCGCTTCGCCTCGCGCGCGCGCACTTCGCATCGGCGGCCGGGCGGGCGCGGCGCGCTGCTACCTTGCGCTCCATACGCCATTTCCTCAACGACATGCGCCGCTCGCGCGGCGACACGGAGCGCACACCATGGACGAATCCCGGCCGACCTATCTGCGATGCAACCAAGCGGCGCTGAACGAACTGATCGACGCCGCGAGCCTCGCGCTCGGCGGCGCGCTCGACGGCCCGGCCGCCGATCCCTACGACATCGGCCTGCTGATCGACGCGCTGCGCGTGCTCGCGCCGCAACTGCCCGCCGCCGACATGTTCGACGGCATGCTGCACGTCGCGCTCGGCAACTTCGACGACGCGGTGCGCGTGTTCGCGGAGATCGCGAACGGCACGACGAACACGATCTACGGCAAGGCGCTGCTCGCGTTCGCGCTGCAACTGAAGCGCGATCCGGAATGGCGGATCGCCGCCGACGAGGTGCTCGCGGCCGGCAGCCCCGCGCAGGCGGTCGCGCTCGTGCGCGCGCTCGAGCGGCAGCACGACGTGATGCTCGCGAAGGAACACGCGGATCGCACGGGTGTCTGGGAGCTTCCCGAATCGGCCGCGGCGGCCAACGGCGACACGCCCGATGCGCCACCCGCGAACCCGGCGGGCGGCTTCGATGCGCAGGCCGCGTTCGCGCATCAGCAATATCTGCGTCTTTGACGAGGAGGCCCGCATGAATGCCCCGCTTTCCCCGGTCGACCTGACCCGCGCGCTCGACGTCGCGTTCTCCGACGCGGCGGCGGCGCCAGCCGGCGCGACCGCCGCGCCGACGCCCGACGTCCCGGCCGACGTCGCCAGCCGTTTCCAGGCGCTGATGTCGAACGCGACGCCGACGCCGCCCGTCGCGCATTCGCGCGAAGCAAGCGCCGTGTCGAAGCTCGTCGAGACGTCGGACGCCGCGATCAAGCAGGTGCTCGACAACTCCGCCTACCTGAGCCAGCACGCGGACGAACTGTCGATGAACCAGATGTTCGCGGCGTCGATCCAGGCGTCGGCCGAGGCGACCGCGATGCAGATCGACCTGCAGGCAAAGATGGGCGTCGTCACGTCGACGAAGGACGCGATCGGCTCCCTGATGAAGAACCAGTGACCATGGAACGACTCCCTTCCCCGATTGCCGCCGGCGGCGGCCGCCGCGCGGCCCGGCTTGCCGCGCTGCTCGCGTGCGCGGCGCTCGTCGCCGGCTGCCAGCAGGAGCTGTACGGCGGCCTCGCCGAGCGCGACTGCAACGAGATGATGGCCGCGCTGCTGCAGAACGGTGTCGACGCGCAGAAGAAGACGCCCGACGGCGGCAAGACGTGGACGCTCGCCGTCGACGACAAGCAGATTGTCAAGGCGATGGAAGTGCTGCGCGCGCGCGGGCTGCCCGCGACGCGCTACGACGATCTCGGCGCGCTGTTCAAGAAGGACGGCCTCGTGTCGACGCCGACCGAGGAGCGCGTGAGGTTCATCTACGGCGTGTCGCAGGAGCTGTCGGACACGCTGTCGAAAATCGACGGGGTCGTCGTCGCGCGCGTGCACATCGTGCTGCCGAACAACGATCCGCTCGCACAGGTCGCGAAGCCGTCGTCGGCGTCGGTGTTCATCAAGTACCGGCCGAACGCGAATCTCGCGACGCTGACGCCGCAGATCAAGAACCTCGTCGTCCATAGCGTCGAAGGGCTGACGTACGACGAAGTGAGCGTCACGTCGGTCGCCGCCGATCCGGTCGATCTCGTGTCGGCCGCGCAGCCGAGCGCGCAGAAGTCCGGCGGTGCGACGCTCGTCGGCCTGCTGATCGCCCTCCTCATGTGCGTCGTGCTCGCGGCCGCGGGCGGTGTGCTGTGGTGGCGCGCGCGCAAGCACGGCGGCGCGGGCGTGGGCGGGCTGGCCGCGCGACTGCGCGGCGGCAACGACGCGCAGGCCGCGGCCGCGCCTCAACAGGCCGGTGCGCGATGAGCGGCGGCGCGC
Source organism: Burkholderia sp. NFPP32 (assembly GCF_900119325.1). NCBI lineage: Bacteria > Pseudomonadati > Pseudomonadota > Betaproteobacteria > Burkholderiales > Burkholderiaceae > Burkholderia > Burkholderia sp. NFPP32. Next base: position 35,328 of record NZ_FPJP01000002.1, on the reverse strand, counting down.
CGATCGCGAGCGTCGCGGCGCGGGCCGCGTGGCTCGCCGGCTACGACGCGAACGCGCGACGCGCGGCCGACTGGGTTCACGCGAGCTGGCACGGCACGCTCGCGCCGCTCGTCGCGACGACGCGCGCGCATGCGCCCGCGCTGCGCGCCGCGTGCTCGCTGCTGCTGTTGCGCACGCTTGGGGCGACGTCGCCGTCGCTCGACGGTTTCGATGCGCGTGCTGACCGGCTCGCCGCGCTGCCGGTCGCCGACACGCTGCGGCTGCTGCGCGTGCGTGCGCTGCTGTGCCGGCGCACCGAGCTGCGCCACTGGATCGACCGTGCGAGCCGCGAGCGGCTCGCCGGCTGGGTCGGCGCCGACGGCTGCAACGCGCTCGCGGCGTTGCCCGACGCGCCGCGCGCGCGCGATCTCGATCGCCGCGAGCCGGTCGCGCCGCTCGCGCAACTGTCCGGCGACGACATCGCGTGGGAAGGCTGGTGCCTGTTCGAACGCGAACGGGCCTGGGCGCCGGCGGGGCCGATGCGCATCGTGCGCCACGCGTTGCCGCGCGACACCGCGCGCCCGCCGTGGATCGAACGCGCGGCGGCGGACGCGGACGGCGCGACGCTGCTTGCGCGCCTGCCGTCGCTGTTTCCGGAGTGGTCATGGCTTTTTGGCTGAAAAACCGGCAGATTCCGCTCACCGACGATCTCTGCTTCGACGCGCCGCATGGCGTGCTGCGGCGCGACGCGTTCGAGACGGTTCAGGCGCTCGACGCCGCGCTCGACGCGCTCGCGGCCGAACGCGACGCGGTGCTGCACGCGGCCCGCGACGAAGCCGAACGGATCGGCGCCGACGCGCGTGCGCAGGCCGGCGCGCTCGTCGAAGCCGCGCGGCGCGAGCACGACGGCGCATATGCGCGCGGCTACGACGCGGGCCGCGCGCAGGCGATCGCCGACTGGCACGCGCAGGCGGCCGACTCGTTCGAGCAGGAGCGGCGCGTGCGCGACAAAATGCGCGAACGGCTCGCGGAGCTCGTCGCCGCGGCCGTCCAGCAGATGGTACGCGCGGAGGACGCGCGCGGTCTGTTCGCGCGCGCGGCGGAAACGGTCGAGCGCGTCGTCGCCGACGCAAGCTATCTGACGGTGCGCGTGTGCGACGCCGATTACGACGCCGCGCGCGAGCAGTTCGGGCTGCTTGCCGACGCGTGGCGCCGGCAAGGTCGCAACGTGCCGGTCGAGGTCGTCGTCGAGCCGCGCGTCGCGCGCGGCACCTGCGTGTGCGAATCCGACTTCGGCACCGTCGACGCGAGCCTCGACACGCAACTGAACGCGATCCGCGCGGCGCTCGGCCGCGCACTCGACGACGTGAGCCGCCCATGAACGCACTGACCGATTTGTCCCGCGTCGCCGACGCGATGGCCGCGCGGCTTGCGATCGAGCCTGCCGTCGGCATGACGGGCAAGGTGCTCGAGGTGATCGGCACGCTCGTGCGCGTCGTCGGCCTCGAAGCGACGCTCGGCGAACTGTGCGAGCTGCGCAGCGCGTCGGGCGCGCTGCTCCAGCATGCGGAAGTCGTCGGCTTCACGCGCAACGTCGCGCTGCTGTCGCCGTTCGGCACGCTCGGCGAGATCAATCGCGGCACGCGCGTGATCGGCTTGCGGCGGCCGCTGTCGGTGAAGGTCGGCAACGGCATCCTCGGCCGCGTGATCGACAGCTTCGGCGAGCCGATCGACGGGCGCGGCCCGCTCGACTACGACGCGCTTCGCCCCGTGCTCGCGCCGCCGCCGAACCCGATGTCGCGGCGGATGGTGGACGCGTCGCTCGCGACCGGCGTGCGGATCGTCGACGGCCTGATCACGCTCGGCGAAGGCCAGCGGATGGGGATCTTCGCGCCGGCCGGCGTCGGCAAGAGCACGCTGCTCGGGATGTTCGCGCGCGGCGCGTCGTGCGACATCAACGTGATAGCGCTGATCGGCGAGCGCGGCCGCGAAGTGCGCGAGTTCGTCGAGCTGATCATGGGCGAGGACGGCATGGCACGCTCGGTGGTCGTGTGCGCGACGTCCGACCGCTCGTCGATCGAGCGCGCGAAGGCCGCGTACGCGGCGACCGCGATCGCCGAGTATTTCCGCGACCAGGGCAAGCGCGTGCTGCTGATGATGGATTCGCTGACGCGCTTCGCGCGCGCCGGGCGCGAGATCGGCCTCGCGGCCGGCGAACCGCCCGCGCGGCGCGGCTTCCCGCCTTCCGTGTTCGCCGAGCTGCCGCGCCTGCTCGAGCGCACCGGGATGGGCGAGCAAGGCTCGATCACCGCGCTCTACACGGTGCTCGCCGAAGACGATTCCGGCAGCGACCCGATCGCCGAGGAAGTGCGCGGGATTCTCGACGGCCACATCATCCTGTCGCGCGAGATCGCCGCGCGCAACCAGTATCCGGCGATCGACGTGCTCGGCAGCCTGTCGCGGATCATGCCGCAGATCGCGACGCGCGAGCACGTCGGCGCGGCCGGCCGGCTGCGCCAGTTGCTCGCGAAGCACCGCGAGATCGAAACGCTGCTGCAGCTCGGCGAATACCAGGCGGGCAGCGACGCGGCAGCCGACGAAGCGGTCGCGAAGATCGACCGGATCCGCACGTTCCTCAACCAGCGCACCGACGAGTACGCGCCGCCCGACGCGACACTCGCCGCACTGCACGCGCTCGTCCAATGAGGAACCCGAAACAGCGCGCCTTCGAGACGCTGCTTGCGCGGCGCGAACAGCGCGGCGCGAAGCTGCGTACCGAGCAGGCCGCGCAGCGCGCCGAACGCGACGCGGCGGCGGCCGAGTTCGCGCAGGGCGAAGCGCACGCGCACGCGAAGCTCGATGCGGCGAATCGCTATGCGGCGCGCGTCGACGCGATGGCGGCCGGCCATGCGGCGTTTGCGATCGGCGATTACGCGGCGTGTCGCCGCTATCGCGACGTGCTGCTCGACGAACACACGCTCGCGAGCGCGCAGTGCGCTCGCCTGCATGCGGCGCTGCAGGCCAAGATCGAGCAGCTCGCCGCGACCGCACGCCGGATCGCGCGCAACGACGCGCAGATCGACGTCGTGCGCGAGCGGATCCGGCGGCTCGCGTGCGCGGCCGAGGCAGCCGCCGAAGACGTACAGGACGAGGAGATCGAGGAAGGCGTGCTCGCACGCCGGCTCGCGGCCGTGCGGACCTCGACCTGAATCCTGTTCCCGCCAATGACGGCCGGCCCCGCGAATGCATTCTCGACGTCGCGGGAACGTGCCCTGGACATGCGCATGACGACCTACGACATCTTTCCGCTGCAGCACCTGGGCGACGAATTCATCGGCTTCATCGTGCTGCTCGCGCTGTCGAGCGAGCGGCTTCTCGTGATCACGACGATCCTGCCCGCGACCGCCGACAACGTGCTGAAAGGCCCGCTGCGCAGCGGCGCGGCCGCGATCTGGTGCCTGTTCGTCGCGTGTGGACAGCAGGCGCTGATCCCGCAGCTCCGCGGCGCGTTCCTCGTGATCGCTTGCGCGAAGGAAGCCGTGATCGGGCTCGTGCTCGGCATCGCGGCCTCCACCGTGTTCTGGGCCGCCGAGGCGATCGGCACCTACGTCGACGATGTCGCCGGCTTCAACAACGTGCAGATGCAGAACCCGAGCTCGGGCACGCAGACGTCGCTGATGGCGACGCTGCTCGGGCAACTGACGATCGCGTCGTTCTGGATGCTGGGCGGCATGACGTTCCTGCTCGGCGCGCTGTACGAATCGTATGCGTGGTGGCCGCTCGGGTCGTTCAACCCGGTTCCCGCGCCACTGCTCGAAATGTTCGCGCAGGCGCGGCTCGACATGCTGATGAACATGGTCGCGCGGATCGCGACACCGATGATGGCGATGCTGCTGCTCGTCGACCTGGGCCTCGCGTTCGTCTCGCGCTCGGCGCAGAAGCTCGATCTGATGTCGGTCAGCCAGCCGCTCAAGGGCGCGATCGCGGTGCTGATCGTCGCGGTGCTGGCGGGGAGTTTCGTGAGCGAGATGCGCGGGCAGATTTCGCTGGCGGGGCTCGCGCAGCAGGTGAAGCAACTGGCCGGCCGATAGGCGGGGCAACTGCTTTCGCACGGCGGGCGCCATCGGGACAGCGGACGTTCGGGGCGGTTCCACGCGGGCATTCATGCGAAGGATGCATCGACGTCGTGGAAGAAGTGCCCGCTGCGCGACGCGATCGACCCGCGCCGACCGGATTCCGATCCACGCACTCGACGTTTCGCTTTCGCGCCGCTCGCTTCGCGTATCCGGCCGTCACGCCCGCCGCGACGCGCATCATCCCTCCATCGATCGGCAGTTACCGTCATGCGGTTCCGACGGCGGAGCGGTCCGTCGATTTCGCCGTCGAGCGCCACGGCGCCCGACGCACTTTCCTCCTCTTGATCGAAGGTACCGACCATGACAAAAATCACCGGCGGCAGCACCGCGCCTCTCGACAATCACGCCACGACCACTTCGTCGAGCGACGATTCGCAGTCGACCCGGCGTTCGAGCGATCGACCGACGGGCGGCGCGACGCTGAGCGGACTGAACAATCTGTCGACGCCGCATACACGCCGCAACGACGTAACGAACCAGGCGGCCAGCCATATGGAGAAACCGGGCGCGACGTACTATTCGGCGGCCGTGTTTGGGGTCAGCTCGGTGCTGCAGCACGGCCAGCTCGGCATCACGGAAGGCTCGCACAACAGCGTGGTGGGCAATCTCGACGGCATCTCGCAAGGCAAGCAGACGCATACGGGCGCGCACATGAAGGAAAGCAAGTCGTTCGGCAAAGACGCGGTCGAGCATTTTCAGCGCGGAGAGTATCGCGACGCCGCGGTCACCGCGGCCGGTTCGGCGATCAACGCCGTGGCTTCGATGACCGTCGGGCCCGCGCGCGATTTCGAGACGGCCCGGCAACATCCGGATCCGAAAATCTCCGTGGCCGCGTCGGCGAGCCTGCATCAGGACTTCGCGACGCTGCCTTCTCCGACGCACGAATGACGCATTCGATGCGTCACGCGGCGCGCCGCCTCGCCCCCCGTCCCGCGGGGGCGAGGCGCTGGAACGGTCGTTGTAGCAGGAGGCGACCATTCCAATTATTGAACTGGCAAGCGGATATTTAAGAATGGTTTTGACGACAAAAATATTCGCGATATCTGAATTTGTTGTATTTATCAATTCAATTCCAGAACATGCCGAACGCCGCGTCGGCATTCATTCCGCGACTCGCACCAGTCACTCGAGCCTCGCACGAATGACGGTCATGCCAACCGTACCGGCGATCCCCGGCACACCTGTCAATTCTCCCAGCTTGGCGTTCCGCATTCCGTTTCCTACTTGAAACAAAACATTCGCTAATACAATTGCGAAAACCTATATGGGCGCAACCTGGGACCCCCGGCGCCGGGATCCCTGATTCCCCATCCAAACCGACCCAAGGCTCCGCTGCTCCCGAGAGCGCAGGCCTTTCGCGCGGGGCAATCCGCTTCGTGAAGCGACGCTCGTTTCGCCTCGGTGAACTTCGCGATGCTTTATTCACTGCTTCGGCAACCATGCTCAACCGGAGTCAACAAATCCCGAGATAATTAACAGGAGACGATTAATTTAATCAAATTAATATGCTTGATGGCATCGATTTCAATCAATAACTAGAGCCATTCATCAATATGAATGTTTACTTTTCAATCTTACTTCCGTTAAGCTTGCGGCAAGAATTTTTCGGCACCCATTGCAACGATACAAGAATTAAGAATCTCGATTGATCTGAATTAAATCGATTGATTATTGTTTATTTTTAAATTGAAATGAGACGGAATGAATCTATAAAAACCGGCAAGCCATCATGTGATTGACCGGGCTCTCTGTGCGTCGCTCGGCGACATGTGCCTGCCGCCTCGACCGCATCTCTTTGGCATCGCGATTCAGGCTGTGCGGGACGGGCCCGATCATATGGCCCGGCCGGCGCCGCACTGCTATTGCGGACTTCGAACTCACACTCTTGCGAGCGCTGACGATGGACGACTTTTGCCGCGCGAACTTGCCCCCTGCCGAGGATTGGCCGACGTTTGTCTTTGAGTTGCCGGGGCTGCAGTTTCCGCCGTTTCTCAATTGCGCCGCCGCGCTGCTGGATACCGCAGTCGAAGAACGGGGCTGGGGCGATCGCGTTGCGATCAGGACCGAGTCGGGCATAGCATGGTCGTATCGCGAATTGCGCGATGCCGGCAACCGGATCGCCAACATGCTGGTCCGCGATGCGGGCCTGGTGGCCGGCAATCGGGTGCTGTTGCACGGCGCCAATCACCCGATGCTTGCCGCCGCGTGGTTCGGCGTGGTCAAGGCCGGTGGCGTGGCCGTCGCGACGATGCCGAAGCTGCGCGCGGAAGAACTGTCGGCCATCATCGGGCGAGCCCGGGTCACGCACGTCATCTGCGAAGCCGGGCTGTCGACCGAGCTCGACGCGGCGATGGCGAGCATGCAGTGGCGCGGCGAAGTTCGGCGCTACGAGACGGACGACACGCATCCGCACGCGCGCTGGCTCGGCGGCTATTCAGCGGAATTCGCGGCCGCCGAAACGCGCGCGGACGATCCTTGCCTCATCGCGTTCACGTCGGGGACGACCGGGGAACCGAAGGCAACCGTCCATTTTCATCGAGACGTGATGGCAGCCTGCCACTGCTTTCCGCAGCACGTGCTCCGGCCCACGGCCGATGACGTCTTCTGCGGGTCGCCGCCGCTCGCGTTCACGTTCGGCCTCGGCGCGCTGCTGCTGTTTCCGATCAGTGTCGGCGCGAGCGTCGTGCTGTTGCCGAAAGCGAACCCGGAACGGCTGCTGGCCGCCGTCGACCGGCATCGGGTCAGCATCCTGTTTACGGCACCGGCGGCCTATCGGTCCATGCTCGACCATCTCGACAGGCATGACATGTCGTCCCTGCGCAAATGCGTGTCGGCGGGTGAGGCGCTCCCGTCGTGGACGCGCGACGCATGGCGGGAGCGCACCGGCCTGCACCTGATCGACGGAATCGGGTCGACCGAGATGCTGCATATCTTCGCGTCGACAGGCGACACCGGCGCGAAGGACGGCGCGATCGGCAAGGCGGTGCCCGGTTACCGCCTTGCCGTCGTGGACGAGCACGGCCAATGCCTGCCGCCCTACGAAATCGGCTATCTGGCCGTGCAGGGGCCGACCGGGTGCCGCTACCTGAATGACGCGCGGCAACGCGACTACGTCAAGCACGGCTGGAACCTGACGGGCGACAGCGCCTACCTGGACGAGGACGGCTATCTGTTCTATCAGGCGCGCGCGGACGACATGATCATCAGCTCCGGCTACACGGTGTCTCCCGGCGAAGTGGAGCAGGTGCTGCTGCGCCATCCCGATATCGCCGAATGCGGCGTCGTCGGACAGATCGACGAATGGGGCGGCACGCTCATCTGCGCGCATGTGGTGCTGCGGCCGGGCGTCGACGGCTCGGAGGCGTTGACGACGCAGCTGCAGCAGCACGTCAAGAGCGTGATTGCGCCGTACAAATGTCCGCATCGTATTGCCTATCACGCCGGCGGTCTGCCGCGCAACGAATCGGGCAAATTGCGTCGCGCCGTGCTCCGGCAGGCGGGTCATGGCGCGACGCGTCCCGTAAATCAAGCAGTCCAGAACGAGCACGCCCTATGAAAATTCTCGGAGCCGCGGTGGCCATTCCGGACCCAGCGACCACCGCGCAATCCTGCGCCAACGATTACGCGATCAAGGCAGCCAGGCAGGCGCTGCTGCAAGCCGGTTGCCTGCCGTCGGAACTGGATCTGATCGTCAGCCTGTCGATTTCTCCCAGCCGGATGGCGGACGCACCGACGATCGCCGGGCCGCGGCTGGCGCACCCGGTGCAGCGCGACCTGCGTGCGCGACATGCGGCCGTGTTCGATCTGCTCGACGCAGACTGGGCGCTCGCACTCGATCTCGCGCAAAGCCATTGCAAACAGCTCGGCTATCGACGCGCGCTCGTCGTTCGCGCGGAGGCGCTCGCGGATGTCGAACAGGTGACCACGAGCGGCTTCGCCGACGGCGCGGGGGCGATCGTCCTGACGCCTTCCGGCCATGACCGCGTGTATGCCGGCCGCTACGCGGACCTCGATTCGCCCCCGTTCGCGACGCTCGACGCGCTTCCCGCCCGGCGCGTGAACGGCATCCTGTCACTGGCCCGCTTCGAGAGCCGGTTCGATCACGCAACCGGTCGATTCGACGCCGAACCGGCCAATGCTGCCACCGCGGTGCGCGCGATGGTCGACGCGGTGCAGAGCCGCATCGACCGGCGCCCCGCCGCGCTGTTTTGCGAATCGTGGTTGAGCGGATGGCCATCGATCGCCACCGGCGTGGGTCGCGATTTCCACGTCGATGTCGTCGCCGGTTCGACGGACATCCCGAACCCGTTCCAGTTGCCCGCGTGGCTCGCGTCCCGCGTCGCAAATTCGATGTCGTTGCGTGACGATGAACATACGGTGGTCGCCATGACGCTGGATCCGTTCAGGCCGCGCATCGCCTGCAGCACGATGGAGGTCTGATGGTGCACAACGTCCGAATCGCAAGTCTGGCCTGCCGCCTGCCGGCACGCCGGGTACCCAACGACGATCCCGTCTTCGCGGGCGTCGAGCCCATTCCGTCGGAATGGTGGCAATTCTGGGGCATCGAATCGCGCTACATGATCGATCCCGATGCCGGCGAATCCGAGCTTGCGCTGGCCGAGCGCACGGCCCGCGACGCACTCGCCCATGCCGGCGTGGAGGCCGCCGAACTCGATCTGGTGCTGTTCAACATGACGTCGCCGTTCGTCTCGCTCGCCGACGGCCGGCGCCGTTTCGCGCCGCGGCTGGCGCGTGCGCTGCGCGACAGGCTCGGCGCCACGCGCGCGCTCGACGCCGATGTCGAGATGGAATGCGCGAGCTTCGTGCTGCAACTGCAGATCGCCACCAACCTCATCAAGCAGGGACGGGTGAAGCGGGCCCTGGTGTGCTCGTCGGAGCGCATGTCGGCAGTGGTCGACTACACCAGTAAATCGTCGACGAACTTCGGCGATGGCGCGGCCGCGGCCGTGCTCGTCGCCGAGCCGGCCGATCCCGACGGCGCCGATTGGCTGGATGCCGCGTATCACAGCGATGCAACCCGCTACGACCTCGTGACGATGCAGTGGCGCAACGCGCGGGCTGCGGCAGACGACGACGCGGCAACCGACGCCGACAACCCGTTCGGCGTGTATTTCACGCTCAAGCCCGAAGCGCAGGAGGCGATTTCGCGTTTCATGCCGGTGGCCATTCCCGATATCGTCGAGCGGCTGTTGCACCGGAGCGGAACGGGCATCGGCGACATCGATGCGATGGTGTTCCATCAGCCGTCGGCGCTGCTCGTGCGCGCATGGGCGCAGCGGCTCGGGCTCAAGCCCGACCAATACGTGATTCGCGTCGCCGATTGTGCGTGCCTCGTGTCGGCCGCCGTGCCGTTTGCGCTGGCCGAGTCGATCCGGGAAGGCGTGATCCGGCCGGGATCGTTGGTCGTGATTGCCGGCGCAGGCGCCGGCTGGGGTTTCGGCGCGCAATTGTGGCGCTGGGGCGAAACCGTCGTGACCGATGCGGGCGATGCCGTCGCCGCCGTGACGGAGCAGGAGGTGCGGACATGACCGCCAGACTCGTCATCGCCGGGATGGGCCACGCACTGCCGGACCGGATCGTCAGCAACGACGAAGTCGCCGGCATGATCGACACCAGCGACGCGTTCATTCGCGAACGAACCGGCGTCGTGGCACGACGCTATCTTGCCCCCGATCAGCATCTGGCGGATCTTGCGTGCCCCGCCGCGGAACGGGCGATGGCCGACGCCGGCGTCACGGCGCGCGACGTCGATCTGCTGATCGTCAATACGCTGTCGCCGGATCATCACGATCCGTCGCAAGCGTGCTACATCCAGCCCCGGCTCGGATTGCGGGAGATTCCGTGCTTCGATATCCGCGCGCAATGCAGCGGCGGGCTCTACGGGATCGAGATCGCGCGCCACTTCCTCGCGAGCGGCCTGTATCGCAACGTGCTGCTGATCTGCGCCGAGGCCCTGTCGCGGCGGATCGACTCCAGCAATGCCGGCCGCAATCTGTCGATCCTGCTGAGCGACGGCGCCGCCGCGCTGCTGCTGCAAGCGACGGACCACCCGGCGCACGGGCTGATCGACCTGACGCTCGGCGCCGACGGCACCCAGTTCGACCTGCTCAGCACGGAAGCGCCCGGCGCGCGACGCCCGCGCTTCATCGACGAAGACGACATCGCGGCCGGCCGGCACCATTTCCGGATGAAAGGCAGGCCGATGTTCGAAGACGCCACGCGGCGCATCGTCGACGCGTGCCGGCAGATGCTCGACAAGCACCGGCTGACGATTGGGGATATCGGCCTGGTCGTGCCGCACCAGCCTAACCTGCGCATCCTCGACGCGGTCATCGGGCAACTCGGGCTGCCCCGCGAGCGGTGCATGATTTCCGTCGATCAGCTGGGCAACATGGCGAGCGCGGCGTTTCCGGTCGCGCTCGCCATCGCACGCGAGCAAGGCCGCATGCCGGCTGGGCAGATCAACCTCCTCGTGACCTACGGCGCGGGCGCGACATGGGCCTGTGCGCTCTACCGGAGCTGAACGACATGCCGAACGCTTCCCCGGGGTGGATCGATCAGCGGCTGGCCCTCGTCGGCACGGCTGACGTGCCGCTGTACGTGATCGTCAACGACGAGGCCGCGACGCTGATCGAGGGCGGCCTGAGCGGCATGACGGAGCTCGTGTGGCAGCAGCTTCACGACCTGCTGCGGGACTTCGGCGGCATCCGGCATTTGCGCTATTGGCTGATCACCCACTCGCACTATGACCATTGCAGCCTGCTGATGACGCTCAAGTCGCGCATGCCGTGGCTCCATGTATCCGGTTCTCCCGATGCGTTCGATGCGTTCCAGAGCCCGTCGGCCTGCAGAACCATCCGTCAGCTCGACGCGCAGGCGTCACGGTTGTGGGATCCCGCCGCCGGCGTCGATTTCACCGAGTTGTCCGACCTGCCGTTCTACCCGGTCAATCCGGGCACGCAGCTCGACATCGGCGACGGGATGCAGATTCGCACGATCGCGCTGCCGGGCCACAGCCGTTGCCAGTTCGGCTACCACTGCCCGCAGCTGGACATCGGTTTCGTGTCGGATGCGCTCGGCGAGTTTCACGGCGCCACCAGCTGGCTGCCGCTGGTCTTTCAGGACCTGTTTGCCTATCGGCACTCGCTGGACGTCATCGAGCAACTGCAGGCGCCGCGGCTCGCATTGGGGCATCACGGCATCCTCACCGGCGAGCTCGCCCGATCGGCCGTGCGGCATGCACGTGCGTGCCTCGATGCGCGCGAGGCCAACGCACGCGCGGTTCGCGGCAACGCCACCGCCACGCACGAACTGGCCCACCACTGGACTGCGCGTTATGCGGCAAGGAGCGAACGGGTGGTGCCGCATTTCCTGCATCTCAAAAGCATGATGCACATGATCGATCTGTTCCATCGCGCCGAATAGCCTCCTGCGGATTCCCGCCGCAGCAACGCATGGGCGCCGGCCGGCGTCAGGCCGCTGCTCGCTGTTTTCATTCCTCTTCCGACGACATCATGACCACTGCGACCTTGCCGACCACGCTTAGCGAATTGCTTCAGAACCGGGCCGCCACACTCGGCGACAAAACCGCCTACGTGTTCCTGAGCGGCCCGCCCGAACAGGAACAGGCCGAATCGATGACCTTCGCGGAGCTCGACACGCGCGCCCGCCGGGTCGCCGCGCTGCTGCGGCAGAACGCGGTCGACATCGGCGACCGGGTCCTGCTGCTGTGCCGGCCGGGGCTCGACTATGTCAGTGCCTTCATGGGGTGCCTGTATGCGGGCGCCATCGCGGTTCCCGCCTACCCGCCGCGCAACAGGCAGCATATGGTGCGGATCGCCGGCATCGTCGAGAGCGCGGGCGCGAACACGATTCTGTGTTCGGCCGAGGACCATGCGCGCTGCACGACCTGGCTCGCCGATACCGATGCATCCGGCAGCACGCTGCTCGACGTGGGGGGCGCGCAGGCGCTGGATCCCGTGCATTCGCCCGCCAGCGTGCAGCCATCCCGGATCGCCTTTCTGCAATACACGTCGGGGACCACCGGTAGCCCCAAGGGCGTGATGGTGTCGCACGGCAACCTGATGCACAACCTGGAAATGATCGGCAAATGGTTGGCCTATGACGAGCGGAGCACGATCGTCAGCTGGCTACCTCCATATCACGACATGGGGTTGATCGGCGTGATCCTGACGTCGCTCTATGGCGGTTTCCGCAGTGTTCTGATGGCCCCGGAGCGGTTCATTCAGCATCCGTTCCTGTGGCTGCGAGCAATCAGCCAGTATCGGGCGGATCTGACGGGCGCGCCGGATTTCGCATACCGGATGTGCTGCCGGCGAATCTCCGACGAACAGCTGGCGACGCTCGACCTGTCGTGCCTGCGGGCCGCCTATAACGGCGCCGAGTCGGTGCGTGCCAGCACCTTGTCGGATTTTGCGCGGCGCTTCGCCGCCGCGGGCTTCGCCGCCGACGGTTTCCTGCCGTGCTACGGGCTGGCGGAGGGGACGCTGTACGTCGCCGGTCGCACGAAGCAGCATCCGATCCGGACGCTGTGCGTCGACCAGGCCGCCCTCCAGCGGCAATCCGTGGTGCCGCGCAGCGAGTTCCTGGGCGTGTCGCCTCAGCCGCTGGATCGTCCGGGCGAACGGGTCCTGGTCAGCGTGGGCCGCACCGACGGCGAACAACAGGTGATCGTGCGCGACCTGGAGACGAACGAGCGTTGCGCCGATCGGACCATCGGCGAAATCTGCGTGGCCGGCCCGAGCGTCGCCGCCGGCTACTGGCATCTGGACGAGCAGACGCATTCGACCTTCCAGCACAGTCTGGCGGGCCATCGGGATCAGGTGTTCATGCGCACCGGCGATCTCGGCTTCATTCTGGGCGACGAGCTTTACGTCACCGGCCGGCTCAAGGACATGGTGATCCTGGCCGGCCGCAACTACTACTCGGAAGACATCGAGTACGCGCTGATCGTCGGCGTGGCGGAACTCGTGCCGAACGGTTGTGCAGCCTTCATGGACGACCAGGTCGACGCGGAGCGCCTGATCGTCGTGGCGGAAGTCGAGCGCTCGCAGCGCAAGGGCAATCTCGACAGCTTCATCGACGCGATTCGCCAGGCGATCTGGAACCGCCTCGACATCGGCCCGAGCGCGATCGTGCTAGTGTCGCCCGGCAGCGTGCCGAAAACGTCGAGTGGCAAGGTGCGCCGCAGCACGTGCCGCACGCAGCTGCGCGACGGCGCACTGACGATCCTTGCGCAGTGGGACGTCGACGCCGGCACGCAAACGCCGGCTGCCGATCGCCGGCAACCCGCGCGCCCGGCAGCCGGCATCGACAAGCCGGCGGCCAACGATCGTCGGCGCGATGACAGCGCCACCGTCGACGAACTGAACGACTGGCTCAGGCACTACGCCCGCACGCGGATCGATTCGCGAACCATCGACGAGCGTCGCACCATTCCGCCGCACGTCGTGCTCGATTTCGGGAACCGGGGCCTGCTCGGCATGCCGATCGACCGTTCGTACGGCGGCCTCGGCCTCGGCCAGCGCGACATGTCGCGCGTGTTTGCGCAGTTGGCCGCGATCGATTCGACCCTTGCTTTCTTTGTCGCCTTGAACAACACGCTCGGGATCCTGCCGATCATGCAGCATGCGCAGCCGCCATTGCGCGAGGAATTGCTGCCGAGCCTCGCGAGCGGCCGGATGCTCGCCGCATTCGCGATCACGGAGCCGGCCGCGGGCTCGCATGTGCGCGCGATCGCCACCCGCGCGCAGCGCATCGAGTCCGGCGACTGGCTGGTCACGGGGAACAAGAGCTGGAGCGGCTCATCCGCATGGGCGGGGATCATCAACGTGTTCGCGAGGCAGGCCGACGGCACGGGGATGGTCGGATTGGCGGTGCGCCCCGGCACGCCAGGCGTGCGGATCGGCGCCGAAGAGCTGACGATGGGCGTGCGCGGCATGATCCAGAATGCGCTGCATCTGGATCGCGCGCGGATCAGCGACGCGTACCGGCTCGGCGACATCGGGCAAGGGATGTTCGTGGCGCAGCACGCGATGAACATTGCGCGCCTCGGCATCGCTGCCGTCTGCGTGGGCGGAATGAAACGCTGTGCGCAGCTGATGCATCGCTACGGGGCGCGGCGCCAGGTCGGGACCGGGCTCCTGCTGGACAATCCGCTGAGCCGCCTGCGCCTGGGCGAGCTGCGGCACCGCATCGATGGGCTCAACGCGCTGGTCGAGCACTTGTCCGCCGAGCTGGACCTCGGCGTCGCGCTGCCTGAAGACTGCCTGCTGATTTCGAAGATTCTCGGCTCCGAGCTGCTGTCGCAATCCGCTGACGAGATGATGCAGTTCCTGGGCGGCCGGGGTTATATCGAGACCAACCTGGCGCCGCAGATCTTCCGGGACGCGCGCCTGACCCGCATCTTCGAGGGGCCGACCGAAACGCTGCTGGTTCACCTGGGCAGCCGTCTGCTCAACGGAAGCGACGATTTGCCGCGCTATCTGGAGAGTGCGCTGAGCGCCGGCACGCTGGCCATGGAGCTGCGCCAGCTGGGCGCACAGCTGGCGCAAGACGGGCTCGCCAATGCGTCAAAACTCGACGGCGCCGCGCACGCCGCCGTCTGGGTCAATTACTGGCTCGGCACGGTCGCGCAATGGGGACTGCTGCTGGCGGTGATCGAACGCGCGGCTGCGCAGCAGCGCATCGACGACGGCGCGCTGCGCTGGGCGCAGAGCCAGTACGAACTCGCGATCGAGGCGGCGCAGCGGCAGGTCGGCCTGCGCTCTGCCCTGTCCACGTCGGCGGAATTGAACGACTGGGCAGCGCGCACCGGGTTCGAGATCGGCTCGATCGAACAAACGATCCCGGGCGCAAGCCAACTCGTCGATCCGTTGCTGGACGCCAATGCCGACGCGCATTCGGTCTCCCGCGCGCCCGACGCGCCAGCCGGCGAAGACACCGGTTCGGCGGCGGCCCCGATCGTGAGCGAGCCGGCGAGCCTGATCGATCGCCAGCAGGTTCATGCCGTCGAACAATGGCTCATCGCGTGGCTGGATGAGCGCCTCAAGCACCGCAAGGTTCGATTGACGCGCGAGTCGACGTTCGCCGAGATCGGCTTCGACTCGATCCTCGCCGTCGAAATGACGCTCGTATTCAGCGAGACGTTCGGCGTGACCGTCGATCCGTCCGCGGTCTGGGACTACCCGTCCATTCGCGCGCTGGCCGCCCATCTCGCGCCGCGGACTCGCGGCGCCGCGCCGGCGGTTGCCGTAGCGCACGCCGATTCGGATGCACCTTCACCCATTGCAGCTCAATCTTCGACCCTGTGAGACCGCCCAACATGCACGCCCGATTCGACCTGAGTGATTCCACCACCGCGCTGGCCCGGCAGCTCGAACACTATCTCGACGCATATCCCGACGAAACGCGCACATTGCTCGGCCTGTCGGCCGGTACCTCGATCGGCGTCGAGGTGCTCGACATGGAGCTGCCGGTCAAGCTCGAGCAACACACGCATGCGGCCACGCTGCGCATCGGCCGACACGATGCGCAGCGCGTGATGGCCTATACGCGCAGTTGCAACTGGGCAAGCGGCATCGTGCTGGTGCCGACGCTGGCGCGCCTGGTGTTTGCCGGCGCATTCCGCGGCCTGCGGGCCGGAGCGCCCCGCTCGATGCGCGCGTTCGCGAAGTCCCGCCAGCCCGACCCGACCCGTAACCTGGGGGTGCTGTGGGGCGCCCTCAACCTGTTGAGCCTGGCAGGCTGGCTGACCCTCGATCGCGGCGACGAAGACGCCGAATATGCGCTCACCCCGGCCGGTGAATATGTCGTCGCGTGCGTCGAGCGCGCCCGGCCGCTGTTCGAGCAACTGGCGGATGCCACGTCGGTGCTCCAGCATCTGCATGCACTATGTCATCGAACGCGCGTGGCGGCCAAAGACAGCGTGCTGTATGCGCAGCTCGCGCGGATCTGCGTGGCGGGTTGGCCGGAGCTTCCGCCCCCGGCCACCGATCTGGAGCGCCAGGTGAATGGACAGCTACGCACGGCGATGGACGGCCTGCTGCTCGGCCCGACCTGGGTCGCGCTCGATATGCCGGTGTTCGACAGACAGCCGGATGGCCAGTACTCGCAGTCGGCGCCCGGAATCCTCGGCAAGTTCGACGAGCAGCCCGGCGGGGTTGCGGTCGGCGCCTGGCCGCATGCTGATCCTGTCGTCCTGCGCGCGGCATGGGCGCTGATGTGCAAGTTCGGCATGGCGGAAATCGATCGGGAAAAGGTGCGCCTCACCGAGTCGGGCCGGATTCACCGGCCGATTGCCGCTCCATACGCGGGGTTGCCCGCATCCTATCTGCGTTCGTATGCGCTGCTCGACGAACTCCTGTTCGGCAACCCCGATCCGCTCGATATCGATAGCGACGGCCACATCGATCGCGTGATGAACGTGTATGCGTCGAGCGGCGCGGGGTCGGGGCCGGCGTCGCAGGAAATCACGACGAAAATCCTGCGCGAGCTATTCGACGACGCGCCGCTGGATCGCCAGCCGGCCGGCATCGCAGACATGGGCTGCGGCGACGGCAGCGCAGTGAAGCGCCTGGCGGAATACGTCATTACGTCGACGCGGCGCGGCCGACACCTCGCGACCTATCCGCTGCTCGTGATCGGCGCGGACTACAACGAATCCGCGCGCGGTCGCGCCGCCGCCACGCTGTCTGTGCTGAAGGACATCCCCGGTGTGCAGGTACGCGTGATCGCCGCCGACATTTCCCAGCCCGACCGCTACGACGAAGCCGTGGCCGAAAGCGGCCTGACCGTCAGGCAGCCGGACGGCAGCGTGCGCCCGGCGCGGCTGAGCGACCTGTTGCATACTTTCATGTTCCTGGTCCACAACCGCCGGTTGAGCATCCGGCGCAAGGACGCCGCCGAAGCGATCCTCGAGCGCCATCTCCGCACCGTCGATCGAGCCCGCCTGCGCGCGGTTATCGACCAGCACTATGCAGGCATCCTGACGGTATCGGATCAGGCCGGGTTGCCGATCGCGCTCGATCAGATCAAGCGTGCGTTCAAGGTGGCGTACAGCGATGCGGAAGGCCTTGTGCCCGGTTACGTGGCGGCTGCGGATCTCATCGATTTCCTGACCCGCTGGAAGCGCCACGCGAAGCACGGCTTTCTCATCGTGGAAGGACATAGCCCGTGGGCGGAGAATCTTTGCGCGCGTGCGCCGGGCGGGCCGGACACGTGGTTGCGCACCGAGCAGCTTCCGTCGGTGTTCAACTGGGGCATGCATTTCGTGTCGCGTCAGTTCATGGCGCCGTTCAACGAATTCACGCTCGCGTTGACCCTGGCCGGCCTGCGCCCCGACAGCCCGATTTATGGGCGGATTCATCCGGAGGGGTTCCCGGCGCCGGATCTGCTGAGCAACTATCGATTCTTCAGTATCGCAAACTATGTTGCCGATCCGGTCGTAACGTCGTGTCCGTGACTGCTGATCCCAAGTCGGCCGCGATTCGCGACATTTCGCCGAGTGCCCCTAAGCGATCGATTCAAAATTAAAATCGATGCTTGGCGCGAGCGGTGACACCTTCCGCCGGCGATCCGGCAGACAGGCCCCGAGCCCGGTTGATGGGCTCGCACCGGTATGGCGAATGCACCTTGAAGACCTCGGCGTCGATCGGATGCCCGGCCGCATGACATCGCTCGACTATCAGGGTTCGCAGTTGCCGGACGTCGGGGATTGCTTTGTACTGGCGATGCTTCACGCACCGCCGTGCAGGTGCGAATGCATTCCCGGGCGCTGTCACGTTGGCGGGGTGTTCGCGTAACATGATGCGATGACGAGAACGAAATCGCTTTATCACGGCCACCGGTTCCCGTCGATGGTCCCCCCGCTACCCTCCGCTTCACCCTGCGCGCCGGACGCTTTCGCGTCTGGCACCGCGTCACTTGCCGGCGACCGAAATCGCCGGCGTCGAGCGCGATTGCATGCGCAGCGTAAACCTGACGAGCGGCGCGGTCAGCGCCGTCGTCACCAGCGCGAACACGACGAGAATCGTGTAAACACGCGCCGGAAGAATCTGCATCTGCAGACCGATCGATAGCACGATCAGCTCCATCAATCCGCGCGTATTCATCAGCGAGCCCACCAGCATCGCGTCGTGCGGCGCAAGCCCGGTGACACGCGCACCCAGATAGCTGCCGCCGAACTTGCCGACGAACCCGCCCGCGAAAAACACCCCGAACCACAGCCATGAAGTCGCGTCGTCGATCGTCCCTACCGACGCATGCAGCCCCGCATGGGCGAAGAACACCGGCATCAGCACCAGCTTGACGAAGCCCTCGACGCTATCGTGCCAATCCTTCGCGACGCCCGGCACACGCCGCACGAACAGCGCCGCGGCAAGCGCGCCGAATGCGCTGTGGAACCCGATCATCGAGGTCGCCAGCGCCGACGCCATCACGAAGCAGAACAATACTGCCAGCCGGTCGCGCGAGGCATGCGCCGTCGATGCGAGCCGCGCGAGCGCCGGGCGGATCACGAAGCGCACCAGCAACGCGCTCAGCGCCAGATACGCGAGCAGGCTGACGAGCATGCGCGTGAATGCCCAGCCCGGCCCGCTCGACAACGATGCGATTGCCGCAAGCAGCATCCAGCCGAGCGCGTCGGTGAACATCGCGGCAGACATCGCATGCCTCGCGCCCGCCATCGCGCCGAGCGTCAGGTCATCGACAATGCGCGCCATGACCGGCACCGCCGATACCGCGAGCGCGACGCCGCAAAACAGCACGTACTGCAACGCCGGTGCATCGCTGGCGAGCGCCCCCTTCGACACGACCGCCACGATCATGCCGATCGCGGCCGGCACGAACAGGCCGCCTGCCGCAATCGCAACCGGCACGCGCCACCGGCTGCCGCGCAGCGTGACGCCGAGCTCCATGTGCAGACCGACCTGAAACATCAGCAACACCAGACCGACCTCGCTGACTTGCGCCATTCCCGACGGCGCACGCGGGCCGAACAGCACATCGTAGAAATCAGGTGCGATGACGCCGAACAGCGAAGGCCCGAGCAGCAGGCCGGCCGCGATCTCGCCGACGACCGCGCACTGGCCGAGCCGTTCGGCAACGCGGCCGCAAACGTTGCAGAGTCCGATCACGACCACGAGTTGTAGCAGCCAGATAGTCATGAAATGCCTCAGGAAAGTGCGACCG
This sequence comes from Burkholderia sp. NFPP32, assembly GCF_900119325.1. NCBI lineage: Bacteria > Pseudomonadati > Pseudomonadota > Betaproteobacteria > Burkholderiales > Burkholderiaceae > Burkholderia > Burkholderia sp. NFPP32. The sequence goes on along the minus strand of NZ_FPJP01000002.1, from coordinate 15,982 downwards.
CCGCAAAGACGCGGAAGACGGACAAGCGGGTGACAGCCGTTCGGGCTCGACGGAGCCGGCTGCGGTATGGTTCGCGTACTCGTGCGGTCGCAAAGGCATCCATCCTCAGACCCACTCGCCGGATTCGAAGGCATCCTGCAAGCCGATGCGTACGGCGGCTTCGACGAATTGTACGCAAGTGGCAAGATCCGCGAGGCTGCTTGTCGGGACCACGCGCGGAGAAATGACTACGAGATCCACGCGAGCATACCGACGGACGAGACCCACAAACTGCTCGGGACTCACCAGGATCGCGAGCGCCTGACGGAACGATGCGGCCGAGACCGGCGCCGCTAGGGCTGCCGACTCACGCATTGCCGCTCACTCGCGGCGGCGCGGTCACGCGGTTGAGCGGTCGCCTCGGCAACGCGGTCGACCCAGCTCCGGTAGAACGCGCGGTACTTGAGCACGAGCTTGTCGTACCTGCTGTACGCGCCGCCGCCGTCCGGCTTCATCCCGTTCCAGATCTTGACGTCGTACCCCGCGGCCTGTTTGGTCTGCAGCCCGAACAGCACGTAGTCGGTCGCGCGACGCAGAGCGCCGCCCACCTTCTTGATCGAGATGAGCATGTGCATGACGTTCTTGCCGTCGCTCACCGGCGTCACGCACTGGAGCAGCTCGTATTTGACGTCTCCGTCCAGCGCGACGGTCATGACGCACCCGCCGGGGTATCCATCGAAGTGCAGGTTCATCTGCGACATGTCCATGCCGAGCGCGCGCGACAGCATGCCGAGGGGCCCGAAGTACCGGTCCACGGTGAAGTCGATCCCGGCACCGAACCACGCGCCCGCCCGCGCCAGCGACTCGACCTCCGGCCACTGGCGCCAGTCGTCGAAGAGCTTGAGCTCGAAGGCCGAGACCGGGAGCGCGTGCACGGGGGTCGCGTGCTGCGCGTCGTAGAAGTTCTCGACGATCCGCAAGACCGCCGTCGTCGTCTCGAACGCGAAGTGCAGGTGCATGAAGTCGCCGTTGTCGACGTCGGCCGCGGCGATTTCGGGCAGCGGGTGCAGCGGCTGCGGGGAGCCGTACCAGACCCACACGTAGCCGTACCGCTCGGCGGTGACCAACGTCGGCTGGCGCGCCCCGCGCGGGACGGGCTCCAGCCGGCGCACCTCCGGGCTGTGGCCGGGGATGTGAACGCACTGGCCCTGCTCGTCGTACCGCCAGTGGTGAAACGGGCACTGGATGCACCCGTCCTTGATCCGCCCGTCGGCCAGGTTCGCGCCAAGGTGCGAGCAGTGACGGTCCATCACCACGGCCCGGCCCGTCGCGCCGCGCCACGCCACGCACGGACGGCCGAACAGTGTCAACTCCGCCGGCTTGTCCTTGAGGTCGTCCGAGCGCATCGCGACGTACCAGCTCGCGGCCAGGCGCGTGGTCGCGTCGTACGCCGCCTGGGGTTGCTCCTTGACGCTCGGTTGATCGAATTGAATGTCGTCCATCGTTTTTTGTGTGGTCGTCGGTCGATTACTTCAGCGCCAGGCCGATGCGGGTCGTGATGTACGCCTTGAGCAGCGCGAACATCGGGTTGTAGTCGAAGTACTTTTTCACCTCTGCCGGCGCGCTGGTTTGCGTCCAGTACATCAGCTTCATCGCCGGCAGCAGGCTGTACTTCGAGTTGTTGAGCTGCGGCTTGTCCCCCGTGATGCAGTACCCGAAGCCGAACATCGGCCTGGCGAAGTCTCGTTCGTCGATGAGGGCGTGAATCCGCGCCGCGGCCTCCTCGGCCGGCTTGCGCCCGGCGCTCACGGCCTCGACCTCCGCCTTGGCGTCGTTGAACAACTGGTAGTACTCCTCCATGTCCGCGCACAGGTACCCGAGGTACGGCGGATCGTTGTCGAGGTGATCGAGGTCGCCCTCGTCGCGCGACGCGCGGAACCTCGCGTGGGCTTGCACGAGCCGGAACTGCCCGAGGATCGTGCCGACCGCCCACAGCCGGTGGAACGCGTCCCACAGGCGGAAGTCCGAGAACGCCGTGTAGCAGCAGCTGACGAAGTCGTCGTTGTGATCCAAAAGCTTCTGCTGCAGGCGCTCGATGTACTCGAAGCGCTCGGGGGAGAAGTCGTCGTCGCGCAGCGCCTTGATGAGGCGCGCCGCGAGCGCGTGGATGGTCACCGCGGTGTTCTCGAGCCCCCGGGAAAAGAGCGGGTCGATGAACCCGTTCGCGTGCAGCATCAGGCAGTAGCGATCGCCGACGCAGGCGCTCGACGAGAACTGCAGGCGGTCGGTCTTGACCCAGTCGCGCACCGGCACGGCGTCCCGGAACTGCGCGCCGATGCTCGGAAACCGCGCGAGGAACTCGTCGAATTCCTGCTGCGCGGAGATGTCCGTTTTCGGGTAGACACGCGGGTCGAGCTGCAGGCCGACGCTCACCAGGTTGTTGGTCGACCGCGGGTGGTTGTTGAACGGAATCACCCAGAGCCAGCCGCCCTCGAACATGTGGTGCAAGGTCCCCTCGTGCCAGCGCCAGCGCTGCCCCTTGACCTTGAAGATGTCGTCGAACGGCTTGACCCCGAGCATGTGCGTGTAGAGGCTGCGCGAGTGCGTCTTGAAGCGGCACGGCTCTTCGCGGAGCCCGAACTTGGTCGCGAGCGGCGCGCGGGGCCCCCCGCAGTCGATCATGTACCGGCCGGTGAACAGTTCGCCCTGGGCGGTAGTCACCGCGACGCCGTCCTTGTCGGCGTGGTATTCGGTCACGTTCGTCTTCTGGCGGACCGTGCAGCCGTATTTGATGGCGGCTTGCAACAGGTAGGCGTCGACGTCTTGCCGGTAATAATGGCTCTCCGGCCCCCACGGCAGCTCGGGAATCACGCACTGCGTGAACTCCTTCGGGTCATGCTCCTGGCCGGGCTTGTGGAACACGAAGCCGAAATTGCGCTTGATGCCCGTGCTCGACGCGACGTAACGCTGCGTCGCATAGAACGACGTGATGTGGTCGAGCTCCGGAATGCCGTAGCGATCGGCGATGATGCGGTTCATCAGAGACGTCTCGGGGATCGACGATTCGCCGATCGTGAACCGCGGGTGCGACGACTCCTCGATGATCAGCACGCGAAACTGTTGTTTGGCCAGGATGGCCCCCATCTGGGTGCCGGACATGCCCGAGCCGAGGATGATCACGTCGAAGTGGTTGCTATCGCGCCCGTTCGCGGGGCTCTTCTGAGTCATGGGGGCAAACTCTCCTTGTGAGATGGAACACATGGCCGCGCGCATCAGGATTCGTCGAGCGCGGCGCGGAGGCGGGACCGCGCGGCACGCGTGAGTTCGAGTAGATCGCCGAGCATGCTGGGCGCGTATCCCCCGCTGCCGATCGTGGGGCCGCTTCGCCCGGCTTCGTACGTCCGCTCCGCCAACTTGAGGTGAGGCGCCCGGAAGTGCAGCAGGACCTCGAAGACCCGCTCGAGGGCCGCCAGCCCGGCCCCGACGGGTTCGCCCCGCACGCGGGCCGCTTGCGCCTCGTCGAGCGCGCGGTCGACGAGCGCCGGCCCCCCGGCGAACCGGGCGTAGACCTCCCTGAACGCGGGAAGCACATAGGGCAGGTACGTCTCCTTGAATTCTCGATAAGCCGGGTGGTCCGATTGCGAGCCCCACAGGACGTGCTCCAGCACGAAGAGCGGCATCTCTACGGCGCCGGGGCCGAGGTAGCTCTGCCCCCCGACTCGAATCGGTTCGTAGTACGGGCGGAGCTCGTCGTAGAAGACTTGCGGCGAGATGAAGCGGTAGGCGTAAACGATCGATTCGACCATTTTCTGTAGATAGGCCGCCAGCTCGACGCACCCTTGCTCGAACGCGGGCGACCGCAGGGGCACGTCGGACAGCTCGACGGTCAACGCGATGGCCGCCTCGAGGGACGCCATCGAGATGCGTACGCTCTCGAGCAGGTGCGCTTCGTCGCGGAGCCCGGTGTAGCTCCGCTGCGCGTCGGCCGCCGCGGGGTTCCAGACCGTCACATGCAGGAGCGTCTCGCGCGGCGGCAGGTCGGTCGCACGCGCCAGGTCGAGCAGCACCGGCTCGAGCCCGGGCACCGCGTCCACGGGCTCGTGTCCGTGCCGCTTGAGCGACCCCAGGAAGAACCCGATGTCCCGCATCGCGGCGGCGGCTTCGACGAAGCCCCAGCCGGCGGGCACGCCGTGCACCGGAAGGAACTCGCGCAACAGGCCGACGATGCCGGGCACGTCCTTCCTGCGATTCAGGCCCGGCAGTTGCAGGACGAGCGCCCTCGCCTGCAGCGGATCGCAGGCTGCCACCTCGGCGTGCGTGGCCGCGAATGTGCATACCGGGTCCAGGGCGCTTTCCACTACAGGACCTCCGGCGTCGCGAGCGTCGGCCCGGGCTGGCTGCGAGACCGCCCCGCGTCGCCCTCGCGCAGCGACCGCAGGTAGTCGTAGTTCGTCGGCAGGCTCGTCCGCAGACGCTCGGCCTCGCGCCGGATGCGGGCGAACATCGCCTCGGCCTTATCGATCGACTCCGGCCGGTGCCGCAAGAGCGGCAGCGACCGGTCGGGCAGCAGCCCCAAGCCGGCAAAAATGCAGTAGTAGTTTCCGTTCAACCAGAAGTTCTTGAATTCGTAGTCGAAGGTCTCGTAGTACGTGGAATCGTCGAACGACGTGGTGGTCAGCGGCAGCCCCGCCTTGTAACGTTCAACCTTCTCCTTGATGGCGTCCGAGAGCCGCAGGTCGTGCCGGTTCGCGAGCCAGAACGGCGTGTCTTCGCGCGACGTGGTGAAATAGTGCGCCTGGACGAAATCTCGGCAGTCGTCGAACATGTAGACGATCTCGGCGTTGAATGCGTCGGTCAACCGCGGGTCGAACGAGGTGTCGGGGAAGTGCTTCACGAGCTGGTAGAGCGCCGCGTAGATGAAGTAGATTCCCGTCGATTCCAGGGGCTCCAAAAAGCACGACGACAGCCCGATAGAGACGCAGTTATTGACCCACGCCCGCCTGTTGCGCCCGACCCGGAACTTGATCTGGTTGAGCGGCTGCTTGTCCGAGAGGCCCCAGAGGTCGAGGAAGTCGGCGGTGGCCTGGTCGCGCGACGTGAACTTGCTCGAGAAGACGTAGCCGCTGCCGAACCGGCCAAGCATGGGAATTTTCCAGGTCCACCCCGAGTTCATGGCGATCGCGGAGGTGTACGGCTCGATCCCCACGCGCGCGTCGTCGTTGGGCACGGCGCTGGCGACCGCGCTGTCGCACAGCAGGTAGTCGGACATGTCGATGAAGGGTTCCTTCAAGGCCTGGTTGATCAGGAGCCCCCGCATGCCGGAGCAGTCGATGAACAGGTCCGCCTCCAGCGTGCGCCCCTCCTTGGTGGACAGGCTGGAGATGTAGCCTCGCTCGTTCAGGTGAACGTCCACGACCTCGTCGACCACGCGCTTCACCCCGCGTTCGACGGCCCAGCGCTTCAGGAAGTCGGCCACCAGGTGCGCGTCGAAGTGCCACGCGTGGGACATCTGGCGGGTGCCGTCGGCCAGGCACGGTGCCAGATTGCCGTCGAGCGCCCCGGGCTGCGGGTAGCACGCGTACTCCATCGGCTGCTGGAAGCCCTGTTCGCGCTTGCGCAGCCAGTAGTGGGTAAGCGGCACGCCGTCGCAGTTCGGCACGCTGCCGAACAAATGGTAGAAGTAATCGTCGCGCGAGCGGTCGGGAGACTTCCTCCAGTTCACGAACTTGATGGCGGCCTTGAATGCGCCGTTCACCTGGGGCATCCACTCCCGCTCCGGTATCCCGAGGAAGTCGAAGAACACCTTCTGCAAACTCGGGATGGTCGCCTCGCCCACGCCGATCCGGGGGATCGCCGCAGACTCGATGAGCGTAATGTTCGCCTGCTGTTGGAGCGCCCGGACGAGGTACGAGGCGGCCATCCAGCCCGCGGTGCCGCCGCCCACGATGACGATATTCTTGATCGGATTGCTCATGACACGCTTCCCATAGGATTTAAAAACCGAATGGACTTCCGAGAGGGTGGTCAATTAATCGGCACCCAGAATAGGCTGGCGATTATTTAAATCAAACTGATATGTTTGACAGGGTTTTTATTTTTTATCCACCACATTTAATTGCGCCATCCCAAATCGGAAAACTATACGTGCCGAAAGGAAATAATTTCATATTGGAGTTTTTTATTTTCGAGCAATTTTATGGTTAGCGTTTGTTTATTAAACAATCCATATTGTTGCGGTAGCTGTGGACGACTGCGTTATCTTGGACTTCGTAAAGTCCAATAAAAACGGCAATGGAAAGTCGGATTGTGCCGCCGAGCTAAACAGTTCAATTTTAGTCACATGAGAGGAATTATGCGGAATTTGGTGAAAAGCATCCTGATTGTGGGCGGGGGAAGCGCGGGATGGATGACCGTCGCCCATCTTTCCGAAGCGTATGGTTACAAGGTAAAAATCTCACTGATCGAGTCACTCACCATTCCAAAAATTTGAGTGGTCGAGGCAACCATTCCGAATCTGCAAGAGGTATTAGCCATGCGTGGCATTTCGACGCTCATCTCGTCGCCAATTACCTCGGGGATCTCGCGGCAAGTTGGGGTGTCGAGCATATCGAGGGCGAAGTCGTCGAGACGCGACTGAATGAAGATGGCGAAATCAAGCTCGTTGAAGCAACTGCCAGACCCCATCGGCAGCAGTGACCGTGCGAAGACCCGGCAGGGACCGGCAATGATGAAAGCGGAAAGCGCGTCGGAGCGCGCTACCCACGCTGCTTTTCCTCGAAATACGGCTGACGTGCCGCGACGAGACGCAACTCGTCGAGCAACGCCGCGGCAGCACGCAACAGATCGTCGAGCGTGACGATGCCCACCAGTTGGCCGTCGTCGCCGACGACCGGAAGCCGGCGTATGCCATGCTGCCGCATGCGCTTTGCGAGCAGCCAGACATCTTCGTCGCCGTTTGCAACCGCGACGGGTTCCGACATGATGTCCCCGACGAACAGCGAGCCCGCCTCCGCGCCCGGGCTCACCACGGCGAGCACGATGTCGCGGTCGGTCACCATGCCGACCGGCAGAAGGTGCCCTTCCCGTTCACGCACCACGACCAGATCGCCAGCGTGCGCATCGCGCATCCGTTCGGCTGCCTCGACGACCGTGATCGTTTCGAAACACGTGGCGACATCGCGAGTGCAGAGCATCGCAGCATTCATGTCATCTCCTGGTTGTCCCGGGCAACGCGAGTCGTCACCGCGGTTCGGACATCCTTGACCGTCGATCAACGTCTGTCCTGCTCCGAACCGATCAGGCAATCGACAGGTGATCGACGACTTCGCGCACACCCCTCACCGACCCTGCCGCGCCGCACGCGGCACGCTTTTCGGCCAGCGATGCGACCGTGCCCGTCAACGTAACGATCCCGTCGGCCGCGTCGATCGAAATCCCCGCGGATTCGCGCCGTGCGCGTCGCGCAAGCGCTTCGGCAACCCGGGCGCCGACGTCCGGCACCGTATGGTCGGTACGCACCCGGATGCGGTTCGCCACGCCGACGACGCCGATCATCCGGCTCACCATCGCTTCCGCCGCACGGCTCTGGAACGCGTGATCCACTTCGCCATCGAGCGTCACGCAGCCGTGATCGACCTCGACGCGAATCTCGTGATCGCGTAACGCGTCCTGCCAGCCGAGCGCGAACGTGATCGCGATCGCCAGTTCCTGATCGGCGCAGGCGCTCTCCGGCGGCGCAACGTTCAGTTCGAGCACCAGCGCGCGCGCGTCCGCGACATGCAGCGCCGTTTTCTGCGCCTCGAGTTTCTGGGCCCAGCTGTCGACCGTGCCGCGCAACGTGACGATCCGGTCGCGGACGTCGACGTCGATCCGGCGCGCGTCGATCGCCGGATTCCAGAAAAGCGCCTGCTCGACATCCTGCTTGAGTGCTGCATCGGACTTCATGGCGGTCTCCAGTCGGCCCGTGTCGATCGCGGGTCTTGCAATCGGATGCGTGCCGCACCGCATTCAGCATCGCGCATGGCGGCTCGGGCAGCTTGACGAGGATCAATCAACAGCGGGCTTGCCGCAGCGGGCGGCCGGCGGGCGACGCCTGAATGTGTCCGTTGATACGGTTCGGTGCGCCACACGATCACGACACCGGATTCCACGAAAGCCGTGGCAACCGGAACGCTTCGCGAATTCCTCTTACGGTATCGGTGTTATCCAAGATGGAACACGGCATCGCCGCAGGTATTGAGCCAGGTCAACGGGTTCACCGCCGCGCCGCTGTAGGAAACGTCCTACAGCCCTTCCGCATCACCTACCTCATCTTCAATGCCGGCTGATTTCCCTGGCGCTGCGCGGCATCCATACTTCCCATCAAGAACAACAAACACACGTGCCTCCCGGCGCAAAGGCAGCATCACCGTCGAGACCGGCGCATCGGTCTCCTGGCCCATCCGGTGGGGTTCTCCCTTCACGAAGGCGGCAGACGCCAAGGCCGCCAGCAATACAGCCAGCGCGATCCTGCCCGACAGCAATTCGCCGCTGCCCCACGAATTGGAGCCGATCATGGAGAGCCATGCCAATGTCTCGACGACCATGCCGTTGCACCCGTTACGTCCGTTACGCCCGTTCATCCCGCTGCGTCCCGTCGAGCCGGCGGACCAGCCGAAGCGCGCCACGTCCCGATGTTCGACATGCACGTTGCGTACCGTCTGCATGCCGCCCGATCTTTCGCCTGACGATTTCGCGCGTCTCGACGCAATGATCTGCACGACACGTCACGTCAGGCGCGGTGAAACGCTGTTTCGCGCAGGCGATGTGTTCAACAGCATCTATGCGGTGAGAACCGGTTCGTTCAAGACCACCATGATGCATCGTGACGGGAACGAGCAGATCACCGGCTTCCAGATCGTCGGCGAATCGCTCGGGCTCGACGGCGTGCACACCGGGCACCACAACGGCGACGCGATCGCGCTCGAGGACAGCACCGTCTGCATCATCCCGTTCGGCCAGCTCGAGCAGATGTGTCGCGAAGTACGGTCGATGCAACATCACGTGTACCAGATGATGAGCGGCGAAATCGTCCGCGAATCCGCGCTGATGCTGCTGCTCGGCACGATGACAGCCGAGCAGCGCGTGGCCGCATTCCTGCTGAACCTTTCCACGCGCTTCAAGGCACGCGGCTACTCCGCCGCGGAATTCGTGCTGCGGATGACGCGCGACGAGATCGGAGAATATCTCGGGATGAAGCTCGAAACGGTCAGCCGCATGCTGTCGAAGTTCCAGCACAAGGGGCTCGTCGCGGCGCACGGCAAGCAGATTCGCATCGTCGATTCGGACGGCCTCGAGCAAATCTGACCTCGCTGCGGGTGCGTCGCACGCAGGCTCCCGGGGCTCGCCGACCTCCGCACACTGGACATCCGACAGGCTCGCGCATGAGCGTTCCTGTTCAGCCGACAAGCAAGGCTTTGTCGGACCTTGCCCGGATCGCCGACCATGTAGAGCGCTTTCGAGTCGGGTCGATCGGCTGGATCGGCTGCGTCGTGCCTGTGCCGCCGACGGCCGCACGACGGCACTCGAAGCATGCCGCTACCCGTCGAATGCGGCACATCTTGCGACGACGCAACCGCCGGAGACTCATTGGCCGTGCCCGCCCAGTTTCCGGATCACCTCGTCATACCCGATTTCCTCCGATTCGGCGTTGCATCCGTTGGCATGGGCAAAGGCGCCGGCCACGAGCGTTCCATTGACATGCGCAGCGTCATCGGAATTTTCGAAACCATCTTCCGAATCGAACGCGCGTAGCCGCAGCTGTTCATACTCATTTCGATTGCCGCAACCGAACGTCACGCGCCGGCATTGGCCGCCGTCGTTCCAGTCCACGTAATACATCGCATCGCGCCGCTTGATGCGATCACCGGGTTTCAGTGTGCGCTCGTAGACGCGCGCGGTGGAATCGCTCGCTTGTTCCTCGCGGCACGTCATGTCGAGCCGGTCGTAGAAGCCTTGCGCCTTCACGTGCGAGGTCAGCTGCATGCGAACCTTCTTGTCGTGGTTGACGCCCTCGGTCATGCGCTGCACGGCCTCGTTCAGGATCCGTATTCCGAGCCCCTTTTCTCGCGCTGCCGGCGCCACGCACAGCACATGCAGCTCGACTTGCTTGGCGATGTCGGTCGCCTTCTTCCGCGACTCGTCCGTCTTGAAGGTTTCGTAAGCGAATACGCCAACCGGCGTCGCCTTGTCATACGGCGTCGCGCCGTTCGCGCCAGTATCCTTGCAAAGGTATCTCGTCAGTTCGGGTTGATTCGGCCTCGATTTGACAAAGAGGTCGGCGCCTTCACGCTGCTGCGTATGCGGGTCGTCGTGGAGCGGGTAATAGTTGCCATACAGCCAGTAGTCGTCGGCGCGGGCCCAGTCCGGCCGGCACATCCTGTTGACGATCGTGTCGACGCCGCCGTTGCTTTCCAGACGATGCAGGTCTTTTCCCCATGTGTTGTTCAACTGTTTGCCCGTTTTCACGGTGACAGGCCGGCATTCGATTTCCGCCGATGCGTGCCGAGGCATGGCCGCGCTCGCCACCGTCACCGCCACCGCAATCAGCACGCCCTGCATCGATACGCACTTACCCCAGATTCGCGTCTTCATGATGTTGCCCTCCGTTGGTTGGTCTTTGCTCCATGCCGCACGCTCACAGGCACATCGCTTTTTTCGCGATCGCCCATCGGTGCATCCGGTCTTCGAGTCCATTGACACCGCCGTTGATGCGCCTCGTCAGCGACACGAAATCGCCCGAGTCGGCGATCAGGTTGCAGCCGTGCCGTTCCCACCACCAGGCCGCCGAGCGCGCGGCCAGCGGTTCCCGTTCGAGGAGTTCGGGCTGGCGCTCGAGATCGGCACCGAGTGCGTTGCCGCATTCGCGGTAATTCGCGCGCCCGGTGATCTGGATGAGCCCGCGTCCGAGGAAGCGCCTGCCATCGCCCGCCTGGACGTTGCCGAGTTCGGCGGCCTTGCGCGACGGCGGCTCATAGGCGCGCTGTGCAGTTGTCGGCCCCCACAGCTCGCGCGTGAGCGTGAAGCCGAGCGTCTCGTGGCCGGTCTGCGCGACGAAGGCCGCGATACGCCCGGGGGTCGAGATGCCGTACTCGGCCATCGCGGCGGCAAGTGCCGGATACCAGCGTTGCGCGAGCACGGCGGATACGGCGGCGGCGGACTGGAATTCATCGGGTGTCATCGCGTTCTCCTTGCGAGGCATGGCCGAGCGAGGCCGCGCCGGACGCGCTCGGCGGTGAGGAAACGGTCGAAGCAGTCAACGCGGCAGCGTCGTCCACCTCCGAACGCGTCGGGCTGCGCGGCGAAGGCGGAACGTTGCGATGCGCAGCCGGCCCGGTTCGTTGCGATTGCGCGTCGATCGCGGCGACGATCGCGCGCAGCGACTCCGGCTTGACGCTGACTTCGCCTGCGAACGGACGGTCGACGGCAAGCACGAAGAAGAACGCGAGTCCGAGCGTGAGCGCCCAGCTCGCGACGAGCGCGATGTTGAAGCGCGTGCCCGGAAGGATGTAAAGGAGCAGAAACGACACGACACTCGCGAGCAGCACCACGCCCCACAGCGTGGCCGGCATCGCGACGTCGAGCGTCAGCAGGCGCTGTTCGCGATGCTTGGCCATCTCGTTGACGCGTGCGAGCACCTCGCCGAGCAGCACGCTTTGCCGCTCGCTGCGCGGCTCGATCCGGTTGGCCATGTCGAACAGGCGATCGAAGCGGGCCGCCGCCTGCGCATCCGCACTCGCGTGCTGCTGCATCGTCGGCCACTCGTAACGGACGACACCGTCGAGATAGGCGCGCAGCGCGCCCGAGGCGGCGTCGGCAACCGGATCGCCGAACGCGGCGAGATCGCGCGACAGCTCGCCGGCCGCGGTCGCTTCCGCGTCCACGGTGCGCTCCGCGCTGTTGTACGCGTCCCACACGCTGATCGCCGAAAACGCGACGAGCAGCGAGTTGATCGTCGTGATGACCGACACCATCGTGATCGCCATCGCTCGCTGCTCGGGATGCACGTCGACCGGCGCGATGCGGCGGAACAGCGCGTAGCCGGCCAATGCGGCCGCGACGGTCGCGGTCACGATGAAGAGCCCCATCAGCCACGACGGCCAGTTGTAAAGAAAGAGCATGGTCATTCCCCGATTGCATTTGCGCCGTCGTGACGGCCCGTGCGCGGCGCGTCTGCCGACAGCATTGCGCGTGTGAATTCGGCAAGCCGCTGCTTGACCGCATCGGCCGGCATCCCCGTTTCGAGCGATTGCTGAAGCCGCAGCAGATCCGCCGCGAGTTCGCTTTGCCATTGCACGCGCTCGGTTGCCGCATGGGCGCGATGCGCTTCGAAGGTCGCTTGCGCGGCGGCCGCGGTGTCGCCGCGCACGAGCGTCTCGAGCGTTTCGACGAGCCGGTGCAGCAGCCGATGCACGGCGGTCGCCGAGAAACCGCCGAGCATCGCAAGCGCCGGCTTGCCGAAGCTGCGCGTGCTTGCGCCGTCGTACAGGTGCGGCGGCAGCAGCTCGACGAGAATCAGGCCCGCGATCACGCCGAGAATCAGCCGCGCGCCGTACGACGCGTCGTACTTCGGGTCGTATGTCGAATTCGCGACGTAGCGATGAGCCTGGAACAGCGTTGCGAATGACGCGCCGAGCCCGGCGCAGAACATCAGGAACAGCGCATTCCACAGCAGCCGGGTGCCGTGCGAATCGAGAAACCCCTGATCGATGTTCGCGACCGACACTTCCGGCGACAGCGACGTCGCAATCACCGCGACCAGAAACGTCGCGGCGGAGAGCGTCAGCGCGCGGATCAGCGGTACCGGGCCGAGCCACGCGAAGCGCGAGCGGACGCGCAGTTCGCCGTCGAGCAGCGTGACCGCCTGCGGCGTCGCGGGCGCGATCGCGACCGCGAGCCGACGATGAATCGCGGCAAGCGCATACGATGCGCCGTGCACGGACGACGCATCGTCCGCCGCGGATTCGGCCGCGGCGCGCGACGCCGCGACCATCAGCATCGACAACTGCGCGATCAGATCGGGCGCCACTGCGATTCCGTGCTGCAATGCGTAGCGCGCCATCGCATTGCATTCGATTTGCAGCTGCCCGATCAGATCGCGCCTCGATGCGGCCGTGTTCGTACCGTCCGCTTCGGGCGGTGCGTCCGCCGTTGTCCGGGACCATGAACGATGCGTGCGCATGACGGTTCTCCACGATGTCGGCGGGCAGCGCGCGCTACAGCCGCACTTCGTCGCCGCAATTGCCGCCCGGCGCCAGGACCAGCATGCCGCCCTTGTCGCGATACACGAATACGTCGGACCAGTCGCGCAGCCGGTAGCGCACTTCCGCGAGCCGTCCGTCGGGCGTGCACAGGAACTGGACCGCCTTGTCCGCGCCGAGGAAGAAATCGTGCAGTTGCGCGTTCTTCAGCTCGTCGAGCCGCACCACCTTGTTGTCGTGCTCGTTCAGGTAGCGGCCGAGGTTCGTGAGGCCCACTGCACGCGCCATCGCGGCAAGCTCGGCGGCATAGCCGGCGGGCGCGTAGCCCGTGCAGCTCCCGTAGCGGTTCCAGTGCTGCTGGAATGCATCGGCGCTCGCAAGCGCGATATACGGCGCGGCATCGCCGGGCAGCGTGTCGGCCGGAACCGCCGCCGTGCCGCAATCGCGCCGAGGCGTATACAGGCCGATCGCCGTGATCCGGATCGGTGTGCCGTCGGCGTCCTGGCGCGCGGACGGCGGCTGGCCGGCCGTGCATGTCTGCGCGCCGTCGCCGCCGACGCACGAGCCTAGCTTCCAGGACAGCGACAGCGTCCAGTCCTGCGCGTGTGCGCCGGCACAGGTCAGAATCAGGCTGGCGGCGCAGGCCGCCCGGGTGATGCGCAACAGGGTCGACATGTCGAATTTCTCCTTGTGTGTGGCGATGTGCGCCGGCCGACGGAATCGGCCGGCGATCGGCGATCGGCGATCGGCCGGCGCGGCTCGCGCGCGGTCAGCGGGCCGCCTGCTGCAACAGCTGGCGAAGGTTCTGGATGCGTGGCAGGCCGGCGCCGAAGCGATTCGCGACGTCGTATTGCACGATCGGCGTGCAGATCATCCGGATCAGATGAAACAGCGCGGCGACGCGCTCCGGCCGGCGCGGCCCGAGATGGCTGGCGATCTGCGGATCGCTCAACAGCAGCGCCGCGAGCCCCGTGATGTGCGGCGCCGCCATCGACGTGCCGGATTCGGCATTGAACGCCGACCCGGGCACGGTCGATACGACGCCGACGCCCGGCCCGCACACGCCGATTTGCGGACCGTGGCACGAGAACGTCGGCGCGAAGAGGCCGTCGGGCGTCGCGGCCTGCGCGACGATCTGCGTTTGCTCCCACGTGTTGCCGGGCAGCTCGCGCTGCAGCCCCAGCGCCGATACCGCAAGCACGTACGGCGACGAGGCCGGGTACTGGACCGGGCCGCCCGAATTGCCGGCCGCGACGATGCATGCGACGCCGGATTGCACGGCCTCCATCAGCTTCTGCTCGACGGCGAGCGACGCCTGCGGCGCGCCAAGGCTCAGGTTCACGACGTCGATGTCGTGGTCGATGCAATAGTCGAGCGCCTGGATCAGCGTACTGAACTGGCCGCCGGGAAAGATCTTCAGCACATGGATCTCTGCGTCGGGCACGAAACCGCGCATCGCCATCTGCGCGTCGGCAGCCTGCGGACTGATTCGCGCGGCGATCACGCCCGCGCAATGCGATCCGTGGCCGATCACGTCGTCCTTCCAGGTATCCGGGTTCTGGTCGTTGGTCAGATCGGCACCGCGCAGGATATGGTTCAACAGCGGATGCGACGCGTCCGCCCCCGAATCCACGATCGCGACGCGAACGCCGCGCCCCGTCGCCGTGGCGGGAAGCTCGTCGAGGCCCATCAGGCGCTGCCCCCACCCGAGCGGCGCACGCGGCGGCACGTTCGGGTTCGGCTGGGACAACGGCGTGAGCCGCACCACGTTCGCCTGATCGCTCGACAGCAGCGGCGCCGGCAAATAGACATTCCAGTACGTGTGGGGCGGTCGCACCGCCAGCGACTGGAGCGGCCCGGGCGCCATCTGCGCGACGGTCAGCGTCGTTTCGCCTCGCGCGTCGGTGGTGCCGCTCACCGGGAAGCCGTCGCCCGCGAGCGTCACCGGCACGCCGGGCTCGGGCTGGTCGTTCGCTCCCAGCACGCGGATCGTCACCGGGCGCAAGATCATCGACGCGACGGCCGCCTGCGGACGAAGCTCGGCGCCGGACTCCTGTTGCGGCTTTTTCCCATAGCCGAGCGGATGATCCTCCTCGACGATCATTCCCGGCGGCGCCGTCGCCTGCAGCACTTGCGCGTTCGCGGGATCCATCTTGACGACATACGTGTCGGTCGCTTCGTCCGGCCTCGCCGACATCATCTGCGCGTTCTTGTGGCTGTTGATCACGCGCACGACCTCGACGCCGGGGAGCCGGCCGACCGCGTTGTCGAGGTCGTGAGCCGACATCGGCGTCACGGCCGCCTGACGTGCGAGCACGCCGCGCCGAGGCGCGATCAGATACTGGCGCTTGCCGCTCGTCACGTGGACCGCTTCGTTGGCCGAATCGGGCGGCGTGACGTCCGATGCGGCAGCCGCGCTGTCCGTCGGCATGGCTGCCGCCTTCGCGGCGGCGGGCTTCTTGTCCTTGTCCATCGCAATCTCCTTCGCGGCGCGCCAATCGCGACGCGTCGCGGGGTTGGTTGGTCGAAAGTAACGGGCGCGCATCCCGACGCGATCGGATCGTTGCGCGACGGGCGTCCGTCGGGTGCGCCACCGCGCGGTCACGCACGGTGGCGCAGGTCTTCAGTAGCAGCGGTCAGTGGAATGCCGGCTGGGCAGGCATGACGGAGAACGGCAGAAAGCCGCCGAGCTGTCCGGCGACGGAGCCGACGGTCGGTGCGACCGACTTCAGGATGTCGCCGAACACGCCTTGCGGTGCGAACGC